>NZ_CP036262.1:3608295-4209677 GCF_007741495.1 Roseimaritima multifibrata
ATCCTCAAGCGACCGCTCAGTTCTGGAGTGATCTGACTGGCAATCCGCTTGTCGATTTCCAGTTTGTCGAAGAATCGAAATCACCAGCCGATATTGATCGATCCGCCAAACGGTACCAACGACAATTCAAGGAATTGGAAGCGCACAATCAGTTGTTGTTGACTCAAAGTGCCGCCGAAAGACGAAAGTTCGTCAACTTGGGCAGCCATTTACCTGATCAAAGGCCAGGACGATTTCCGCTGGACACCTCGTCTTTGGAAGCTTACGAAAAATCGATCGATCCTTGTCGTGACTACTTTCGTGAAGAGGTCATCGGGGAATTTAAGCAGCCATTGATGGAATTCAATGCCAGGACACGAAAGGTGTACGATCAGCCGAAATGGGTGGGGTACGAAGTCGTGTTGGATGTTTTCCCCGGCGTCTTTACCAGTGGGATTTTATGTTTACCCAAGAATCTAAAGGAAGGCGAGCGGCGACCGGTCGTGGTCTGCCAACATGGTCTTGAAGGCCGCCCCGTCGATACGGTTGTTGGCAATCATCGTGCCTACCACGATTTTGCTGCAAAACTTGCCGAACGAGGGTACGTCACTTTTGCACCCCAGAATCCCTATATCGGCAAAGACGACTTTCGCACGCTCCAGCGAAAAGCGAATCCATTGAAAAAGACGCTGTTCTCCGTGATCGTCCCACAGCACGAACAGATCGTTCGTTGGCTGACGTCCCAACCGTTTGTCGCTGCGGACAAAATCGCGTTCTACGGTCTGTCGTACGGCGGGAAGGCCGCAATGCGGATCCCTCCTCTAGTACCAGGCTATTGCCTTTCGATCTGTTCGGGGGATTTCAATGAGTGGGTTGATAAGAATGCGACCACCGAATCAAATTACTCTTACGTTTGGACCGGTGAATACGAGATCTTTGAATTCGACCTGGGCCGGACTTTCAACTATGCCGAGATGGCCGCACTGATTGCGCCTCGCCCCTTTATGGTCGAACGCGGGCACTTCGACGGAGTCGGCATGGATGAGAATGTTGCCTACGAATTTGCAAAAGTGCGACACCTGTATGCTGCGAGACTTGGGATTCCAGAACGTTGCGAATTGGAATGGTTTGTTGGTCCGCATACGATCAACGGAAAAGGGACTTTTGAATTCTTAGACCGCCAATTGGATTACAACCGCAAAGCGGAATCCGAATAGGGTCGGTGTTCGAATGTTTCCGGTTTTGAATCGCCCTGTTTGATGGGGGCGTTCACTTTTCATTGATACTGAAGGGACTGTTTGAGGGACGGGATCCTGGAAGTGTCGGCTGACCTGGACGGTATTTCCCGTCAGCCGACTTGAACGCAGCGAACTGATCACGCGACCTGTTATCGGTACTCGAACTGGGCGGTCGCCGATGTATCGGAATCGCTTACCGCTCGAATCCAACAGGCGGAGAATGCCGCCGGAAATGTGTACTCGGCCGTTCGATTCGGATGGACGGTGAATTCTTTGTAGGGAACCCACAGTCCACGTCCTTCGACATCGATTTCCAACGTGATCGTGACCGGAGTTTGTGACTGATGCGATAAGGTGACCGATTTTTGATCGTAGCCGGTCATCAGATAGGGATCGGACGGGGCGTCCGCTTTCACTTTAGAATTGAGCCACGGACCACCGGACCCGACCGGTTTGCCGAACTTCCACAGATCATCGACCCCACCGAACCATAGGCCTGTTTCCAATTGAGGGTCAGCGAATACGTGATCGTCATTTTGGGCATCCGCACGGACCCCGGCTAAAACCAGCAGCCCGTTCCACGAGCAGAAATCAGAGATCTGTTTTGAGTGGCTTGAGACGGGCCGCATCTGTTCCCAGACGGGCGGTTCGCCGTTGCGAATCAAAGGAACCTCGTAGAATGTGCCATGAATGTTTGCCAGGTGTCGTTCCGATTCGACTTCACGACTTGCTCGCGGCCAGCCAGACGCAAACGGTTTGTCAAAGGCGGGATCGCCTTTTGGCAGTCGATAAACTTGGTCCCCCGCCCGCAACACGACCGAGGCATCATCCACGGTGAATTCTTGTTCGATCTTCAAAAGCGCATTTAGTTTTGGATCGGGTTCCTCTTGTTGAAAAGCGAAGCCTGATTTCGTGAAATCGAGATAGCGGTTGTCGGACGTGATCAGTCGAAGGTTCCGATTTCGTTTTGCAGGATAGAGAATCGCTTCGCGGACGTTCTCCGATCCAATATCCGCCAGACCAGCAAACAGGGTTTTGTTTTGAGGAAGGTCACCCTCAACAAAACGATCGGTGGTTTGGTGCAGAAATGCGGTCACGGTACCGTCTTGATCCGTTCTTAAACGCAACCAGACCGCTTGGAGGTCCGCAGGTAGATAGTGGGTTTTGTAGCTGTTTCCTGGGACCGTGACCGTTTCAACCTTCTTCCAAATACCGTTCCCTTCGAAATCGGCTTCGATGGTAAATGTGATCGAGGGAGAAGTGTCGGCGGAATTAACCATGTCGGGCCGCGTGACGGTTGCGTTGCCCAGAGCGGTGACGTCGACTTGTTCGGATTCGATAAACGCCATATGCGGCATCCCAAACGATCCCTTCAGATGCTCCGTCGGATTCGCGGGGATCGAGATCTTTCCGGCGGGAAAGGCTCGCGAGTAGATATGGTCTTGAAATCCCTTTCCCCACAGCAAGGTCATTTCCGTCAATTTCCATGCGGAATCCAGTTTCGGGGATCCACGTTGATCGACGGCCAAGTAGACGGTCACAGGCGAATCGACTTGGAATTCAAATCCGGGCGCGGGTTCGTGCCAGTCGCCACGAGGGAGGGTGATTCGAGGCAGCGATGCAAGCGGTTCGGGGAGCTTGCGAATGTCTTGTTGGTCGGTCGCTCTTAAAACGGTTCCGCGAGGAGCCCTCTTCTGGCCCGTTGCCAGATGCAGAACGCGACGATCGAAGCCAGCGATCAGAAACGGATCGGAAGGCGTGTTCGCTTTGACTTGGTCTTCAATCCAGGGACCACCATATCCATTGGCCGGGCCCCAGCTTTTTAGGTCGTCATAGTTTCCGAACCAAAGATTACTTTGCGGTTGTCCCGCCAGATGGTTCCCTTGGATGCTCGTTTCGTCAGTGGCCAAAACAAGCCGACCATTCCAGTCGCAGAAGTCGGGCACGTAACGCAGGTGACTGCCGATGGGGCGGATGCCCGCAGAATTTTGCGCTGAGAACGTTTTGGGAAAATCAAAGAACATGCCATGCATGTCCATCATCCATCGTCCGCCGGTGATTTCACGGATCCGAGGCCATTCGGTATACCAGCCGTGGCTGGCATCGTTGCAATAGGCAGCCTTGGGCAGCAGGAAGGTATGCCATTCGCCATTGTCCAGAACTTTTAGACGCAGACTCCGGCGGTCCCAGCCCATCGACCAGACGGGATCGTTTCCGTCGCTTCCCCCGGTAATTCCGAAGGGACCTGTGACTTCGGTATATTGCCGTCTTTCAACAATTTTCCAGTTGGTGCCATCGAATTCAGCAAGGACACCCCGTTCTTCTTCGTTTTTAGCCGCACCGCCAACCAAGAGGTCGTCGTAAGTTCCAGCGTGTAATTCGCCATTGTTGGAAATCACCAGTCTGCCCTGGGATGTGTAGCCACCTTTTCCATGCCAGCCGGGGACCGGTTTTTTAAACAGTCGCTTGACGGCTAACGTGTGGACGTTGGCCTCCCAAATTGCCCCTTCCATGTCGATGTAGTAGACCATGTTTTGAGGGTCTTTTAGGTGTCGTGCGATGGCAGTCACGCGGATCGGCATGTCTTTCGGCAAAATGGCCCGGACGGAACCTTCGCTATCGATCAAATAGTGGGCGATAAGCAGTTGGTTCGATTCTTTGTGAATCATCCGGCCAGCCGGTGTGCCCCCAACACTTTCTGGGTGGATGGTCATCGGCAGCGATAGATCGGGATCGATCGAATAAAGCTTGTGTTCACTTCCCCCAGGCATGTGGGGTGCGTAGTTGACCATCCATAATTTGCCAGCCCAGGGGACAATTCCTCCGATCCCACATTCATTGTGCCCGCCGACGTAGTGCGCACCATTTTGGCTGTAGACGCCATAGGTGGTCAGATGAGGGTAGACCCCGCTGATAAACAGGTCGGTCCGCGGCGTTGGCGGAGCGGTTTTCGGAATCGAAGGTTCTTCGGGGGACGGTTGCTTTGCCGCCCTGGCTGTTTTTGTGTCAGGCCGATCTGCCGCCCAGAGGGATGACGGCAAACCGAAGACCAAAGCGGTAATCGCGATCGCGGTGCAGCTGAGAAAGTTTCGAATCATGATGTGCCGAAGAGAATGAATGCAGGTTTTCGTGGGAGGTTTCCACCTGCATTATATTACCCGAATCTTCAGCGAGGGAATTCCAACGACGGTCCCGGGATCATGTCTTTTGCGGAAGAGCTTCACTAGGAACATTTACCAAGCATCTGGATCGATGCCTCAAATTACTGAGGGGTGGTGTTCATCGGAAGCGTTCGCTCTGACAGGCTGTTGTCGAAATCGAGAATCGCTGCGGGGTCTCCGGCGACCATTTTGATCCTGGCCAGGTTCGCGCGAGCGATTTTTTCCTCTTCGACTTGTTCGGTGACAAACCATTGCAATTCGACCAGCGAAGCAAAGGCTCGCTGTTCCATGGCAAGCTGGAAAAGTGCGTCGATCCGCTCGGTGTTCTCCTTTTCTTGCTGCAGGGACCACTCAAAGATTTCCACGATCGACGCAAAGTTGTCACGAGGCGGGTTAACCTGCATGAATTTGACCGTGACGTCTCGGTCGAGCAGGAATTCGTAAATCTTCATCGCGTGGGTGTACTCTTCCTGAGCCTGAGCTCGCATCCAACCGGCACACCCAGTCAATTGTTCTTTTGCACACCATGCACTCATCGAAAGGTAGGAATACCAAGAATCAAGTTCCGCGGAGAACTGATCATTGAGTGCATCGCTAACGGGTTGGTTGGACATCGTTCGTCGTCGTTTGAGATAAGAAAGTTGGTTCCAGGCGATAGTGCCCAATTCATTAATTTATCGCTAATCCCCAACGTTGACAGCCCACCTTCGGAATCACTCCGATTCGTCGTAAAGCGACACTTTGACGATCGACTATTTTTACGCGTTCGGTGCCTAAAGGGTGCAAGTTCCAGACGATTGAGCGATAATCCAGTCGCATCCTAAATCCTTCGATAATTGGTGCGGCAAATTTCTTTGCTTCGAAGAGAGTGTTTGCATGCCGCGATACCTATTTCCCCTTCAAGAGGATCGATCCGTGGAACGAATTTTCGAATTTGGACTTTGCCTGCTGCTGATGATTGGAATGGGGGCGAAGCCAGGACTGACGGCCGACGATCCATCCAAGATTCGGGTTGAAGGGACAAGCGATACTGCGGAAGCGTCAAAGAACGCTCAAATCAGGAAAGTCCACAAGCAAACCGATGGAGTGGTTGTGGTGGAAGCAGAGGATTTTTCTGACGCCGATCGCCAAGAACACCGCAAATGGTATCTGACGACGACGGACATCACCCCCGATGTTCAACCCGACCCCGATGAAAACCATTCCAAGGGAGCGGGGGGGAACGCCTACTTAGAAATCTTGCCGGATACTCGTGTCACCCACGCAGATCCGTTGGTGAAGGGAGTAAGTTTTTCCAACCAAGGAGGCCAATGTAGTGTGCTGTCCTATCCCATTCAGTTTGAGGAACCGGGACGTTATTTTGTCTGGGTGCGGATGTGTTGCACTGGCAGCGAAGACAATGGTCTGCATGTAGGGATCGATGGCGAGTGGCCGGAATCAGGAGCTCGGATGCAGTTCACCGGCCATCACGGTGAATGGCAGTGGGATTCACGTCAGCGAACCGCAAAGGTCCATACCGGAGTGCTGGGGCAAATCTGGCTGGATATCGAAACCCCGGGATTGCACACCGTGATGTTTTCGATGCGGGAAGATGGATTCGAATTTGATCGATTCATGTTGACCAAAGAACCAAACGCGATGAAAAGCAAAAATGGTTCGCTTGGCCCACCGGCAAGTCCCTATAAGTAGATCCTAGGCGATGACCTGCAAGACGAATCAGGGTTTCCACATTCCGCGTCGATTGACGATCAGATGGGATTGAATTTAATTAATCGCATTTAACAATCGACGCTTGCCTGCCGCGCAGACGTCAACGCGATCTACTGGCGGTATCTCTATCGGATCCGCGCAAGCCGACCGACCATTTAATGGGGATATCAGCTTGATTCCTGGACGGCTCGCGCCGTTCGCTAAGAAATTAGCGGGGATTGGGGCTCGGCAGGTTTTGCGACCTGGGATGTTTTGCGAACTGCGATGTTTTGCGAACTGCGATGTTTTGCGAACTGGGATGTTTTGCGAACTGGGATCTTGATGACCAGACCGCAATCGAATTTCTGTTGCGGCACTGTGACTGATTGCACAGCGGGTCCGCTACTTAAGAGCGACCTCGAAGGCTGCTCCTTTGCGATTCGCGGCGCGATCCTTCCAGACTTCTCCGTTGGGGAATCGATGCCGTTCGATAAACTCGGGATGGAATTCTAGTCCCCAACCGTGGGCCGTTGGCGCGACATAACAACCGTCCTGTATCTTGACCGGTTGTTCGACGGCGTCTTGCAGAAAATCAATGTATTCGACCAGTTGGGTTTCAGAGTGGCCTGCCACAGCGATTTGATCCCACATTCCGTAGTGGCTGATCATGTTGCATAGTGCAATCCCGCCTCCGTGCGGACAGATTGGGATCTCGTATTTCGCAGCCATCAACACGATCGCCATAATGTCGTTGACTCCGGCGACTCGCACGGCATCAATCTGACAGTACTTAATGGCTCGGCTCTTAAGCAGTTGCTTGAAGATCACTGGGGAGGCTGCATGTTCACCACATGCCATTCCAAAACTTGCGCTCTTAAAAGTCTCAGCTAATTCGACATAGCCGAGAACATCGTCACGGGCGATCGGTTCCTCGATCCATTTAAGTCCAAAGGGGAGGTAGCGTTTGATGTGACGCTTTGCTTCTTCCAGGCCCCAATACTGATTTGCATCGACCATCAGATTGCAATCTGGACCGATGGCGTCACGCATGAAACGAATCCGTTCCACGTCCTGCTCGGAATCACGGCCGACCTTTAATTTGAACGAATCGAAACCTTGCTTCTGAAGGTTCTGGATTGTTTCCAGGATCTGCTGGTCACTAAGTCCTAGCCAACCGGCGGTACAGTAGGCTTTGGGGCCTTGAACCTGCATGTCACTTTGACGCCGGCCTAAAGCTGGTCGATTTCGCTGCAGAATTTCCAGTGCTTCTTCGGGCGTCAGGGCGTCTTGGATGTTTCTCCAGTCGATACAATCAACCACAAATTCAGGTTCCAGATCGACAAGTAACTTCCACATCGGCTTTCGGACCGCTTTGGCCCATAGATCAAATACCGCATTCAGGATTGCCCCGGCAGCCATTCGAAAGACTCCGTCGTGCAGCCAGCGGAGCTGATGATGGTCGATCAATCGTTGGTAGAGTGTGATCGGGGATTCGGTAAGCGATTCCAAATCCGCGCCGATCACCAGTTGGCACAAATCTTGAATCCCATGACAGATCCAGTCGGTCCCAGCACCAACGGTGAAAACAATCGATACCCCCTTTAAGCCAGAATCGGTTTTCAGGTGCAGGACCGCCGACGAGTAGTCGGGCATTTTGTGAAAAGGGTCGGAGCCGAGCATTTGGTCGGAAGTTGGAATCCGAAGATCGATGATTTCGGCTCCAGTAATCTTTATTGATTTCAAAGACACTTGTTCGGGCCCCGCTTTGCTGACTGAAAATATTTGGTGGATGGTTGATTGGACGAACAGAAAACAGAAACTTTGTCTCTCCATTTTCTTAGATAATACGCGAACGGTTATTGCTTCGCTGTGACGGGAGGAGGAATGACATACGGCGGACGGTCGAAATCGTCATTCAACCGTGGATCCTTCGAATCCCTTAGCACTGTCATCAGGCGGGATGCCAATTCGGATTTGACTTCTGCATACTCGGCTTGATCAGCAAGGTTGTCCAGTTGGTCGGGGTCGTCTGTCACGCGGTACAATTCCTCGCCGGGACGTTTCCCCAGCGTCTGTTCGAGCGACTGCGATGCTTGTTGGGTATCGCGATTCGCCAACAGCCATGCCTTCGTCAAACTGGCATCGAGGTCGCGGTAGGGCGATTCCGCCAGGCGATCATAGTTTCCGGCAGAGTCGATGTCTTCAATATTGTATGGTGCGCCGTTTGGCCAACGATTCGTTTTGAAGTTGCGGATGTACAGGTATTCGGGCGTCCGAATGGCGCGCATCGGGTAGGGCAGGTTGCCATCGCGAGCGGAATGGAAATGCAGTTCACGTCCAATAACGACTTGATTCCTTTGCGGGTTGATCCAGCCACTCTCCTCGGCAAGCAGTTGTCTGAGAAAACTCTTGCCATCCATTGATTTCGGAATTTCCAGGTCACTGGCTTCCAGCAACGTGGGACCAATGTCCATCACGTTCACAAAGTCATCGACCGTCCGACCAGCTTTCACTTTGCCAGGCCATCGAACCATTAAGGGAGCTTGCACCGACAAATCGTAGCAGTTTGTTTTTCCTCGAGGGACTCCGGGGATACCGTTGTCACCTGTGATGATGATTAGCGTGTTGTCCAGTTGCCCGGCCGCATCCAATTCGTCCAACATCGTGCCGAACATCGCGTCGGCTGCCTGTACTTCGCCTAAGTAGTCGGCAAAGTCGCGGCGTACGTCGTGCACATCGGGGAGGAATCTGGGAATCAGACCTTTGAGTGAATCCGGATCGATTCCCCACTGTTTTTCACCAGAATCGGGGGCAAAGGGGCGGTGTACGTTGATCGTTCCGTAGACAAAGAAAAATGGCTGATCGAGAGCGGCACTTGACCGCAGGACTCGCCGCATTTCATAGCGAGGATGGTTCAACGTTTCTTCGATACGTTGTTGCGTTTCGGCTTCGGTCTTTGCTTCACTAACGTACAGCCCGTAACGTCTATAGGGTTGCTGCGGAAGCGAGCGTTCGGCTTTGGTTGGTTTGGATGCTGTAAAATGAATCGTCTTGATTGCCCGCCGCGCCATGTAACCGCTCTCCCGAAGTAGGTCGGGGAAGTAGGTCATCGAACGGAAGGGATTGGGGGTCGTTTTCCAGTCGCTTGCGCGGCCATTTAAAAAGGCACCGCTGCCACAGTTCCAGAAATATTGGCCCGTAACCAATGAAGCTCGGCAGGGACCGCATGACGAAACGGGGACGAAGGCGTTGTTGAAGCGAACCCCTTCGCGGGCGATTCGATCAAAATTCGGAGTTTCGAGGAGATCATTCAGAGAGGGAGTCTCTGGGGACGCGTAGACATTCGCGAAACGTCCCCAGTCATCGACAAAGTAGAACAGAATGTTGGGACGGCTATCCTCTGCAATCGCTGGTGTTGATCCGCACAAGACAATCAGAAGGAGAAACAACTTTGGCATGGAATGTTGGGTGCAAAACTGAACGGGGCAGGGGACGGAGCGAATCGCTACATCATACTTGATCTGTCGATCTGAGTTCATACTCGGATCGACCCCACCGATTCCTGAACAAGCAGCCCGTGTCCACCATGATTCCAACGCTTCCTAAACGCTCGAATTCCGCAGCAAAACGGGCCGGTCAGTTCTCCGTTGCGGAATCATCGTCGGCTTTTGCGTCGTCGGCTTTTGCGTCGTCAGCTTTTGCGTCGTCAGCTTTTGCGTCGTCGGCATTTGCGTCGTCAGCTTTTGCGTCGTCAGCTTTTGCGTCGTCAGCTTTTGCGTCGTCAGCTTTTGCGTCGTCAGCTTTTGCGTCGTCAGCTTTTGCGTCGTCAGCTTTTGCGTCGTCAGCTTTTGCGTCGTCAGCTTTTGCGTCGTCAGCTTTTGCGTCGTCAGCTTTTGCGTCGTCAGCTTTTGCGTCGTCGGCTTTTGCGTCGTCGGCTTTTGCGTCGTCGGCTTTTGCGTCGTCGGCTTTTGCGTCGTCGGCTTTTGCGTCGTCGGCTTTTGCGTCGTCGGCTTTTGCGTCGTCGGCTTTTGCGTCGTCGGCTTTTGCATCGTCGGCTTTTGCATCGTCGGCTTTTGCATCGTCGGCTTTTGCATCGTCGGCTTTTACGTCGTCGGCTTTTGCATCGTCGGCTTTTACGTCGTCGGCTTTTGCGTCATCGCCTTTTGCGTCGTCAGCTTTAGAAAGCTTCTCTTGATCCCGATAAAGTGGAGCTAGCTGCAAGAAAACGCTTTCCAGTTGGCGATAGTATTCGTCAATTTCTAGTTCCGGCTTCATTGCTCGAATGGTTTCTAGATCCGCTTCCAACTTTGCGCGTAGGGCTTCGTTCTTTGCGTCGAATGGAATCGACTTGGACGGCAGCAATACTTGGTATCGGGCGCGGCTACCGTCAGCAAGGGCATTCGATTTCGGTTGTGAAACCAGTCGGGTGCCTTCAAAAAAGGAGGCGGGCGTTCCAAGTTTGTCGCCATTGTCGTCCAGCAAAGCGTGCTCGGTCAGTAGTCGCCCGTCCGCTTCATAGAACTGGTTTGTCTTTGCAGAAGCATGCAGGAATAGCTCCAGCACGGATACGGCGTCGTCGTGATCCAAGTCGGCTTTTTTGTCATCCAACGCTGACGAAATGAATTCACCAAACCTTGCTAAGTTTTGTTCGTCGCCGCTTCGAGTTGCCGTGACAATCGTGCGATTTTCGCCGCTTAATTCGGTCAGGAAGGGACCGCTTGCGGAGGCAGTATTGATGATAACTATCGGGCGTTGAATAGCGTCCAGCCATTTGGCCAAGGTTTTGGGTTCTAAATCGGGGCCGACAAGGTTGAATTTGGTAACCCCGTTACTGGAAGTTCCGTGGCCGATAAATACGATCCAGACAGGCATCGCGGGTTCGGTGGATTCGGCGTAAGTGGCCAGCAGCGTTTCGATCCGCTCTAGATCGGTCGCCCCTTCGGCGGTCGCTCGGCCAACAATCGTGACCGAGACGTTCGCTTTTTCGGCGACCTCGCTCCAGCGATCACCCCACTCGCTGAAAAGGGAATCATATTCAGGAGATCCAGGTGCCCCCATCATCAGTAACAGATCGCCACGTTGCTCCACAGGAGTCGGTTCTGTTTCTGCGGCGTCTTTCTGCGGAGCTTCCTCTTCGGTTGGTGGCGGCGTTTCTTTGTCGGGTTTAGTGGACTCAGAAGCCGCGGGGGTATTTTCCGCAGCTGAATCGTCTGCCCCAACGCATCGATCGTTTGTCCCGAAGAAGCCTCCGAGTGCCATGGCAAGCAGGCACGCCTTATTGAGAAATGTCGTTAAGTCACGCATCTTTTGGTATCGAAGCATTATGATTACGGCCATCCTTTCCAGCGTCGTAGACCCCATTCGGTGCATAAGCACCCCAGGGCAATCAGCATCATCCAAGGGCGGTGCCAGATCGGATAGGTCCAGGTTTCCATGACGGGCATTTCACGGCTCTCAAGCGAACGAACGAATCGATCCAAGTCGGAGATGTCTAGCACTTCCCCATTTGTCGATAACGCAAGTTGTTCCATCGCTTCGGTCCCTATTTGTAGTTGCTCGTGCTCTTCGGCCAGTTGGTCGGACGTCCACCCCGATTCGGTAAGACCCAGAATCGATCCGTCGGGGCGTTGGACGGTTACTTCGGTCAAAAAATGTCCCGGCAGTGGAGACCAGTATGTGGTGAAGTAGCGACCTGCGGTCGTTTCGTCAGCGACCGCGGTCAATTCCACAGCGGTCTCGTTTGGATCGACGACAACGAAATGGACTTGAGCATTGTCCAGCGGACGAAATGCTTCATCGCGGACGTCCACCTGAATTCGATGGGGCCTTCCTTTTTGCGCGGGTTCTTCGATCGATATTTGGATGGGACGGGGAAGGTCACTGACCAGCCACCGAACCCACTGCCGCCATCTGCGTCCAGGGTCGCCGTCGTTATCATCATCGCTTAGTTGGTTTTGCAGATTTGTGGTTCCTGCGGCGGGGGCTGCGCCCGCCGGGACATGCATGAACCAACGCCAGAAATCGCCCGCTAAAACGGCACTTGTTCTTCCTTTTCCAAACCGCTGCGTTACCAACGCTGGAAATGTTTGATTTGGATCTTGCATTGATTGCAGATTGGCAAGCACTTCGGCGCCCGGTTTGGCATCAAGAATCTGATTGCGGACCAGCAAAGGCGTCATCTGACGCAGTCGGTTCCGTTCACGCGCCTCCGTTGTTTCGACTCGCAACCAAGGATGGAGCAAGCCTTCACGTGTCAACGCGAAACGCCATCCATCCTGTAACCCTTCCGATTCCGCATCCGTGCTGGGCAAGTCCTGGTCGGTGAAGCGTTTGCCCGGCAGATAGACAGGCAACAATTCGCCGATCGGGGTTTGAAAGTAGTCCCCCTTTTCAAAAGACTCCTGGCCTCCCAAAGCCATTAAGCCTCCGCCACGCTCGGCAACGAAGCGCCGCAGCATCAGTTGTTGATCGGTGGTAAAAAAGGCTGCTTCGATATCATCCAGAATGACCGCGTCGTAGGCGAAAAGTTCCTCGATGTCTCGGGGAAATGCTTTCGGTAGGTCTTCATCGCCCGGTTCGCCAAGCGTGAGGATCACCGGTTCATCGATCGACTCAGCCGCTTCTTCTTCGTTGGCTCCCAAACCGGCAAAGAGAGGATTGGTGGACTGGACGGTTGAATCGCGGAAATTGAATTTGGGTTGACGTTTTGCGATTCGGATGAGTCCGGTTAATTTAATTTCTTCGTCTGCCGCAAGGGATCTGCGCAGAAATTTGAATTCCCAGTTCGGTCGTCCGGCGACATAAAGGATTCGAAACGGTCCCTGAGGACGATCGACCATCAACATGCGGCGATTGTTTGCCAGGGTCACTTCTTGCTGAGAACGCCCCTCAGCAAACGTTTTCGAATCGGAATCGAGAAAGGTGGATACCGTGTAGAAATGAATTCCACTTTTCTCCGGACGAAACTGAAAACGCATTTCTTTCCCGTCATTATCTTCGGGAGCTAGAAACGTTTGCTTCTTATCAACGACCTTTCCTTTTTGATCGGTCAACTGAATCGTCGCCGGTTCTCCGGCCAGTCCCGTCGCTTTAACTTGCACGTCGATCGTGATCGGGGCTGCTTCGAAATCGGAATGACGAACCGTTGCCGCAACGATCTGCAGATCACGAATCGTCTTTCGTTTACGCAGTACAGGGTAGATAGGGACGCCGAGGTCCTCCAGAGTGTCCGCTTTAAGAGGTTGAGTCGAATTTCCATCGGTGAAGAGTAGGATGCCAGCGAGCGGTCGGTTCTGGAAACGTCCTGTCAAGGTTTTCAGCGAAGTGGAAAGCTCACTCGCGCTGCCGTCGTATTGAAGTTGTGCGAGGTCGTCCGCTTGGCGAAGGCGATCGGAATAGGCATAAGTGCGAACATCAAAATCCTGTTCCAAACGACGTTTCCAACCAGTTTCCCGGTGGAATGGCTTTGCGAGCGTTTGCAGAGCCTCTTTGGAATCATCGAAACCAACCTGCATGCTGGCACTTTCGTCTACCAGGATGGGCATTAAGTTTGCCTGAGGGCGTGGTCTTTCCCCTGTCCGAACTGGTTGAAGAAGGCATAGGGCCAAGGCCACCATGGCCACAAACTTGCAAATTCCGCAGACAGCTCGCAGCCACATAGGCATCTGAGAAAAGCGATAGCCGTACAGCAGAAAAACGAAGGTAACCAGAATCATCGCTGCGACGGGCCAAGCCCACTCAGGGCTTGCGAATTGTAACGCTGTGTCACTCACTGGCCGCTCCCGATTCGTTCGTAATATTCGCGAACAGCCCGATCAAAACCTTCGGGTACCGGGTCGCGATCGACGGGGACCAATGCGTTTTTCTCAGCACTACGCCGCAACAGTTCCTCGGAGACCCGCATTCGCAGGCGTTCCAGCGGTTCCGCAATCATCTCGTTGACCAAGGGCCACTGCGGCTGCGCAGAACCCCGGTTCAGTCCTTTTCGGATCTCACGTGCACGCTCGCGAATTCGCGTTGCTTCGGAACGGAGTGCCGGATCGTCAACCAATTCTTCGACGTCGCGCAGACGGTCGGTCCATTCCGTAAAACCTTGACCGGTCAAAGGAGACGCGAGCCCCCGTGATCGATTGGAGCCGCTTTGGCCATTTCCCACGCCGTCTAGTAATTGTCCTGGTTGTTGGCCTGGTTGCTGTCCTGGTTGCTGTCCTGGTTGCTGTCCTGGTTGCTGTCCTGGTTGCTGTCCTGGTTGCTGTCCTGGTTGCTGTCCTGGTTGCTGTCCTGGTTGCTGTCCTGGTTGCTGTCCTGGTTGCTGTCCTGGTTGCTGTCCTGGTTGCTGTCCTGGTTGCTGTCCTGGTTGCTGTCCTGGTTGCTGTCCTGGTTGCTGTCCTGGTTGCTGTCCTGGTTGTTGTCCTGGTTGTTGTCCTGGTTGTTGTCCTGGTTGTTGTCCCGGTTGTTGTCCCGGTTGTTGTCCCGGTTGTTGTCCCGGTTGTTGTCCCGGTTGTTGTCCTGGTTGTTGTCCTGGTTGTTGTCCCGGTTGTTGTCCCGGTTGTTGTCCTGGTTGTTGTCCTGGTTGTTGTCCTGGTTGTTGTCCTGGTTGTTGTCCTGGTTGTTGTCCTGGTTGTTGTCCTGGTTGTTGTCCTGGTTGTTGTCCTGGTTGTTGTCCTGGTTGTTGTCCTGGTTGTTGTCCTGGTTGTTGTCCTGGTTGTTGTCCTGGTTGTTGTCCTGGTTGTTGTCCTGGTTGTTGTCCTGGTTGTTGTCCTGGTTGTTGACCCGGTTGTTGACCCGGTTGTTGACCCGGTTGTTGACCCGGTTGTTGACCCGGTTGTTGACCCGGTTGTTGACCCGGTTGTTGACCCGGTTGTTGACCCGGTTGTTGACCCGGTTGTTGGCCTGGTTGTTGGCCTGGTTGCTCGCCGGTTGCGTCCGCAATTTCCTGATTGAGAGCTTCGCTCAGTCCGTCTAGTTCTCTCATGGCTCGCTTCAGTCCTTCCGTGCCATCGCCGATGACCGACTCAGCCGCTTCTTCGATTTCACCTTGCAGCTTTTCAATCGACTCACGTGCGATCTGTTCAAATTCTTTAGCTTGAGCGTCCAATCCTCGTTCTAGAAGTTCGCCCGACATTTCGATACGTTGCCGAACCTGTTCTTGTTGAACGCGTCGCTGTGAATCGAACAGTTGTTCTGCGAGAAACGGCTCGGATTCTTCGGCATTGCGAACGGTATCGGTCATCCGTTCCAGCAGGTTACCCAGTCGGTCACTTTGTTCTTGGAACGCCTCCGAGTTCTTGGATTCAGGTTTGGGAGTTCGAAGCCCTGCGGTTTCTTCGACCTCTTCCTGAACCGCATCAAGCGACTCCGCAAGTTCTTCCTGATGCTTTAGAAGATCGACCGCTTCTTGCTGCATATCTTTCAATGCCGATTCAAATTGGTTTGCAGACTGACGCCGGATCTCCTCGCTCAGGTCTTTCAATTCCTCAGCCGCTCGAGTTCCCGCGGCCAGGGCCGTTGAAGGGCTGTTCGATGCAAGGCTTTCCGCCGCGTCCTGCAGGTTTTGGCGAGCGTCTTCAAGTTGTTGCTGAGCCTCATCCAGCGGTTTGCCGTTGGACTGTGCTTGCTCAATTCGCTGCGCCAATTCGTCGCTGTCTCGCAACATTTCCTGTTGTTGCTCGCGAAGCCGTTTGAGTTGACGTTCGACCTCTTGTTTGGCGGCTTCATCTTCGGCCGCGAGCAGCGCCGTCTGCAGTTGTTGGATCTGCTTGTTCAGATCCTCTTGTCTTTGAGCGAGGTCTTTCAAGCGGTTAAGGATTTGCCGGGAATCTCTTGCTTCGGTTTCTTCTTGTGATTCGGCTTGGCTTTGTTGCTGGTAACGATTTTCGTCGTTCTTCAATTCCAGTTCGTCCAACTGCTTCTGTAATTGTTGCCGCGAGGCGCTAGAGCTGCTGGAGCTGGAACTGGATGAGGATTTCGACCGAGTCACTTGGAATTCGCGAGCTCGCAATTTCAGCAGAGCCTGGTAGGCCGCTTGTTCCGTCGAGAGAGCGGTAGGAAGGGAATCGATGCGGGGGGCAGCCGATTCTTGGATGTTCGTCGAAGCTTTGGTCATCCATTCCATTGCAGCGGCGGCGTACTGGATCGATTGATCGTCCTCAAGTTCGTTCTGTAATTCCACCAGCATGGCAATCGCATCGGTTTGCCCCTTTAAAATCAAGGCAATGTCCGCGTCGTATTCGTCCGTCGGCGTCTCTTTCGTTTCCCTGCGGATCAACGTCCACGTGGCATTGATAATCTGTTTCTGCAATTCGGCTAGTTTTTCAGCTTCGGCCGCTTGCTCACTAGGCGGTTGGGGTTCACTGGGCTGTCCTTCAGGCGGAGATTCCCCTTCGCGGAAGATTTCCTCGAAAGGGCGGACCTCTGCAAAAAACATGTCGCTTTGAACGCGTCGAGGCTCGCCATCTGGGCCGGTATCCTCCGCCCAAAAGTGATAAACAAGCAACATGTCTGGTTCAACCTTCAGGTTTTCAAATTCGATCAAATCTTGAAAGCTGCGTTTCTCGTCCTTCTTAATGGTGGTTCCGAGGACCTTTTCGCTTGGTTCGGTTCCGGGAACAATGTAGCTAAGCCCGATTTTAAGCACCCCATAATCGTCGCGGACATTCGCTTCGATAGGCAATTCTTCCAGCGGCGAAACACGCACATCGCGAGCATTCACCAGCGTCAAATCGGGCGGGCGGTTAGGAGTGACTTGGACAACAAAGGGAGGAGGGAATTTGTTGCCGCGTTGCTCCGAATCAAGTAGATGCAGTTTCCACTTCTGCGATTTGTCTAGGACCATTTGGACGCTGTATAGCAGCGGATCTGAATCGTCAGCGACCAGTTCAATCGCGTCCCCCTCTTCGGGCCTGAGCGTTGCGGATTCAATCGGCTTGTTAAGACGAAATTGCCAAAGCAACTCGGTTCCTTCGACGGCGGTGATGCGGCGCGTGTCCGAGATCGATTTTTGTTCTAGTTCGGTATAGTCGGGGAAGTTCAGGACCGCGTCGGCTTGAACCAAGGCAGGGTAGTCGAAGACATCGACGTGGTACTTGTCGCTTTTACCCAGCTCACATTCCACGTAATAGTCAAACGGGGCGGAGACCATCGACACCGAAGCGGCCCAAAGTGGATCATCGAGAGAGCGTTGCATCGTGATGCGGTCTTCGACACCTTCGGCGTTCATCAATAAATGGGTTTCCCCAGGCAAGACAAGTTCATCGAATCTTGCCGAGATCACAATTCCTGTCCCGCGTTCGATCGAAACACTTCCGGGCTGAACCTCAAATTGCTCTGCGGCCATGTTCACGTCGGAAGAGGCGGATCGGTTAGCAAGTGCGTTGGTTTTCGGATTGTCATTCAGGAGCGAAAAGACAAAGAACAACAAGGCGATGGCAGGGATATTCAGTAGGACTCGGCCCCAGAGGCGAGTCCCGGGAATGGTTTCGGCCCACGGATGGCTTTTGGCGTGACTTAGCGTTTGTTCGGTCACCTGTTTGCGAAGAAAACCGGGAGCGTTCTGTGATTCTGGTGTGACGGCGGTCAACAGGCGTTGATTCAGAAGCGGGTAACGGGATTCAATCTTTTCGGCCAACGCTTGCCAGTTGAATGGACGCCTGAGGACGGCAAGTGAATAGATAAAGGCGATCACCGCGGTGACTGCGAAGAGAACCGATCCAGGTGAATAGCCTGCCGGACGCCAGGAGATCGATTGGCCCACCGCAAGAACGATCCTCCCCACAAATGCGGCAAGTAACCAGATGCAAGCCCAGCCAGTCCACAACCGGACCGACCGTTGACGGCGGCCGACGCTGCGAAGTTGATGAATCAGTCTTGCGTCCATTGGATCATTCCCTTGAAGGGCGTGTGAAATTCAGCTTCATGGTTCGAACCGTCTCTTCTAAGCAAAACTACGAAATTCGACGTCCTGCCCAAATGCTCTCGACCATCAGCAGACCAAGAGCCGTCAGCACCAGCCATCTCCACCACTGTTGGTTTTCTTCCAGTTCGACATCCCGCATCTGGCGTTCCTTGTCCCGTTGCTTATCCTCCGTCCAGTCTTTGTCGACCATGCTGATACCAAAAGCTTCAAGCTGGTCGGATGAAACCGGTTCGGTTTGGCTTTCTTGCGGAGCGATGTTGACGGCCAGCGATACTTCCGAATCGCCCTCTTCCACGGTGAAAAGCCCAGGCTGAAGAAAACGGTTGGCTGGAGATTCCTTGGAGGCGTCAGGATTGGAGTCCGGACGCGCGTCACCGACGGACCAGCGTTTCTGTTGTTGCTGTTCCCCAGCGGTCGAATCGATGATGCGAGAGAGCAGGGGGACAAATTTTGTTGACATTGCCAGTTGGCTTTGCTCCGGTTGCCAACCAGTCGTTAACACAAACACCTTGCCTTCACCAATCGATTTCGTCAGCAACGCTTCGTCGCCATCGTCGTAGCGAATCAGAGTTTGCCAGTCGGAATCTGACGGGGGGACCACTTTACGGTGAGCCCAGACGCGAATTTTGCTGAAATCACTAAAACGAGGGTCTGCGAAAATCGTCAGCAGCGGATGACGGAAATCGATGTCGACTAGCAAAGCAAAATCATCGATATCTGCTTCTTCAATGCTCCATGCTTGCGGCACGTCCGGGCCGGACGGATCTTCCGCTTGAGCCGTGAACTGTGTCAGGAATTTTGCAGGGGAAAGCAGACTTGGGTTGGTAGTTTCCTCGTTTTCGCTTGAAGCGTCCGTTGGATGAGGAAGAACGACCAGGACCGTTCCACCAACGCTGACATATTTGACCAGGGGCTGAAGTAGTGTTGGATGCACTGGGGGCGCCACAACCACTAGCGACTGTCGGCTGGGAAGGAGTTCGGTGATCGATCCCGGTAGTGGCTCGTTTGCCGGAAATTGCAAGTATTGAACGGTCTGTTGCGGAGAATCAAAACTGGCACGTTCCAGATAGTAGGTCAGGCTCTCTCGTGGATCCGTTTCGTTTGCCGTGAAAGCGAGAACTTGTTTTTCGGCGGGTTTGACCGGAGCGACGTAGATTCGATTGTCATAGTCGTGTTTGTCACCATCTAGTTCTAAGCCGACGGCTCCAGGGCCTTCGACGGGGGCCCGGACGACGCGTACTTCGCCTGGCGGAACATTGACAAAAATCGGTTCTGTGCCGGAGACTCGTTCGCCAGCTTGGTCAACCCAGCCAACCGAAAACTCCGTAACCTTTGAATGAGCCACGTTGGTGACTCGCAACCTTTGTTTTTGAGGGACGCTGTTATCCGGTTGATCAGCAGGGGAGGGAAGCGAGTCCAATAGGGTGACCGCAGCATTGCTGGGATCGTCAGGGAGAACGGTGGCAATCTTCAATCGCACATCCGGAGGCCATTGAAACGTTTGTAGCCCCTCCCATCCGTTTCCTTTTTGCATATCGCTAACCAAGAGGATCTCTTTGCGAACCGACGATTCATCCGTTTGTTTCAACGCGTTCAGGTGGTCGGCTGCCGTCTCTAACGCCAGCGACAAATTGCCTGCCAGCCAAGTCGGTTCGAGAGATTCGATTGCGTTGAGAATCGCTTCCGGCTGTGATTTCTCTTCTTGAAGGTTGGAAGCGACCAATTCGACGACGGTTATCGGCGTCTGATCGAAGGTCATCAGGCCAACTTGGTCTCCCGGTCGCAAGTCGATAACAGCCGAGCGGACTTGTTCAACCGCTTTTTCCCAGACGCCCGTTTGGTGCATGCTGGCACTGGTGTCCACAAGAATCCAGCGTTGGACGCCTGGTGGCTGCCAACTGGTGGCGGCGGACGAACGCAAAAAAGGACGAGCGAAGGCCGACGCGATGAGCAGGATGGCAAGCATCCGCATCAACAACAGCAACCAGTTTTCGATTCGGCTGCGGCGAGAAAGACGCGGCAGGTCGGTGCGGAGGAACATTAAGGAACTGAACGATTGCACTTCCTTTGGTTTTTGCCGAATCAAATGAAAAAGGATTGGCAAACCGACCGCAAGTCCAGCAAGCAGATAGAGGGGAGTAAGTAGGCTCATCCAGCGGCTCCGCCACTTGAGGGTGTCGAGCCGGTGTTACGGTTCCGAATCACTTTTCGCCCCCGTCGCGACTGAGCGTTGACTAAATCAAAGAGGGCAGTATCGATTGGCGAATCGGTGGGCAACCGATAGAAGTCGATTCCCAAATCGTTGCAAATGCCTTTCAATTCGGTTTCGTGTTTCTCGAATTGCCGTCCGTATTCGGCAGCTGCGGTTTGTGGATTCACGACAATCTCTTGATTGGTTTCCATGTCCTTAATTAACGCGGCCGGCTGAAGTTTCAGTTCGATTTCCGCGGGGTCGAGAACTCGCAAAAGGATCACTTCATGTCCTCGGCTACGCAGATACCCAAGCCTCGTTCGGAGCGACTCAAGCGGGGTAAGCAGGTCGCTGATCAGCACAATCATCCCTCGCTTACGAATGGTCGCCGCGATCCGCTCTAATGGAATGTTCAGGTCGGTTCCCTCGCCCGCCTCGGCACGCTCTAAGCAGACCATCAATTGACGCAAGTGGCCGTGGCGATGGCGGGCGGGCAGATAATCCGCGATCTCTTGATCAAACGTAAGCAACCCGACACTATCGCGGCTGAGTGTCAAGAAATAGGCAAGCGTGGCGGCGACCGTTTTGGCGTATTCCGATTTGCTATACCCGATCGCATCAAACGCCATTGAACGACTTTGGTCAACGACGAAATAACAGCGGCGACTGGTTTCGTCTTCGAACCGTTTGACGAAGTAGCGATCGGAGCGGGCGTACAGTTTCCAGTCCAGCTTTCGGAGGTCTTCGCCCGTTGTGTAAGGACTGTATTCACTGAATTCCGCGGAAAACCCGTGGAAGGGACTTCGATGCATCCCGTTGAAGTAGCCTTCGACGACCGTTTTTGCTCGCAGGTGAAGGTTCTTGATCCGCATCAATGTCGCAGGATCGACACCGCCAGCAGGTCGGCGGGCCGGCGTGGAGTCTGGGTTCGCGTTTCGCTGTGAGGTGACAGACAAAATCAGTTCCAACCAGATAGGAAGAAATACGATGCGAGTGGTGAAGGTCTCCGGTCAAATTTGCCATCGATCGGAATCATGGCATGTCGCGTGGTACCGTTTCCAAAAGGCGAGAGATCACATCTTCGACCGAAATCCCTTCGGCTTCGGCTTTATAGCTGATCAGAACGCGATGCCGCAGCGTCGGGGCCGCCAAAGCGACAATGTCGTCAAAGGATACGTGTACGCGGCCCGCCAAGAGTGCGCGAGCCTTGCCACCCAGGACAAGCGTTTGCGCGGCTCGCAATCCTGCTCCCCAGCTGACCATTTCGTTGACGAAGTCAGGCGTCCCTTCGCGGTTCGGTCGGCTGGCCGCGACAAGCCGGACCGCATAGTCTGCGACCTGTTCTGAAATCGGGACCCGGCGGACGACGGCGTGAAAACGCTGCACATCATCGCCGCTGAACAATGCCTTGATCGGTTCCGGTTTGTCCGCAGTCGTTTGCATTACCACGGCACGTTCCTGTTCGCGTGGCAAATAATCAATCAAGATGTTGAACAGAAACCGGTCCAATTGAGCTTCGGGAAGCGGATAGGTTCCCTCCATTTCGATCGGGTTTTGAGTCGCAAGAACAAAAAAGGGTTCTTCCAGCGGGTACCGATGGCCGGCGACCGTGATTTGGTGCTCTTGCATCGCTTCCAACAGGGCCGCCTGTGTCTTGGGAGGCGTTCGATTGATTTCATCGGCCAGCACCACATTGGCGAAGATGGGGCCCTTCACGAATTTCATCACGCGATGGCCCCCCTCTTCCTGCTCGAGGATTTCGGTTCCGGTGATGTCGGCGGGCATCAGGTCAGGGGTGAACTGAATGCGTTGGAAATTCAAATGAAAGACCTGGGCCACCGAACTAACAAGCAGCGTTTTTGCTAACCCTGGAGCTCCCGTGATCAAACAGTGTCCGCCCGCCATCAGGCTGATCAGCAGCTGCTCGATCACTTCCTCTTGTCCAACAATCACCTTGGACAGTTCGGCTCGAATCTGTTTGCGGCTCTCACGTATTTGCTGGACGGTTTGTTGTTCTTCGGCTTCGGACAATCCCGGCGACTTATTGCTGTCAGTGCTCAAGCGAATTCCTCGAGAGAATCTAAGGCGAGTGATGCGGCCAGTCGTATCTTAACAGTATCCAAGGGGCCCGTGCCAAACGAATTCCAGCTCAGCCGAGAGGAAATTGCTTAAGGGACAAAATCGATGGAAAGAATGCGGGGCAATGAGTAAACTGTGGGCTCTACGGTCCGTGGACCGTAGAGCCACCGTTGCTGAAATCAGATCCTTTTGGAAGTCACTTGATGTCCTGCTTACCTGTTCGCGCTAAACCTTGCTGTCAGCCGCACCGTTTTCGGTTATCGTCGATGCGGTTTTTCCTTGCTGCCTTTCTCATGATGGGAGCCGTGACCGCAAACGCTGGCGACTACCTGACCTTTGCCCCCGCGGACGGTGTGACGCCTACCAAACGAGTGGTGCTTGTTGCTGGCGATGAAGAATACCGGACGGAAGAGACGATGCCGATGTTGGGCAAACTGCTGAGCCAAAAACATGGGTTCCACTGCACGGTTTTGTTCGCCTTAGGGCCGGACGATGCCACCTACATCGATCCGAATAACCAGCAGGGACTGCGAGGATTGGAAGCTCTCGACGACGCTGATCTGCTGATCATCGGGACCCGCTTTCGCATTCCATCCGCTGACCAAGCTGCTCACCTCACCAAATTCCTGAACGATGGAAAACCGGTTATCGGAATTCGTACGGCAACGCATGCCTTCAATGGCAATGGCAGCTTTGGCGAGGGCCTGCCCTACGGACAGTTTGGACGAAAAATTTTGGGCGAGCAGTGGGTCAATCATCACGGTAAACACAAGCATCAAGGGGCGCTTAGCGTTGTCGAACCTGGAGCCGAGGACCATGCGATCCTTCAAGGTGTCGGACAAATCTTTGCACCTTCGGATGTCTATGGCGTTATCCATCTGACGGACCAGGATGAGATCTTGCTTCGCGGTGCTGTTACCGAGTCCTTAGACCCAGAATCGACGCCGATTGAAGGAGAAAAGAACGACCCGATGCAACCGTTGGCCTGGTTGCATACGTATGTTGCGCCCGATGGCGTTCAAATGGGACAGTCTTTCTGCACGACCGCAGGTGCATCGGTTGATTTTGTTGACGAAGACCTACGCCGTTTGATTGTTAATGCCGCCTACTTTTTAACCGGCCAAGAAGTTCCAGCAAAAGCAGACGTGCAGTACGTCGATCCCTTTTACCCCAGTTTCTATGGCTTCATCAGAACGCCTGACTACTGGAAGAACCTAAATCTAAAACCATCCGACTTTGGACTGGGGAAATCCCCGTCCCAAGCGGATCCAGAAGGGTCGCCCGAATGGACTCATCGCCCAACCCCTCCATCCCAAAAAGAAGCTGCCAAGTAATGCGATTCATCACTTCCCTAAACGCTCGTTCCTGCTCAACGCTTTCGATGGCGGCATGCCTGATCGCTGTGATGCTTACATCTGCCAACCCCGCGACGCTGTCCGCAGAAGACGCCGCAGCTAAGTTGGCGCCGGTGCCGAATCCAGATGCCGAGGCGGATTCACCTGAAAAAATGAAACCGTATACGGAACTCCTTGAACATACCGAGGAGAGCATCGAATTGGTGCCGATTCCTGGAGGCACGTTTACGATGGGAAGCCCTGAGGAGGAAGCGGATCGCAATGACGACGAAGGGCCTCAGCATCAAGTCAAAATAGATCCGTTCTGGATGGGCAAGTATGAAATCACTTGGGACCAATACGACGTCTGGACCGAGCAGATGGACCAATTGCGTCGCAAGATGATGGCGAAAAAGGCAGGCGAACGGGACCTACTGGTCGATGGGGTATCGCGGCCGACCGAACCATACACCGACATGAGCTTCGGCCGTGGGAAAGGGCGACACCCTGCGATTTGCATGACGCAACATTCAGCCAGGGTGTTTTGTAAGTGGCTGACCGCCAAAACCGGACGCTACTATCGGCTGCCGACCGAGGCGGAGTGGGAATACGCCTGTCGCGCAGGAACCAAAACCGCCTACTCCTTCGGCGATGACGTCAGCGACCTTGGGGAGTACGCCTGGTTTTTCGACAACACCGAGGACAAGTATGAAAAAGTAGGTCAGAAGAAGCCCAATCCATGGGGGCTGTACGACATGCATGGGAACGTTGCCGAGTGGGTATTAGATCAATACGTTCCCGACAACTATGCCGCTGCGGGTACCGGAGTGATCAGCAACCCGCTGCAAATTCCCACCGAACTGTACCCGCGCGTGGTTCGTGGTGGCAGCTGGGATGACGATGCCGAGATCTTGAGAAGTGCCGCACGCGTCTACTCCGACCCGGACTGGAAGCAACAAGACCCTCAGCTTCCGCGAAGCATCTGGTATCACACCGATGCACTCGGAGTCGGGTTCCGCGTCGTCCGGCCATTTGAGGAACCAACCGAAGCCGAGAAAGAACAGAAATGGGAGAAGACCGCGCCCGAGCAACTCGATCCAGAAGAAGGCTGAGTTCGTAAACATCGTCATGGCGTGAATAAGCACAGCTGATGGTCGCCCCGTCTGTCGTAAATGATCAGTCTGCCGCGAGAACTTGATTACCGAAACGGTCTCATGCTACACGCCATCGTCAGGTCCGTTTATCCGCACGATTTCGCTTCGGTGGATGACTTCATCTCCTTTGTCCCTCCGGATGTTACAGTCCACTATGGATGGATCGTGCTTGTAATAGGCACCGACGAAACCGATCCAGAGTATTTTCAATGCCTTGTTTCGACTCCGCTTGCGCTGGAGGAAGCACTTTGTAGAAGCAAGGATTGCCTGGTCCATATCGTCGAACGTTATGAACCGGCGAATATTTTGAGCACCTTGATTGCTAGGGTGGAGAATTCAAAGGGAAATACCTGGATCGAAATTGTCGATCAATTGCGCACCTTCATGCGTTGGGAACGCGGATAGACAATTGCGACATCACACTTTGTCCGACGGATTCACTTGGTTCCTCTATTGGAAGTTCCCCCCGAACGACTTTTTCCGCTGAGGCGAAATCTGCAACGTGAACTAAATACGTGATGGTTCAGTCCTTCTCTTTCGTTTCTCTTAAACGTTTTTGAACGGATCTTTGGTCACCTAGCGGAAATGCTTTTTGCCTGCGTGCGAGAGAATCTGTAAATCTGTCGCCCGCCCGGCTGGATGCTTTTTTTCCTGAGCCTTTTTAAATTCTTGTACGGCCCTGAGTTTCGTAAGGTTGTGGAAACGGCTCCGTCGGCATGTTACCTGGCGGACAGGGGAAACTACCAAACCGTTTGTTGTGAGGGTCTGGCGAACAGTATTGCTTGAGTTGTTGAAATGCCTGCTAGAGCTTGTGATCAAAACGATTCAGGCTGATTCCCAGCACAGCGTTCTGCTGTGGACTCCGAAACATGCGAATGCCCCTGGCGCATGTCTGATTGGATACGTGCGCATTGGATGCCCAATAGGGGTATCATGCGATTGGGACGTGCGATAGATAAGTTGCGAGTAAGGTAGCAGGGATCCGAGATCCTAAGTTGCTGTGTAGCGGCTTGTTGATTTAATCATCAAGCGAGGGACAGGAAGAGCAGGGCGCTATCCCTCGTTGACGCAGCGGGTTGGGCGTTTGGTCTCTTTCCACTCCACTCCACTGCAATCCGCGAGGAAAGCGCCAACCTATCAATCGCACATCCCGATTCTCGCCAATCTTCGATCGAGACGCAGGGTTCAAATATGAAATTGATTGCAACCAGCTTGTTCCTGTTTGTTGTTTTGACGATTCCCGGGACCGCGGGCGAGTACAACATCACAGACTTCGGCGCGACAGCGGGAGACGAGAGCGATGATACGCAGGCTATGGAGAACGCTCTTGCCGCTTGCGGCGATGCGGGAGGCGGGACCGTGTTTGTTCCGGCGGGGACATTCCTTCTGTCGCGGCGCAATAATGAATCGCCCATTCTTGAAATTCCTCCCAATACAACGCTTCGAGGTGAGGGAGCCGCGTCGATTCTTAAGTTCGCAGCCGAAGTCAATGAGAGCAACTATTGGCGGATGATCGGTGCGCCGGTCGACGCTGGAACAACCAACGTCATGATTCGTGACCTGCACCTAGACGGTTCCAATACACACGCCGCCTACGTCAAGGGCGAGACACCCGAGCACAATGCTGGCCTGTGGTTCTACAACAAAGATCATGTGATCGAAAACGTGACCGTCGTTAATGTGTTTGCTGAAAACTTTTCCGGTGACTGCATGGCATTTTCGTATAACTGCCGAAGCATCACCGTGCGTGACTGTACGCTGCGGAATTTCATCCGCCAGGGAATTCAAATGGGAGGAGGTCCCGGGTCCCGCGATTATTTGGTGACTGGCTGCCGAGACCTGGAACACTCGGTAAAACCGGGCGGTTCCACTATCCACGTCGAACACGCTCGAGGATTGAAAAACGTAATCATCGAAAATAACCAGTGCCGCAAATCGATCCTCGCGGGTGGAGTCGATGGCATGATCATTCGAGGCAATACGGTCGAGGGACGGATCGTCGGTAACGGCAACTCCAATCTGTTGATCAGTGACAACATCGTTTCCGCAGGAGAGCAATCCGGATCGGTCGTTCAGTTTGGCTATACCAAAGGCCTAACCGTTCGTGGGAATACGATACTGGGAACGGAGAACAATCCGACGGGACTTTATGTTTGGGGAAATTCGCGTTACAACGACCAGCCCGGCGAAGACGTCCTCATCAGCGGCAACCAAATCAGCGCCGCCGACCATGCAATTTCGCTCAACGGAGCCGAAAACGTCCGGATCCGTGGCAACTTGTTGAAAGCCTCACAACCGTTGCTTCAGCGGCGCGCCGAAAACGTGATTTCCGACGTGGTTCCTCCAACACCAGATACCCAGTAAGGTCCGCGTGATTGACAACCGCGCAGTGGTGCCACCAACGACTCACTGCTTGTGAATCGGCGGCGATTTCATGTGTCGTATTCGGCCCGCCAATGTCGCAGATCTTTGCGAATGTTTGTGGTTGGGATTTCCGGTTGGGATTGCCGGCAACAAATTGACAATCGACTGGTTGCGTCGAATTTTGGAACCAGGCGTAGAACAGCGGTGATCGCCAGTGTAAGCCGCAGGATGGAAGAGCGTCTGTGTCTGCTCGGTTGTGGCTACCGCCCATCAAACCGTTGCATTCCTGTTAAATTTTGACTAGTTTGCGAAATTCGCGCCTCGAAGTCCTCGAATGGCGGCCCTTAATAGATGGGATGTCAGGGATTTTGTTGCCAGCGTCGGCTGGCTGGTCTGGCCATCCGATTCTTCCTTCACGAAGGTGTTCGATGAGTTCAAGCAATGTGTTAGGGAACTCAAATTCCCAGCCGCAACCACCTTCGGATCCTGCCCCGGCCAGCGGTCGCGGCATCCTTCATCGTCTGTGGCAAGCGTTTTGGCTCACATTTCTTGTGGTATCGCTAGCTTATGCTTGGTATTGCTTTTACGTCCCCTCCAACAGCGTCGTCTGGGCCGAGAACTACGCTGCGGCGCAGCAACAGGCGGTCCAATCTGACAAACCCATTATTCTCTTCTTCACAGGGGATTGGTGCGTTCCTTGCCGGATAATGAAACGGAACGTTTGGGCAGACGACGAGGTCGCGGCTACGGTGAATGCCAAGTTCGTCCCCGTAATGTTAGACGTAAATGATCCCGGTGCCGTTGACGCGTTAAAACGATACAGCGTCGGCAGTACGCCGAAGACGGTCGTTGCGGATAAGGACGGCAATGTTCTGCGGCAGAGAGATGGAGGGATAACCAAATCCGAATTCCTCGACCTACTTCATCTCGAAAATGGCTCGGGCACCGAAGGCCTATGACGCAAGTGATGATTTGTGTTGACGCAGCAAGTCACTGCATGGGACTAGAGCTGTTTTCCGATTCGATCTGCATGTTCGAAGACTGTTTCTGTTGTCGATGAAGCCGTTCGCTCACGACTCCCTTTTTTGTAACTGGAGTTTGCATGAGCCTACAGTAGACGTTGCCGGCCGCGATATTGTTATGCGTCACAGCGAAAGCGAAATTGTTTGGGTAGGCACCCCGTGTTCTGCGGCTACGCTCGAACCTTGTGGTGATCGAAGCGGTTGATCTAGAGAAAAGCTTCAAACGGCGAGGGCGACGGCCAGTCGGTGACTTGATCGACAAAGCGGTGCATCGGGCCATCGATCTGCCCGACAAGGCTTTTGCCATCCTGATTGCTCCGTTGGCTGAACAGGATTGCCCAAGCAAAACCATCGTGCCGCATCACCCACAGTGAATTGGTTCCATTCAATGCACCATTGTGCCAGACGTTGTATTTGCCCGTACCGACGGGGCGTACGGAGACTCCACACCCGTAGTAACTTGAGGCGGTTGGCTTTGTGAAGTCAGGGCGTTTTCGCAGCGTTTGTTGAGACGAATCCTGTAGCAACGGCTGGGCAGTGAACCCTTGAATCGCGGTTGCAAAGCGAACTAGGTCAACGGCCGTCGCCAGCCATCCACCGTGGGCTGCCATCGGTTCCAAATGAAAACGGCCGTAGGGGCCAGGAACCATTGGTCGCGACGCCTCCAAGACCGACGGGAATCGTTTATCGTTGTCAGGGACGTAGGAAACTTCGTCCGTGTGAGCAAGATTCTTGGCGGTTTTTCCGAGCTGCATCCGCTGAACGCCAAGCGGATCCAAAACGGCCGACTGCACTTGACCTTGGTAACTCTTTCGACTGACGACCTGAATCATCTCGCCTAGCAACGTATAGCCAAAATTGGAGTAGGCGTGGCGAGTCCCGGGACCAAAGTCCAACGGTTGGTCTGCCATGAATCGAATAATATCAGACTGATAAACCGGCAACGGAACGTCAAGCGTTTCCGCAATCTGAGTGTCATGGAACATCGGATCGAAACGACTGCTCCGATCGAAACCTCCCGAATGTTGTAATAGGTGCAGGACCGTAATTTTTTCGAACCGAGGATCCTTAGGTTGCAGAGGCAAATACTTGACGATCGGATCCTTTAGCGAAACGATGCCCTGTTCCACCAGTTGCAGGACTGCGACCGCGGTCAGCGGTTTCGAAATACTCGCAATGCGAAATAAGTGGTGAGGCTGAACCACTTTTTGTGCCTGCCGATCGGTCCACCCGTAACCTCTGGCGTGAACCAATTGTCCGCGTCGTGCTACTGCCACAGAGGCCCCGTGGACTTGATTCTTCAGCATCCAAGGAAGGATTGCATTGTCTAAATCCGCAGCGCCCAACCCCGCTTCCGAACGTTCTTGCGTCCCCCGCTTAGCCGGGGTCGCGGATAGCGACCGCATTGAGCCCAGGGCCAGACCTCCCATGATTGCTGCGTGTGCCGACCGTCGAGGGAAGCGAATGCTGCTGGGAGTCTTGCTGTTCATGGCATTGCCGGATGAGGACGCTAGGCTAATAAGGCGAGGGTTGCCTTAAAAAGTCGTTAATTGTTTCGATCTTTTTGGGCTCTTCTGGCGGCGTGAACCAACGCTCGAAGAATCCAGGCGAATCGGCATCTTCCTCTGATTTTACAGCTGTTGAGGTGCTAGGGAACAAATTCATTGGATTCATTACCGCTGTCGTCTTTTGCCAGCCTCGACCAACGCTTTGGGAAATCTGATTGGCCGTCGACTTTTGAGCCGGTTTTGCCGTCTTTTTCTTGCTCGGTTTATCCGTGGAACTCCAGGTTGGCAGTTTCCAATTAGAAGGCGAAAGGGAGGCAACCCATTTCTCTGCAGGGCTTGCGTCCCCGATTTGCGGAGGCGCACCGACAGCCACAGGAGTCGGGATTAACAGATGGATCGCAACCAGTAATCCTAAGATCGCGTTTATCGTCCGTACGTTCATTGAATCAACCCTCCGGGAAACCTTAATTTCTGGACTTTGGTGTACGGAAAACGGGCACCGGGCGTCAATAGAGATCGATGCTTGCTACAATGAAGTAACGCTTCAATCTTTGCGGTGGAGCTCTTTTTATTGCCTGTCTGAATTTGAAGTTGTATGGCGGATCAACAATGGCTAATCGGGTCGGGTGAGTCCTGCGACTTGCTGGTCGACGAACCGAAGGTTTCCGCTGCGCATTGCCGCCTGAGCCGCAGTGGCAACTTCTACTCCCTAGAAGATCTGGGAAGCACGAACGGAACTTTTGTTGATGGGAAACGTATTCGAGAGCGGCAAACGGTTCAGCCATCGAATCAAATCACGTTGGGAACCTCTTGTCCGATGCCCTGGCCGGACAGCCTAGGAGCCAAGCAGATTGTCCTTATCGGACGGGCACCGGAGAGCGATTTCCGAATCACTCAGCCCAGGATTTCCAACCTGCACGCCCGATTTCTTGTCGGATATCAAGAAACGTGGGTCTTGGAAGATCTACATAGCACGAACGGGATCGCTATCAAGCTTCGGGGCGTTCGGCACCGGGTGAACCGCGCGGTCTCCGTTCAACCCGATCAATCCGTATGGATCGGTAATGAGCAGGTCGCCGTCGAAGACTTGATCGCTGTGGCGGCTGAGAAACCTGAACGCCCGCTACCCGTTTCGATAAAGCCGGCACCGGTTGTCGATTCGTTGGCGTCGGACAAGCGTAAGAAAGTAGCGGAAGCGATGTTGGCCATCGAAGCAGGGCGAACCGAGTCGCAAGGGAATCGGGGAGTCCAGTACCTGTTATGGTTCGGCGCGGGGATGCTGCTGGCGATCTTGTTATATGTCCTTCTGGTCGTCTACGAAGACGAGATTAAATCAAAAATCCGTCTCCAGCCACGAAGTTCTTTTCGTGCCGGGATGCTTGGCTGAGTTGCCAGGTACCGGGACCCAACGCGTTAACAGGTCGTCATAGGTCTGGTTTCCCAGTGCCGGACCAAGCTAAGAAATCGGATGCTGTTTGCGCAGTGGGGCGGCAACCAACTGGTTGGCGTCAGCCTTCACGACGGCTGTGTTATCGCTGTAGATTTTTTCGACCAGATTCTGATAACCGTCCGTCATCGCTTGCAGCGATCCGGAACGGAGGACTAGCTTTCTTCCGGCGGCTCCCATTTGTTTCCGCTGGTCGGGGTCGGCGAGTAAATCGGACACGTACTTTGCTGCCACTTGAACGTCAGCGTTCTGCACCAAGTATCCTGTTTCACCATGTACCACTGACTCGGCGATCGATCCGACATCGTTGCTGACGACCGGTGTTTCGCATGCGAGGGCTTCAAGAATCGAAACAGGGCTCGCTTCGTTGTGAGATGTCAGTAGAAACACATCCAGTGATGCGACGATTTGTGGCGTGTCATGCCGGGTCCCTAGCAGGTGAACCCGATCTTGAATCTGCAGTTCCGCCATCTCCGTTTCGATGTCGGGACGCATCGGACCGTCTCCGACAATGATGAAGTGTGCATTCGGCGTGGTTTCCAAAACCTGTTTGGCAACCTTCAGGAACATCCCATGGTTCTTTTCGGAACGGAGGGCAGCGACAATTCCGACCAACGGCGTGTCGGCTGCTAGTCCCAGTTCTTTGCGAATATTGGATTGGTCTACCGAGCCTTCGGCGGTTGCACGACGGGAGAAGCGATCGGTATCGATTCCGTTGCGGACAACATGGACGCGGTCGGCAGGGAAACGCTCGTGGGATCGCATGAAATCCCCGTGACTGTCGGCAACGGCGATGAAGCCGTCGGTCAATGGCGTCAACATCCGATTCAGCCTACCGACACCATCGGGCCAGCCGGTTGAATGGAGGGCGCTTGCAATCACAGGAACGCCTGCAAACCAAGCCGCCAAACGGCCCCAGAACATTTTGTCGCCGGCCCCGACGGTGATCACCGCGTCGGCTTCGCGTTCTTTGAATAGTTTTCCTAAGCGACGAACGATGCCCAGATCCCATTTACTGTGCAGCAGGTTCGCATGCAGGGGGACGCGATGTGAAATCTGTTGCCCCAGCGGTCCTGGTTCTTTGAGGCAAACAACCTCTCCAACCATCCGTTTTGCATCCAGCCGATCCAGCAGGTTGACAAGCAATGTTTCGGCTCCACCAACTGGCATGCTGGTGATAACAAACAGAACTTTTAGCGGACGATCGACATTGTTCCGTTTGGAGGATCGAAACCAAAATGGAATCCGGCGTAGCATGATCACCTGGAGATTGCCTGAGGAGTGGATTTAGTCGATGACAAATGGTACGGAACGTAGGGTTCGATACGGACTTTACGAGAGTCAAAATCGAGCCAGTTTTGTAAGCGGCTGAAATCGGGGTCTGCGTGAAAACGGCGAATATGGAAGGAGTTGCGACCAGGGAAGTTGTACGCACCATAAGCGCTACAGAATCCCTCCAGGCCGGTCTCTTGGATGACGTCGATCGCCGATTGCGTGATCTGCTGTGGCAATCCGTAGGGGAACGCAAAATAGCGAACCCGCCGACCGATCATATCTTCCAGTTCAGCGTTTGCGTCTTTGATCTCGCGATTCAAAATATTGGTATCAAAGACGTTCGCTAAATCGATGTGAGTTCGTGTATGCAAGCCAATTTCGATCCCACCATCCGCCGCAGCACGCAGTTCTTCGGCTGAATTGATCGGCAACGGGATCCCTCGAGCAATATCATGGGAGAAGGGTTCTCCCGATATTACATGCCCAGTGGTGACAAAATAGGTGCAAGGGATCTTTCGCTGCATCAGTAATGGCAAAGCGAAACGACAGTTTTCGGCATAGCCATCATCAAAGGTAATGGCGACAGCAGGCTGTGTGGAATTTCCTTCTCGAACACGACGCTGCAATTCATCCAAGCCGATCAATTCGAATCGGCTTTGCATGTAATCGATTTGGCGTTCAAATTCGCGGCAGGAAATCGTCCACGGGTTCGGATATTCGTCAGCAACGCGATGATAGAAGACCGAATAGATCGGGGCTTGCCCTTCACGCATCAACTTTTCCATCGCGCGCCGGCGGAGTGGTCGAGTTGCGATTCGTCGCAGCGACAGCAACGTGGAGCGGAGGGATATCATGGGAGACCACTGGCGTAAATGTATGGGGCACTCAAGATGTAGAACGCAGCAACCCGTAGGCAAGGCGAACCAGACCTAGTTATTTGGTTAGCCTTCGCATTGCGGGCGGCCTTGACGGAACTAACGATTACAAGGGCACGTGTAGGTCGGGTAGCCCGGCTGGCATCCCCTCAGAGAGGAGGGGCTCGATGGATCCGGCTGCCATCCGCTAAACTAGGAAGGACTGTCTCCCTTCCCAGAGCGGTGCCACGAAGTCATCCTCGGCTTGCGGTGGCCCGTTTTACGATACTTTCTCCATACCGAGACCCATCATGTCGACTCGCCCGTCACATGCACCCTTGCCGGACCCTTCCATCATCCCTTCGCAAGGTTGGCACTGTTCCCATTTTTGCTACCGTTTCAATCGAGCTGCCCTGAGTGCTTTAACGCCCGACCAACTTGCCAAGGGAAAAGAAGCCTTCATCGCCGCTTTGCAAGGTGATTCCGATACCGCACCGCAGCGGCTTCAGGGCTATATCACCAGCGGCCACCGCGCCGACTGCATCGTGATGTCGATGGATCCCAATCCTTTGACATTGGATTCGGTTCATCAACAAATCATGGGAAGCCCACTGGGCGTTGCGATCGACCCAACCTGGTCGTTTGTGTCGATGAGCGAAATCAGCGAATACGTTCCCAGCTTGGAGACCTATGGTGAGCGTCTTCTTCGTGAGGGGGAAGAAGCGGGATCGCCAGCGTTCGAAGCGAAGATGAACGCGTATGGCAAACGCTTGCCGATGATGAACCAACAGCGGCTTTCCCCTGACTTTCCCGACTGGCCTTCCGCCTGTTTCTACCCGATGAACAAGAGCCGAGTCGTGGGGGCAAACTGGTTCACCGAGCCATTTTCGCGGCGCAACGCGCTGATGGCCGAACACGCGCGAAGTGGGATCGCCTTTGCCGGACGGGTAAGCCAGTTGATTACCGTTGGCGTGGGACTGGATGACTGGGAATGGATGGTCACGCTGTGGGGCCGAAACCCAGAATACCTGCGCGAAATCGTCTACAAGATGCGGTTCGATGAAGCGAGTGCAAAATACGCCGAATTTGGCCCCTTCTACGTCGGCTACAAAGCGACTCCGGGCGAGATTCTAAAGCATTGCCAATTGGGCTAATTCGCCCCTTCATTCGTTATTGTCGCCCGTCCTCCGCGAAAGCTGCTTGAAGAAGGCGTTCTTTCGCGGAGCGAAAGGCGACACTGCCGTAGCTGCAAAAAGAAATTGAGCGAGTGGGTTTGTAAGCCGGGTTCTGTCCCATTCAAAAACTGCGTGCAGCGTTTGATTGGTGACGATCATTTATCTGGGACGACGATTGCTCGCCGCCTCTAGCGACCTACCCGAAAGTCAAGCGAGGCGAACCGACTCGCCGCCGGCATTCACCGACGTTCCTTTCTGTTTGGTCTAGCTCCGGGTGGGGTTTACCAAGCCGCTGAAGTCGCCTCCAACGCTGGTGCGCTCTTACCGCACCGTTTCACCCTTACCACGCACATGGCGAACCATGCCGTTTGGCGGTTTGCTTTCTGCTGCACTAGCCCTAGCCTCACAGCCGGTCGGGGTTACCGACCACCCTGTCCTATGGAGCCCGGACTTTCCTCCCGCGCGATGAAAATTCACCGATCAGGCGACCGTCCCGCCCACTCGCTCAAGCTGCTGAATCTAGCATGCTACCGTCAGGTCGTACAGGCAACCGTTACTCGCTGCGGTTAATCCAGCGGAACTTAAGAATGTTCGTGAGGACCTGACTATTGATGAAATTGACAATTTCCGTGGTCACTGCCGGATCGTTTTGAATGAGGTTTGCCCCCGAAAGGCTGGCGTTGGCCAGGAACATTTTGTTGGCTTCCTCATCGGTCATGCGAGCCTTTTTGCGCATTTTTTCCAAACGATCATGGACGGTGTTGGCTGCGCCCATTTCCGGCGAACCTTTTCCTGCGATGATCAAGGTAGGCAGACGCCAGACGAATCGATCGCGGAACGTTTTGTCCAGTCGGACCCCTTTATGCAGTTCTTCTGGAGAAACGTAAATCATCGCGCGAACATCTTGCCCCTGTTTCTTGCTGCCAAGGCTGGGGAAATTCCAATCGGCGATCGCCCACTCCGCCGCCAACGCCGCCCCTTCTTTGACTCCGATCAGAGTCAAGGCATTTAGGTTTAATTCACCCGCATCGTTTTTCTCTTTCAAAAATCCTTTGCAAGATTCGAGGTCTCGACTGAGCATCAGAGCAACATCGGCTTGGCCCATTTTAGAAAGATCAAATTCTTCTTCGCCGCCACTGAGTGTGGTGTACTTATTGCTCGCTCCATGCCCGCGAAGTTCGGGAATCAGGACCGCACAGCCAGCTTTTTTAAGCGCCAAACCTAACCGCAAATAGGGACTGGCTTGGCCGCCCCATTCGTGAACGATCAGAACCGGAACGGCATCCTTTTCTTTATCCGAAGGGAAATAGGCAGCGCGCAGACGAACTCCATCTTTGGTTTCGATCGCGACGATCTGGAATGGGCGTTCTTCCTTCTCACCAGGCCGTTTTTTAGGTGCCTGAGCAAAGCAAGCGGTCGTGGTTGCCATGACCAATACCCAGGTCCAAAATCCGATCCATAGGCGACTGGAGCCGCTTACTAAATCCATTCGCTCTTTCACCAAGGCTATAGAAGTTTGGCTTGAGTGAATATTGGGCATCGTAATCCTCAATAGATGGGCGCCTTCTAAAATTACTTGCAGAATGGCGGAGGGGAGAAGAGTTTCGCTATCCCCCTATGCTAAACGCCAGCGTCCAAGGGGTCAAACATTCTGCATCAATCAGGTGGTTTCCACGATAAATGGAAAATTTGCCGCGTGCAGGGCTGTGCGTCTTTGAGTGTCGCCTTTCGGTCCGCGATAGAACGCCCTTTGGGAGCTGCTTTCGCGGAGAGAAAGGCTACAAAAACCGTCACCTAAAAACTTCACGTCCCCTGCGAAAGTAGTGTTAATGGAGCGTTCCGTCGCGGAGCGAGAAGGCGGCAACTTTAACGCTCCGCCGGTGCGGGAGGGAAATGGCTAGAGAAACGCGGAGGAGACGCTGTCGGCAAGCGGGATACCTTTTTCGGTCAATCGCAAACGATCGTCGCTCCATTCAATTAACCCCCATTCAAAACAGGGCGATAGTTCCGCTTTCCGAAGGGGCATGACGTCGATGCCCGTTTCTCGGTGCAGGCGATTCACATTCAGCCCTGCGATTCGGCGAATCCCGAACGCGGCGCGTTCACAGGCCCACTGAACGCGACCGATCGGTTCTTCATCCTGGATCGGGGAGACGCCCGAATGGCAACGCCGAATGTAGGTTGTTGGGCTTCGATGGTTGGTCGTTCGTGTCCCATCGACAAATCCTGCAGCCCCTGGTCCATAGGCGTACCAACCTCGCCCCTCCCAGTAATGCAGGTTATGACGGCATTCCGACTTTGCGGCGGCGAAACTGGAGATCTCGTACTGCGTCATCTGAGCGGCGGCGGCTTTGGAACGAGCCAATTGGTACATCTGCAGTTCCACCAATTCATCGTGGGTCGTCAATTCGTTCTTTTCGCGACGGTTCCAGAATTGAGTCCCTTTTTCGAAGGTGAGGGCGTAGGTCGACAGGTGAGTGATCGGCAGCGCAAGGGCGGTATCCAGGTCGCGTTGCCAGGAATCAAGCGTTTCGCCTGGAGCCGCAAAAATCAGATCGATGGAGACTTGCGGGATCGACTGAGCGGCTAACCGAATCGCCGCGGAGGCGATGTCTTCGTCGTGGTCTCTTTCCAGTGTTGCTAATTTCGCAGACTGGAACGACTGGACTCCCAAACTGATTCGGTTCAGACCAAAACGCTGCAGCAATTCCAATTTGGCTTGATCGATGTCGCGAGGATTCGCTTCGATCGAAAATTCCGCATTCGGCCGGAGCGGGATGCGGGCGGCAATGATTTGCAAGAAACGTTCCAACCATTCCACCGAAAGGTGTGTTGGCGTTCCGCCTCCGAGAAACAGGGTTTCGACCGGTTCGATGATCGGCCGCTGTTGCAGTTCCCAGTCAAGCGCTTGCAGGTAGGCTTCGGATAATTCATCCCGTCCTGCGATCACCGAAAAATTGCAATATCCACAACGATGGCGACAGAATGGGACGTGGACGTATGCGGCCTGAGGCACAGGCCAATCGACAGGAGTATCCGATTCTGGCATCGAACCTAGACCCATAACATTAGGCGATCGCCCAACATGTCGGGCAAACCGCGACGCAGAAGCTGCAAAGCCTGGTTGTCGGTGTACCGCGTGCTGACGTGACCGGCAATGATCAATTCATTCTTAAAGTGGTCTCGACGCTTCTTAAAGTCGTCTAGATGCATGTGTCCATGTTTGTGGATCTTTTCCTTGCGATGGTTTGGATCCAGGAAAGTCATTTCGGCGATCAGGATCTTCGTTTCGTAGAAGATCGGATTGTTATCCAGACCGGGCGGGGAGGTATCGCCGGTATAGCCGATTAGCGGGACACGCGTTTCCGCGGAAATTTCCACACCACTTAACCGCAGGTCCTTCAGTTCGGGACCGGTGTAGTGGGAAAATTCGGGTTTTAGCTTTTTGCGACGTTCGTGGACCACAAACCCGACCGAAGGGACAGTGTGTTTTGTCGCTAGAACCTCGACCACCAATTCGCGGCTCAGTTCGATTTCGTCGCCCGCTTTGATCCCGACCAGATCGCATGGCATCGAACCGCGGTCAAGCCGGCAAAAATCTTGCAGAAGTTTCTGGCATCCATCGACGTTGCATTCTGGCAGATAGATCGTCGGCGGCTCCATTTTCATCATCCGCCGACGCGAAACGTAGACGGGGAGGGCTGCGATGTGATCCAAATGGGTGTGGGAGATAAACCAGTTTGGTGTGCCCATGAAATCCCAGGGCTGGACTCCCAGATCAAATCCCAGCTTCAATTCGGGGATCCGCCAACAGGTTTGTACGGCCGCTCGAGAGTAGCCTTCGATCGTCAAACCGTTGAATTGGTGCGTCTTTAGCGGAATGTTCTCTACCATCACCTACCAGCCGTCCGTTTCTAAATGCAAATCCAAACACGCCAAAATAGCGTGCGAACGCGTTATCAGACACCTGACACGCAGTCGTTAAATTCGGTTCATCCGGTCTAGCTTGCCTGTTGCATTTATTTTTGGGGCCACTGAGCTTATCCAACCGAAAGATAAGGGTATGACCAGATGGCCTTTGAAAGAACGGGCTTGTCAAACCGGTGTGCCGTGCGAACCCTCCCCGCCCGGCCACCTCATTTCCCGGTGCGATGGATTTCTGGTCCTCCCATAATTTTCGTACCGAATATACAAGCGTACTGAGGTTGCCATGACGGAATCGATTATCGCGAATGAGTCTGCAGATCTTCCTGTTTCGGAAGAAGTCGAACTTCGACAGGCCCGTCGTCAAGTTCGCGTGGGACGTTCCACTGGAAGTGCCCAGTCCCCTCTGGAAACGTACCTTCGCGAAATCAATGAAACAGCACTGTTGTCGGCCGATGATGAAACGCATCTGGCTGGTCGCATTGCTGTCGGCGACGTCGAGGCTCGCGACCGAATGGTTCGTGCCAATTTGCGATTGGTCGTGAATATCGCACGGGGCTACACAGGCAAAGGCCTTGGCCTGCAAGATTTGATCGAAGAGGGCAACCTCGGGCTCCTGCGGGCGGTCGAAGGATTCGACCCGACGATGGGGACTCGGTTTAGCACCTATGCCAGTTACTGGATCAAGCAGTCGATCAAACGGGCATTGATCAATAGTTCGAAGACCATTCGAATTCCCGCCTACATGGTCGAACTATTAAGCAAATGGCGTCGTGCTAGTTCCAGATTGAGTGAAGAACTTGGGCGGACGCCGACCCACGAAGAAACCGCTCGTATGCTGGGGTTGCCCAAAAAGAAGTTGCCGATCATCAAGAAGGCGATTCGGATCAACAACAGCACTCCGCAAAGTGACCAGACCGATTCGGGGTGGTCGCTGAGTGAAATGGTGATGGATGAACGCCTGAAAAGTCCCGATGAAGAGATGCTTGATCACGATATCTTGCGTCATGCCATGGATCTTTTGGAACATCTAGATGATCGCGAAGGAACGGTGTTGAAGTTGCGGTTTGGCTTAGAGAATGAAGAACCGCATACGCTAAAAGAGATCGGAGCCAAACTTGGTTTGACGCGTGAACGCGTTCGCCAGATTGAAACGGAGGCGCTCCGACGTTTGGCCGATGGGCTTACCGACCCTCGAGAACATTACTCGAACTAGCCCATCGACGCACGGAAGATGAATCCGAGGATTGCCCCAACCAGCAGGCAAAGTGGGACCGCGATCGCCAAGGTGATCGCAACGGCCAAGCCAGCACTTCGCCCTTGATATCCAGGCACGCCCTGAGGGTAGTAGCCCGGCATGATCCCTGGACTGGGAAGATAGGATCCTGATAACTGGGAATTATCGATGGAATCGTCGGTAACCGGTGGAGGGACGATCTCTGAACCGCTGGCCGTTAGCAGGTCACCCGACTGTGGCGGTGAAATATTCAGCGGCCCCGACAATTCCTCGCCGTCGCTGGTTTCTTCCTCGGCAGGAGGCGGCGGAGTCGCCCAGTGCTGATTGTCGGTTGGGCGGTCGACGATGTCGGCGATCCCACCGGCCCAGGGTTCAAGACGTAACGCGACCTCCGCAGCCGAGCTGATACGGCGTTCGGGATCCTTTTCCATCATGTCGCCAATAATGTCGACCAGTTCCTCATCCAGTTCCGGAGCGAATTTGCGAGGATGCCAAGGGGTTTCTTCGCAGTGCCGTCGGCATTTCGACAGACTGTCGCCGCCGGGGTAGGGGACTTTGCCGCAAATTGCGTAATACATCGTGCAGCCGAGCGAATAGATATCGCTGGCCGGTCCGACTTGTGATGGGCTCCGTATCTGCTCGGGCGAAATGTAGTCAACGGTCCCGACGATCTTTCCGGCCCGGGGATCATCATCCAGCCCCATCGACCAAGCGGCCAAACCGACATCGGACACCTTGGCGTGCCCTTCTGGCGTGACCAATATGTTTCCCGGTTTCACATCGCGGTGCACCAATCCTTGGCGATGGGCGTAATCCAGCCCAAGTGCCGCTTGCATGATCACCGATGCGGCTTGCTCGGTCGGCAGGGGGCCGCGTTTGCGTATCAGTCGCCTCAGATCCGTCCCCGGGACGTATTCGGTGACCAGGTAGTGGACGCCTCCGTCCTCTCCTGCATCAAACGCACGCACCAAATAGGGACAATCCAGCCCCGCCTGCAACCGGATCTCCCGCAGGAAGGATTCTCTGGATTCCGCAGTCGACCGTTCGGCGGGGAGGACTTTCACCGCCGATTCCCGTCCCATCACCTTGTGGACCGCTTTGAACACCTGGCCCATGCCTCCCTGGCCGATCCATTCGGTGATGATGTAGGGGCCGAGGGTTAATTTGCTGCGTCCGGCCAACAACTGGGTCGCTTGGTAGCGTGTCAGGACTCCGGTTTCGACAAACCAGCTGGCTAGCCGTTCGTCCCGTTCGCGGAGGGGCGTGCTGCCGTTGGAATCATCGGACGAGTCGTCTTCATCGTCCGATCGGGTGTTCGACACGTTCCGTTCGATTGCCAATTGTTCGAAGACGGACTGTTTGGCTGTCTGCCACTGCAGTTCGGTCACCAGTCCACTGAGGATGGCTTTCGCGTGAAAGGGCGAGGGTTTGACGGAACGAACAGGGGCCACGGTATCAGGATCTCTGGAGGGCATACAGCAGAAAAGGTCATTCCGCGGTTCTTGCGGAATGAGAGATATCCCGATTTTATACTAAGCACAGGGCAACGCGCAGCGTGTTACCAAGGATTCTTGATAACCGTCGCATAACCTGTGAGCTCAAACTTACCTGTTCCGCAAAACCCTACAGGGCAACCGGATTTTCGGCGGGCTGCATTCTCCGCTCTGCCGTGGATGATTGGCGGCATCCCGACAGGTATGTGCTCGCTTCCATGTTGCCCACGGTCTGCGGAGCGTCCCTAGTCCCTGCCGTCACTACGGTCGCCAGACGGTGGGACGTCCAGCTTCCATTCGAGCCAGGTCTCCTGGGCCACCATCCGATGGGAAGAGCGGAATTCGGGAGAGGTTACAGACAACCTGCCGCTGCGAGCCAGTCCGCATAACGGTCGCAGGCCGCAGGCTTTGCCTGGTCGATACAGTCGCTCGTCCGGAACCGCTGCGTTTGACCCGTAATCGGAAGAACCGGTAAAGTTGGTGCGACCGACGGCGGTAAAGGGTGCGGGCTAGATAATTCGCAAGGATGGGCAAAGAAAACCGGGTTAGCGAGGCGATACCTAATCCTGAACCATGGGGTGCATCGCTATGCCAAGCTCCCTTCAATCGAATCGTACGTCTCCTCCCAGAGATTCACGTCCGTTTGATTTAGGGATAAGAACTTGTGATTGAATCACAGTTCCTTGGTGGCGGGTGTCCTTCGGTGGTCTGAGAAAGCATGTAACTTTCCAGCCTTCCATACAACCCTCCCTTGGAGACCTTTCGATGCGTATTTTTGCTCCTGTAATGTTGGCAGCCGCTCTTATCGTCAGCAGCACCGCCAATGCAAACGCCTTCGGCCTATTCGGCCATCACTTCGGTGGACACGACGCTTGTTGTGACGTCGAGCCAGCTTGTGGTTGCGAAATCGCTGCCCCAACATGTGGCTGCGAAGTTGCTGCACCCGCTTGTGGTTGCGAAATTGTTGATCCTTGTTGTGCACCAAAGCGTTCGCTTTGTGACAAAGTTCGCGGATTGTTCGCGAAGAAGCACAGCAACTGCTGCGAACCAGTTTGTGGCTGCGAAGTTATCGTTGAACCAGCTTGCGGTTGCGAAGCACCTTGCGGATGCGACGACGTATGTGCCCCTCGTAAGCACAACCTGCTGAAAAACCTATTCGGCAAATTCCATCGCCACAACGACTGCTGCGAACCAGCATGTGGTTGCGAAGTTGCTGCACCAAGCTGCGGTTGCGGATTCTAAGAATCCTGATCTCGCTTGAGCATCATTAGCTATCTCAAAAGCCCGTCAACTGGGAACAGTTGACGGGCTTTTTTTGTCGCCTTTCGCTCCGCGAAAGAACGTCCTTTGGGAGCTGCTTTTGCGGCGCGGAAGGGGACAATCCAAACGTCTTACTCAAAATCGATCGTGTCCAAATCCAATCGGTATAGAATCTGGTTGTAATTGAATCGAGGCGTTGGAACTTTTGTCTTGGAAAACTCTTTGGTATAAGTCGCCTCAAACAATAGCACCGGAGATCCCGAAGCGACAAATTCTAAATGCAGCTGCGGGTTGTAAAACGAATATTCATCGTGGGTAACCACTTGGATGGCACCTCGCCAGGGGCCGGTGGGTGCGTCCGCTTCCGCATACCAAAGTTCTCCAAGATAGGAGGACTCACCGGCCAACTGGGTAAACACGGTCACCCACTTCCTGCGATAATTCGACCACGCAACCGCACCGCGATGAGGTTTTACGGCTCGGTCCCCATTTTGGGTTTGGACGAAAGCCTGCGGTTTTAGGGTCTGCCACTGAGTTGGATCTTTCCAGGATTCAAAAGTCGCTTTGCATTTTAGGGTTGGAAACGGATCTCCGAACAGCATCCATTTCTCGCCCGCCGGATCGGTCCAAGAGATCGCGTGACCGCTGGGCATTGGTGGTGGAGTTTCAGATTCGTCTTGTTTTGACCAGACGACGTGCTCTCTTTCAAAACGTTTGTTCGCTTCATCCCAAACGCAGAGCCCCGTTTCGTAAGCTTCGAGCGGCGGTTTGATTTTTGAGTAGGTGGACCCCAAATGTTGTTTTCCGTTTGCGTCCTTTAAACTGACGTAACCAAACAACCAAGTCGGCCCCTCACCGGGGAGCTTCGCAACATTGCGGGGCACGGATTCTGGATTTGTGAAATATTCAAATCGCAACCGGACGGGAGGCTGGAGGTTTTCCAACGGCTGAATGGCCGTGGTCGCTCCGATCATGTGAAAGTTCCCCAGCGGGTAATGGGCCAGAATCGTGTCGCCCCACCCCCAGAAAGTCCGACCCTTGTGAATGACGTTCTGGACGCTGTCACACCCCAGAATCTTTTGATCCTTCCAGGCCAGCTCCAGCCCCAGTTTCTGGCTCTCTGCAAAAATTCCAGCCCCCGTCAATCGACCAAGACGTTTGCCTGGTAGCTGGCGGTCGACGTGGACCGTTAGCGTTTCGCCCGGCTGTGGGGTCAGCTGGACCCCGCGGAACCCAAAACCGTCAGCCGGCAGACCGTAGCCATGGCCGTGAACATGAAACCAGGTCTTTTCCCCCATCAATTCGGGCAGGTCAAAAGCGATGTTTCCAGCGTTGTCTGAAACAAACCGGACTCCATGGTTGGTTTGCAATTCGACCAAGGGGACTGGCCAGTCATTTTCGCGGTCCAGGATCTGAATGCGGCACGGCTGCGCGATTGCAGCGGTTCCGTTCAGAATGCCGCAAAACACTAATAGATAACCACACATCGCGACGCCGTTGGACGGCCAACGCAAGCGATCGATTGGCATGATTTGCTACCTGTGTGAAATGGCCGGGTGGTGCGCTATCGCGGCAGCAGTATCCGGATTATCCGCCCTACCGTCTGTTGTAAAACCGACCAGGATCTTACAGTGAGTGCCGATAACTTTGTACTCCTTCCGCAATTGAAGTGCTTGATGAACTATCTGTGGTTGCTGATTGGGCTGATCGTTTTGATGCTCGGCGCAGAACTATTGGTTCGCGGTGCCGTTGCATTGGCAGAATTGGCAAAGATTTCGCCACTGGTAATCGGTTTAACCGTATTGGCCTTTGGGACCAGTGCCCCGGAATTGGCTGTCTCTGCCGTTTCCAGTCTAGAAGGGGAGGCCGAAATTGCATTTGGGAATGTCGTCGGCAGCAATATTGTCAACTTGCTGCTGATTCTAGGGCTTTCCGCGGCGATTGTGCCACTTTCGGTTTCCAGGCGATTGTTGCGAGTCGACGTGCCAATCATGGTGGTCGCATCCTTTGCCGCTTGGGTGGCAGCAATGAATGGCACCATCAGTCGACTGGAAGGAGCTGCCATGCTAGCAGCCTTCTTTATCTACAACGCTTGGCTGCTGCATTCGACGGCCAGAGATAAGCGGGTGGCAAAGGCAGCCGCTGCTGAGCTAGGGGAGACGGCGGATTTCGACAAAGTCCCCTTCAGCAAATTTGTGTTAAACGCACTGTTGGTTCTGATCGGTTTGGGGCTTTTGGTGGTTGGGGCTCAATTGTTGGTCGATTCGGCGACCAACATCGCCCGTGCCATTGGCGTCAGTGATGTGGTGATCGGTTTGACCATCGTCGCGATCGGGACGTCTCTTCCTGAATTGGCCACGTCGCTCGCTGCGGCAATTAAGGGTGAGCGTGACATGGCGGTGGGGAACGTCGTCGGCAGCAACCTGTTCAACCTGTTGCTTGTCCTTTCGACCGCTGCCATTTTGGCCCCGACAGGGATCCCCGTCAGTCAAGATGTGATCTGGTTTGATCTCGCTTTCATGACCCTTGTTGCTCTGCTGTGCTGGCCGATGTGTCAAACACAGATGCAGGTCACGCGGACCGAAGGAATCACCTTGGCCCTCCTATACGTCGCGTACGCGTCGATTTTGGTGGCGGATGCGAAAGGCGTGACGATGGTCACGACCTTAAAACCGATTCTCTGTTATGCCATCATCCCGTTATTGATTCTGGGGATTTTGGGCAAATCGATGCTGACGAAGCGTCGGCGTTACATCACCGAGAAGTAGTTGTCGACTGCAAAGTCGAAGTACTCTCTTTTCAGCTCTACTTCCAGGTCGTGATAGAGACAGAAATTTCGCACTTGCAGCAACAAGTCACGCGGCTGACAGTTGCGGAACGGACGTTCCACTGGCAGGTAGTGCTTCTTGATCAAGTAATCGATCGGATCGGCTTGGTAAGGAATTTTCAGGACCTTACACATGATTTCGAACAGTTTTCGAAAATCCGCTTCGGATGGATTGGTAACTTCGATCTTGTAAGGGATACGACGCAGGAACGCGTCGTCCACAAGGTCTTTGGGTTCCAGGTTCGTACTGAAGATGACCAGCTGATCGAACGGCACCTGAATCTTTTTACCGCTGGACATGTTCAAATAGTCATAGCGTTTTTCCAGAGGCACAATCCAGCGATTCAGCAGTTGATCGACAGACATTTTTTGCCGGCCAAAGTCATCGATCAACAGGGTTCCGCAATTGCTTTTCAGTTGTAGCGGGGATTCGCTAATGCCACTCTCTGAACTGCTTTGGACTTCCAGCATTTCCATGGTTAGTTCACCCCCGGCGACCAGGGTTGGCCTTCGGATTCGAACCCAGCGTTTGTCATAACCGCCCTGATCCAGCAGTCCGCCTTCTCCCACCGGCATGTCCAGGACATGGTTCATCGGATCAAAGACCCGCATGATGTCGCCATCGATATCGACGGCTCGAGGAATCCAGATGTATTTTCCGAAGGCTGCGGTAACCCGTTCGGCGATACTTGTTTTCCCGTTTCCAGGAAATCCAAAGAGGAACATACCTCGTCCGCTGTTGACGGCCGGGCCCAGGCGATCCAGCATCTGAGGATTGATCAACAGGTCGTGAAACGCGCGTTTAAGGTCGGCCGCTTTCGGACGTTGGCCCTCGATCGTTTGCTTCTTTACACTAAAGATGTACTCGTCCAATCGGACCGGGCAGGCACCGTAATAGGTGCAATCCTCGGCAGCGCTGCGGGCTGCGGCGCGGCCGGTATCGGTGAGGACGTAAACGTAATCGCCGGTCGCGGTCGCCGATCGGTAGGCGACACGTTGTTCCATCTTCAGACGTGTTAGGATCGGTTCGACAAGGCGAAACGGTAGCTTCACCTGATCCGCGATCCGGCGCCCTTCCAGTTCGCCACTGTTCAACAGGTACCGCAAACAGATTTGTTCTAACAGCGTGTCGCTGATTCGGTTGGCTTCCAGTGATACCGGTTCGATCGGCCGCCAAGGTTCATCGCGAGCCGGAGTAAAACCAGCGGGCAGTTTGTCTAATGGAGATGGTGGGGCAGGGGGGGATGCTGTTTTGGGAGGGGAGGGTTTTGCGGATCTGGCAGGGGGCTGCGGTTGCCCGGGCTGGCCACCAGGGGCTGGCCGGACAGGTGCCCGTTGCGGAGGTGCTTGTGCTACCGCAGGCGATTGACCACCACCATTCGCCATCATCGATGCTAGATCGCTTCCTTCGCCTAATCCATTGATGCGGGCAATAAGTGCCTCCAGTTTCGGATCGTTAGACGAAGACGTGTTTGGAGATGGCATAGTCATATTGGCTTTAATCAGAACGGGATCGCCGAAAGAAATGTCATGGTCCCTTCTCTGGTTTTTTCTTGACCGAGCGGTACCTGACGAAAACTAGGTCGTGTTTTCCGCGTCGTCAAAGAGAATCAGCAGAGATGTGGAAGGGGAGGTGATTTTAAAAATGGGGGGGATCGTCGCGGTGTGAATATTTCATACAACCCGGAATGGCAGAAGCTTCCTCGCAAAAAACACCTCGCTAGAGGGTGACGGTGCGGGCGTCCATGAAGAGTAAAGCTAGGTTTTTCATACAACTCGATAGATGAAATCAATCCCACCATGCCCCGCCGGATTGCACCATGATTAATCTGCCTCAGACTTCCTCGATCGCCGCTCGGGTAACCGATCAAGCGTTTGCAGAAATTCCGCTTCTCGGAGGAACCCGTCGGCTGCTAACGACGACGGACTATTCCGGACGATCGGCGATCTCTCCACGCGCTTGGATCACCCAGTCGGACGACACTCTCCAAAAACTGCAGGACTGGTGTAACTGCCCTCTGTTTAATTTGGGGGAGCGTTTTAAGGATCTTCGTCAGGCGACCGCGGTCCTCGGCGCACAACCGGTTGCCCAACTAGCTTTGTTGGCAGGGTTTCGAACACTCTTCTTGCCGAACCTTCGATTTGAAAGTTATGCCCGCGAACAGTTGTGGCGTCGATCGATCGCTGTCGGAGCCGTCGCCAGTCTGATCGCCAGGACTTGCCAACGCGCGGATCCTGACAGCGTCTTTTTGGCTGGATCACTGATTGATGTCGGCCTGTTGGCAAGTGAAAAATCACAAACCGATGCCTTTCAGTACGTCGTGAAATCGATCCAACCGGACGAAGATACTCTCGTAACGGAGCAGCGATTACTTGGCTGGGACCACGCAACCTTGGGGGCAGGGTTGCTGGAACGTTGGGGCGCGCCGGAGAAGGTTTGTGAAATCGTCCGCTACCACCATTCGCCGCTCGATTCCGAATTTTGTGGGGACCGTGAACAACTCCACTGTGTTTGCTTGGCAGACTATCTGTGCAGTCGCTGTGGTTGGACGTCCCTTGGGTTGCACAACGTTCCGCAGCCTTCGGACGCGATGTTCAGGACGCTGGGAATTGACGCCGATTGCCTGATGATCTTGTGGCAAGCTTTGTACGAAACGTTGGAACAGACGCGGGCAATGGTTTAACGGTTAGCTGGGCTCCGGACGTTGGGCTCCTGCTGCCAATAATGCTGTCGCTATGATACGATCCTACCTTTTCGCAAATAGCCATTATTTGATCGTCATTTTTGGAACGCTGCCGTGAATCCTGCCGGGCCGCAAGCCACTGAATCGCCCCTGACGACCGTTACTGTCCTTCCGGATGGGCCCGTTGAAGGCGAGATCCGGCCGCCCGGGTCAAAAAGTCTTACCAATCGGATTCTGTTAGCCGCTGCTGGAGCGGGTAAGAAAACTTTGCTGACCGGGGCCCTCCGCAGCGAAGATACCACGGTCATGCTTGATAGCCTGCAGCAGATTGGTGTCATCGTTGAATCAAGCGACGACGGGCGGACGTTGCAGATCGATGGTTCGGGATTGACACCCCATTACGGTGCGGAACCTTTGCGGCTGTACATTGCAAACAGTGGAACGACGGTTCGCTTTCTGACAGCTTTTCTGTCAGCGCTGGGAGGGAACTATGTGTTGCACGGCGTTCCTCGCATGCATCAACGCCCGATCGGTGAACTGTTGAAAGCGATCAATCAATTGATCGACGGAACGGTCACGGCTGAATCGCCCAACGGTTGCCCTCCGGTCCATATTCAATCCAAAGGCTGGAAAGGTGGCACGGTTTCGGTCAGTGGCGATGTCAGCAGTCAATACCTGAGCGGCCTCCTGTTGGCAGCTCCTCTTGCCAAAGAATCGGTAACGATCGTTGTCGACGGCGAATTGGTTTCCAAACCGTACGTAGCGATGACCTGCGAAGTGTTGAAAACGTGTGGCGTGCCGACAGTCGTTTCCGATGATCTTGCCCGCTTCGAGATCCCCGCCGGATCGCATTACGATTTTGACCGGTATTCAATCGAACCGGATGCATCCGCCGCTAGTTATTTCTGGGCGGCGGCCGCATTAACGGGTGGTACCGTTCAAGTTCAGGGGCTCTCCAAAGACGCTTTGCAGGGCGACGTCGGCTTTGTCGAAGTCCTTGAACAGATGGGGTGTAACGTGAGCGACGACGGGGATTCGATATCGGTCACCGGGGGTGCACTGCAGGGGATCGAAGTCGACATGAACGCGATCAGCGATACCGTCCAGACATTGGCGATCGTTGCGTTATTCGCTTCAGGGCCGACAACGGTTCGCGGTGTCGCACATAACCGGTTCAAAGAAACGGACCGCATCGCTGACCTTGCTTGCGAGCTTCGCAAACTAGGGGCGGAGGTCCACGAGAACGAGGACGGGTTGATTATCCACCCGCTGACCGCTCAGCAGCGTCAGAACTTCGCTGGGGCTCGACTGGCAACTTACCATGATCACCGGATGGCGATGAGCCTAGCACTGGCAGGATTGAAACTGCCAGGTGTGGAGATCGAGAATCCCTCCTGTACCGCTAAAACGTATCCCGAATACTTTGCGGACCTTGAATCCCTGATCAAGCGCCCGCACTCGTGGCGTTCCTATTCCGTGAACGCTGGGTCTTCTGCTTGACGCAAAGCGCGTTCGACGCGCTGCATCAACATCTGTTCGCTATTTCCTTGGCGAGGTTGTTTATCTGTCGCGTTGAATTCAGCACGACAATGAGGGCACGCAACGGTTCGTCCGAGGAACTCCATGCGAATTTTGATGCGGCGACCGCATGTAGGACAAGACTGACCGAATCTCAATGACATAGGGCATCTCCGTTTGCCAGAAGTAGTGGAATCGGGGACAGCAAGCTGTCAGCGGCAGGATTGTACCCGTTGCTTGCCTTTAATGCAAGAACCTTCACCGCAAGCCAAGTGTCTACTGCGCATCTAAGGTTCGATTTCGTTATCAAAACGAACGCAACGGCACTCAAGATTATCCGATTTTTTGTTTATCAGCGGGCCATTGTAGTCCAAAAAATATCCCTGTGGAGGGGGGTGTACCTGTACAAGAAAACAGATGCACAAAGGGGCCCTAAGTCGCTTGATCATGTCGAGGGTAATACCCGGCCAATTGCTGCGGACTTTTACCGCAAGCGTAGCCGATCTGGAGTGCGAAGTTTCGCAGGGTTTGCCGGATAACGCCTCGCGATTCCCACCGTCTTGTGCCGACATGAACGGGGCCGGGCAGGAGTAATGGCCAAGCCTGTTTTTTCAGGCGTTGCATCAGGATCAGGTCCTCCATCAAAGGGACTTCAGGGAACCCTCCCTCCGCTTCAAAGACCGAGCGCCGGACAAAGATGCCTTGGTCGCCGAAGGGAAGCCCACGATACCGGACGCGGGCGGCATCGCCCCATTCCAGCGTCCTGTAGATCCACCGCGGGGAATCGATCTGTTGGCGAAAACCGCCGCCCCAACGTTTGGGGGCCGCGTCGAGCGCATCGGCGACTTGCTGTAGGGAATCCGCGCCCAGCCAGTTATCGGCATGGAGAAAAAGAAGGATGGGAAAGCGACTGGCGTGAAAACCAAGGTTTTGCTGGGTTGCGCGGCCGGGGGCGGACTGGAGGACCACCGCCCCTGCCTGTCCGGCAAGCCTTTGAGTTCCGTCGTCACTCCCCCCATCGACCACGATCACTTCGCCTGCATCTTGCTCCATCGCCGACCGAACGGCTCGCTCAATCGTCTCCGCCTCGTTGATCGCGGGGATGATCACGGAGATTGAATTCGGGGTCATACCTGTTGTACGCTGCAGTACCGTGAGTAGGCCAAGGGCGTCAGAACCAGAATCGGCACCCAGGCGGCCATCGACGGACTGAGCATGTATCCGCTGGCCCCCAACGTGCCAGCAAGTGTTTTCACGCCGAAAAACATTGCCACTAGCAGCAACGCGTGTCCAACGACAACAAATAGATTCTTTTCGCCTCTTGAAACCGCGAGCGGAAGGCCGAGGAGGACCAAACTGAAATCGAGCAAAGGGCGGAGCAGTCGGCTGTGCAGATCGACACGTACCTTGCTGCTGGTATGGACGGCTGGGTTTCGGACTCGGCGAATCGTGGCCCCCAACGGAGCGTACTTTTTGCTCGATCCAGCCGCTTCCAACAGCGGAATATCGACACTTGTGGCGACGAAACACTCACCAGGATTCAGCCAATCATTGTCTAGCGAGGTCATCAGAATCGCCTGCTCCTCGATCCTCCGGGTCGGCAACTGGTCTAGTTTGGAGGGGCGAGTGACGCCGCGCATCAGAAAACCGGCCGGATGATTTCCCGAAGCCGGTTTCCAGAGCGCTTCGGTCCCGGTCAATTGATTGCCAAATCCGGGGAATTCAGCGAACAGCCGAAACGCGGGGCGAATCACCAATTGACGGTCGGTGATCAGGCTTTTCCCTTCTACCAAGACTCCGATTTGGCGGTCGTAACAGGGTTGCAGAGGACGCTCGGTCATGCCGGCAATTTCGCTTGGCTTGTTCCCCAGTTTGTTACGAAGTTCCGGGAGCAGAAATTCGCGATTGAACAACCCGACGACCACGATCAAAGCCGCGGCGATCAGCATGGGGCGGAGGATTCGGCCGTGGCGAACACCGACGGCAAGAATCGAAGTTAATTCGCCACTTTGCCTCAGCCAGCCAATCGTGAAAAGCAACGCCATCAAGGCAAGGATGGGGCTGGTGGAGTCAAAAATGACCAGTAGATAGGGGCCGTAGTAGTCGATCATCGCAGGGATGAAACCGCCCAACGCTTCAGCATGGGCGCCTAAAGCCTCCAAATTGCTGAATGCGTGGAAGACGACAAAGATCCCTCCCAGGCTGCTGAAGCAAATCAGCAGGGTGCGCATGTACAGCATTAAGATGTAGCGGTCGATCTTGGTCACAAGAATCCGTGACGAATGGGGCAATGAAGCGAGCTAACAGGCATGTTTATGCCCGTTATCGTCGCTAAACCTTGCTCTTGGCAAGATGACTTTGCCAAGACGCCCATTTTTTACGTCACGCACGCTCGAGAGAGCGGCCCACAATTACCTCTAAGGCAGATAATCAACGCTCAATTGGTTGTCGATCTCGTCGACACCAGGGATGTCGCGAACGGCTTCTTGAGCCATCTGTTTGAGGAAAAATGTGTCAACACTACCGCTTAGCACGACTCGATCTTCTTGGTGCTGGCTCTTTACCAGAACACGACGAAGGTGTGGATGCGTTTTGAGGGCGGAATCGACGCGAGCAAGAATCTCATCAGGACGTTGCATGGCGAACTGGCCTTTTTAGGGGAGGAAGGGAAGGGGCCATAGTCGACTTCGAATCGATCTTCCCTTTCTCTTCACTCCATCTAGGCATTCTTATTAACTCGAGCAACCACGCGGTGAGGGTTGTGCTGACTGGTCCGCATTTAGAGGCATTTATTTAGTTCGGGATGGCAGTTTTCGATCACGGCATCCCGCCCCGCCAACCGGGCCAACGCCTTTTGACGTTTGGCGATACTAGGGTGCAACCACGATCCGCGCTGGGCACTCGCTTCTCCTTCGGTGACCGATTCCAATGCATGAGCCATCGCAAACGCTGCGGAGGAAAGGTCGCGTGGAGCTTGGGGAACCGTGGCAGAGGCTTTTACAGCCAATCGGCACGCGTAGGCATCGGCATCGAATTCGGTTCGGTAACTGATCAGATGGAGAAAACCCAGGGACCCGGCAAGCGCCGTGACGACTCCAAACGTTTCGCTCCAAGCATAACTGTCTAAATAGCGATCGACCATCCAAACCACCACCCAGGCAGGAACCACCGCAAACATTCGCAGAGGGACATGCCATCGCTTGAGATGTGCCAATTCGTGAAGCGTCACCATCATAAGGTCTCGGTCGCTTAGGGTATCCAGCAATCGGTCGGTGATCATTAGGACTCGGCAACCAGGGACAAAACCTGCGACCAATGCGTTTCCCGAACGATGGTTGGTATTCCAGCGGCGTACATCAAGCCTCCGAAAACCGCACGCCTTGGAGACGCCTAACAACCAACCTTCCGAACGATCGCCGATCGGTTCAGTTTCCCAGACCCGTTTGGCAAGCCAAGGCATCGCCAGCGGGATAAAGAGGATGGCAAGAACCGCCACGCCTAATCCGCCGCTAATCGAGGAGATTCCGGGAATCAAAGCAACGAGGTCGACAAGGGTCAGTAAGGCCAAGACAGGAACGACCAACCATGCCCCCTGCAAGCGAAAGTAGGAGACCAGTTCGCGAATCATTGACGAGGGGCCCTCTTTCACCCACCCGTTGGCGACTCCAAACTGATGATCGGCCCACCAGACAATACTTACCATCATCACCGCGGGAGTGATCATCAAGATCGCTCGGATTGCCATGGAATGTTCGCAGACCGGCAGGTTTTCGATCAAATTGGCCAGCCCAAATCCGATCAACGTCATGACGGCAGCGACCAGGCCCCCCCAACGCAAGAAGGTGATTTGTCGCTCGAATTCGCGGACAATCACAGCAGGCTCGGCGACGCCTTCCTGCATTTGCCGAGTGGTCGTGTAGGCGGCGACCTTAGCGAGGAGCCCCCAGGCCAGCAGCACGCCGAACGACGCGATCATCGCCTGTTGTGCAGGGACAACGTTCCCCGGAACGGAGCCGCAGCCGAGGGAAACCACCACCAAAAGAAACCAGAACAACGGCATGCAATGCATCCATTCAAGAGGGAATTCGCAGTCCCCGTGATTCTACTTGCACTACGTCACGATTCGAACTCGGTCAAATTGCGGGAACGATCTTTTCGCAATCCGCAGCGCTCAAATGACGGGTTGTAGCGATTCGGGCGAACGTGCCGCCAATTTGCATTATGTGCAGTTGACCGGCACGTACCCGTCAACGGTTGCGTGAAAGGCAATTTCAGTTCAGCGCCCACCCCATTCCTAGCGGAACGGCGCGAGCCGTCCGGCCCGATTCTCGGGGATTCAATGCAGTGGCCGGACGGCTTGCGCCGTGCCGCTAAGAAGGCCCCCCTCCCCAAGATCCGACAGGCGAACGAATTCGCATCCCTGAATGAAAAACCGAGCGGGACGGCAGACGAATGACGCCCACGCCGTTCCGCTAAGAATTTTCTTCGCTAGATTCCAAGGGAAGCGACAATGGGGGGGCCGCTCTGCTGGTCGCTTGGTGCTTTAGTCGGGTGGCACCGACCTGCGGACGTGGTGCATACTGAGTTTTCGATATTCCGACTGATTTGGTCTTCTGAGTGAATCACACCGTTTCGTTTTTGAAGGTGGCTTGCGATGCTCCGGTTTCTTGTCCTGTTGTTTGTCGCCGGTTGCTGGTTTCCCTGTGCTCGAGCCGAACGCACGAACATCCTGTTTATCTATCTGGACGATTTCGGCTGGCGAGACTGCGGCTTTATGGGATCGGACTTCTATGAAACGCCGCATCTGGATCAGCTGGCCAAAGATGGAATGATCTTTACGGATGCTTACGCCGGTGCAGCGAACTGTGCGCCATCGCGAGCCTGTTTGCTTTCCGGGCAGTACACCCCGCGTCACGAAATCTATAACGTCGGCACAGGGGCTCGTGGAGCCGCGGCTCATCGACGACTGCTCCACGTTCCCGGAACGGATGTTCTGCGAAAGGACTTTGTCACCTGGGCGAACCGGCTTCAGAGTGCCGGATACAAAACGGCTTCCATTGGCAAGTGGCACCTAAGCGATTCGCCCTTGGAGTTCGGTTTTGATGTCAATATCGCGGGGGACCATCGTGGCAGTCCTCCCAGCGGATACTACCCGCCTCATCCCCGAGCAGTTGGGCTGGAAAATGCGGATTCGAAGGAATACCTCACCGATCGATTGAATGAAGAGGCTTGCAAGTTTATTACCGCGAACAAGCAACATCCGTGGGCCCTCTATCTGACTCATTTTGCAGTCCACACCCCTTTGGATGCCAAGCGTGAGCTGTTGGCAAAATACCGTGCAAAGCGTCCGGGGGATCTTCACAATCACCCTGAAATGGCGACGATGATTGAAGCGGTCGACACGGGCGTTGGCCAAATATTGGCGACCCTTGAAAAATGCGACCTGAAAGAATCGACCGCGATCTTCTTTACCTCTGACAACGGCGGGTACGGACCCGCAACCGATATGGCTCCGCTGAAAGGTTACAAAGGAACCTACTATGAAGGAGGGATCCGAGTTCCCTTTTTTGTAAACTGGCCAGGCAAAGTTGCAGCAAACAGTCGCTGTTCGGTCCCTGTTGCTTGTGTTGACCTGTACCCCACTTTCTGTGAATTGGGCGGCATTGAAATTCCTCCGACGCAGACGCTAGACGGCGCCAGTTTGATGCCGCTCCTGCAGGCTCCCGCTGGGCAACCGGATCGTTTGAAGGCTTTTCCGGACCGGGCACTCTTCTGGCACTTTCCGGCCTATTTGAATTCCTACAAAGTTTATGGGGAACAACGGGATCCGCTCTTCCGTTCCCGCCCCTGCAGTATCATCCGCTACGGAGACTGGAAATTACACGAGTACTTCGAAAGCGGCGATTTGGAATTGTATGATTTGAAAGAGGACGTCGGCGAGAGCAACAACTTGGCGCTGTCGAATCCGGATCAGGCAGAACGGATGCTGAAGCGACTAAGAGCTTGGCAACAGGAAACGAAGGCTCCCATTCCTGTGACTCCGAACCCTAAATTTGACGCCAAGAAAGAGGCCGCGGCGATCGAAAAGCGGAATTAGAACGTCTTGCTAAACAAGGTGCCTTCGGTTGTCAGTTCGAATCTTAGCCCGCGCAGTAGGACCGTACGGTGGGGATGCTGGTCGGAAGTTACTGCGGTAACCTGCGTGACTCCTGAATTCGACAACTGCTGAAGTCCGGATGCGATCGTGTACCTGACCGCCGCGCCGTGGTCTTCGGGGTCGACGCTCTTGCAGGCCCCCAGAATTGCATGGCTTACCGGAAAAACCATCGCTTCGGGATCGCTCAGATAGAAATCGGCCCACGCGGCGACGTCACCTCCGCGATCGGTCGTTATGTAACGCTCTTGGTCCACATGAGAGAGCGCCGCGGCATGACGTGCATCGGCACGGATAATGCGTTGCTTGGTGATGGTTGTGCTGCGGCGTAACTGGACTAATGTTCGATCGATCGGAGGCCGAAAACGTGCCAACTGGACTTCGTACTGCGCCAAACGACGCCGCGGAGAATATCCCAGTTGCATGAACCAGCCAGATGTCGCCCGATCCGCGTCGGCGATTCCGATCCCAGGCCCCAGCGGGGGCACGCCACAGTAGCCACTCCCATCGGTTGGCCCCGATCCGCCAATGATTCGTGAGCACCCCGTCTCTTGAATTTGCTTTTCGAGGTGGTTTAGCAAAGCCAAACCAATTTCTGTGGCCGAGTGCTTCAAGGAATCCGGCAGGACACAGACCACGGGGACCACCGCCAATTCCGGCTTGTCGGGGACGGGCAGCCAATGGGTCCACCCCACCGGTCGGTCGTCGACCGTAGCGACGATCAATTGCCGGGGATCGAAAAAGGTCCGGTTTAAAATCGCGGCGTGGAACGTGGAAGGGTCCAGCGGAGACCATAGGCCGAGGCTCTGGAAGTGTTCGTTCCAAATCTGCACTAAAGCCGGGATGTCTGTATTTAGGAATCTTCGCAGTTTGGTCACGATAGCGAGTACCTTGGGAGTAGGCCAGGATGAATTACATCATGCCAAATAGTTCCGCCCGCGGGCACCCCCGCCGACCCAGCATCGACGAAAAACTTTGGCCGCTTGGCCTGCACATTCGAACTCGCCATAGTGTAAGGGGACGCGGCAGTCGTTCTCGCAGATATCTGCCTCGCGACACAGGCTGGCGTGAGTTTAAGGCTTGGGGGGATCGTCAGGCGTACCAGCGTGACGCGACCCGTCTGGTGGTACGCTAGTTTTCCGGTGGTGGCACTGGACGCCTAGCGGATTGTTGTTTTAGGGATGGTCACCTTTCGCTTTGCGACTAAATCGACAAGCCTCTGGCTCCGTTTCGCTAACCAAAGATCACGCTCTTCCTCGTTAATTACCCGTTGACTCCCGTTAAAAAGATGCCGAAATCGACAGCAGCGCTCCCTTTGGAGAATCGCTTAAAACAAGGTGCCGCTCTCTTCATCGCCTCACTGACGATGTTTTTCTTGGGAAGCATCGTCCTCTACCTGCTGTACGCGTACTGGCGTCGGGACGTTGTCCAGCCGTCCAGTCTGCTGCCGGGGATATTTGTGCTCAGCACGCTGTTGTTGGTGCTGATCAGCGCGTTGTCGCATCAGGCATCCCGCACCGTGCGCCGCGATCACCGCAAGAGGACAGCCGCGATGCTGGCGTTGGCCTTGCTACTGGCGTTCGGATTCTTGGTGGCTCAGGGATACGCGATTTGGCAGATGATGGAAACGCCCGAGATGCGCAACAGTTTTTCCCAAGGAGTCGGGGGGATGGTGATTATTCTGGCCATTCTTCATGCCTTGCACGTCGTCGGCGGGATTATTTCGCTGGGGATCGTCAGTGTCCGTTCATTTGAGGGACGTTATGACCACGAACGACACGGAGCCGTCGATTTTGCGGCTTCGTATTGGCATTTTCTCGATTTGGTCTGGCTGCTGATGCTGTTTGCATTCTGGATGACAACGGCCGGATTCGCCTTCTAAACGCGTTCTCCGCTGCAATCGATAAACGGCGTTTACGTTAAGCAAGCCATAGCACCGACTTAGGGGGTCCTAAGTCGCATTAAATGTCCCAGCAGCGATTCGGCATGGAACCATGCTGTTTATCATTGTTTAAGGAAATCTGTAAGCTGATTCCCCACAACGGTTTAAGGGGGCTAGCCAGAGTGGTTTTAGGGGATTTGGTGAAAAGATTTGCCGCTTCCCCCTTCACTCCTGACGTATAGTACTCTGACGGCACGATTAACGGAGCGGCAAGTTATAGTCCTTTATAGCTTGCTTTGGGGGCTGCAATAAGCCACCCGGTCGGTTTATTTCGAACCGAATCCGTGATCGCGTATAGCCAATACCACAGTGAGGGTGCCCCTATGCCAAATAAAGACGCAGTCAAAAAGTTGCGGGAAGTTCTCGTTCTTCGTCGTGACGCACTTCAACGAGCGTTAGCAGGGGATCTGAGCCTTTTGCGTGAAGTCCGAAATTCTGGCTCAGGCGACTTGCTAGACGCAGCCGTTGATACCGCTCAAAGCGAAGTCAACAGCCAGTTGGCCGAAGTCGAGAGCCGGGAATTGTCTCTGATCGATTCGGCGCTAGAGCGAATGGAGCAGGGCGTATACGGTGCTTGCGAGGAATGTGGTAAAGCGATTCCGCTTACCCGTTTACGAGCCGTACCGTACGCGACCGAATGCATCGCTTGCCGACGGAAATCGGAACAAGGTACCTCGGCCGCTCCAGCCTGGAACCGTCTGTTTGCCGACGCTCCCGCGGAGACACTGGATCGCTAAGAAGAGATCCCCGCGTTGCTAGGTGAGCTAGCGACGCGGGTGTCCTTCGTAGGGACGCTAAATCCTTTAACGACCGTTTCCGAGTGAGATTTCAAGTCAACGACGCGTTTATCGCGGTCGTGACAATCATTCGGCAAGAGGCACGGTCTGGCGACGGTCGCCAACGCAGTCACGTGGCGGTGCTCGCCATAACGTGGGCAGCCCCCCGGTGCATCACGAATGGTTTCACGTCCCAACGAAGCGGCGCGAACCCTCGGCCACCAAGTTTGGCTTCGTGGTGGTCACCGTTTCAGGTTCGATATTGCCCACTCAATGAACCCTGCGAAAGCAGGGTTTATTTCTGCCCTGTCGGCAATCGTTCGAATCCTTGTACCGGCAACGAGAGGAACTCTTGCCCATAACGAGATCGAACCCCGATCGGCACAAACGCGGTTCCGGCGATTCGGCGTTCAGATCAACGATGCCGCCATCGTCCGTTGCGTTTTCAAAAATCGTTTCTCCCCAGTTCCTCTGATTGCGGCAGCGAAATTGGGGGACGGACTGATTCTTTTGTGATCGATTGCAATGGTGCGTTCCAAAGTCCGGCCGCAGGCTTTCTTTATGATTGCTCGAGTGGATGAGTTGACCATTTGGGATGTTGCATTGGGTGAGAAGCAGATTTCCAACATGCATGCTGACAGACGCCCATTGTCATGCAGGAGGGCAGAGTAATTGCAGTTTGCAACCGTGTCACCTACGCTGGAACGCGATGGAGCACGGGGCGCCATGTTCAGAATCCGAAGTCTCCGAGATAGCTATTAACAACTTTCTTGATCTCAGCCAAGGAAAACCGAATATGAAACCATTCGTCCTCACAGCGATCTTCTTAATCAGCGTCACGGTCGCGAATGCTCAGGAGCAGAAGGAGGAATACAAGGCCCCTGTCGCAGAAATTCGCCAGGCGGCGGTTGCCTTCCTTGAAGGGCTCGGACCTGAGCTGCGAAAACAAGCTTCCTTCAGCTTGGACGACAAGGAACGTCGGGCGTGGAGCAATCTCCCGACGACTTCATTCAAACGAGAAGGGGTCAGTTTCAAGGAAATGTCACCCGAACAACGATCCCTTGCGCATCAACTGCTTCAAAGTACGCTGAGTAGTCAAGGGTATCTGAAGACTACCGGCATCATGCATCTTGATGAGCTTTTGAAAGCGATGGCAGCGGAACGCCGGCCCAACAGAACCCCAATGTTCGGGCATGATCTTTACTGGATCGGCATCTTTGGCAATCCCTCAAAGGATGAAGCATGGGGGTGGCAACTGGATGGTCACCACCTTGCGTTGAACATTACCGTTGTCGGTGACGAAGTCTCGGTACGCCCCGCATTCATGGGATCTGACCCGGCAAGGCTTCCCGAGGGAACGTACTCGGGGTGGAAGGTTCAAAACGCGGAGGATGAAAAAGGAAAGCAGTTCTTCGCATCTCTTAACGAGAAACAGCGGGCGAAAGCGATCATCGATAACGTGGCTCCGCGCGATGTGATCACCGGTCCGACTCGCGGCGATCAACTAAAAACACCATCAGGCTTGTCTGCCGGAGAGCTCAATGCTAACCAACGCCGCCTCTTGATCTCTCTCATCAATGAATACGCCCACAATTACGAACACAACATTGCCCACATTCAAATGGATCGAATCTTAGAGACCGGAATCGAAAAGATTCATTTCGCATGGGCTGGCACAGAGGAGGGCAAACCCTATTACTACCGGATACATGGCCCGACGGTCATCATCGAATTCGATAACCATTTCCCACCGGGACGTAACTCAGGTCCCGTTAACCATATTCACACCGTGTTTCGCGAACCGGGGAACGACTACGCTGAGGATCTCCTTAAGAAACACCTGTTGGAAAGCCCACATCACCAGGCTGAAAAGTAAGTCGACATACCGAGAAGTCTGATCGTCAGCGTCAACGCGACCAGCCATTTTCGCACTCAACGAAGGCCCCGGTTGGCGTGCGGTTTGTAGATTGTGTGATGGTCGCCTTCAGCTCGCACGAAGCAAATACAACCACGAATCGCAAATCGCAAACGAGTGAATAAACGACTCGCTGTCGCGGGGCCAAATCAATCGCTTGCGTGATGTTCCTGAATACTCGCTTGCGATTCGTGCTTGTATACGGGGGGGTTCTGCGGGGCTAGTTCTCCTGCCCGTAGGTTTCCCACCACAGGGAAGCCGATTCTTGGTCCCAGGGATAGTTGTTCTGGATCTTGCGGAGCTGCTTGCGTAGTTCGTCGGCGTCTTGCGGTCGATTCCCCTTATCTTTTTCCATGCACCGCCGAATGATGTCGGCCAGCGGCTTTAAGGAGTCGTCCGCAAGCAGTTGGTCCAGTGGAGTTGGTGCTGCTTTTAGAATCAGTTCAAACATTCCGCTGGGGTCGATTTCAGAGAACGGTTGCCTTCCCGAGAGCATGAAATAGCCGACAGCTCCAAGGCTGTAGATATCGGACCTGGGATCGGTTCGACCCGGATTCCGAAAACGTTCAGGCGCCATGAACATTGGCGTCCCTGCCCAGACGCGTTCCTGCGTCATGAACAAGTTGCTGTCGTTTTCAGTCGGTTTCGCCAGCCCGAAATCGAACAGGACTGCCCAGTCTTGTTCGGGGCCCCGAGGGGCAAGCATCACGTTGCGCGGTTTGACGTCTCGGTGCACCAGGCCCAATCGATGAGCTTCGGACAATGCGTCACACAATTGAACCAGCACATGGACCACCCGCCCCGGTGCCATCGCACCGCCTCGGACGACGGCTTGATGGACCGTAATGCCCTCCAGCAGTTCCATCGCGCAGTAGGCTCGCCCGTCTGCGGTCCATCCATAATCAAAAATGGAAACCGCGTGGGGGCTCCGCAAGCAGGCGGCAAGTTGAACTTCACGATCAAAACGAAGCGTATTCTCCCTATCGAAACGGTCCGGACGGATCACCTTCAGCGCTGCAGGACTTTTCATCAGTTGGTGTTGTGCTCGAAAGACAATCCCCATGCCTCCGCTGCCAAGTTCTTCTAACAATTCGTATCGTCCCAATTGATCCTCATCCGATTCACGCAGATTGCAGATCTTCCGTTCCAGTACGAAACCAGTCACTGCGGCTCCGAAGGTCGACACGATCACCAGACCACCAAGCAGGTACTGGAGAATATGGAGCGACGAAAATGCATCGGCCGATGGCATTTCAGCTAGAATCCCCAATTGCAATTCCGGGACCCACCGCCAAGCCCCAATCACTTGGACGCCCAAATAGTTTCGGTAGGGTTCGATCGTCTGGCCATTCAGTTTCACCGCGGCGCGGCTGGCCCCAATTGTTAACGGCAACGTCCGCAGCGGCTGATCGAGCGGGTGCTTGGGGGTTAGTATCCTTCCTGGATCGCCAGCCCGAATTTCCAATAGCTGAGCCGAATCGGGGGCGGCGGGAATCAGACGTGCAGCGATGACCTTGGGGGATTGCCTTAGTTGAGAGCGGATCCGACCTCGGTCATCAATCGCGTAGACTTCGCCCCTCGCGTCAAACTGCAGCTTCTGAAAAATCTCATTTAGATCTTCATCCAGTCCCATATTGCGGAACAAAAACACTGCCTCCGGAGCTCCGTTGCTTCCACGGACCGCAATGGCGATCGCCAACCAGGGGCTGTGAGGAACGAAACCTTCCGACGATGCGCGAGCATCGCTCCATTTGGATTGATAGAAAACGGTTTCTCCAGCGAATCCCCGACTTAGTGCCGGACTAAACTCGGGGGCGATCGAAGTTCCGATCACGTCCCGTTCCTCATTCGAACTGGCCAGGACGATGCCACTTCGATTCCACAAAACGTATTCGGGTTGCGGGCCGACTAGCGACTGGAACTGCGCCCGTATTTTATCGCGGGCACTTGCCAGTTCGTTTCGCCTTTCCAGTTCGTCCGGTTGTTGCGTTGCAGCTAACAGGAGACGCACTTGATCCGTAATCACGATGTCATCAACCCAGTGCTTGATCTCTTCGCTTTTTCTTCGAGTCCAGTATTGGACGGTCAAGTGGGAGGTATCCCCGATCGTCTGAAGCTGCGAATAGCGGGCCTCTTCGATCCCCGTTTGTATCTGTTGCTGGATCGCCAAAACCAACATCAAAACGGGGAGTCCCACTAACAACGCGAAAAGTAACGGAAGCAGAAACAAACGCCGCGATCTTCGCGGCGAAACCGATTGGCTTCCATGAGCGGCTCGGATCACCGAGGGGAATTCCGGCAGCGAGGTTTTCGCAGCTCCGGCGTTTACCTCTGCTTGGCCCTGGTCCTCTACTGCCGGGGCCGCGTTGACCGTCGTCCCTTCGATTCGTGCAGCTTCCGCATCATGGAATTGGAGCAACGAGAGGACTTCGCGGCGGAGGACGACGTCGGTGGTCTGTTGCTCAACAAAAGCGGCCCGCTCACCCAGCGGCAATTCTTCTGCGGCTTGGAATAGGGCTCGCGCTTTCGCATACTGTTCGGGGGTCACGATTCCAATTCTCGTTCGAGTTCGCGGCGGAGCCACGCGCGAGCCATTGCCCAATCCTTCTCGACCGTCCGCAACCCGATCCCTAGTTCTGCTGATATCTCTTTCATCGTTAGCCCTCCGAAAAAGCGGAGTTCGACGACGTTCGCTTGGCGGGGATCCAGGACCTTCAGTTGGTCCAGTAGGCCGTCCAAGGCAAGTACATCTTCGTCTTGCTCGATCTGAATGGTGATACTGTCATTTAACGGGGTGCGTGCCCAGCCGCCGCCCCGCTTAGCCGCTTGGACTCGACGAGCATGATCGACCAGAATGCGCCGCATCACCCGAGCACCAATCGCGAAAAAGTGAGTTCGCCCTTGCCAATCAACTCGACGTTGATCGACCATACGAACATACGCTTCATGAACCAGCGAAGAACTGGTCAATCGCTCGCGGCTCGGTTCGTTTGTTAAAAAACGTGAAGCCATCCGCTGAAAATCATCGTACATCGCAGAGAACAACGCATCGGCAGCGCGGTTCTCACCACGCTGCGATCCAATCAAGTTGTCCGTCACGGATCCCATAAACAGGCGACTCAAAGAGTTAAATTCAGGCTGCCCAACGTGAATCGTAATTAGAAGAGAGAAAACGAAAAGAGAGCAGTTAAAGGTCCAGGAAAACCACCCCCTAAGAGATTAGTACATTATCGTAGCGGCCACCCCGATTATGCAATGTCAGGTTGACGATTAGTGTCATTTATCCGCTGTTTCGCTGCATAAATGCGTCAACTTGCGGAGTCGTTAATATGGGGGGATGGATGTGCGGAAGGCCGCAAAAGTCCCGGATTGTGCGTTCCGAATACGAACCCCGGTGAGAGACCCTGGAACCGTTCGACATACCGGGCAGTCACACTGAGCGGAGGCGTCCCCCTCGAATTGACCGCGTAAATTTTCTGCGCGCTAGGTCGTCAAACACCGTTAAGCCGGTTAACTGAGCGGTTCAGATTCTCGGCGACCGCAGATTGCTGAGTGATGGATTCGAGCGAAAGGGGAGAAACGCTAAGTCGGTAGGTGGTGCGCCGATTCGAGTAGCGATTCTAGTAGGAGTACGAGTAGGAGTACCGGGCTGCGCTCGGAGTACGATTCATTGCCTAACGTTGGCCGTCATCTGGGGCTATCGATCAAATTCCCGCTGGTAAAGCGATACCATCCGGCTCTCGATCCGCTATGTGGGGCGGGCTTCATGTCCTACTCGTACTCAGCGAAGCGGTGCTCGTACTCAGCGAAGCGGTGCTCGTACTCAGCGAAGCGGTGCTCGTACTCGACTCCCGCATTGCATTCGACGGCACCTCGACCGCGCCATCGGAACGTGGGAGCAAGTGGTTCAGACCTTTGGCGACGACAAAGCGACAAAGCAACGTATTCGACCGAATGGCGAGAAACGCTAATTCGGTCAGTAGTGCTGAAAATGGTGCGCCGGTTCGAGTACGAGTACCGGGCTGCGCCCTGAGCACGAGCACGAGTACGAGAAGGGGGGGACGAGCACGGCTTCGCAAAGTACGAGTACCGTACTCAGCGAAGCGGTACTCGTACTCGACTCCCGCATTGCATTCGACGGCACCTCGACCGCGCCATCGGAACGTGGGAGCAAGTGGTTCAAATCTTTGGCGAAAACAAAGCAACGTATTCGACCGTAAGGCGAGAAACGCTAAGTCGGTCAGTAGTGCTGAAAATGGTGCGCCGGTTCGAGTACGAGTACCGGGCTGCGCCCTGAGCACGAGCACGAGAAGGGGGGGACGAGCACGGCTTCGCAAAGTACGAGTACCGTACTCAGCGAAGCGGTGCTCGTACTCGACTCCCGCATTGCATTCGACGGCACCTCGACCGCGCCATCGGAACGTGGGAGCAAGTGGTTCAGACCTTTGGCGACGACAAAGCAACGTATTCGACCGAATGGCGAGAAACGCTAATTCGGTCAGTAGTGCTGAAAATGGTGCGCCGGTTCGAGTACGAGTACCGGGCTGCGCCCTGAGCACGAGTACGAGAAGGGGGGGACGAGCACGGCTTCGCAAAGTACGAGTACTCGTACTCAGCGAAGCGGTACTCGTACTCGACTCCCGCATTGCATGCGACGGCACATTCGGCCGCGTCGTCGGAAGGTGGGAGCAAGTGGTTCAGATCTTTGGCGACGACAAAGCAACGTATTCGACCGAAAGGCGAGAAACGCTAAGTCGGTCAGTAGTGCTGAAAATGGTGCGCCGGTTCGAGTAGGAGTACCGGGCTGCGCCCTGAGCCTGAGCACGAGCACGAGCCCTGAGCCCTGAGCACGAGTACGAGAAGGGGGGGACGAGTACCGCTTCGCAAAGTACGAGTACCGGATTCAGGGCTTTAACGGTCGCACGGCGACGAAGGCTGCTACCTCGCCTGCAGGGCTGGGGTGACCGGTTTCGACAACTTCATTCGCAAACGGGATCGATCACCGTTATCCACCGGGCAATAGACTTCCAGCCCGCAAGCTTGATACGGCGTTTATCCTGCTCGCACAGGTTTGTTTCCGCCGTTGTGTTCGTTGCGGCCTTGAAACGCTTTGATCTTCACCGATATCGCGGCGAAAGGCTGCTGCCAGCCGCTGCAATCCGCACGACCGGCGCAGTCGCCTGCAGGTGGTTGTTTTTTCGCAACCCTCAAGGTTGCTTTTCGGCATCATTGCACTAGCCGCGTGCTAGGTTTCCAAGGGCAAGTTCCGCCCTAATTCGATCATCCCTTTCCAGGGTCCATATTATCTAGCGTGACAATGATGCGGTTTGCAACTTCCACCACGAACGCTCAGCAAAGGCGACTGACTTGTTTAGTCATTTCGCTACTCGCTGGATTGTGCGTTGTCCTCGCTAGTGGTTGCACCCGATTGCGGTTGCCTCAGATCGACAAGACAGGATCCTGCTTGTTCGCTCCTTACCCAGAGAATAGCACCGAATTATCATTGGGGTGTGGATGTTTTTCATGCTTGTCCGGAAATCGAAGTGGTTGCTTAACCGGAATCGGTTCCAGCTGCTGCCTTACGGGTGGAGGGAAGTGCGGTGTTGGCGGTTGCTTTAAATCCCTCCTTCCGGACCCAGCGTTCCCCGAACCTGCGACGCCTCCAGAATGTGGCGTTGCTCCAAATGCCGCGGCGAACCCAGATGTCTGTGTTGATGGATCGGGTTGCCAAGAGTGTGCCGATGGTCCTCCCGCCGTCTTGTTCGGGTGCGAAAGTGAAGCTCGCAAGTTACCGACAACAGGAAAACGGGGCTGCATCCTGCTTTCTCCACAACGAATCGTTGCCCCGGTTGGCGGCGAAGTTCTATTGTTGTCCGGAGTTTGCGGCGATGACGGTCACCTGATGGTCCGCGAACCTTTGGAATGGATGTTAACTCCCGACAGCGTCGGCCATATCATTGACGTCGGGGACGACGATCCAGGGATCCTGCATCGTTTAGCCAAAACACCCAAAGCCGACAAGCGGAGCGGAAGCTTTGCACGTGGCGTGACCAGCACCAAAAAGATGTTGATCACCCGTGGGAACAAGAACCTGCAAGATGATGTTCGCCTTGAAAAAGGGCAGACTTGGATTTCCGTTAGCAGTCCCAGTGAAGGGACCAGCCGAGTCACCGTACTTGCACCCGATAGTGATTGTTGGGACCAACGCAAAGCGACAGCGACCATCTACTGGGTGGACGCTCGCTGGCAATTTCCTGGTCCGCAGGTGCTTGTCGCAGGAACACCAACGTCGCTGACGACTCGCGTCACACGAAGTGAAGGTTCGATTCCGGCGGAAGGATGGGTCGTCCGTTACGAAATCCTCAATCCCGAATTCGCCACCTTTGAAAGTGGAACAAACGTCAGCGAAGCGGTCGTCAACAGCAATGGCGATGCGACGGTGAATGTCGTTCCAACACCAGGGACCAGCGGTACCGCTGGGGTTTCGATGACGGTCATTCGTCCTGCCGGAACTTCTGGCGACATGCCAAAAATGACGCTCGGCCAGGGGCAAACCACCATCACATGGAGTGCTCCTCGCTTGCGAGTCCGTGCCGGAGCTCCACCGGTGGTGGGATACGAACAATCCTTCCCGATCGCGTGTGAAGTTGCGAACCCTGGAAATCTGGATGCGGAAAACGTGTCGGTAAGTTTGCAATTGCCAGCCGGTGTCACCGTAGAGAATGCCGATTCGTTCGCTCGGATCGTCGGTAACCAGATCATCTGGGAGATCGATCGTATTCCTTCGCAACAACAATGGGACATTCAAGCAACGCTAAAAGCCAAATCGACACATCTATTGGAATTCCAAGCTCGAGCCGACCAGAACCTGTACGCCGAGGATTCGGTCCAGGTCGATATCTATCGACCCGCCCTTTCGCTGGGCATCCAAGCGGTCGTTCAGCCCGGAGAAAATGTCCAGGTTGGCCAGGAAGTGACGTTCAATATCGATGTAACCAATTCAGGCGACCGGCCGCTAAGCAATGTCAACTTAGAATCGGTCGGCGACAGTGGGATGATGCACCTACAGACAGGGAATCCACGTGCCTTTCGAACTCGTGACGAAGGTCCGTTGCAACCTGGTGACACCTGGCAAATCGCGACGACCTATGTCCCGACCACCCCAGGTCAACGTTGCTTAACCATTAATGCGACGGCGGACGGCGAACAATCCGCTAGCGATCAAACCTGCATTACCGTCCTGAATCCGATCCCCGCGACGCCAGCGATGTCGGCTCGAATTGAAAGTTTGCCGGTATGGCAAATGGGCAACGATCAGGTCCTGTTTCGCTTTCGAATCCTGAATAGCGGTCGCGAACGGCTTCAGAACGTGCGGGTCGTCGCATCCTACGATCCTCAATTAGACGTCCTGCAAACAACACAAATCGGCTGGGACGGCAGCCAATTGGCCCAGTACAAACTGAATTGGCTGATCCCGTTTATCGAACCTGGACAGGAACAAGTCGTTGAAGCTCAGTTCCGAGCCCTCCAGCCCAACCCTCAATCGTTGATGGTCGTTTCGGTTACCAGCGAGAATGGAGCGTCGTCGTCCGACCAATACCAATTTGAAATCCAACCAACCGTTAGCCAGCCGGCTCGTGTGCAACCGTCCACACCCGTGCTGCCACCTTCGACGCCTATCCCGGAAATCCCGTCCACCCCGATTCCTCAGACGAACGGTTCGCCGTCAGGCCCCGCATCCAATGCGGCTCCGCCGATCGCAGCCGCTCCAGGGGCACTACAGTTGCGACTGATTGCCTTGGACAATCCTGCCGAAGTGGGACGACGGATTCGTTTCCAGTTGGTGGTCACAAACGATCGTGATGTCCCAGACAGTCAGGTTCAGCTTAGTTTTCCGCTTCCAACGGGGACAAACATTCAAAGCATTTCCCAGACGATGAACCCTGGTGGAGAACAATTCCGCACGTACGCAGGATTGATCCAGATGCCGGAATTAAGACAGATGACGCCTCGTGAGACCGTCACCTACACGATCGTGATGACCAGCAACCAGGCTCAACAGATTCGCTTCGAAGTGACCGGCAAAAGCCGTCAAGCTCCGCAGGGCGTCTCGGTTGTTGAACGAGTGAACGTGCTACCGCGTCAGTAGGATCGCGGTTAACAAATAAAAACGCCGAGCCTTCACACAAACAAGTGTGAAGGCTCGGCGCGATCTAAAGTTCCACTATTCAATCGGTTGAACTTCGACTTTTCGGATGCTTACTTTGCTGCCGGGATCGTGCTGCTGGAAAGCGAATTGACCTTCTTTGAAGGTTTTATCGAAATCCAAGAATTCGTACAATTCTTTCCCGTCGACGGTTACCTTGATACGAGTCAATTCGCGACCGCGCCAGACGTCGTCGCGGACTTCTAATTCGTATGTGAACCAGGTGTTGGGTTTGACCAGTTGGTCGTAGACGTGGCACATCCCGTAGATGGAACCGGTACGGATTGGGTCGGTATGGGTGCTGTCGATCTGAGCTTCATAGCCATCGGAAAAACCGGGACGACGAGTGGTCCGGAAATAGAGCCCGGAATTGCCACCATCATTGATCATGATTTCGGCACGGTAACGAAAATTCTTGTAAGCGTCGCCGGTAGTGACCAGCATTGAAGCGCCACCGGATCCAGCCAACGCTCCATCCTTAACTTCCCAGTGGCTTTTGTCGTTGCCGATCTTCTCCCAACCATCCATCGTTTTCCCGTCGAACAAGGAAATCCACTTTCCGTCTTCAGCCGACAGATCGACATTCCCAAAAAACAAAAACAAAGCAGCAGCGGACAGTAAGGTACGAACAGCGGTCATGTTGAAATTCCAAGCAGGGTAGAAAGTTAATTAAACGAGCGGGAAATCACAGGCAAAAGCAATTCCACTCGTTTTACCGGTAAGGCAGCCTATTCTAACAACGCCGTCCTCCAAAGTTTGCTGCGCCCCCAATAAATCTCATTTCCCAACACAAAAAAAAGGCGACAATCAATAGGGGACTGTTTCCGAGTGGGATTGCTGCTGTGCGGTAATGCATCAGAACATCCCAACCCGCTGCGTAAGCGAGGGACCGGGCGAGAATACCGACGCTAACCGGTCCAGCGACGTGGCTGCCCGGATCCCTACTGCAATTCAAAGCAAAGCGTTTCCAGTATGTTTCCGTTAACCTGCAGGCTTAGGCGATGAGTCCCCGGGTAGAGCTTGTACGTTGTGGCGTTCGCTCTTAAGACATGCCGTTTTTTGAGCGTTTGCGATTGGCCTGACGCTAGTTCGATTTGCTTCAGTTTGTGAACCTTGGGCGCTCGGGTCCCGTTTGCTTTGACGAAATCGATCACGAAATCAATTAGTAAAGACTCTTCACGCTCCGCTGTGATGTCGAATGAAAACTCGACCGCCTGTCCGGGCTGAATCTGCTCGTTTTCAAGCTGAAAGTTTGCGATCTTGATTTTTGGATCACGGCGGAAACCAAGAAACTTCAACGCTTTCGCATCCCCTTTTTTGACCAGCGTTCGCAACGCATGTCGATTCATCCATGCTAATTCGGCGGGAGCCTGCTTGCCCGTCTTCTGCCAGCGTGTGAGGGTTTCTAGCACCAAAGCGGCGTCGATTTTTGAAATGTCGTTTAGATGATTGGCAACTGATCGGGTTACGTATCGCGTCGGATCGGCATGCAGGCTATCGAGAAACGGGATCGTTGCACTGGCCGGCAGGTTCACTCGCTTGGACCATGGTAGAAACGGCCGAGTCCCCTCACTGACAAGTCGACGCACATGATAGTTCGGATCGTTTGCCCACTTGGTCAATTCGACCAGCGTCGCTTCCGGGTGGGTAAGTATGAATTCACGAATCGCATCCTCCATCGAAAACCGCTGAGTGATCGCTTTTAAAGTTTTCAGCGAAACCGCGACATCCCCTTTTTTTAATCCGTTGCGAGCGACGAATTCACCCAGTGGCGCAAAGATGAAATCGCCAAAGTCATCATCCGTTTGGGTTGGATCAAGCGGAGGTGGCAACGCTGCGACGATCTGTTTGGTTGCCTGTTTGTAATTGGCGGACAGGAATTCGTTCAACTGATCAGCGATATGAGCGATCCGCTGTTTCAGCTCTAAAGCTGAAAAACCTTTCATCGTCTGCGAGACAAAACGCTTCTTTTCAAAACTGGCGTCAGCGGAATGAAAACGATCAGCGAGATATTGGACGCGTTCCCGGTTGAACAGCTGGTCTTTTAAACTGAATTTCTCGCCCGCCGCTTTCGTTGCCATCCTGAAATCCTCGGACTTGATCGTCAGCAAGAAGGGGAGTGGAGGGTGGCAACGAAACTCGGTTGACTACTGCAGAGCGAACTATTTAGATCGCAAGACGACTTCGTCAAATGCGTCCATGTCGTCAAACGATCCGATCCCAATCCGGCCTTTGCCGAACCTTTTGTCATTGACCGACAGGTGAGGCGTGGTCATGTCGTCGAAGTAAATTTCGATCGTGCCTTTCTCGGCATCGCGAACCAATTTCACGGTATGCCATCCGTCGGACCAGGGAGTCAACTTTTCGTTGTTGGTTAGATTGGTCCGAGGAGCGTCCTTCACGATGAACACCTGACCGCTGTTCTGATCCGGTTTCGCACCCAAGTGGATGTAGTAATAGTTGGTCGGATCTTGGTAATTGAAAAAGACGCAGCAGTCCCTGTGATTGCCGGTGTTTTTCGTGTTTTTCACTTTGAAGGTCAGTTCAAAGCTGTCAACTTCGATGTCTTTGATCAAAGCGATATGCCGTGGGCTGCGGACCTTCGGTTCGTACTCACTTTCACGGCGAATGATCGACAGGCTTTTGCCCATTCCGTGCTCTTCTAGTTTCCAAGAAAGAGGATCGACAATATCCCAGCGATCCGTCCCGTCTTCAAAATCTTCTTGGAACAAAATGGTCTCTTCGGCTTGCAAACTTGAACTGCCAAGGCCAACGATCAAGGCGGGAATCAAGATTCCTAAAGACATCTTGGAAGCGGCGAACATAGACTGGGGCTCTTAGGTAGGAGTCGTGCATTCTCAATCGGGTACCGTCATGGCACCGGGTGGTAATGCAACATTATAGCCCCGGAAGAATTACCATTACAGCTACTGGTAACTTTATCGATCACTCAGCCGCCTGCTGGTCCTGATCCGCGATGCAATAGAGTTTGGATTTGGTTCGGATCAACAAAGCGTCGCCCGAAATACTCGGCGAAGCGATCGACAATTCATTTAGCGGATTCGTGTTTTTCAATGCGAATTCGTCCCCCGCAGTAATGACGTACGTCAGTCCATCTTCACTCAAGCAGTAAATCAAACCGTTTGCTGCCCACGGAGACGCCGTAAACGACCCTCCTGGTGAGAATCGCCGTTTCCCGTAGATTTCTTCTCCGGTTTTGGCGTCATGGCAGGTCAGAAAGCCTTGGTCGTACAGCGTGTACAGACGGCCGCGGTAGACAAGCTGCGATGTGTTATAAGGTGATGCCCGCGGTTGGTACCACTGGATGTACTCGCTGTTTTCAAACCCATCGCCAATTTTCAATTCTCCGCTCGCACCAGGCTTCATCGCAAAAGTCGGACGGTGTGCGTCGCCAACGTATCCAGACGCCAAATAGCAGAGACCATCGACAGCAAAAGGGGAGGGGATCACCAGGACGGACATGTCTCCGTCGAATTCCCACAACAGTTCTCCGGTCAGCGAGTAGCTTCGGTTCATTTCCCGTCCGGCAACGACGATCTCAGTGCGAAGTTCATTTTCCCAGACCAGAGGCGTTGCCCAAGAATGAGTTTCGTCACGTTTGGTTTTCCAAATCGGAGTTCCCGTTTTTGCATCAAACGACGCGATCCACGATTCTTCTAGATTGTCGTAAACAACGATGACTTGACCGTCATGAACGACTGGCGAGGAGGCGGCGCCGTAATCCAAATTCGTTTTCTTTGCAGCGATCGGATGGCTCCACAGCAGTTCTCCCGTCAGGCTGTAACAATACAAACCGACATCGCCGAAAAGCACATACAACCGTTCGCCATCGGACGTCGGCGTTTCCGCCGCATAAGAGCTCTTCGGATGTCGCGGTACATTGGGGCGTCCCGTTTTCGGTTCGTGCTGCCAAAGCGATTCACCGGTGGACAGGCTAAAGCAGTGAACCTGCCAATGATGAATGCCGGGCGCAGGTTCGCGGACACCTTGCCCAAGGTACAAACCCTTTTGCGGTTCGGTCCCTTGTTCATCCGCGACGACTGTTGAAACAAAAACGCGGTCGCCAACAATCACGGGACTTCCCCAGCCGATACCAGGGATGTCGGCCGACCAGCGGACGTTTTTGGTTTCGCTCCATTCCACTGGCAGTTCGGTATCGACTGACAGCATCCCGGTCGCATTCGGGCCACGGAAACGTGTCCAATCTTCCGCACCGACGGGGAGGAGGGCAACATTCAAAAAGACGAAGGATGCCCAGCACGCTGCGAAAAGAAAGGGACGCATTATAAATTGTTCTTTAGAGGGATCGTATCCATAAAACCAATCATCATCTCTTCAAAGCTCTGATCCCCCCACCGAACCTCTTTGTTGGGATCAGGATTGGTTAAATTCGCTTCGCTGTTATCGAAGACGGCTGTACACAGAATACGTGTCCCGGCGGGGAGAGTCAGGGGTTCTTTTAAGAAATATTTTAGTTGCCAGTTGAAATCATAGTTCGGAACGTCCAGCAGAACCTGTTTCCGCCCGTCCGGAAATTGGGCTTCGTAGCGAAACGATTTGCCTCGCACGTGCATGTGTGGGGTCATGCTGACCAATTGTTCATCCTGCCGCGAAATGTAATTGGCAAGAACGACATGGTTGGCGTCGCCGGGGGGAATTTTGAAACGGGTATTGATCGCCAATTGTCCGGTTAAAACACGCCGCACATTTTCCTTTTCAGTAAAACAAAACCCAGCATAACTGAGGTCTTTCTGCGCCGATCCGTTGGGCGTGTAGTGCATTTCAAACAACAGCCGACTGTTCGCCGCGACGCGGATCGCAATCCCGTCGGTAAGCTCGATTGGCGGAGTCCCCGGGGCATAACCAGCAACGATCTGACGCAGGTCCTGCCGGGTCGCTCCTTCGGGAATGACGTAAACCAAAATGTGATGGACCACGGTGCGACAATCGGGGCGTGCCTCGGCCGCCGTAATGTATTTGTCTTCCTTCCAACCGGGGTCCACGATGAATCGTTGATAGTCGACAATTCCTTCGGCCGGGACGTCAAAGGGGACCTTGTCCATTTTGACGATTTGGTCGGGCTCGGGGATTTGCCAACCGGGCGTCCAGTTGGGCGTCGGCGGGAGGTCTTTTGCGTCACCTTCTGGCATCCCGTTGTCCACCCAGGTTTCCAGCAATTGACGATCCTCCGGCGAGAGACTGGGATCATTGGAAAACGAGCCATGTGCTGGGTTGGCGGACCATGGAGGCATTCGCTTGTCGTCGAGGACCTCCAGAATGGTTTCCTCCCACCCGATAAGATCGTCGTAGCTTGAGAGCGTGAAGGGAGCAATCTCTCCCTCGCGATGGCAGCTAACGCAATGGGCGTTCATGATCGGAGCAATGTGCTTGGTGTAGGTCACATCACCATGCGGTTCAAGCGTCTTCAGCCGTCCGATATGGCACCCCACCGCTTCCGTGTTAGGAACGGCAATCGGTTTCCCTGCGAGTAGATCTTCGATTGCGTTTACCAGCTCCGGCGAAGCCTCTCGTTCTCGAGAGTAACCAACACCATATTGGTCATCGATGCGGCCGTGATAGCGGATCTTTCGTTCCGAATCCAACAGAAAAACCTCGGGGGTTCGCTCGGCGCGAAACTGGTCGGCGACGCGGCTTCCCGGGTCCTTCAACATCGGAAACGAGATGTGATGTCGATGAACGTATGCGGCAATTTCGGTAAGGCTGTCCTGGGAATTCGAATTGATCCCAATCACCTGAACGCCTTTGTCGGAAAACCGTTCTTGGATATCGTTCAACCGCGGCCCGTAAAGTTTGGCCAGCGGACATTCGGTCCCAAGGAAAACCACCGCGACCAAGCGTTTGTCTTCAAAGTCTTTCCAGGCGATCGATTTCCCATAGCAATTATCTAACTGAAATTCGGGAACCGATTGCCCGACCAATGCTCGGTCTTCCGCGGAAACGGTCAAACCTGTGTTGGCCAGCAAAGCGAAAAGAACGGTTAACACAAGCAAACGCATCTCAGACCCTCGGATTCAAGGAAATTCAGAAGCCACAAAAAGACTGCAATCACCAGTCAATCGGTAGAAATTGTCGTTGATTCTGGACGAGGCGTCCACAGCGAAACCGTATCGTTCTGTACGACAAACCACGCAAACGCTCAATTGTAATGGGCGTCGCAGGCCTGCGACGCCTATTCAACGATAACCGATTGGGACAACCGTCTGTTCGTATTTTATGCGAGGGAGCTATTCAGGTGACGCTGTAAAAAGGTTCTCAATTTCCCGCTTCGCAATTGGTCGAAATCCGTCAGATGGATCGTGACGCTGGTCGTGCCATTCCGTTCGGAAATCGCCGTTTCATGGACATCCAGTCCCTGTAAACGCCCGTGATCGACCGCTTTACCAGGTCCATCAATCGTCAGTTTCAGGGCGTCGGGTGCTTTGGTTTCCAGCACGGCCCACAAATCGTTGGCCCCTGGATAGCGAACCGACACCCGATCGGGCTGTTCGAACGTTAGGGCATCTTCTCCGGCGATTGATTCCATTAAATCGAAGATACCATCGACCATTTCCAACGGCCACGCAGGATGCTCATCTTCGGGAAACCCTTTGGCCAGCGTGTGCCAGTTTCGTCCTAAGACCTGCCAAGGCAACATCCCACGGGGTTGCGTGTCGCTGGCGTTGTCGTCTTTGACATGTGCTGCGGGATCGGTATCGCCCGCACCGTTGTCGGTACCGGGCATCGTATCTGCGAGAATCGATTCCAGGGAATGCTCACCACTAGTGGGTGCGGGGGAATCGAAGGAAATTTTCTCGGCGTTCGAGTGATCTAAAGCCGCTTGCAGAAATTCACCCGTATAGCTGCGTGGAGTCTTGGCTCGAGCTCTACCCCGAGCGTTCTTTGCTTTATCTGCGTATTCGCAGATATGCTCTGGTGCCCCGGCCACTACGACTCGCCCGCCTTCGGCTCCAGCTTCGGGGCCGATATCGACGATCCAATCGGCGCACTTAATGATGTCTAGGTTGTGTTCAATAACCAGTACCGTATTGCCCGCTTCGACCAAACGCTGAATCACGGCCAGCAGTTTGATAATATCGTCGAAGTGCAAACCGGTCGTCGGTTCATCAAGCAAGTAGATCGTTCGCCCGGTGTCGGGACGAGCCAATTCAGAGGCCAGTTTGACGCGTTGGGCTTCACCACCGGAAAGGGTCGGAGCGGACTGCCCCAGCGTGACATAATCAAGGCCGACGTCACAGATCGTTTGCAGAATGCGTGTGATCCGGTCGTGTCCTTCAAAGACTCGCAGTGCTTCGCGGCAGGAAAGGTTCAGGACATCTGAAATGTTGTGCCCGTTGTACTCGACGGCCAGAACATCGTCGGTGTAACGCTTTCCATGGCACTCTTCGCATTCGACCCAGACATCGGGGAGGAAATGCATTTCGATTTTACGTTGCCCAGCTCCCTCGCAGACTTCGCAGCGTCCCGCAGGAACATTAAAACTGAACTGCCGAGCGGTAAATTTTCGTTCGACCGAGGCTGGTAATGCAGCGAACTCGTTGCGAATCAATTCGAAGAGTCCGGTGTAAGTTGCCGGATTGCTTGACGGCGTATTTCCTAACGGCGATTGGTCAACGCGAATCACTTTGTCTAGATTGCGAAGCCCTTCGATACGTTCATGGCGGCCAGGTTTCAGGCGAGCACGATGCAGCAAACGAGCGAGAGCGGGATAGAGGATGTCGTCAATCAGCGAACTCTTACCGCTTCCCGAAGGGCCGGTGATCGCGACAAAGACACCCAAAGGAATCGATAGGGTGACATTTTTGAGGTTGTTTTCGCTCGCCCCGTAAATCGTCAGCCAATTCGGGTCGGCCGAACCGGAGCCGGTCTTCTCTTTTGCAGCCACCACAGGCCGTCGATTCTTGGGATACGGAATCGAACGGGTGCCATTGATATACGGAGCCGTCACCGAATCTTCGATCGGTTCGACAGCGTTCGGCGGACCATGGGCGACGATTTGGCCACCATAGCGTCCGGCGCCCGGGCCAAAATCGAACAGATGGTCGCTTCCTGCGATCACGTCGTGATCGTGTTCAACGACCAGCAGCGTGTTGCCAAGGTCTCTTAAGCGGTGCATCGCTCCTAGCAGACGTTGGTTGTCACGCGGATGCAGGCCGATCGTTGGTTCATCAAGAACATACAACACGCCACACAACCCGCTTCCCAGTTGCGAAGCAAGCCGAATTCGCTGAGCTTCGCCTCCGGACAGCGTTGCCGCCCCACGGCCGATGGTCAGGTAGTCCAGTCCAACATCAAGGAGGAACTGGGTGCGTTGTTTGATTTCACGGATCAATTCCCCAGCGATCTTCTTTTGCCGACGATCCAGTTTCCATTTGCCAACCGTCTCGGAAAGCCGTGACAGGGGCATACGGACGTAGTCACCGATCGTCAGTCCGCCATACCTAGCGGAAGCCGCAACCTCTTGAACTCGCGTCCCTTGGCAGGCCGAGCAATCAATTTCGTCGACGTATTGGTCCAGACGCATCCGCAACTTGGTCGAAAGCCGGGCCGCCTCTTCCAGTGCGGGATAGAACCCTTTGAACTGGAATCGGAACAAGACAGGCGAATCGTCTGATTCCAGTTGTCGGTCTGCATCCGCTTCGGCTTGGCTGGATGCCAACTGGGAAGCCGTTTGTTTTGCCTTTTTGCCCTTCTTTGTCTGTTGTGCGGCGCGTTCACGATCGAGTTCGATGTCACGTTGGCGGACTTCAATCCAGCGACTTCCACAACCATGATAAAGAACACGACGATCGAGTACCGGCAATTCGTCGACAGGAACATCGACGGGGATTCCCGTCATTCTGGATAGCGCCAACAGCATCCAGCGAGCGACCGCATGGTTCAGGTTAGGCCAGAGCAGGGCAGCCCCTTCTGCTAAGGTCGCCTTCGGATCCGACAGCAACGCCAGCGGATTCGTCCCGGTCTGTGTCCCCAGTCCATCACACTGCGAACACCATCCGACAGCCGAATTGAATGAAAAGTGATGGGGTGTCAGTGGGGTAAACGAACGGCCACATTGTTCGCAGGCTAAGTGTTGGCTATGCCGAACCTCGGTCCATTGGGTTTCGTCGCGTTGGTCGTCAGCGAGTGCGATCTGGATGACGCCCACGCCCAGACTGAGCCCCAGTTCGATACTGTCAGCAATCCGGCTTTGCTCTTCTTCGCGGATCACGATTCGGTCGACCACCACCTGCAGGCGATGATTCACGCGAATGTCCAGCGGCGGCGCTTCATCGATGGGATAGGTTTTTCCGTCGACGCGAACGCGAGCGTACCCGTTCTGCTTCAGTTCATCCCACATTTCCTTCGGGTCTTGCTGCGGCGATCGTTGGATCGGAGCAAGCAGCAACGCCCGAGTCCCCTCGGGCAACTTCATTACCTTGTCAACGATCTGGTCGGACGTCTGCGTTCCGACGGGAATCTGACAGGTTGGGCAATACATTGTTCCGGCTCGAGCCATCAAGATCCGGAAGTAATCGTAGATTTCGGTGACCGTTCCCACGGTACTGCGCGGCGAATGCCCTAGGTTCTTTTGCTCCAGGGCAACCGCTGGTGACAATCCCTCGATTCGTTCGACCTGTGGTTTCTGGACCTGGCCAATAAACTGCCGAGCATAGGCGGAGAGGGATTCCACATACCTTCGTTGGCCCTCGGCATAAATGGTATGCATTGCCAACGACGATTTACCACTACCGCTAGGCCCACAGAAAACGCTCATCGCATCCCGTGGAATGCTGGCACTGACCGACTTTAGATTGTGCTGTTCCGCATTGAGTACGGTGATCGCGTTTGCGGGCGTCGGCCCTGTTTCCTTTTCGACCGAACGCTGCTGCGGATTTTTCAAATCTTCCCGTTCGATTCCCATGACCTTTGCTAAGGCTCGACCGGTATGGCTGTCGGGATGGGACGCGACGACCGCTGGAGGCCCCTCGATCAACAGATGCCCACCACCGATGCCTCCTTCGGGGCCCAGGTCGATTACCCAGTCCGCCGTTTTAATCACATCCTGGTTATGTTCAACAATCAGGACCGTATTGCCAAGGTCGGTCAAACCATGAAGGACATTTAGCAACAATCGAATGTCGGCAAAGTGCAATCCAGTGGTCGGTTCGTCCAGGACGTACAGCGTCCGACCGGTCGATCGTTTGCTTAATTCCCGCGACAGTTTGATACGCTGGGCTTCGCCGCCGGAAAGCGTGGGCGATGGCTGTCCCAGTTTCAGATATTCCAGGCCGACATCCACAAGCGTTTGCAATTTTGTGGCGATCTTGGGGATGTTGCTGAACAGCTTAAGCGCTTGCGCGATATCCAGTTCCAACACATCTGCAATCGAATGCTTCTTAAACTGGACGGCCAACGTTTCTCGGTTGTAGCGATGTCCACTGCAGACAGCACAGGAAACCCAAACGTCTGCCATAAAGTCCATTTCTAACTTGTTGGCTCCGTTCCCTGAGCACGCGCTGCAGCGTCCGCCTTCGACATTAAAACTGAATCGGCTGGCGGTGTAACCGCGTGCCTTGGATTCTGGCAGGTTGGCAAACAGGTTTCTGATTTCGTCAAAAACCTTGACGTAGGTTGCGGGGTTGCTGCGCGGGGTTCGCCCGATCGGGGTTTGATCGATCGCGATCGTTTTGTCCAGGTGTTCGAGGCCCTCGATCGATTCGTGGGCCCCCGGTTCCGATTCGGCTCCGTTTAGGTCGCGGCGCAGCGCCGGTTCCAAGATATCGCCGATCAGCGAGCTTTTACCGCTACCGGAAACCCCGGTGACACAGCAGAGTGTTCCCAAGGGGATGGTGACATCAATGTTCTTTAGATTGTTGTGCGTCGCTCCACGAATGGTGAGTAAACGCTCATCCGGTTCGCGTAGTTTTGACGGGATTTCGATCTTCTCTTCGCCCGACAAATACTTGCCGGTGATGCTCTTCGGCTTGGAAGCCAATTCATCGCAATCCCCAACCGCCACGATCTGTCCACCACGGACGCCGGGTCCGGGGCCAAAGTCGACGATCAAGTCGGCCGCTCGCATCGTATCTTCGTCATGTTCGACGACGATTAACGTATTTCCTGTGTCTCGCAGATGCAGTAACGTTTCGATCAAACGATCATTGTCACGCGGATGCAAACCGATCGATGGTTCGTCCAAGATATAAAGGACGCCGACCAATCCGCTGCCGATTTGTGCCGCCAAACGAATACGTTGTGATTCGCCGCCGGAAAGGGTGGGCGCCGTTCGGGCCAGAGTCAAATAATCCAGTCCGACGCCTAGCAAGAAACCGATTCGCGTACGGATTTCTTTGAGGGCTTCCTCGGCGATCCACTGTTGGGTGGGATCAAGATCGACATGCGAGAAGAACTGCTGCAGCTGATCGATCGGAAGGTTGGATACCTCGGCCAGAGAGAGTTCAGGATGTTCGAAGTTTTCGTCGGCTGTCGTTAACCGAACCGCCAACGCCTGCGGGTTCAATCGCTTCCCATGGCACTCTGGACAGTCCATCGTGCTCATGTATTTTTCTAACTGCCGCAGCTGCATCTTGTTGTTGGACGTCCGGTAGCGTTCCAGCATTTCTGGAATCAGTCCATCAAAGCTACCCTGGTACTTGGTCGCTTTGCGGCCGCCTCGCCAAACAAAGTCAATCGTTTCTTCGGCGCCCCACAGCCAAATGTGCTGTGCGGCCTGCGGGAGTTTCTCCCACGGCGTTTTCAGCGAGGTGCCCGTGGGAAGTTCCAGCTTTTGGTCGATCCACTTGGCAACGCCATTGTAGATGTGTTTGCGATAACGTCCCAAATCGGCCCAGGTGCCCAGCAACGTGATCGCGCCATTGCGCAGTGACAATGTTTCGTCAGGGATCAGCAATTTGGGGACAAAGGTGTACAGGTGCCCAAGTCCGTCGCACCCTTCACACATCCCCTGCGGGCTATTGAAACTGAACAGTTGCGGAGAAGGGGCTGGGAAGCTTTGCCCGCACTGGCCGCACGCGTACTGCGATGAGTATAAAATCTCGCGAGCAGAGCTGGGGATTTGGACTCCTTCTGCCTCATCAAAATCATCGTCGATTTCTTCGTCGTCGACGGGATCGTCCGGCGTCCGAACCTCGACTTCGTCAACTTCATCCAAGTCCACGCCCCCTTCCGAGAGGGTCGTGATCAGGTTTCCTGCACCTAGTTTCAAGGCGCTATCGACCGCATCGCCCAAACGTCCGCGTTCCCGTTGGTCGGGCGGCACTCGGTCGGTTACCACTTCAACATAGTGGCGTCGTTGGCGATCCAAAGCCGGCGGATTGGCCAGAGAGACGATCTGCCCGTCGACACGTGCCCAGCCGAATCCCCGTTTGCGAAGGTCTTCGAAAAGGTCGCGGAACTCTCCCTTTTGGCTGCGGATCACCGGAGCCAGGATGGTCAGCGTTGCCTCTTCGTCCAGTGCAAGGATTCGCCCCAGGATTGCGTCGCGGGTTTGTGCGGCGATCACCGTCCCGCAATTAGGGCAATGAGGCGTACCGACGCGAGCAAACAAGACGCGTAGAAAATCGTGGATCTCGGTGACGGTCCCCACCGTACTGCGGGGGTTATTGCCGGTCGATTTTTGGCTGACCGAAATCGAGGGGCTCAGACCGCTGATGTATTCCACATCCGGTTTGGGCATCTGCCCCATGAACTGCCGCGCATAGTTGCTTAGCGATTCGACGTACCTTCGCTGCCCCTCGGCATACAAAGTATCGAACGCCAAGGAGGACTTTCCGCTACCAGAGACCCCGGTAAAACAGATCAACTTCCCTCGCGGCAAACTTAAACTGACGTCGCGAAGATTGTGCTCGCGAGCCCCGCGGACCGTAATTTCAGTAGTCGTCATAACTGTCTGTGTCGGGTGCCCAGCCTAGGCGGAATCGTGAAACGGAGCGCATCGCCGGCAAGAACGAAGATTCCAATTGTCTTTGCCAAACCCCGTTACGAACAGGGGGCAAGAGGATCGGAGCCGCCGAGTCGGTTAAGCGTTGACAATGGCGTCCGGATCAGGGACAATTGAAGAATCTAATGAGATTGATTCTCATTTACCCGCCCGGAATCTCTTTCCCAATTCTGAGACGCCATGTCGATCATGATTCAGCCTGAGGTTTCCCCGGTGGTATCGGACGAGACCGGACCTCAATCGCTCACGAAGGTCGCTTCGCATTGCTTGGAAATCGTTGGGTTTGGCCTTCCTGCGGATCAAGAACACCGGTTGAGAACAATGGGGTTATTCGAGGGCCAATGCCTTCAATTGATCAAGGCATCCAACCCCGTCATTGTGAAGGTTGCGGGAGCTCGCGTCGCCCTCGCTCGCGAGGTCGCCGATTTCATTTACGTCTCGGCAGTTAGCGATTCATGAGCCTCCCAATTGTCGATCCGAAAGAAACGTCGCGGATCTCAACGCAAAACGAACCGGGTTCGATCAAAACCGTTGTCTTGGTCGGCAATCCCAATGTGGGCAAGACGTCGCTGTTTAATCGGCTGACGCACATGCTGGCGAAGACGTCGAATTTTGCGGGAACCACTATCGAACGTCGCGTCGGGATGTACCATCCGACCAAAAATCTTTCGCTGCGGTTGGTCGACCTGCCGGGCATCTACTCTTTGGATGGAAAAACTCGAGAGGAAACGGTTTCTCGAGAATACCTGACAGGCGAACAGGCCGGGGCCAATATCCCCCCCGCAGATGCCGTATTGGTTGTCGTTGACGCCACCAATTTAGAACGCAGCCTATTCGTGGCTCGGCAAGCCTTGGAACTGGGGAAACCGACGGTCGTTGCCATCAATTTGGCAGACGTTGCCGAGAAGCAAGGGATTCAGATCGACCATTCGGGCCTTGCATCCAAATTGGGATGCCCCGTCGTCTCGGTTTCCGCGCGAACGGGGGCCGGAATCGACCAGTTGGGGCCGCTGCTGACCGCTGCGACGACCACCGATGCACAGGGGTCCACCGCTCCAGAATGCACCAGCTGCTTAACCTGTCCTTATGCGCAAGGTCATCAATGGGCTGCATCGCTCGCTGCGGAAACGTCCACAAGAAAGATGATCGCATCGGCGGAGTGGACCGATCGCGTTGATCGCTGGGCGACCCATCCAATGGTCGGCCCGCTGGCCTTTTTTGGGGTCATGCTGACACTCTTTGCGTTGATTTTTTGGCTGGCCCAATTCCCGATGGAAATGCTCGATTCGATTTTCGGATTGGCAGCCGGCTGGGTCGGATCGATTCTTCCCGAGGGGGATTTCCAAAGCTTGATCAGCGATGGGTTGATTGCAGGCGTCGGCGGCGTGGTGATTTTCCTGCCGCAAATCATGATCCTGTTTTTTGTCCTGACGCTACTTGAAGATTCGGGTTACCTGTCGCGAGCCGTTGTGGTGGTGGACCGCTGGATGCGGCACGTCGGTTTGCCCGGGCAGGCGTTTGTCCCATTGCTGACAGCTCACGCGTGTGCGATTCCCGCGATCATGTCGACCCGCGTGATCGAAAATCGCCGTGATCGCTTGGTTTCGATTATGGTCATCCCGCTGATGACCTGTTCGGCACGGTTGCCGGTTTACGCGATGATTGCCGCGATGCTGTTTCCGAACCAGGCACTCTATGCGGGGCTTCTATTCGCCGGAGCCTATTTCCTTGGCATGGTGGCCGCTTTTGCGGTCGCGTTGCTGATGAAATTGACGATTTTGCCTGGTAAGCCAGCACCATTGATTCTGGACCTGCCTCCTTATCGCATGCCATCCTTCCTGAACGCGCTTCAACATGCGTTTGACCGCGGTTGGGCATTCATTCGAGATGCCGGCACCGTGATCTTGGTTTTGTCGATCGCTATTTGGGCGATGTCGACTTACCCCAAAATGTCTGAGGAAACTTTTGAAACACAACTGGCCGCCAATCAAGTGGTCGCTGCGGATTTGGACGAGGACGCGGTTGAGCGTCTGGAAATGCAGTATGGTCAAGAACACTCGGCGCTTGGGCGAATCGGCAAAGCGGTCCAACCAGTCTTCGCGCCCCTTGGTTTTGACTGGAAAACAAGCGTAGGAGTGATGGCATCCTTTGCGGCTCGCGAAGTCGTTGTTTCGACTCTTTCGATCATGTACGGCATGGGAGACGACCCGGGTGACGAAATCGAAACGCTTCATACCCGGCTAAAAACAGCAACACGCCCCGACGGTAGTCTTGTCTTTGACACCGCCACCAGTATCAGTCTGTTGGTCTTTTTCGTCTTGGCGATGCAATGCTTACCAACGCAAGCGGTCACGATGAAGGAAACAGGTTCTTGGAAATGGGCCTTTTTCCAGTTCGCCTACATGAGCGTCCTCGCCTACACCGCAGCTTTCGCGGCAAGGCATCTGGTGCTGGCCTTAGGCTTTGCCTAGCTTCTCTCGGTGCCCGAAAACAACGGTGGGGATTGCGCACTAGCAAAAGCGGTCCCCCCCGCTGCGGCAAGCCATCCGGAAAAGAGCGTTGCGCTGTCCAGCTGAAAATCGGATGCCCACGCCCCGAAGAACAGGTCGTTCCCTAGAATGTGCGGAAACCGCAACTAGATCGCCCTGTTCAAATCTTGGAATTCATGTTTTCAGAAACCCTCGGAAGCCGAAAAACGATTGGCGATGTGGACGTCCTTTACCATGAGGGGCTGTACCATCTGTTCCACTTGGTTCTGCCGAATCATGATTTCATCGCACATGCGGTTAGTACCGACGCGTTGAATTGGCGTCGCGTCAACAACGCTCTCTTCATCGGGGACCCGGGCAGCTGGGATGACCTGATGTTATGGACGATGCATGTCAGTCCCAATCCGCATCGCCCTGGCGAGTGGCGGATGTTCTATACCGGACTATCGCGGCGCGACCAAGGTAACTATCAGCGATTGGGGTTGGCCGTCAGCAAAGATTTATATCACTGGGAAAAATCGGACGTGCACTGGGAGGACCATCGTGGTCCCAATGACCCGGACCTGGTTAAAAATGCTGTCCAAAACAGTCGGTCCACCAGCCCGGATGCGCGCCATGCAAATTTCGATGCGACCAGCTGTTTTCCCTTAGAACCCGATCCAGCCAATTATGAAGCTTCGCTTGAAGAGGGACGCCACTGGGTCAGTTTCCGCGATCCCTATTACTACCATGACGGGACCAGTGGTTGGTTGCTGGCCGCAGCGCGTGTGAACCAAGGACCGATTGTCCGTCGTGGTTGTGTTGCTTTGATGAAAGAGACGGAGCCGAATCGGTTTGAAGCCTTGCCCGCATTGCATCACCCTCGGTTGTATGACGACGTCGAAGTTCCCAATCTGTTTCGAATCGATGGCGATCACTATCTGATCGGAAGCATCCGAGAAGACGCCAAAATCCGTTACTGGCACACCAGGAAAATCGGTGAACGCTGGCAGAGCTATCACGACAACGTGCTGCTGGCTCAAGGGAACTATGCGGGCCGGATGTGCAGGGACGACAACGGCTGGTTGCTATGGAATTTCTATTCGATGAATTCCAAAGACCGGACGACCGAGAATTTGATGCCGCCGCCCAAGCGTTTAGTCCGCCGGGATAACGGCATGCTTCGCGCGGCAACGTTTGAGGGAATTGAACGGTACGTCGGTGAAGACCTGCCTCCAGAGAACATCTCGCCACTGATCGATTTTGATGGTTCAACAAAACTTAAATGCCAGGCGAAGAGACGGTCGATTCACCTGGAATGTGACAGCCAGTTTCAGGGCTTCACGTTTCCGTATGACCTCCCCAATTTCCGCTTTCGAGCCCATTTGCAGATGGATGGGTTTGGGAAGTGCGGGTTCCTGTTCCGCCTAGACCCTGAAACTCGCGACGGATATTACCTGTCATTGGATCTGCTGAAAGAGATCGCGCAGCTTCGAGCCTGGGGGACAGGCGAAGAAGGAAGTGGCGAACACATGATGCAGTTCGAATCGTTGCAATCGGGATTCTGGTATTCCAAGGATCGGAACAGCGCAGAAGTCCAACTGATCGCGTTTGGCAGTTACATCGAACTGTCCGTAAACGGGCGAGTTATCCTTTCGCTCGCCGACCAAACCTTCAGCGAAGGCAGCTTGGGCTTCTACCTGGAAACCGCGGACGTTTTTCTAGAAGAGGTCCACATTCATCGCCTCCGTTCGCCTCGACAGTCTGACGAACACCTCGCCAGCGGCTAGCCCAACGCCACCTTGCTTCGATGTTTTTCAATAGCGGCAGGGCGCGAGCCGACCGGCCAGTACGCAACGTGATTCCAAGGCAGCAGCCGGACGGCTCGCGGTCAGTTTTCTTAGCGGCAGGGCGCGAGCCCTCCGGCCAGTACGCGAGGTTTCCAGGGCAGCAGACGGACGGCTTGCGATCAGTTTTCTTAGCGGCAGGGCGCGAGCCCTCCGGCCAGTACGCAACGTGATTCCAAGGCAGCAGCCGGACGGCTTGCGGTCAGTTTTCTTAGCGGCAGGGCGCGAGCCCTCCGGCCAATACGCAGGGTTTCCAGGGCAGTGGCCGGACGGCTCGCGCCGTTCCGCTAAGAAGGTCGCCGACATCGGGCTAGCTTCGTACGAAGAAGAGAGACCCTTGATACCGCACGACCACCTTTCACGCCTTGTTACCCAGAACTGGCGCACCGTTTGCTAATACTGTTTCCTCGCTAACTCCATCCGCAACCGATGCGGCATTCAAGCGATGAACGCTTTTGCAAACCATTCGCTATCGAGTGCCGCTGTCCTTAAATCGTGAGGAATTCGATGAGCCAGCCACTACACCAGTCGGATCGACGCCAAAATAGAGCCGCCGACGATGAAGAGCTATTGGACGAAAAGGCACCGGGATCGCCTTTTCTATTGGTCGCGTTAAGCTACATGGCAATTATGGCGGTCGTTTGCCTAGCGATCGCAGGCTACTTTTGGCTTACGTAACCCGTTTGATAAAGTAAACGATGGGACAGGACCTTTGGACGGCGATAGTCGTCATGAGTGGGATATCTTTGATTTGCGGTTTTCTCACCGGACGCTTTGCCTATAAGAAACGCGGCCAGACGACCATGCTCTGGTTGGCGCTGTCGGTCTTTGCGATGGTTTACTTTATGCTGTACGCGTCGGGACAGTTGTTCTGGGCACGCTGGGTGCCGGCATCGGCGGCGATCATCTACACCAATCTGGCCGCCCTGTTTGCCGCGTGCGGAGCCGGTTGGGCTTGGCGTTTACCTGACACGCCGGTTTGGCGCCGCGGCATCATGGCTGGCATGCTGGCGGTCGCGTCGGCCGCTTCCATCATTTGGCCGCTCCTTTCAATCGCCTTGCGTCCGCCTCCGGCCGGAGACGATCAATGGCGAGACGGTGTCGCGTTGCAAACGTCTTGGGCGACCTGCAGCCCTGCCGCCGCAGCGACTTTCTTGAACGCTGAAGAAATCAAGTCTTCCGAAGCGGAATTGATTCCGCTTTGCCTGACCGATTCCAGCGGTACCCCGACGCTTGGCCTGTATCGCGGCGTCAAACTGGTTGCGAACGAAAATGGTAAAGATGTCGCGATCCTTACCACCGATTTAGAGGGCTTGATCGCCGCGGACAAGTGGCCTGTCCTGATCGGCGTGCAGCTTCCCTTTGGGACCGAGGACCGTCGCTACGCAGAGCAGTGGGGATGGATCCCGGGGATGGGACACTCGGTGGTTGTGCTGGGGCGTGACGGAAACGATCGGTTCATCGTCGGAGACCCATCGATTGGGCTGGAAGTCTGGGATCGATCCGATATGGAAATACTGTGGCATGGCATCGGAATGCGACTGGTTCCGGCCAAACGCTAATAGTTCGATCGCATCCGCAATAGGGCGTCGCGGTGATCTTGGTCCGGCAAAACCAGACCGGGGTCGGGACAGGTGCCTGATCGTGCCGGCGTCGTGGCGGGAGAGCTGTTTATTCTGCGGCAGTTCAGAAGGTATACTGAGGGACCACAGCGTCCCCCCCAATTCCTTCCTTCTCGTCTCAGGCTTGCCATGTTCCCTTCGCGTCGTCGTTTTTTGCAGGCTACAACCGGTGGATTGGTGGTTTCCGCAGCGTTGACATCCCCGGATACTTCGGTGGCGGCGGACGCAGCAGCGAACCGAATCCATAATCCGGTCAGCGGCGATGTACTGCGTTCAGCCGGTCAACTTTCCGCGGACCAGAAGAGCCTTGTTGAAAGTCAACGCAGCATCCCGGTCAGCGGTCAATCGGATGTGTTGGTTTGCGGAGGTGGCCCCGCGGGGATTGGTGCGGCGTTGGCTGCAGCTCGCGCTGGCGCTAGCGTCCAATTGATCGAAGTGGCAGGTTGCCTGGGAGGCGTCTGGACCGCGGGCCTGCTTACCAAAATTCTGGATGCCGAGAATAAATCCGGGATCATGGCGGAGCTTTTGCAAAAGTTTGCCGAACGTGGAAGCGATGTCGCAAAATCGACCGACGGGACCGTTTATGATCCGGAAATCGCTAAGTGGGTGCTGGAAGAATTATGCATTGAAGCGGGAGTCAAAATTCGGCTGCATACCCGTTTGGTTGGTGTTGTTACCGACGACAAACGAAAAGTCGTCGCGGTCCTGACCGAATCAAAATCGGGGCGTGAAGCTTGGTTAGCCGATCGATTTGTCGATTGCAGTGGTGATGGAGATCTAGCAGCCCATGCAGGTTGTCAATTTGATCTGGGCGTCGGTGCGGACTGCGAATGTCAACCGATGTCGATGTTGGCGTTGCTTACCGGCATTGATCCAGAAGAAGTACGCCCATTTATTCGCGAAACCAGCCGAAAAGCGAAACCGCTGTTGCTCCAGTTAATGGAAGAGAATGGGATCTCCCCCACCTACCGCGGGCCGACGCTTCGCCATTTGCACAGCAATATCTTTTCGCTGATGACCAATCACGAGTACGGCGTTTCAGCATTCGATGCCGATGCCATTAGCGAAGCGACGATTCAGGCTCGCCATGAAATCCACGCCATCGTCAACGGACTTCGCAAAGTGGGCGGACCTTGGTCGAACCTTGCCGTGGTCGCGACGGCAGAACAGATCGGAGTCCGTGAAGGGCGACGCATCCGAGGTCGATATCAGATCACCGCGGACGATTTGTCCAAAGGATTGCGGCATGAACAAGCGGTCTGCCGAGCCAAATTCGCGATTGATGTCCATGCGTTGAACACCGAAGGGAACAAAGAAGTCGATCGTGATTACAAAAAAGGAGGCATGCGGCCCTACGATATTCCCTACCCCGCATTGATCGCCGCGGATGTGGATGGATTGTTGCTCGCCGGTCGCTGCATCAGCGGAGATTTCATCGCCCACTCAAGCTACCGCGTCACAGGAAACTCGGTCCCGATGGGAGAAGCCGCCGGACTCGCCGCCGCTGTTTCCATTCAAAAGAAGGTGATGCCACACGAACTGGACTGGAACGCGATCAAACCATTCGCTCAGGCGTAGTGACTCCAGTAAAGACTGCCGTACGCCGTCTGATTTTCCCTTCTAAAAGAGGCCTGCGACTTAGGGATTGTCGTCTTTCGCTCTGCGAAAGAACGTCCTTCAGGAGCCGCTTCCGCGAAGCGAGAGGCTCCAAATCCGTACCGCCAAGGCGTAGCGGTTGGGGCTACATGCAGGAAACCGTTCCGCTTCCGCCCGAAAGTGCCTCTTCCAGTTTGAATTCCGACGCCATTCCATTCAGTTTGCTGACGGCTCTTTTCTCCAGTTGGCGGACTCGCTCTTTAGAAATCCCCAACCGGTCGGCCAGCGATTGAAGCGTCCTTACTTTGCGATGACTTCCCAACGCATAGCGGCTCCGCACGATTAAACGTTCGCGGCGGTCCAGACGATCCAGCATCGTTGCCGTTAAGCCTCGAAGCTGCTCCCAAAGCTGGTTGCTCATCGACGATCGCGATGGGTCTTCCGGAGCAATGTCGGCAAGCCGATCGGCGTCTTCGGTAAAGCGAAGTCGATCATCGCGGACGACACTGGTCGCGCGAAAAATTCCATGGACGATCGACCGGTAAGCGTACGTGCTAAATCGATAGCCCCGGCTGTAATCAAATTTCTCCACGGCCTGCATCAGGGTCAACACACCATCGCTAAGCATTTCGTCAAAGGTTAGCTGCGGCGTCACATACTTCTTAACAATCGAGATCACCAAGCGAATGTTCGATTGAGTAATGTGATCGCGAATCTTCATCGCTCGGTCCAGCAACGCATGGATCTTTTTGATCGTTTTCCGGTCTGGGGCAATGCCGACGCAGCTTTCCTGGAGGCTGGCGGCCTGCCACTTCAAGCGGTTCATTTCTCGGAACAGGGCCGCTTCCTGTTCGGGGGTCAGCAATGTGGACTCGCACATCCGCTGCAGATGGCGGGGAAGATCGACGGGACCGGAATTTTCCGACGTCCCGGATCCAAGGACCAAGTCGACGATTTTCTTGTCGTTCACAGCCTCGTCGGTTGCCTCTTGGAAATCAGGACTGTCGATGTATTGAATCTCGATGGGTGTCCAACTCGTCCTACGTTCGGAGCGTAGGCGTGGGAACTCGGAAACCTGCGAGAATTCACCAATGTCTGTATTGCTGGCAGCGGCAACCATTTCAAATCCCTCGAAGTAAAATTCGTTCAAAACGTTCACTTGCAATCTTATCGACCAGCCCTGTCACTTCAACCCCTAATTCGTCCAAAACGTTCACTTCTTTTTGGATGGCTACGCTGCGATTTTTTTCGTATTCCCCTTGGGCCGTCAGAGGAAAGCTGGTCCAGGTCGCTTCTGAGCGGCAAAACCATGCGTTTCCCAAGCGAAAACAAGCGAATATGCGGACCCTTTGCGAACGTCGATTGGCAATAAATGCTGTCGGTGCCCCATCCAGTGGGTTGTAAAACGAGTAAAGTAGAAGCTCTGCCAGCCTTCGTTCTGACAGAAAATTCATCCGTAGCGTTCAAAAAGGACCTTCAATGCGAGATCTACTCACCCCCAAGCAGGTGGCCAGAGCATTGGATGTGAGCGAATCGTCAATAAAACGCTGGTGCGACCGTGGCGTGCTGACGGCTCAGCACACCGCCGGCGGTCATCGCAGGATATCGCGGGCCGTCTTGACGGAATTTCTGCGGGGTGGACGCCATCAGCTGGTAAACCCTGAGGCGTTAGGGCTGCCGGCAACGAGCGGTCGGACCGAGCGAGTCGTGGAGCGGGCTTGTGACCAAATGGCAGCCGCGTTGGTCGCAGGAGACGAATCTCGGTGCCAACAGATCGCCCGCGACCTTTATCTAGCGGACCACAGCGTTGCGGTCCTCTGTGATGATGTCTTTGCGGCGGCCATGCGACAGATTGGAATCCAATGGGAGGAAGGGAAAACAGAAATCTATCAAGAGCGTCGTGGCTGTGAAATTCTGCTGCGTATCCTCCATCAGCTTCGTTTAATGTTGCCGCCAGCGCTGCCAGATGCACCCTTGGCGATCGGGGGGACCGCGACCAGCGACGGATACAGCTTGGGAACGGCGATGGCGGAACTGGTCCTTCGCAGCAACGGGTGGAACGCGAATTCGTTGGGGGACAACCTTCCCTTCGAAACGCTTGCGGCCGCGTTAAGAGATCAGCAGCCGAAACTCTTTTGGCTTAGTTGCACTCATATCACAGACCCGGACCATTTTCTGGCCGGTTATGAACGCCATATCGCCCCTTTTGCTGAGAACGTGACGATTGTCGTTGGGGGGATGGCATTGACCAAAGAAATCCGCCAAAAGATGAAGTTCACCGTCCACTGTGATTCCATGCAGCAGTTCGAAAATTTCTGTAAACGTCCGAACGCGTAGCGCGGATCCGATCTTCTTTCACTGTGCGTCCACAATCGTTAGGATGTCCCGCAACGAAGGCTGCGACCCGGAGAGTTGGCGCGATCTGTAGTGCATACAGGTTGTTCCGAATCCGTTTCGCGTCGATATTTCCGCGGACGATCCGACGTCTTTTTTTAGACGCTGGTGAACAGGAATTGCAGGAACATGACGGAATCAACTGAGAGCTCAAGCGGTGATGCAGCGTTGCCGCCACACCACCAAATCGTTCTAATAACCGACGGCTATTCGACTCCGTTCCTTGCGAAAACCGCGATCAGCATGCTGCGTTATCGCAGTGCCGATGTGGTTGCCGTTCTCGATCAAGAGAACGCCGGCAAAACGTCGCAGGATTTATTTGGAACCGGTGGGGATATTCCTATCGTCGCCACGTTGGAGGGACTGTTGCCCGACGCCCTTTACATCGGCATCGCACCTCCCGGCGGCAAATTGCCCGTTGCATGGCGGCCTCTTATTCTTGCTGCAATCGATCGCGGTATCGACATCGTTTCGGGGCTGCATGAATTTCTGACCAACGATCCGGAATTCGTCGCTCGAGCCGCCAAGAACGGGTCTCGGTTGTTTGACGTGCGAAAGAATCAATACAAGGAAACCGCTACGGGGCTCCCCTACGACACGGGGCCTTTGCGAATCCACGCCGTCGGTCAGGACTGCACGGTAGGCAAGATGGTGACCACCTTGGAAATCTGTCGTGGGCTGGTCGACCACGGCGTCGATGCCCAATTCTTAGCCACCGGTCAAACAGGGATCATGATCTCCGGTGAAGGTGTTCCGATCGATTGCGTAGTCGCCGACTTCGTGAACGGGGCGGCGGAGGATCTGGTGAAACGCAACAGCGACCACGACATCCTTCTCGTGGAAGGGCAGGGGAGTATCGCGCATCCTAGCTTTTCCGCGGTGACCTTAGGGTTGCTTCATGGCTGCGACCCTCACGGACTGATCTATTGCTACGAGGTCGGTCGTGAAATGGTCAAAGGGACCGATCACATACCACTGTTGCCCGCCGCTCAGCTCATTTCGATCTATCAGGCAATCGCCTCCCTTCGGCATCCTTGCCCGGTCATTGGAATTGCAATGAACAGCCGCACCGTTAGTGCGGAAGCCGCGGAACAAGAGCGGGCGGCAATGGAAAAAGAGTTTGGCTTACCTGTCTGCGACGTTTATCGTGACGGCCCCGAAACGCTTGTTCAAGCAATCCTTCAACTTCAATCGCAACTGCGTCCATGATTATCCGTTTGCATCGCCTTTCGCTACCGCTCCAACACGAATTTCGAATTGCGCGTGGAGCGATCACTGCACAGAATTCGCTTGTCGTTGAATTGGAACTAGATGGTTTTACCGGATTCGGAGAAACCACTGAAAACAGTTACTACGGACGCACCTTCGAATCGATGACCGAATCGATCGAGAAATGCCGTAGCCTGCTGTCCGGCTACCAATTTGGTCCTCCTGAGGAACTGTGGGACCAGTTGTTCGAAGTGATTCCGGATGACATGTTTGCCCTTTCCGCGATCGATCTGGCCGTTCATGATTTGTGCGGAAAACAGGCTCACCGCCATACCTTCGATATGCTTGGGCTTCAGTGGCAAGACATTCCCGAATCAAGCTATACCATCGGGATCGATTCGATCGAAACGATGCGAGCCAAGCTTGCAGAACAGCCGGACTGGAGCATTTACAAGATCAAACTGGGAACGTCGCACGACGTCGACATCGTCAAACAATTGCGAGAGGTGACCAATTCGCGTTTCCGAGTCGACGCGAATTGCGGATGGTCGGTCGAGGAAACGATCGAAAATTCGAAAGCGCTTCGAGAACTTGGCGTTGAATTCATTGAACAACCGTTGCCTGCGACGGCGACCGACGCAGACCTTCGACAGATTTATGAAGAATCGGTATTACCAATTGTTGCCGACGAAAGCTGCCAGGTCGAAGCCGATGTTGCTGCCTGCCACAACCGATTCCACGGCGTCAATGTAAAATTGTGTAAGTGCGGGGGGATCACGCCCGCCGTCCGAATGCTTCAGCAAGCCAAGCAGCTAGAAATGAAGACCATGGTCGGCTGCATGATCGAAAGTTCGATCGGGATTTCGGGAGCCGCACAGTTGCTACCATTGCTTGATTACGCCGATTTGGATGGAGCCGTTTTGCTGTCCGAAGATCCCGCGGTTGGCGTTCAGGTCACCAATGGCGTGGTTACGCTGAGCGACCAATTTGGAAACGGCGGACGTTTCCGAGATTCGGCGTTATAGAAAGCAGTTCGGATCGACGAGTGCGAGCGTTCAAACCAACGGACCCTCCGCTGCTAGAAATCCTTCTGAACCTCCGTCCAGCGGTCTGGTCGTGCCCATTTGCGGTTCGGACGTTCCGTTCCTCCGTCTCTCGAACCTGCAACTCCAAAAGTGACTCCGAAATGTTACGAAACGTATTTGCTGCCTTGCTTCTCTACGCTCTGTTGTCGCCCTCCACAGCCGATGCAAAAGAGGGCGCTCCTGTAGCCATTCGGACGTTGCCAAACGGAGCGACCGCAATCGAAACGATGAGCGGATTAAAGCTCCAAATCGTCCAGCAGGATTCTCCTTCGGAAAAGAGTGGAACCGATTTTGATAAGACGATTCTTCTGAGCGAAACGGGGCAACATCTGCTCAGTCGCCAAGCCAATGAACCGGCCGCGACATGGTCGGTCCCTAAAGATACGGACGGGCGTAAAGGGATCCTGGTCCGAAGCATCGGCACAACAGCCGATCCAGCGATGATCGTCCGAGTGGACGGGTTGCAGATTTTGATCGGAGTACCTCGGGCGGTCGCCAAATTGACACCCCAGCAGTACCCAAACCTTGATGTGGTGGTCCTCAGAGTCGACAACGAACAACCTCCGGCAGAAGACTTGAACAAAACGCTTAGCGTCCTAGTCCCTCGGTTTGTTTTGGTTTCAGCGTCCAACAGCGACGATGCAAAAAAGGTCTCTCTAGCAAACGTGCCCGGATCTTCGACGTCCCATCGAAACCACAATACCTTTGCCATCACGTCCAAAGAGGCTCCTGACGAAAGTCAAATTCAGCGAGTTGTTTTAACCGAGCAGGACTGGGAACCGTCGGCAGAGCTGGAGAAACTATTTCAAGCGATGGAAACGTCCGCCAAGGAATCGCAATCCGTATTCTCAAAATTGTCTGTGGACCAGATGAATTTCCGACCTTCCAACGGGACGCATACACCAAGGTGGAACACCGAGCACATGATGGGGCGGCAGCTGCTCTTCTTTTCACAGATCTACCATGCCGCCGATCCGATGATTCCCGTGATCGACCTAAATCCGAAACAGATGCCGCCCGATTATCGAGCCGCACATCCCGACTGGGACGGAGCCGAAGAAGCCCGTCAGATCCAGCGAGTCGGAGACTACTGCAGACGTTTCTCGTACCTATTGGACGGGATGGATGTAGACAGCAAAGCTCCAGGCAGTAGTTGGCCCTCGCTGCGAGCGTTGTTCGTTCAAATGGAAATTCACTATCTGGAACATACAACCAACACCGTCAAGAAGTTCGATCTTCCCGACTGGCCAAAAGAATAAACATCTTCCGGCACTGGCAACCCACGTGTCCAACGATCGTCACGCCATGTGAGCAGCAGAGAACTTGCCAAGGAGCAATGCGTTCACAGCACGCAAAGCCGAGTCACTTGCAACGAAGAAGCGACCGGCCAGAGTTCCGATTTCCAGCTCGCCCCAACAAAGCAACGCCAGCCCCATCACCAAGCTCCGGAGGGCAGGAGCTGTTGAGGTTGTGCCCTCCCTCCTAGTCTTTCAAGAATGCGAGCCATCTGCCACCGCAAAACCAGGCCCGGAGGGTCGACACAATCTTTGCCGGGGGTGAAGCCCCCGGAATGAGACTAAATGCGGTCGAAAAGGCCCGGAGGGTCGACACAAAAAGAGCCGCCGATCTGCTCTCTAACGCTACTCTAAAACGGACGGACACCTCTGGTTAAGGTTTTTCGTTTTGAGGCAGTCTTGACGTACTAGTCTGCCGGATACTTTCTAGACTCACTTCACTCTCCCTTAGAAGAAGAGTGAAGAGCCCCGAAACATTCCCGATTTGCCCATCATCAATCGCAGCTCTTTAGTCGTCGATTTCGGCGAAGTATTCTTGCTGAAGGTTGACCAGTTCCGTGACGACTTCTGGGTACTTGGTTGCTAGGTTGGCGGATTCGGTTTTGTCTTCGTTTAGATTTGCCAGAAACAGTTTGTCGGCAGGCGTGATTGATTTGGGCTCTCGTCGGTCATTGGGGTTCCCCAGCAGTTTCCACGGGCCTTTGCGAATTACCCACTGGGCGTTCTTTCCTTTTCCCAGTTGCCAATACAGAGAGTCATGCGGCGTTGGATTGGATTCGTCTGCGATCACCTTAACGAGACTTTTGCCGTCCAGCCGATGGTCGGGTTTGTCGATTCCGGCATACTCGGCCAGCGTTGGGAACCAGTCGCAACCGACAGCCATTTGCTCACGCACTTCGCCTTTCGGAATTCGCTTTGGCCACGACACGATCGAAGGAACTCGAATGCCACCCTCGAACAAGCAGCCCTTTGCGCCGCGGTAAGGGCCTGGGTTGCCTCCGCCGAAGTGTGTCCGCTCTTCGACCGAATGCCCATGGTCGGATTGCAAGACGATGATCGTATTATCGCGCAGTCCCAGCCGTTCAAGATGATCGACGACCAACCCAATGCGTTCATCCAGCGAACTCACAAAAGCGGCGTACTCTCGTCGTGGATGAGGCAAATCGGTGTACTCTTTTCGCCATTTTGCGGCGCCCTGCAGCGGATAATGTGGCCAGTTGATCGCCCAGTAGATGAAAAACGGTTCCTCTTTCCAGTCGGTGATCAACCGCTGACATTCGTTGACCATGGAATCGCCGAAGTACTCGCCATCCTGCCAAATTTCCGTCCCATCGCGCCATAGGTCATGGCGATTGGGCCCCTGCCAGTAGAAGAAATGCGAGTAGTTATCGATGCAGCCGCCCATGTGCCCAAATGATGACAAAAATCCCTGGGCGTTTGGCATCGTCGGTTCGGTGAACCCGAGGTGCCATTTGCCAACGTGCCCGGTGCGGTAACCATTCTGCTGAAACAGCTCAGCCATGGTGACTTCTTCGGTCGGCATCCCCGCGACTCCTTTGGTCGAAGAGACATTGCTCGGCACACCGGCTCGAGCCGGAAAGCGGCCTGTCAACAATCCGGCTCGTGAGGCCGAACAGATGGCTGACGGCGAATACATTTGAGTAAACCGGACGCCCGTTTCGGCCAACCGATCGAAATTCGGAGTGATCAGATCGTCGGAACCGTAGCAGTTGGCGTCCAACGTCCCTTGGTCATCCGTATAGATGATTAGCACGTTGGGCCGATCTGCACCATTCAGTTGGGATTGCAGAAGACCGCCAAACACAACCGCCAATAAACATCCGAAAACCGAAGTCCGCAACATAAGTTCCACCAAACACAAAGGACGAAAAGGGGACGCCATTAGAAACAACTAAGCGAAGTCTTGAGGGACTATCTTAATGAGTTGAATCGGTCCTTGGGGATTCTTGTATCGGTGATACGAAAATCGTCCGGGGCTGACCGCGCGCGCCGGGACGTGCGGTCTGTTGGGGACGTATTGCCGTAGCTACCTTCGCCAAACGGTGATTCCCTCGCGAAAGTTGTGTTTGGGCGGGCGTTCTTTGGCGGAGCGAAAGGCAACATTGAAAGATGCTCAGGCTAAAATGCACGTCAGCGCAGCTTCAAAGCGTACAGCTCGAGGGGCCCCATTTGACGTCGCGTTTGGCGGTGGAACTTCCCGATTTTTTTACGACGCCAAGCTACTCGGCCAGCAGGAGTTCAAAGGCATCCCGTGCCCGGTCTTGAAACCCAATCTGGTTTTGCTGGAACCACTCTCGAGCATTGTCACCCAATTGTTGCAGATCTTGGGTTGAAGAGGCCAGGATCGTTTCAATCGTCTGCTCCATCGCTTGCGGAGATACTTTGAAATTTGTACCTAGGTGCCGTGGTTCGGATTCGTGCCAAGGGACCACAAACCCACGTGAACTGTCGACCAATTCATTCATGGGAGGTCCGTCGGTCGTAACGACGACGGATCGACAAGACATGCCTTCAACGATGTAGTGGCCCCAACCTTCGGAGAGCGAGGGACAGAGATGAATCCCATGTTGATTTTGGATCTGCTGGAGGACGGAATCCTCCAGGTAGTCGACGATCAGGTGAACGTTGGCGGGCACGGAACTTGGCGCGTTATCTGGATGCTGGATCAAAGTCAGGGAGGGCCATTCTGGATGATTGCCCCACAATTGCAGCAGCATCTCGGTCCCTTTTAGAGTGCTGCGACCGGCCAGATGGAGGAATTTCCCGTAATCAGGTTTGCAATCGGGCAGGAGACGATCGACGGAGGTGAAGCCGATGTAGATTGCTCGTTTTGCATGCTTCTGAAAGATGTTCTCCGCGTGCCTTGATTTGCAAAGGACCGCATCGATCTGCTTCAGCCGACTCAAATGTCGCTCCGGAAATCGCTCCTGATTTGGCACCAGGACCTTTGTCCCCAAACCATGTGACCAAGCCCAAGGGACTCGTTCAACAAGGATGTCCAGTGATTTTTTCGGCGGCGTTTGACTTCCAAATCGCAGAAATCGCTCGCGAATGGGAAGCCAGGAGCGGACCGAGTGATGTTCTACTTCGGATTCGGGGGGCAACACCGTTCGCAGTAGATCAACGTCGCGATCCAAGCCCACACCATTTCTGCGGGCGACAATGCGGACGGTGGTACCAGGAATCGCCATCAAGTGCTCATTCATCGTGGGGGCATCCTGCAGCGAAAAACCTGGACGCGGTGCAGCAAAAGGGTATCAATCCCAGCGATCCGGCTCAAGTGCGGCGGCACATTTGGGCAAACATCGTCGTGTGGAAGCCTGAACGGCAGAGGAGTCGGTCAAGCCTCGCACCACCGCGGTTTGTCTTGCAGACGCCAGGCAAAATTTGATGCGACCTTCGGCAGCATCTATACTCTTCCTCTTCAGAGTGGGGCTGGCATTCGCCTTTTAAAACCAAAATCAAAATGGGGCACCACGCCAATTGGTGCAGTTCTCACACAACAATTGCGATCGTGAAATCTCCTCTATCCAACCGACTTGTTTTCTCTCCTACCCGTTAGAGTCTGACCCTATGATAAGAATGGCGTTCAATATCGCACTTATAGCTGCGATCAGCACCGCAGTCTCCTCCGCCGAAGATGGAGGGTTTGTTTCACTCTTCAATGGCAAAGACCTAGACGGCTGGAGCCAGAAAAACGGGACGGCGACCTACCGCGTCGAAGGAGATTCGATCGTTGGGAAAACGAATACCGGCAGCCCTAATTCGTTTTTGTGCACCGACAAACCCTACGGTGATTTCGAAATGACCTTTGATGTGAAGGTCGATACCGCTTTAAATTCCGGTGTTCAAATCCGTTCCCAAACCAAGGGAGACACTCCGGATGGTCGCGTCAACGGTCCGCAGGTCGAGATCTCTTTGGATGGGATGGCTGGGTATGTTTATGGCGAATCGGCTGGCGGCTGGATGACGCCGGATGCCGATCGCAAATCACACACGCATTTCCAAGACGGCGAATGGAATTCCTACCGCATCGTTGCTTTTGGCCCTCGGATTCAGACGTGGATCAATGGGACGCCAATCTCTGACCTTGTCGACATGGATAAGTTCAAAACGCACCGCGAAGGTTTTATCGGCCTGCAAGTTCACGGCATTCCCGCCGACAAAGGACCGTATGAAGTCCGTTGGCGCAATCTAAAGATCCGCGACCTTTCCGAATTCCAAACGCTTTACAACGGCAAGGATTTGGAAGGCTGGACCACAACAGGAAATTGGCTCCCTCAAGAAGATGGATCGTTGTTGATTCAGCCTCGTGATGGAGAAATGGGCTGGACTCGATATGCCGACTACCTGTGGTCCGAAAAAACCTACAAGGACTTTGTTCTAGACCTGGAATACGCGTATCCGCCAGGTGGTAACAGCGGTATCTATTTCCGCACCGGGGACCGTTCGGATCCTGTTGAAAAAGGAATTGAACTTCAGATCCTTGATTCGACCGGGAAAGAAGAGCCACTGACGCACCACGATCATGGTGGAGTGATTAAGACTCAGGGCCCAACAAAGAACATGTCCCGCCCGCCGCACGAATGGAATCGGGCAGTGATCACCTGTATCGGCAATCACTTAACGGTCGAAATGAACGGTGAAAAGACGATCGATTTGCAGTTAGACGAAGGCCCGATGAAAGACCGTCCAATGGAAGGGTACATCGGGTTGCAGGACCACGGCCAACCCAACAACCTCCTGTTCCGCAACATTCGCATCCTGGAATTGCCATAAGCGAAACGTCGCAGAGCAAAGGCGACAATCAATAGGTGAAGGCAAACACGTGCTGATTGTCGCCAGAGCGTGGAATACGTTGCGAATAAACTTCGCGTCTCGGAGAGACGCTGCTACGTAACAGCTTCGCGTCTCGGAGAGACGCTGCTACGTAACAACTTCGCGTCTCGGAGAGACGCTGCTACGTAACAGCTTCGCGTCTCGGAGAGACGCTGCTACGCTAAACGTCAGCCCGCTTGGCTCTGACACTCACAGCCGAAAAGCGGACGCCTGATTATTTATGGCGGAGATATCGCCGGTTCACTTCCCCGCCGAATCGGTTTTGCCGCGTTTCTCGGAGGGACTGAATTTGGGACGCGCGTGCCCGTTGACGTAAGCTGCGATATCAAACGCTTCCTGTGCGGTTAAGTCCGTGTCATCCAGTGGCATCGCGACTTTCAACCATGAAGCCAACTTCGGAACTTTGGAAAGTCCCGCGCCATCGTTGTAGGAGAAGTCTCCCCAGACGGCGGGTCCATCGTCCGTTCCCGCTCCATCGTCTGCATGACAAAATGCACAGCGGTCTTCATACAACGTCTCGCCCCGTTTGGGATCAGCAGTGAACTGGCTTGCGTCCAAAGGTTCCACGTGGTTTGGACCGAGTGGAGCCTTGGGATTCATTTGCAGCTTCCAGCCTTGCGACAGCCATGTGATGTAGGTTGCGATCGCGACGGGAACTTCACTGCCGTTTTCGGGACGCGTCCCATTTTGGCTTCGGATAAAACAATTCAGGATTCGGTCTTCCAGGGTGATCACTTTTGATTCACGACCGGACCACGCTGGATAAGCCGCTGCGACTCCGATAAAGGAGCCGGCTTCAGGATGTTTGCCACCCTCCAAATGGCACGAGGTGCAATTCAAATGATTGCCGACATAGGGGCGTGTCAGCGGGTGTGAATGCGTTTCCATCACCAGCGATTCTCCCAGCCGAACCACGCGGCCAAGCTCTCCCGGCGGATAGGGGGTCTTTTCCGCCACGGTCGAATCCGAAGTTTCCTCCGGTGAAGCCGCATAGGAACCGGATAACGCCGCGAGGACGAAAAGTGTGCAAAGAATGGTGACCGCGATCGAACCGATTTGATTGGGCCGAGCTGTGAAAAAAGTCTCGATCATGTCGAGGGTGTCTCCGGAGGTTTAATGAACGATTGAAGTTTTTCGACAACGTCGGGTACGCGACTAGCGATATTGTTGACGTCGCCGCGATCATCCGGTTTGACATAAAGAGTTTCCTCTTCTCCGGTTTGGCAATAGAACCAGTCGGGAGTGGTGATCGCGACCGCACCCGACTTGCTACGTGATTGGATTGCCGGAGCAAACGGATCGAGTTCCGCGGCCCATTGTTCGGGGGACAATAACCCCGATTCATTCTCGGCTTCGGCCTCAAAGAGGGCGTTCATCGCGGCTTGGGGAGTACATGGCACGCGGCACCGGGTGTGCGGGATGCCGTCCCCGACCGCGATGAACGGAACCTGCAACCGGGGACTATGCAGCGGTCCGTTGGATTCACCAAATCGCCTGTTTTCGCCAAGATTAAAGCCGCTGGTTCCCAGCAAAACGACGCGGATCGGCAGGTCTTCAATCGCCTCAAGCAAAGCGGTCATTAGGACATCGACCAACTGGATCTGAGCGGCATAGGTGTGTAGCCAAGCGAGCAATTCGTCAGGATCTTGTTCGATGGTCCACTCTAACTGTGGCGGTTTTACCGTTTCGTAATAGAAGCCGGGGGCAACAGGCAGAGGATTATCCAAATCGGAATAGACAAGCATATCTTCTTCCGTTTCCACTTCCCCCTCGGTCGTATCTTGCCGACCGCTCCCATCGTCTGCCCATTCCTCTAGAGGCAACAGTTTCCGGGGCGCGTCCCAGTGTCTGACAAGAAAGTCACTGTGAAGCCAGACGCAGCGAGCCGCATTTTCGTCCGCTGGAGGTTCCAAGAGGACCTCCAACCCGGCTGCTAACAGGTTGGCCAAGCCTGTCGTTTCGACTTCTTCGGAAGGCTGATCGGTTTCTTCAGCAGGAATCCGAAAGACCTGCTGGCAGTCATGCTTTCCCGCCAATTGAATCGTCGGGTCGTGATCACTCACAACGCTCAGGCGGATCTCTTTGGGAAGGCTTTGCCAAAGGGATTGCAAAACCTTGATCGAATCATCGGACTGGACGACGCAGCGGTCAAACAAAGTGCCCGCTGCCGCCATTTCGTCCAGCTGTGGAGTCTGATTCCAGGAGCAGCCATAGGGCCCGAGGGAGGCATTGGCCAAGCCTTGCAAAGAGAGGACGAGCGTACAGTTATCCATTTAATCCCTACATTCCTAAATGTCGAATCGCGGCAAGCGGCTTTACCAGCGGAACTGCTGGCGAAACGCCAGGACCAGTGTAGCCGAGAGATAGGTTTCAGAAGAGCAATCCGTATTTCTTGGAGTCCCCTATTCATGTCGCCCGTGCCTGAAACATCGTCCCACTCATTGCCACTGGCGGGCGAAAGCCTGTCGCCTTCTGGATATGTCTATGTCCCGCCGGCGTCCGACGATCAGGAGAGCAATGAATCGGCAGAAACCCGCACGGCGGTCGGTCTCAAGCTTGAAAAGCCGAAAACGGGTGCGTATGTCGCCCCCCCGACGGTCGATGTTTGGGGGCTTCCTTTTGCACAGGTAACGCTCGATCAAACGCTTGAAAAAATCGATCAGATGATCACCGATCGAGAACCGCGGTACATCATCACGGCCAACTTGAACTATGCCATGTTGGCGGATCAACAGTCGGACTTGTGGCGAATCAATCGTGACGCTGCGATGATCCTGGCGGATGGCCAGCCCATCGTTTGGCGCTCTCGAATTGAAATGAATGCGCTTCCTGAACGAGTCGCCGGCAGCGAACTGATCTATCGACTGGGCGAACGTTCGGCGGAGAAAGGCTGGGGAATCTACCTGCTTGGCGCCGCCCCTGGAGTCGCTCAGGCCTGCGCCAACGGTCTCGCTGAACTGTACCCTGGCTGCAAAATTGTCGGCGTCGAATCGCCACCGTTTCGCGAAGCGACCGCTGCGGAAGAATCGGCCCAAATCGAACGGATCAAAGCGGCCAAACCTGACATTCTTTTGGTCGCGTTCGGGCAACCCAAGGGAGAGCTGTGGATCCATGAGCGACTGCACAAGTTAAACGTCCCGGTCAGTATTCAATTAGGCGCTTCCTTTGACTTTGTCGCAGGAAATGCGAAACGAGCTCCGGAAATCTGGCAGAAGTGTGGACTTGAATGGGCGTATCGGATGGGACACGACCCCAAACGTTTGGTCCCTCGCTATGCTTCCAATATTTGGTTCTTAGCGAAATCGCTTTACCAAGATGCCATCGGTCGCCGCCGTTCGATGTAGCGGATGGCATGGATCGCAGTAAACACGCATCGATCGGCAGGTGAATTGGGATGCAAGATCGCTTCCGCTATCAGCCGGATTCGATTTGAAAGGCCGATGCGTGAACCTATCCGGGCAGTCGTTTTCTGCCAGGGGCAAAGGTTTCCCCTCAAGACGATGCCATGTTGGCTATTCGCCGTAGGGAATGTCTTGATCGTTCAGTTCGGCCAATGCATTGGCCGCTGCACGCTGTTCCGCTTCTTTCTTATTTCGTCCCCACGCCGGAACAAATTCTCGTTCTCCGATCGCAGCGGAGACACGAAAGGTTTTACTATGGTCTGGGCCCGCTTCGGTAACCAGCCGATAGCAGGGGGTACTGGCAAGTTCTTTCTGAGCGAATTGTTGCAGCGTCGATTTGAAATTGCTTCCCTGGCCCGAGATGGCTTCCTGAAGCAGATCGGCCATCCATTCACGGATCAAATCCCGGGCGGTGTGCAGGTCGCTATCAAGGTAGACCGCCGCGACAATCGATTCGAAAACATCGCTGCTTAGTGACCGTGGGAAACTGCGGTTGCGAACCACACCTTTGCCGACGATCAAACATTCGTCCAAGCCGATTTGGCGAGCCGCCTGCCCGCAGGATTGTCGACTGACGACCGCCGATTTGATCTTGGTAAGTTCTCCCTCACTCGCTTCGGGGAACTCTTCAAATAACCACTGGCAGACGACCACCCCTAAAATCGCGTCGCCTAGAAACTCCAGGCGTTCGTTGCTCGCCAGCCGGGTCATCGCTCCAGAGGCGTGCGTTAACGCCTCAAGCAACAATTGGCGGTTCTCGAATTTGTAGCCGATTCGCTCTTCGCAGATCGCCATTTTCTCGAGGTGTTCATCACCGGTCCCCGCGTTTCCGACCGCTGACGTATCAACAATTTGATCGCGAGTAACACCCGACGGATCGTTAGCCGAACCGGAAGGAGAATCAGATTGCAGGGAAGGATCGGTAGTTGCCACGGAAAAGTTCGATACGATTTGAGCTCGATACGGATGGTGAATTTTCTGCTGCCGAGGGATCGAATCAGGCAAGCAACGCGACCGGAATGAAAATCGGCGAGTTCCAAGCCAAATCCGATTGCGCCACTATAGCGTTTTCTGCTCCATAACGTTAGTGTTTCTCTCTAGAAAACCCAATCGGTACGGGAAAGGTTTGTCGTTTCTTCGTTCGATAGTGGTTCCATCCTCCAATTGTAAATATCTAAAAACCAGTTTACGGCGGGAATTTATAGCGATGTCCGAACAGCACAATTATCTTTTTACTAGTGAATCGGTCAGCATGGGCCACCCTGACAAGTTGGCCGACAGGATCAGCGATGGGGTTCTGGATGCACTGCTAGAACAAGATCCCTATAGCCGCGTCGCCTGCGAAACCATGGTCACGACCGGGATCGCGATTATCGCCGGTGAAATCAGCACCAAGGCGAACGTCAATTACTCACAGATTGTTCGCGACGTGATCAATGACGTTGGCTACACCGACGACCAAATGGGAATCTGTGGCGACACCTGTGCCGTTATGGTCAGCCTAGACGCCCAAAGCCCCGATATCGCGCAAGGCGTTGACGCCTCGGATAACAAGGATGTTGGCGCTGGTGACCAAGGGCTGATGTTCGGTTTTGCTTGCAAAGACACTCCGGAACTGATGCCACTGCCGATCGCGCTTTCCCATCGGATCATCAACCGGATCACCGAAGCGCGAAAGAACAACGAAGTCTCTTGGCTGCGCCCCGACAGTAAGGCTCAGGTAACGGTCGAATACCAGGGCAACGAACCGGTCCGAATCGATACCGTGGTCGTTAGCACTCAGCACGCTCCCGACGTCGACAATGACACGATCCGTAAATTCGTCATCGAAAACGTGATCCTGCCTTCGCTGCCTAAGCAACTGGTCAAGGATGATATTAAATACCACATCAATCCGACCGGCAAATTTGTCATCGGTGGCCCTCACGGCGACTGTGGACTGACGGGACGAAAAATCATCGTCGACACCTACGGCGGTTGGGGCCGGCACGGTGGCGGAGCATTCAGCGGAAAAGACGCTACCAAGGTCGACCGAAGTGCCGCCTACATGGCTCGATATATCGCCAAGAACATCGTCGCTGGTGGGCTTGCCGAACGCTGCGAAGTCCAGTTGGCTTACGCAATCGGCGTTTCAGAACCTGTCAGCGTGCATGTCGATACTTTGGGAACCGGCAACATTGCGGACAGCAAACTATGTGCTCTGGTACGAGAGCACTTCCCGTTGACTCCCGCTGGCATTATCGACCATCTGGAACTGCGCCGTCCGATCTTCAAAGCGACCACTTCGGGTGGGCATTTTGGACGATCCGAACCTGAATTCACTTGGGAAAAAACCGACAAAGCGGAAACGCTCGCAAAGGCCGCAGACCTCGCGGCTCAGTCGGTTTAAGTAAACGATCGATCGGGCTCGCCGCCAACCGCTTGGAGGGCGGCGAGCTTTTTTTATAGCCCGTTCGCGGAGAGTACAGGAATGCGTGTTGCCTGGCTGACGGATCTGCATCTAGACCACGCCACCGATTCTCAGCGAGACGCCCTCTACGCGGAATGCCAAGCATCCACCGCCGATGGTTTCCTGATTACCGGCGATATCGCGACCGGCCCACTCGTTTGCGATTGCTTGCGTGAATTAGGTGATGTCTGCGACCGCCCGCTCTACTTTGTGCTGGGCAACCACGACTTCTACAACAGTCGCATCGATCGAATCCGACGCGAAGTTTCCGACCTTTGCGGAATCCAAACAAACCTCCATTATCTGACCGACCAGTTCAGCACCGCCCTTTCCGAGAACGTCGGATTGGTTGGCGAAGATGGCTGGGGGGACGGAACCGAAGGTGATTATGAAAATTCATCGGTACGTCTGTCCGATTTTGCTTTGATCGAAGACTTTGCAGAACAAAATCCGGAACAGTGGAAAAACCACCTCCGGGCTTTAGGGGCTGAATCAGAAGACCGTTTGCGTCCCAAATTGCAGAAGGCATTGGAACGATTTGCGACCGTCGTGGTGGCGACTCACGTTCCTCCTTATCGCGAAGCCTGTTGGTACGAGGGGCACACGACGGATGACAACTGGGCACCATTTTTCGTCTGCGGCCAAATGGGAAATTTATTGACTGAGATGGCATTGGAACACCCCGCCCGCCGAATCGTGGTCTTCTGTGGTCACACCCATCATCCTGGTACGGCTTCGATGGCGGATAATCTAACGGTCGTCACCGGGGGCGCTCACTACGGAGCCCCAGGAATCACCGGGATCCTTGAGATTGGTTCTGCCGAATGCCTGTGGAGAGTGAACGGATGCCAACCGCTTTAATTACTGGGATCACCGGACAGGATGGAAGCTATCTGACAGAACTGTTGCTTGAAAAAGGTTATCAAGTCCACGGGCTTGTCCGCCGTCAAAGCAGCACCAAACGGCTGCGTCTGGATCATCTGTATGTCAACCACGACATCTACGAACAACAGCTGTTTCTCCACTACGCGGACCTGAATGATCCGACAACGATGCGCCGCGTGCTGACGGCGGTTCAGCCCGATGAACTGTATCACCTGGCCGGTCAAAGCCATGTTGGGGCGAGTTTCGAAATTCCCGAATCAACGTGCCAAACGACCGCGATGGGGACCTTGCGGCTGCTAGAGATGATTCGGGACCTCCCACAGCGTCCGCGTATCGTGCAGGCAAGCAGCAGCGAGATTTTTGGTTCGCCCACAGCCTTCCCGCAAAATGAACAAACGACGCAGCGGCCCGTGACTCCCTACGGTGTGGCGAAAACGTTTGCGACCAATATGGTGCGAGTCTATCGAGAATCGTTCGATTTTTTCGCCTGCAACGCGATCTGCTACAACCACGAATCCCCACGCCGTGGGGAGAGTTTTGTGACCCGAAAAATATCACGCGGAGTCGCCGCGATCGCTCGCGGCGAACAAACGCATTTGACTTTGGGAAACCTGGACATCTACCGCGATTGGGGCTACGCCCCGGAATACGTCCAGGGGATGTGGCAAATGCTGCAACATGATCGACCGGACGACTATGTTCTGGCCACCGGACAGTCTTGTTCGTTAAAAGACTTCCTCAAGGCAGCGTTTGAAGTGATTGATCGTCCGTACGAACCGTACATCAAAACCGACCCGCGGTTCGTGCGTCCGGCCGAGGTCCATCGTTTGGTCGGCGATTCCAGCAAAGCTGAAGCGACCCTTGGCTGGAAGAGCCAGACGTCGCTACAGCAGCTTGCCAGGATCATGGTCGAACACGACCTTCAGCACCCAAGCGTCTAAGACAACTGGTCCCACAGGACTTTGTTCTCGTGCATCGAAGCAATAATGTCTTTGGGAACGCTACCTTCTTCGATCAGGGTCCATCCTGAGAAATCCGATTTCTTCAACAGCGCGAAGAGTTCCTTCCAGGGGTAGGTGGTGGTTCGCAGGTCATGGATATGCAAGATTCCGATTTTGTCTTGCACCAGTTCAAAGTTGGACTGCAGGCCCTTCCCGTTCATATCGGAAGCATTGCAATTCCAACAGACAACCGCATTGGGATGGTCGGCGATTTCCATCATTTTGTGAATCATCGGCAACTCAGCCGATCCATCACGCCCATGAACTTCGACGCGAATCACCACGCCGTGTTCGGCACCAAATTCAGCCACCTCGCGTAGCGATTCTCCGATCTGGGTTAACGTCTTTTCAACGGGAACCTGTTTCGGCAATCCATTGGGGCGGACCTTGACTCCCTCGCCGCCGACGTCATGACAAAGTTTGATGAAGGCTTTGGTTTCTTCAATGTTCTTGCGAACGGTGGCAGGATCCGGCGAATGATACTCACACGCGCTCCCCAGCCCAACCAATTCAACGCTCGAATCCGCAAACCTTTGGGCAACCTCTTTTCGTTCCTGAGGCGATAGCGAAATTTCAACGCCATGCTTATGGGTACTGCGAAGTTCGACTCCGCCGAACTTGGTCTGTTCGCAGTTTTTAATGACCGCTGGCAGATCCCAGTCCTTCCCCCAGTTATAGGTGACCAGCCCCAATTTCATCTTCGTCGACTTGGAAGCGTCTTCAGCGGAGAGTGCATGATTTCGCAGGGGTAAACCGTAAGCTAACCCAGCGGCCATAGCCGATGCGGTCAGGAATTTTCGACGTTGAAGAGCCATAATAAACCTTGAGAGGAACGACGTGCGATATAGTTTGATTGGTTTAGATGCAACGACTGCCGCGGATTTTCTTCTGTAGCAAAGCAGCCTACGTCCATTTTATCAGGATTCTTCCCGATGTTCAGAAGCCTCAATATTCTTTTGTGCTTTTCGTATTTGGCCCTCTTGGTCCCTGCGTCCGTCGTCCATGGGGAGGATCGCATTCACCCAAGCAGTCGCAACCCCTTCTACTGGGAATACAAAGGGGAGAACGTTCTTCTAGTCGGCGGATCGGTCGAAGATAATTTGTTTCAGATCCCCGATCTCCAATCACATCTAGACGAGATAAAATCGGTCGGAGCGAACTATATTCGCAACACCATGAGTGACCGACATGACGAGGGATACGAGGTCTATCCTTACGCACAAGGGAAGAATGGGAAGTACGATCTTGAAAGCTGGAACGAAGAGTATTGGACACGCTTCGAAAACATGCTGAAGTGGACGGCCGAGCGGGACATCATCGTGCAAATCGAGCTTTGGGATCGGTTCGATTACTCCACTAAATACTGGCCGCCAAACCCGTACAATCCCGTCAACAATGTGAACTACAACGAAGCTGAATCAGGTTTGGCAAAGGTTTATCCGCGTCACCCAGGGACCAACGAACAGCCCTTCTTTTTCACGACGCCCAAACAACGGGACAACAATGTCGTTTTAAAATACCAGAGGAAGTTTGTGGATAAGATCCTTAGCCACACGCTGAAATACGGACACGTGTTGTACTGCATTGACAACGAAACAAATGGTGAGGAAGCCTGGTCAACGTACTGGGCCGAATACATCCGCGCCGCAGCCGCACAGGCAGATCGCTCGGTCTGTATCACCGAAATGTGGGACGACTGGAATTTGTCTGGGCCCCACCATCAGCGAACCATCGCTCATCCCGAACGATATGACTTCATCGATGTCTCTCAGAACAATCATCAGAAAGGGCAAAAGCACTGGGACAATTTCCAATCGTTACGGAGCACGCTCCTCAAACAGCCTCGCCCAATCAACACGGTAAAGACGTACGGGGCTGACAACAACAAATTCGGGCACACAAGCCAAGACGGTGTCAGTCGATTATGGAGACACATCGTAGGGGGCGCCGCATCCGCAAGATTTCACCGCCCCGATTCGGGGCTGGGATTAAGTGATCCAGCGAAGGGGGCGATCAAGGCTTGTCGCAAACTGGAAACGTTGGTCGCGCTGTGGGATCTGACCCCGGGGAACCAGAAACTGAGCAATCGCGGCGAAGACGAAGCCTATTTGGCTGCACAAGGCGACAAGGTCTTCGTCGTCTACTTCCCGCAAGGCGGATCCGTCGACCTAGCCGTAGCGAATCCTGACCGAACCTGGACCATCAAATGGATCAACATCGACACGGGTGAATGGGGACCAACGGACAAGCAAAACACCAAAGGCCGGGCGGAGGTAAGTCTTAAAGCCCCCGGAAAAGGGAATTGGTGTGCGGTAGTGAAGTGATCGCTGAAATTTAGTCGCCGGAATTCAGTAGGCGTACATCGGTGCACAGATTCGTCAGATGCACTCGGCCTGCAAGCCGAGTGTTTTTTGATGGGGGCGGCGCAAACGTCTTTTTGCTGCCTTGCCCTCCATGGAGTCTGCGTCACTGCGAATACAGGGAGTGGATATCGGCCGGCAAACGTCTGGCGATACCCACGCGACTCGGCAACGTTGGGCATTCGGCTTTGAGAAATGCCATAACATTTCATCACGCTTCATAGGACTTTCCCTAAGGCGTTTCCAGCACTTCTTTTCCCAGACGTTTGAATTCGTCCAACCACGACGCCGTTAATGCTTCTGCCATCGTCGGCTTTTCCGATGCTTTCAATTCTTCGCTGCTGGCTCCCCAGTAAAAACTGATCCAACCATCGCAGAACGGACGCGATTCGTTGACAAACTGTGTTAGCTCTTCCTGGCCACATCCAAGCGGAAACATCTCTTCGACAACCAGTGGTTTTCCGACGTCGTAAGCCTTGAGGGCTTTGATCGCTTCGTCGACTTTTCCCTTTTTGGGATAGAAGTGTACCGCAGCAAAATCAAGACGGTCCGAAATCGGAGGTGCGTGGAATAGCGGCTTGCCACCGCCGAATACGAACACCCACGGGATGACACCAATCGTGACCATGTGATCCGGGTCCTCGCTACGAATGGCATCGACCATCTGACCAACCCAAGCCTCCGCAACTTGTTGGCGAGTCCGACCCTTTGTCTCAAGTGCAATGCGTTGCACGAAGAACTTGCCTGCCAGTTCGCCCCCCAGCCACTCGGTCGCCGGATCTTTTCCAGGCAGGATAGGTTCGTTCATTAGGTCATAACAAAAGACGGCGGGGCTATCCTTGCAAGTCTTCGCGATCGCCTTCCAAAAGACCGCTTGGGATTTCCAGCGACCTTCCTCGGAGAGTGCGTCGAACCAAGGGGGGATGTTCTTTTTGTGATAACAGGCCAACCCGGTGATATCCAAGTACAACTCGTTCTCTTCGGCCAACTGAAGCAACTTTTTTAATTGATCTAGGGCTGCTTGGTTTGGCCGATCGGCGGCATCTAGAAACTTACCAACTTGCAGGTGCACACGAACACAATTGGCACCGAGTGATTTGATTTCAGCAAAATCCTCGACCACCGTATCCCATTCGTCGATCCAGTACTCATCCAATAGGCGTCCACTTCGGTCGTGATCATAGTTCACTCCCCAAACAACAAACGGATCCCCTGATTCTTTTCGGATAAACTGCTTTCCATCGGGACTGACGCCAATCGGTTCCAAGCCCCACAGCGGATTCGCCAAAGCCAGCGAACAAGCGACCACTACCCATTTTGAGAACAACATGGATTCAAAGCCTCGAACTAAAGAACGTGGAAATCGAACGATACAATCTTAGACTTCGCAGCTGATTTATGAGTACTTGTGCCTGCTATTCCCCGTTGAAGTGACGGTAATCTTCTGTGGACTGGAAGCGTGCCTCGCCGATCAGAAAATTGCGTTTTACGAATATAACACTATCTTAGAGACTTAGACGGGTCCTCGCCCATCCGCGTTCTTCTCCATTGTTACGATTATCGGACATCGCTATCGCTCACACGCTTTATCGCACCGATGATTCTTGTTTGCCATCCTCTCTTGCACGTTCTGTTTGGACTTCCTAATGCCAGAAACGCCGGATTCATTGCCTTTGGACGATCGCGAACGTGCAGCTCGCCTCGTTCAAGTTTGCGATAACATTCGCCATCAGGTTAGCCAGATCGTGGTCGGCCAAGAGGAAGTGGTTGAGCAACTTGTCATCGCGATTCTGGCGAGAGGGCATTGTTTGCTGGAAGGTGTCCCGGGACTGGCCAAAACGTTGATGGTCCGATCCTTGGCGGAATCGATGAACCTCTCTTTTCATCGCATTCAATTTACGCCTGACCTGATGCCCGCCGACATCACCGGGACCGACATCATCCAAGAGAATCGCGATACCGGGCACCGTGACCTTGTGTTCGAAAAAGGCCCGATCTTCACTCAGATGCTGTTGGCCGACGAAATCAACCGAACGCCTCCGAAGACTCAAGCCGCTCTGCTAGAAGCGATGCAAGAGCATGAGGTGACCGTGGGGGGAACAACCTATCGGTTGCAGGAACCGTTCTTCGTGCTTGCCACGCAGAACCCGATTGAGCAGGAGGGTACTTACCCGCTTCCCGAAGCCCAACGCGACCGTTTTCTTTTCAACGTGATCGTTGACTATCCAAACCGAGATCAAGAGGGGGAGATCATCGACCGGACCACGTCGACGGCATCCGCGAAGATCGAATCGGTCGTTAGCGGCGAAGAAATCGTTGCTTGCCAACAAACGGTTCGGCTTGTACCGTTGCCGAGCCATGTCAAAGATTTCGTGCTCGATTTGGTGCGGTCGGCGCGCCCCAAAGACCCCGCAACCGCGTCGTGGGTTCGCGACATGATCGACTGGGGCCCAGGTCCTCGCGCCTGTCAACAGTTGGTCCTCGCAGCGAAAGCACGCGCCCTCCTGAAAGGGCGGCACCACGTCACACTTGATGACGTGCAAACGCTTGCCTTTCCTGTCCTGCGTCATCGAATTGTTCCGACCTTTAATGCGGAGGCCGAAGGCGTCAGTGTCGACGAACTGATTCAGCGATTGATCAAAGAAATCCCAGTTCGTTCCAAACAATTACTGTAAGGCACCTCCATGGCAAACGTTTTTGACGTCTTGTCGGCTCAGGACATCGGTAAATTCGGGAACCTGCAAGTCCTCGCAAAACAGGTTGTCGAAGGCTTCTGTTCGGGGCTGCACCGTTCGCCTCACAAGGGTTTCAGTGTCGAATTCAAGGAACATCGCTCCTATGTAACCGGGGATGACATCCGGACCATCGACTGGAAGCTGTTCGGTAAAACGGACCGTCTGTACATCCGCGAATACGAAGAAGAAACCAACCTGCGTTGTACGATCCTGTTGGATTCAAGTGGGTCGATGGGGTACACCGGCGGGCGTAGCAACGGCGTCAGTAAACATGAGTACGCCGTCCGCACCGCCGCATCGCTGGCGTATCTAATGCTTCACCAACAGGATAGTGTTGGATTGGTCACGTTTGACAAGAAGGTCCGCAAGTACATCCCTCCCCGCGGCCGCCCCAAACATTTGAAAGCGATCGTCGCCGAACTACAGAATCAAAAACCGAAACATGAAACCGATCTTGGTAGTGTTTTCCACCAAATGGTTTCCAAAATCCAACGCCGGGGAATGGTTATCGTCGTTTCCGATTTATTCGGAGACGTTGATAGCCTGATGAAGTCTCTGGCACACTTCCGGCACGCCCGTCATGAGGTCCTGCTGTTTCAAATCTGGGATCCCGACGAACTAGATTTCCCGTTCCGGCAATGGACTCAGTTCACTTCGTTAGAGGCGTCTGAAAACCGGCATCTGGTCGACCCAGCACAGCTTCGCAAAGCGTACTTAGAAAAACTTGCACAGTTCCGCGAACAACTTTCCAACGGCTGTAACCGCCAGAGAATCCGGTTGGTGCCGTTGGTAACGGACCAACCGTACGCCGACTCGTTGGCCGCCTACTTTGCCTGGAGGAAAAAGTCCAAGTGACATTCCTCAACGCGGCGCTCGCTTTTGGGGCGGCCGCATTCCTGATCCCGTTGGCGATCCACATCCTCAATCGCAGCCGTTTCAAAACGGTCGATTGGGGTGCGATGCACCTGTTGGAATCGGTGATCAAAGTCAATCACAAGCGATTTCGTTTTGATCAGTGGATCTTGTTGGCACTGCGCTGTGCGATTCCCATCCTTCTCGCATTCTGTCTTGCTCGACCAGTCCTGACCGGGATGAAAATTTTGGCTGGGGAATCGCCGGTTTCGATGGTCGTGCTGCTCGATTCCAGCTATTCGATGGAAACGGAGTCGAGTGAGGGGACCCGATTTAATGCGGCCGTGGATGCCGCCAAAAAAATCATCGCCGCGACGCCCCGGGGATCGGAAATTTCAGTGATCCAAACAGGAGGCAAAGCGACGCCTCTTTTTCCTCAGCCTGTGTTTGATTCATCGATCGTTGTTCGAAAAACCGATCAAATGCGATCCGGTTTTGGTGCCTGCGACATGCCGGCCGCGCTGGCAGAGGGTCTGGCGACACTGGCGGAAATGAAACATGCTCGCAGAGAAATGATTGTGATCAGTGACTTCCAGCCGGCTGATTGGCAACCGGTGGAAGGCTCGGTGGCTCAGTCGATTCGGTCGCAAATCGAAGCCGCTTCCTTTGCCCCCGAACTGTCGTTGATAGCGGTTGGGGAAACCGAAAGTGGGAACCTGTCGGTCGATTCGCTTGAAATCCCTCAACGAGCGATCGGAATCGAACAGCAACTGTTGATCCGCGCGAACCTTCGTAATCACGGTCCCCTCAAAGTTGACGATCTTCGCGTCAGCCTTTCAATTGACGGCCAAGAAAAGAGCGTTTCAAAGGTATCGCTTCCGCCGAATGGAACGATCCAAACGCTCTTTCCATGTGTTTTCGACACGCCTGGCTCCCATGTGATTCAGGTTCGCCTGATCGCTGAGGATCCCCTGCAAGTCGACAACTCTGCGGCCGCGGCGGTCACCGTGTGGGATACCATTCGTGTTCTATTGGTCGATGGCGATCCACGTTCCGAGCCGCTGAAGAGCGAAACCGATTTTCTTGCCGTTGCACTTTCCCCTTACACCTTTGGACGAGTCCGATTGGCCGACCTCGTTCAAACCACCACCGTGCAGGCGAACAAGATCAATGCCGAACTGCTTGCCGATACTCATGTTTTGGTGTTGGCAAATGTCGCCAAATTGACAGACGCCGCTTTACAGGCGGTGCAGAACCATGTCAGCAGTGGTGGTGCGTTGTTGGTCTGCGGAGGCGACCGCATCGATTTGAATTGGTATGAGGAACGGGGCTACGATTCGGGAAACGGGATTTTGCCAGCTCCCTTCGGACTTGCCAAAGGAATCGAGAGGGGGACTGCAAAAACCACCGAACCGCAAGGCCAAACCCATCTGATAAACCAGCATTTCGACCATGCAGCGTTAGAATTTTTCAACAACCCTGCCAACGGAGATTTGTCGCGGGCGGTCATTCGTCGCTGGCATGAACTGGCGGTTTCCTCACTGCCGAACGACAGCGATCCCTCGCAACGAGATGTGACCACGCTTGCTCGATTAGATTCTGGCGATCCCTTTCTTTTAGAGCGACGTTTTGGAAAAGGCGTAGTTCTGCAACTGGCGACCGCCTGTGATGCGGATTGGTCGGATTTGCCTTTGCAGCCTATCTACGTCCCATTGATGCAACAACTTATTACGACCATGGCTTCCAGCATCACGCCCCCTCGAAACCTGATCACCGGCGAACCGGCCGTAATGTGGTTGTCAGATACCGCTTCGGATTCCTCGATTTCGGTGACATCGCCCGATGGCGTTCAGCACCTGGTTGTCCCCATTCAGGAAGCGGATCGCACTGTCGCCCGCTTCGCATCGACCGAACGACCGGGGATCTATTCGATCTCTTTGCCGTCAGCAGAAACCATTCATTTCGTTGCGAAAACCGACCGTAAGGAGTCCGAACTGGCGGTGCTTGATCACGAGCAGTTAGTGGAATTGTCTGATGAACTGGACGCGGGATTAATTGAATCGGCGGACCAATACCTTTCGCAAGACCGACTGCGACGTCATGGGCGAGAGATCTGGAAATATCTGCTCGCCGCCGTGCTCGCTTTCATGTTTTTGGAACTAGTCCTGCAACAACGTTTTTCCAGGGTAAGCACATGACCACCCTGAAATTTGTTGGTGACGTCCCGCTGTGGCTGGGGGTCATTCTTTCCATTGCCGTGGCCGCGATGTCCTGGCGTTACTACCGACGAGAGAGTCTTGAACTATCGGGACGGCTTCGCTGGTTGCTTCCCACACTGCGAACGGTCGCATTTGTGCTGGGAATCCTGATCCTGACCGGCCCCGTGCTGCATCACCGGCAAACGATTGGTGACCTGGGCAAGGTGCAAATCTATTTTGATGGATCGGAAAGCATGCAGATGCTTGATCCCCATATGTCGCTGCGCCGAAAATTAGAGATCGTCATCGCAACAGGCTGGCTTCCCAATGTCGACCTCGACCAATCGACATTCCAGTTTTCCGACGCGCTTCAAAACATCCGAACAAAGCACGAACAGCAACTTCTAGGCATCGAACAGACCGACTTAGCAAAGGTCCGTGAACAGATCCAGTCGTTCGGTAAGGGATTGGCGGATTTGGGGCCAATGATCCCACCGAAATTCGTGGCCACCTTTGAAAGCTCGCTTACCCAACCACTTGCCCGTTTGGGATCGATTGAATCGGTGGAGGAATCCGTTACTCAGTACCGCACGCTGTTTGCGGTTTCTCGGGACCTTGAAAGTGCGGCCGAACAAGCTGCTCTTGAACGTCTGATTCAGCAGAATGATTCGGTGCGAGCCGCTTTGACACAGTTTGATGAAACCCCGCGTTGGCAGAGAGCACAAGCGGGATTCTTGCAATCGCCAACGAAGGTGCTGACGGAACTGCGAAAGAATCACGAGGTCAACATCCACAGGTTGCTCGGTCAAGACGCGATTCGCGAAGAGTCTTTGCAGGGCAGTGACACCGATACGGAGGAGGAAGCCCCCGTCCAGCTTTTTGCTTCCGCCACCGATTTGGCGACGGGGATTTCCACTAATCAAGAAGACTCCGTCGCGTCCTCGGATCCGTCGGAAGCATCACAGGCCAAAACATCGATCGTGTTGGTTTCCGATGGACAACACAATTCAGGTCCTTCGCCAATCCAAGCCGCCCGGATTTTGGGGGCTCAAGGAATCCCTTTCTTCTGTGTGTCGATGGGGGCAGCCCATCCTGCATACGATCTGTCGGTGGTCAAAGTGGCTCATCCTGAACGCGTGTTTCGTACCGATTTGGTTCGAGGCACCGTCACCATTCGCGATCAATATCCCGCAGGGCATCCCGTATTGGCGCAAATTTTTAGCGGTGACACCGTCCTGTGGCGAAAACAATTGCGGACAGAAAATTCCGGTGAACGGCGAATCGACTTTGAATTTTCGGTCGACCCGATCGTCAAAAATGCGTCGGAAGGCTCTCCGACGGACGTGCAGCAGCACGTGGTACCACTTGCGCTGCGAGCCTCACTCGTCCCTTTGGCTGACGAACTGCAGGTCGACAACAATCATCGCCGGTTTCATCTAGCCGCGATCGCCGACAGCCAAAAAGTTCTAATCTTAGATGGTCGCTCTCGATGGGAAACTCGCTACTTACGGAACGCCTTTGAAAGGGATGAGCAGTGGTCGGTCAACACCGTGATCGCGGGTGCCGCTACGGAGAACGGAACGTTGCCTCGCGGGGAAGCGCCAAACCAGTTTCCCGCAACACGATCCGATCTGTTTGAATACGATCTTGTGATTTTTGGCGAAATCGGGCCCGAACTATTTGAGCAACATGAACTGATTTGGCTTCAGGAATTCGTCGATGCACGTGGCGGCGGAATGATTTTTATCGATGGACAACGGGGGCTGCTAAAACAATTGGCCGCGACGCCATTGGCGGGACTCCTACCGGTTCGCTGGCTTCCGGACAGTGCGCGGCAAAAACCAAAACGCTTTGAATTGACCGATTCAGGCGAAGCCGCACCAGCGCTGCGGTTGTCGGACGATTCGGTTGAAAACCGTCGCCTCTGGTCGGAACTTCCCCCCCCGCATTCCTTTATGCCTGTCGAATCGGTCCCCAGTGCTCAGGTCTTGGTTAACCTGGATGTTGCAGACAAGCTATATCCGGTCATCATCCGCCAACCTTACGGGGCCGGGCAGGTCTTATTCATGGCGTTCGATGAATCATGGCGATGGCGGTACCGGACCGCCGACCTGTGGCATCAACGATTGTGGAACCAGTTCGCCGAACTGGTCATGCCGCCACCCTATGCAGCTAGTGATGAATACGTATCCATCGATTCGGGAAAGGTCCGCTACGAATCGAACGATTCGGTCCCCCTGCGAGTCCGTCTGAATGGCTTGGACGGAGCTCCGATGACAAACGCAAATGTGGATGCATTGATCTGGAAGGACAATCAGCTAACAACCACGGTGAACCTCAAACCAGATCCCGATGTACCGGGAGTTTATCGAGCGATTTCGCACGCACTTTCTCCCGGTGCGTACGAAGTTTCCGTGCAGGCTTCCGGTTTCAGTCAGTCGGCGCTTCAGGCAAGAAGTGAATTTGTCGTGATGGACCAGATCTCCGCAGAACAAAACACGACTTCCGCAAATGAACGGCTGCTTCAACAACTGGCAACGGAATCAGGTGGTCTCTTTTTGCGGGAAGAAGAAATCGGACAACTTCCTGATCGCTTGCTGCCGTTCAGCCAAGGACGCGTTATTGAATCGGATCATCTGATCTGGCAAAGTTACTGGTGGTTTTTTGCAATCCTTTCCATGATAACCATCGAATGGATCTTGAGAAAAAGGGTAGGGCTACTATGAGTACGCGTCTGGATCCCACGATCGCCGATAAATTGGCACAGTTCAAACGTCGCCGTCAGCGCCTGATTCTGGCTCGCGGAATCTGTGCCGGAATTGCCGCGTTGCTGGCCTGCATGTTCGTCGTGGCACTTCTCGATTGGTACTGGTTGCTTGACGACCGTCTGCGTTGGGGGCTAAGCGGTGCCGCTTATTCGATCGCATTGATGACGTTCTGGATTGTTTCTTTAAGAAAGGTGATCACCGCACCTGCAATCGAAGACGTCGCGACCCAAATCGAAAGCGCGGAACCTGTTCTTCGAGAAAACCTGCTATCCGCAGTCGAACTTGCCAACGACGATCCCGACGCGATTCATGATTCCCCCCTTTTTCGCCAGCTACTGCAGGGTAAAGTCGCCCAGCAAATTCAAAACGTCGAAATGACGGCTTTGCTGCCGTACAAACTTGTCGCGAAATGGATTGCCGCCACAGCCGCCATGATCGGGATCCTGCTATTACTGCTTATCGGCGGCGGAGGCCGATTCAGGCAATTAGCGACAAGAGCCATCCTGCCGGGCGCTAACATCGCCAGGGTTTCCCGAATCCATGTCGAAATCCTGGAACCGAATCCACCCTCGCTGGTCGTTGCTGAGGACGAAACCGTTGCGATCGCGGTCCGCATTTCCGGCGGAAAGGTTCGCGAAGTCCTCCTCGAAACGTTTTCGGATAGCGAGGGAACCACCCAGCAACCGATGGCCATGCGGGATGAGTCGCAATTTGTTGCAAACCTTCATGTTGTTGAAGGAGCAATCGAATATCGGATCCTCGCGGGAGATGCGGTGACAGAACGTTATCGAATCGAATCGATCCCCAGACCTCGCGTCGAATCGTTTGAAAAAGAGTATGCGTATCCTGAATACAGTCAGTTGCCCAACAAGGTGGTTAAGGAGGCAAATGGAGATCTGATCGCCCTGCAAGGCACGAAAGCACATCTGACGATCGACGTTGATCAGACGGTCACCCAAGCGGAACTGCGACTGGATTTGGCGGATGAAGAGGAAACCAAAGTGATCCCGCTTAAATTGGTCGATTCGAACACGGAGCAAGGACGCCGCTGGGAAACCGATTTGGCTGTGGAAACCGCAGGGATCTATCGAGTCCATCTGTTCTCCGAACATTCGCAGTTGGAAAACCGCTTCAGTCCGCGCTACGAGATCCAGCCTCAACCGGACACGATCCCGCGTGTTGGGTTTATTGATCAAAACGAGGGGACTCTGCTGCTTCCTCCCAATGACATTCTCGCGTTGGAAGGGATTGCCGAGGACGACCTTCCGCTAAACGACCTTCAACAACAGATCTCGGTCAATGGTGAAGAGTGGCTGTCCGTTCCACTAAAGGCAACCGCCGTCGATGGGACCAAAGGCCAACAGATCAACGCCCAGTGGAAGTGGGATCTTGTGCGTCACAACCTGAAAACGGGGGATCAGGTTATGACTCAACTGGTGGCCACCGACCGCAAAGGAAATCAAGGGAAGTCGGTTCCTCTTAGAATTTTGGTCGCGGCTCCTGATTTCGATCCTGAACGACACTCGGTAATGAAGACGAAAACAAGCCTATTACCTTCGCTTGATCGTTTCGCTCAGCTGCTTGCAGAACAATTTGTCACCGCCAAGGAAATCCTCGAGGGGCTTTCCGAATCCGAGAACGTTTCGGATTTGAGTTTGCAGGACCGGGAGATCTTGATTGATTTAGCGGCAAAGCAAAAAGAGCAAGCTCGTCTTTTGTTTGCGGAAACAAAGGCGATCGAAAAGCAGATGCCCGCCGGAGCTGACGCTTATGACTTGGACTTAACAGGACGAGTTATCGCAAGGATCCAACAGGAACATTCCAGCACGCCCGCCTACCTTATCCAAGCGATGGAAACCGGCGAGGATGTGGAGCAATTCCGCAAGGACGTAACGGAGCTGCAAAAAGCGTTTGAAAAAACCGCAAGCGATGCAGAGAACACTGCGAAACACTACCGGGCGCTCGCTGCCCACAACGTCATGATCGCGATTGCCTCCGATTTGGATGCGTTGCTGCTGCAACAAAAACTAATCGTCGACAGCCCGACTCAAACCTGGGAGCGACTGCTCCGGCAAGAAACGATTGTGGTGAACCAACTGCAGGCCCTGGAAACATTGGTGCGTGACCACCGAACGAATGTCCCCGATTATCTATCCTCGACGTTGAATAATCTAATCCGCTGGTCGGAGACTCAACGCGATCGGATTCAACTGGTTTCGGAATCCGAAGACCAACTGCCTCAGCTGCAAGAGGCGTCGAAGTACCTCCTTGGGCAACTAACCGACACGCAAAGGATGAATGATCAACGGCTCACGTCTTTGCTCACAACGGCTCGCCGGGATCTATCGAATCGCGCGGGTAGTTTGTATTCGCCGATCTATGAATTAGCTCGTTCGACGGAACAAGAGAATCGATTGGTTTTCAAAGCATCACAATCCCCTGATTCCCAAGAGAGTGCGAGTCTGATTTCGGAGGCGGAACGCTATTCGGCGGCGACGGAACTGAAGCATGCCTTTAGTATCGATCAATTGACATCCCGCCGGGAATTAACGCAAGCTCGCAGCGATGCGGATCTTCAGTATGCAGCCGATGCAGGACTGACCCAGCGAGCGGTCGATTCGCTTCTCGGTCTGCATCAACAAGCGTCACAAACCGAATCGACCATTCCCGCCAACTTGCTAGAGGTCGCGCCGGCATACCGGATTCTCGAAGCGGGCCACCAATTGGTAGCGGTCAAAGACGCCTTAGAAACGCTCCTTAATCAAGAACGATGGGGATCGCAAAACCTGAAGGCAGCTTTTGATCATCCCCGGCAATGGGGTGTCATCCTCCAAGGGCTGGAACTGACCAGCCGTCGAATGCGTGAAGCCCAAATTGACAGTGAACGAAGCCGCACCATCGATCAGCTGCGGTGGTCCGAATCGGTGCGAAACACCACGCGAAAAATCATGGACCGAAATCATGAACGCGACGCCATGGTAAGCGCTGCACATGAATTGGTCGTTGTCCGTGACACCGTGAAAACGGTCTTAGAGGAACTGCAACCGCAGATGGCGGAAGCTCGGGCAATCATCGCGAAGTTCTCTCCCACCATTTCGCAAATGGCCCAGCAGGCTGCCGACCAACTGCGTCTTCTGGAAGAAAAGTCCACGGAACTCGCTGACGCCGTCGAGGCTCCTGACCCGACCGAAACCGATCAACCGCTGGAACAGATCAAGGAACAACAAAGCCAGATCAATCAACAGATCGCGGATCTGTTTGAAGCTCTTATAGAAGAGGCCAATTCCCAAGACCTGCTTGACGCGGATCAACGAGAGCGAGCTCGCGATGCGGATGACAGTATTGCTATGATCAAAGAGCCGGCGGTGCAAATGAATCGGTCTCTCGAAGAGGCGGTGGCAAACGCTCCCCCCGAAACGCTTGCGAAGGAGTTGTCCGAGGCGGCTGAGGACCAAGAGAAAACAGCTCAAGCGTTGGAACAAGTCGCAAACCATTTCGAACGTTTGGAAACTGGTGACGACATTGCAGAATCGCGTGCTGCCCTACGCGAAAGTGAACGTGAAATGCAGTTGGCTAGTAACATCGAACAACAATACAACAAAGCGGAACAGATCGATCGCCTAACCAGTAAGTCCGCCGCGCAGTTACTTGCAGACCTGGAACAAGAACTCGCTACAAACCCTGCGATGCAACAGGCGCTTTCGGAACTGTCGCAAAAGACCCTGGAGGAATCCAAGAACGCACTTGAATTGGCAACCGAGGACGAACATCGCCTGCAATTAGAAAACGAACGATCGGATTTGGCTTTCAACGCACAGAAAAAGGCGATCGCTCAGGAAATACAGAAACTTGCTAAGTCGGCTTCCACACTGTCGGAATCTTTGGTTGCTCAGGCAGAACAGTCCGCTTCGATCGGCAAATCAGAAACCGCCTCCGAGAGTATCGAACAGGCTAGGGCAACACTCGCCGATCTCGCTGAAAAAGCGGCCAAGGCGTCCGACCAGATGTTGTTGGAAGACATGGCGCAAACCGCTAACGAAACTCAAGCATCTCTTCGTCAAGCCAATGAGATGCTTGGCCGCGCGAAAAAGGAAACGAATCAAGCGAAGAATGAAGAGGTGCACGAAACGGAAGAAGAGCGTGCTAAACAACAGAAGGATTCTGAGCAAAGAGACGATCGGTTTCGCCAACAACAGAAAAGAATCGCGAACGATTTGGTCAAACGAGCTGAACAACAGAAACGGGTCACCACACAGAACCTTAAGAACGCAACCTCAAGCTTCAAAAAGACCCAGCAAAGCGTCGAAAAGGCTCAGGCAGACCTTGCCAAGAAACCGAAAGATTCCAGCCGCCAAAGCAACCTAGATCGACAGAAATCACGAGCCGAAACGGAACAACTAAAAGTCGAGATCGCAACAAAGGCAGACAAGCTTGCGGCAGAGGATGTTGCTGAAGCCAAAGACAACCTCGATCAGATAAACCGCAAATCCAAACCGAAACTGGATGCGAAAAATCCGGCAACACAACTGGCCGACAATTACCTAGAAGATGCCCTCAAAGTTGCTGCGGATCTGAATCGTTCGGCTGATGAAATCGAAAAGGCGATCGGCATTGAAGATCAATTGACGCCCACAAAAGACCAGTTAGTGAATGCAGAGCGTCAGCAAGAAAGCATCACCACCGATGTCCAGCAAGCCGCCGAGAACGTTCAGCGAGTGGCTAGACATGAGCGCCGGCTTGAAAAAGGAACGGTTTCAAAAGCGCTACAGGCGGTTGCCGAAGGAATTTCAAAAGTCGCAAAAGAAGAAACGAACACCGCTAGCGATCGACTAAACGAAGCCGCCGAAGCAGCTGGGGCGAGCGAAGCAGGGGAGTCGCAGGCCGCCGACAGCACGCGTTCGCGGAAAGCTCAGGATGCTTTGAAAGCAGCCGAGTCGGCTTTGGCGAATCAGGCGAACGGACTGAACGATGTTCTGGAACCACTGGCCGCGGCCGCCGAAGCAGCTCAGGCGACCGCAGCACAATCCGCTGAAGGATCCGCAGCGCAACCGGCCGAAGGATCGGCTGCACAACCGTCTGAAGCTTCGGCGAATAAACAGAATGGGGAAGGGGGGCCTGCTGCATTTTCTCCAGAAGAAATGGCCCGCGCCGAACGCTTGGCAAGAACTCTTGATGACCTAGACCAACAATCGGCCAACGCCACTTCCGCGGAACTGGCGGCGCAAACCGTGGGGCAGCTTGACTCGCTGACCGCCATCGCCAATTCCCAGCGATCAGAACAAGTCCAAGCGAGGCAACAGATCCAACAACAGGTCGCTGAGGCAATGGGGACCGAATCCTCTCAGACGCCCGGTGCAACCGGGACCACTAGCGAGTTTAAGGTTCTTGCACTCGATCGATCGGACGATAAAGCTTGGGGGAAACTTCGAGACCAATCCGCAAAGGATCTGGCGAAAGGGGAGACGACCGAGGTTTCCGAAGAGTACCGCAAAAGCGTCGACACCTATTTCAAGGTCCTTGCCGAGCGAGGGCGACAGAAGTAGTCATACCTGCCCACACATTACTCCTACGAGAGTCGGGCCGTTCATTGTTTCGCCGATCTTTGGCACGACTTACCTCATTTGATCCAGTCGAAAGGCTGTCCCCCATGCCCTCATCACAATCGAATCAGAGAACGGTCCCGTGCCTGATCATGGGGGCCGTATTTTTTCTACTGTCGGTATTTGGCGGCAAACAGAACGTTCAGGCTCAATCGCCTCGTGCAACGGTTCCCGAACCAGAATCGGCCTTTCAGAAAGATCAGGTGGATGTCGCGATCGATCGTGGCGTCGCTTATTTAATTAGCAAACAGCGTGATGATGGAGCGATCATCGACAAGGGATACGATACGACGATGACGGCGCTAGGAATCATGGCACTTGCCAGCGTTGGAATCCAACCAACCGATCCGACGCCTGAGGGCCTTGCGATGCAACGTGCCTTGGCATTTGTCCTGCAGGAAGACCGAATCGATGACCAAGGGTACTTCGGATCGAAAGACCGTTCACGCATGTACGGTCACGGCATCATCACGTTGATGCTGACGGAGATGCTGGGAATGGGCAGTTCCGCGGAACAGGATCGACTGATTCATGACCGTTGCCAGAAAGCGATCGATGTGATCCTTAGTTCGCAAAAGGAATCGAAACCGATCCACCATCGCGGTGGCTGGCGATACTATCCCAATGCAAAAGATTCCGACCTTTCGGTCACCGTCTGGCAGTTGATGGCGCTCCGCTCGGCAAAGAACGACGGGTTGCAGGTTCCTGCAAACGCAATCCACGACGCCGTCGACTACCTCAAACGATCCTATGCGTCTCCGCTTGATCGCAATGGCTTTCCCGATAAAAAGGCGAGCGGTTTTACCTACGAAACAAACCAAAACAACCCGACGTTTACGATGACCGCTGCAGGGTTGTTAGCGATGCAAGTTTGTGGGGAGTACGAATCGCCGTTGGTCCATGGGGCAGCGGATTGGCTTCTTGAACACCCACCCGAATGGAAAGAACGTTTCTGTTCCTACGGCACCTACTATTACGCTCAAGGGATGTACCAACGCGGCGGTGACCACGCCGATTCAGCGCGTCAGCTTGTCCAAGAAATGATGCTAAAACATCAGGAAGCGGATGGTTCATGGATCGCAGAAAACGGATCCGAGCGCGATCACGGAGCCGTCTACACAACCTCGCTAGCGATCCTTAGTCTTTCGGTGAAGTATCATTTCCTGCCGATCTATCAGAAGTAGCGGTCGGAACCATGTGCTCGGAATGCTCGGCGGGGAATCGCTTAAAGACTTTCGACAAAACGATGCTGGCGATAAACACCAGCACACTTCCCAGCACAAATGGGGCTCCGGCAAACTCGAACGGAGCCGCCGAAGAAGTGAAATAGCTGAACAGCCCACCGGTGAAGATCAAGGGAGCAACGACGTTGGTTAAACTGACCAACGATGTGAGGGCCCCCTGCACCTTCCCCTGTTCATGCGATGGGACCGCACCCGCGACCAGGCTCTGAATCGCAGGGCCGCCCAGGCCTCCCAGCGATCCAAAGATAATGATCGGCCAGACCATCCACCCCTGCGTCGCAAAGGCGTAACCCATGAAGGCCGTCCCCGAGACCAAAGTCGCAAAGACGGCTGTCCGGCGTTCTCCATAGCGGGCGATGATCGGGCGGACCATTCCCCCCTGAACGATGGCCGCGGTCAAACCGACCAATCCCAGCGTTAAGCCGTTGGTCACTTCATCCCAGCCATAACGATATCCGGTATTCAAAACCCACACGTTCTCTAAACCGCGTTGCCCAAGTGAAATCAACACAAACGGAGCAACCAAGGCAGCCACAAGCGGAAAGTTGCGCAGGTGAACCATCGTCCCAAGTGGATTTGCTTTTGATAGTTGCAAATCGCTGCGATCTTCCGGAGGCAAGGATTCCGGCAAAACAAAGTAGCCGTACAACCAGTTAATAATGGCCAGCCCAGCGGAAACGTAAAATGGCAGTCGAATGGATATTCCCCCCAGCAGACCGCCTAAGGCGGGGCCGATAATGAACCCAAGCCCGAACATCATCCCAGCGAAACCAAAATTCCGCGCTCGCGTTTCCGAAGTTGAAATGTCGGCGATGTACGCGTTTGCCGTTGTAAAACTTGCACCGCTAATCCCTGCGACCACCCGCCCAAGCAAGAGCCACCACACCGTTGGCGCCAATGCCTGAATCAAGAAATTAACGCTGAACCCAAACATCGAAGCAAGCAAAACGGGGCGTCGACCAAACCGGTCCGAACAAGCCCCGATCAACGGTGCAAAGAAGAACTGCATCAATGCGTAAGAGGCCATGATCACGCTAAAGTAGACGCCCGCCTCGGAAATCTCGCCGCCGATCAACTCCTTCACCAATTCGGGAAGAACGGGAATGACGATCCCAATGCCAAGTACGTCAATGAATAACGTAAAGAGAATAAAGGCGATCGCTGCCTTACGAGGTGGCGAGCCGTCGGACCGTTTCGCATTCGAGCCTAAACCGTTCGCAAAATCCGAATCCCCATCGACCACGCCACTGTCCGACTCAGCATCGTCCCAGTTTCGCTCGCTATCGTCGCCGCGATTTTTCATGAATCAATTGGAACGACAGGGAAAGCGGGAATGTGAATACGGAACGCGGTCGGCTCCCGCGTAGGTTACTCGGTTTCAGCACGCTGAGCGACCAGTGGCTGGTTCTTTACGCTTACCACCGAAGCGATATCGACCGAACAACAATAGCTTCCTATAGCAAACCTTGCCCGCACGTCTCAAAAGGCATGTAAAAACCCTTGCAAACCCCTTGATCAGAGTGCGTTCCACCGGCCGGCCACCAGCCCCCGACTCTACGCTGTATTCCAAAATTCTGGTCAGTGACGCCACTCGGAATCTGTTGGCGATTGATTTCACGAACCCCAGCGAAAGAACTGCCCCTTTAACCTATTTTCGCGCAGCGAAAGGCTATAAGCGACATCGACCGCAAACCCTGGTTGTCGCATCCGGCTGAGAGCCAGACATCGCAGCGGATACTCGTTCCCTGAATCTGGACTGGCAACGGAGTCCCCGTTTCCGGACGCTGTATCGTGAGACCGGCGTGAAAGGGAAGTGCGAGAATGCCCATTTCGGGCGTCAAATCTTCCAAGCTAGCAGCTCTTTCCTAGGTAACGAACCCAGACATCGGTAAATCGCCGTTCTGTGAAACTTAGACCGCCACACTATTCGCGTCATGAATGTTACTCAGAGGCAGATTTCCGGCCTAATATCGTTTTTTTTTGAAGAAAATGGACCATTAAGGCGTTTTTTTTGGGGGCCCACCTCTGCGGACGGCGACACCCCCTAAAGCGTCGCGTATGGAGCCCTGACTGCCGCTAAAGCCCGTTTTCGCCCTTTTTGGGGCTTCGGATCGAATTTTGCATTTAAGGCACTTTTGTGCATCTAACGGCGGAGTCCAACGCGGCCGGGCGTAGTCAAAACGAAACACCTTCTCCTCCAGACGATCATCGATCGCAATGCAGACATCGATCGCAATGCGAAGTCTGGAAAGCCGTTTTCCTACCTCTTGTGTGGACCGACCGTTCCCTAATCGAGAGGACGAACCAACGCCGACCGTCAACCTGCGCTGCGTGCGGATGACAACCCTTATTGACGCTCTCTGCGGAAGTTAGTCTTCCATCGCTGTTCAATGTTGGGGATGAAAGCATTACCAATCGATTGAAAACAAGAAGGTTCCAGAACGGATCGGTCACCAGTGATCGGTCACTTCCTAGCGACCTATGGCAGGGCTTTCCAACGGTAGCGGGCTCCCGCAAGATTACCGGCACTTATAGTCAGGTCATCTAATAATCACCTTCTCTTAACGACGTGCACCCCGGCCTGCAGATTCCGCGTTATTAGCAAATCAACTAAGTAGCGGTTCGTACCATTAGCGTTGTTTTTGTAATTCGTTTTGCTAAAACGGAATTGTTGTTCACATCACGAGTGCACGAGAACTCTCGTTTGCTCGAAACACCACCGTACCATTATCAGAGAAGGAAAAACTTCCATGTGGAATTTGCTGACACGCTCCATGGAGCCCTCAACGAACTGCGGGGGAAGCGGGATCCGATTTCCGTGGCTTCCAATGGTTCTGCTCATCGGCGTTTTGGCGGTAGGAATCGTCACCACCGCGAGAGCCTCAGGACAAGACGCGACGCCTGAAACCGTCGATGAACAAGTTGTTGCAGAAGCTGAAGTCGAAGTTGTCGCAGAAGACGCAGCAGGCGACGAAGTGGTTGAAACCGAAGAAGTCGAAGAAGTTGGAGCGGTTGATCTAGGAGTCGGTTACGCTCTGGACAACGCCATCCTGTTCTTCTGTGCCATCCTGGTTCTGGCGATGCAAGCCGGATTCGCCATGGTCGAAATCGGGTTGAACGCCGCGAAGAACGCGATTAACGTGCTTGCGAAGAACTTTATGGATCTCTCGCTGGGGGCGATGTTGTTCTTCTTCGTCGGATTCGGATTAATGTATCCGGGCTCCTATGAAAGGGATCCTGAACTACCCGAGATCAGCCCGTACGTCGCTTTTGGTGGATCAGGGATCTACGAAACGGTCGATCCTGAACGAACTTTCTCGCCACAAGTTGACTGGTTCTTCCAGGCCGTCTTTGCCGCAACCGCCGCGACGATTGTTTCGGGTGCCGTTGCTGGCCGAATGAAATTCACTGCCTACTTGGTATACAGCGTCCTTTTGACAGGCTTCATCTACCCAATCAGTGGCTACTGGAAATGGGGTGGTGGCTGGTTGACTCAGTTCGGCGAATTTGTCGACGGTGGATGGACCATGGGCTTCCAGGACTTCGCAGGATCGGCGGTTGTCCACGCGGTTGGCGGTTTTGCCGGGCTTGCCGGGGCAATCTTCTTAGGGCCAAGGCTGGGACGTTATACGTCTTCGGGTAAAAGTGTAGCGATGCCAGGCCATAATGTTGCCTTCGCAGCGATTGGCGTCTTTGTCCTTTGGGTTGGTTGGTACGGATTCAATCCTGGTAGCCAGTTGGCATTCCAGGGAACCAGTGATATCGACGCGACTGTATTTATCGCCGTCAACACAACGCTTGCTGCGGCAGCAGGAGCCATTGTCGCCATGTTCGTCAGCTGGGTCTTGTTCGCGAAACCCGATTTGACCATGGGATTGAACGGTGCCTTGGGTGGTTTGGTTGGAATTACCGCTTGCTGTGATGCATTCTCAAACTACTGGGCCATTGTTATCGGTGCTGTGGCTGGAGCCCTCGTCGTTGGCGGAGTATTGGCTCTGGACAAACTGAAAATCGACGACCCTGTCGGAGCTTTCCCGGTTCACGGATTGTGCGGCGTCTGGGGTTGTATGGCACTGGGCATCCTTCCCAACGCTCACCTGGAAAGCGAAAGCACCAGCCTATGGATTCAGTTTGTAGGCACGGCTTCGATCTGTGCATGGTCGTTCGTGACCATGTCCATCATCTTTGGAGTTCTGAAGATGGCTGGAATGCTGCGAGTCAATCCTGAAGAAGAACAAGCCGGTCTCGATATTAGCGAACACGGCATGTACGCCTACCCTCAGGACTCCGCTCCTGGTGGTGCAGTAAGTAACTAGATAGTCTGCTTGGTATGGTGCAGACGAAGGGCAGGTCAGTGGCTTCGGTCACTGGCCTGTTTTTGTTGACACATCCATTAGCGGCGTCTTAACCGCCAAAGCTCGCCCATTCGGGCGGCTTTCCTAATCCTAACTGTCTATCTTTTGATTTCGTGACCTGCCGACACCAAGCTGCAGTCGATGGAGTTCTTTGCCCCATCGTTCCATGCACTTCAAAGGTCTCGGATGTCTGTTTCAATCAAAAAAGAACTCGCACACTTCATGGACGGGTTGCGCAAACGGAACCCTCACGAAGAAGAGTTTCATCAGTCGGTTGAGGAAGTTGCTGAGTCGGTCTTCCCTTGGTATTTGGACCACAAGCAATACCGGGACGCCCAGATATTAGAACGGGTAACCGAGCCCGATCGCGTCATCATCTTCCGAGTCACCTGGGAGATGGATGACGGAACGATCCGAGCGAACCGTGCATGGCGGGTCCAATTCAATCACTCCCTTGGCCCTTATAAAGGGGGACTCCGCTTCGATCCCTCGGTCACCTTGAGTGTTTTGAAATTCCTCGGTTTTGAACAAATTTTCAAGAACAGCCTGACCGGGTTGCCGATGGGTGGCGGCAAAGGGGGCGCGAATTTCAATCCCAAGGGGAAAACCGACCGCGAGGTGATGCGGTTCTGCCAATCGATGATGACGGAACTTCACCGCCATATCGGTGAAGACGTCGATGTCCCGGCGGGCGACATCGGTGTCGGGGCTAGGGAAATCAGCTACCTGTTCGGGCAATACATGCGGCTGGAGAACCGCTGGAGCGGGGTGATGACCGGCAAAGGGGCCTCATTCGGCGGCAGCGCGATTCGCACCGAGGCGACCGGGTACGGGTGTGTCTATTTCTGCGAACACATGCTGAACGAACATGGTGAAGACCTGGAAGGAAAGACCGTCGCGATCAGCGGGAGCGGAAACGTCGCCCTGTACGCGGCTCAGAAAGCGATGCAAAAGGGGGCCAAAGTTATCACGTTAAGCGATTCCAGCGGCTTCGTTCACGCCCCCGAAGGACTGAATCCAGAACAATGGGAATTCGCTCGCGTTCTAAAGGAACAACGACGCGGTCGGCTATCCGAGATGGCCGAACAGTTCCGGGATATCTCCCACCACACTGGCATCCGGCCCTGGCAGGTCCCTTGCCAAGTCGCGATGCCCTGTGCGACTCAGAATGAAATTGACGAATCGGATGCGGACCAATTGATTCGCCAAGGCGTGATCGCGGTGTGCGAAGGGGCGAATATGCCAGCGACCGTCCCGGCAGTCCACCTGTTAAGAGACAAGAAGATTTTGCACGCCCCCGGGAAGGCTTCCAACGCGGGTGGCGTTGCCGTCAGCGGTCTTGAACAGACTCAAAACGCCATGCGAATCAGCTGGTCCAGAGAGGAGGTCGATGAACGGCTTCAAAAAATCATGAGGCAGATTCATCAACGATGTGTCGCACACGGAAAGGTCAATGGGCGGATCGATTACGTTGTCGGAGCCAATATCGGAGGCTTTCAAAAAGTGGCCGAAGCGATGTTAGCCTACGGAGTCCTGTGACGTCTCTTTGCCCTCGGGCGTACAAAAACGCATTGTGCGGCGGGACGACTTCCCATCGCACATTCGTACTTTTACCGAAGGATCTATTCGGATGTTCGTTCGCTACTCGGATTGACGGCATGCATTTCGGCTTCCAGCACGGTCGATTTCACCTTTTTCAATCGCATCGCAATCGACAGCAGCACGAATCCGGAAAGAATCGAGAACCCACCGATGATCCAAGCCATCACGAGGATACCGGCCCCAGGGGCCATGAATAAGCTGCCCCCTAGTAGGATCGAGATAACTCCGCCGACCACTAACAGCCACTCATGCTGGATCGTGCGTCGCATGCGAATGGCAATAAAAATCTCCAGCACGCCCATGACGATCGCCCATGACGCGATCAAAATAACGACCGCCATCGCAGTCGCAATTGGGGCAAAAAAGGCAACTAAACCAATCGCGACGTTCAAAACACCTTGCAAAGCAAGGCTCGACCAACGCGGATTGGTCTGGCGAGACTGAATGCCGACGGCAAGCATCATCAGTCCGTCCAGCAAAACAAATGCCCCGAACACCGCGACAAGAATCGAGATCGTCATTCCTGGCCAGAAAATGGCCGCCAAACCAAACAGCAAGGCAAATACGCCGCGAGTCGCAAACAGCCACCAAATCCGGGAAAGGCGAGAATCTTTGTTGTTCATCATGGGTTCCTTGTGAATGTCGACGTCGCGAAAAGGGGCTTCTTCGGCATGGGATTCGAATCGCCGATACTCTACAGCATTGCTGCCTAGATCGGTATGCGATAACGCAGTCGATCGAACACGAAATCGCGTAGGAAAAGGCGCCGCGTGAACGCCTCCCAGAACGCTTTTCGCTGACGGAACCGCCCAAAATCAGCAACCCTTCCCGTGTGACGCAAACGCACACCTGCGCTGTGAACCGCTCAAAAAGAGCCGCTGCCGACCCACAAAGCGGGAAACATGTGCAGATCTCTTTTCCACAAGAAATTCCAGCAAGGCTGTGAATCTTTTAGTGTCGCTTTTCGCGGGGGACGTGCGATTTATATGTTGCGAGTAAGTCTCAGGCAGCCAAGCTCCTAACCCGCTGCGTAAGCGAGGGACGGAAAGAACAGGCCGCTATCCCTCGCTTACGCAGCGGGTTGGGATTTGCTGATGCATGGCCGCACAGCAGCACTCCCCCTCGACGCTTTTGGAGGCTTTGGCACATCTATTGCTTTTCTTGCCTTGTATTCAATTCACTAACCGAGAATTTAGGAATTAAAGAAGATGGCCGTGAAGACAAAATCCGTAGCGGAATCCCACGCTGATCATCGCCACTGGCATAGCGATGTGACTTGCTGGCAAGACGATATTCAAAACTGGCAAGCCGAGCATGTGACCGCGATTGAGGAATTGCAGGCGGCGCTCAAACGGATCACCGAGCATGGAAAATCCTTGGAAGCTCATGCTCAATCCGTTGCGGAACTTGAAGCAGGGTTGTCGCAGCACGAGAAAAGTTTGGCAGAAAGCCTGAAAGGTGGCACGGAGAGCGCCGTTGACGAAACGCTCGACAAACAGCACCTGAAACAGGCTGAATTGCATCAACGTCAACAAGATGCTCATGAGCGCATCAAGAAGCATCACCACACCGTGATGGCGCAAGTGGCGATCCTGAAGGCTGCACTAGAAAAAGCGGTTTAGGTTCCAGCCAGCGGTTTCTCGTCCAGGTATCGTTTACCCACTCGTGGTCTGCGACATAGGTAGCGATACCTCGGTTTCGTTCGCGTTGGGTTGATGTGCGGTGCCACCAAACACAAATCCAACAAGCATAACTGAATGAGAACCGACAATATGAAGACCGTTTCACTGGTGCTTGGTAGCGGCGGTGCGCGTGGCCTCGCACACATCGGAGTGATTCACTGGCTTGAAGAGCACGGCTATCAGATTCGTTCAATCTCCGGTTGTTCGATGGGAGCCTTAGTCGGCGGTGTTCATGCTGCTGGAAAACTGGACGAGTACGAAGAGTGGTCGCGGGCAATTACACGTCTGGATATCGTCACTCTGCTGGATGTGGCTTGGAGCAAATCGGGATTGGTTCGCGGAGATAGGATTATCAACGCGCTGGCAGACTTGGTGGGCGACCAGGCGATCGAGGATCTACCGATACCATTCACCGCGGTCGCCGCAGACGTGAAACGACAACGTGAAGTGTGGATTCAATCGGGCCCCCTTTTTGATGCCATCCGTGCATCCATCTCTTTGCCGATTCTATTCACTCCATTCAGACGGAACGGAGTCGACCTGATCGATGGTGGCGTATTGAATCCAATTCCGATCTCGCCCACGTTTCGCGACAACAGTGATTTAACCATTGCCGTCGATGCGGGTGGGGCGGTCGACCATCAGGTCGAAATGCCAGCAGCAGCTGCAGCGCCTGCCGTGGCGCCAGATCTAACAAGAATACAAGGTCGACTGCAGGATTTCATTTCGCAGATGAAGGATTCACTGGGGAGTACCGGACAACAGGAATGGGCGGCGTTTGATGTGGTTAATGACGCGTTCGATGCGATGCAATCGACGATTGCTAGGCTTAAACTGGCCGCCTCGCCGCCAGACAAAGTGATCGTGATTCCGAAAAACCGATGCAAGATGCTGGAGTTCCACCGAGCCGACGAATTGATCGATTTTGGCTACCAGCAAGCGGGACGCACTCTCGCTTGATGCCTCGCGATAAAATGGCAAGGAGCCCTTTGAAAGACCACCCCACCGACATGAGTTCACGCTGCAAATGTAGCCTGGGAAAGCAACTTGCCAAATGACACTTTTTTATTATGACCCGATTTTTCAAGAACACGTGACGGGCGACCATCCCGAAAACGGTGGACGCATCCTTTCTGTCATTCGGCACCTGAGCTTTGTCGGTCTTGACGCGAGTTGCCGGCGTCCATCCTGGAAACCGGCTTCCGCGGAAAGACTCTGCTACGTACACACCCCTGAATACGTCGAATCCGTCAAACAATTCGCATTGAGTGGGGGCGGCTACATCGAAGAAGATACCGCTGTCAGCAAGAAGTCCTACGAAATCGCGTGCATGGCCGCCGGTGCGGCATGCGATGCGGTGGAAAGAGTGGTCCGCGGCGAAGACAAAACGGCTTTCTGCCTAGTCCGCCCTCCTGGGCACCATGCGATGCCAGATCATGCCATGGGATTCTGCTTGCTAAATAATATCGCGGTCGGGGCGAGGGTTGCGACGCGGGAACTAGGGATTGAACGCGTATTGATCGTCGACATCGACGTGCATCACGGAAATGGCACTCAAGCAATTTTCTGGGAAGACCCCCTTGTTGCTTACTTCTCGATGCACTGCTTCCCGCTCTATCCAGAAACGGGGGCGGCCGATGAAATCGGTGCCGGGCCAGGAGTCGGCACGATCTTGAATCTGCCAATCGCACAGGGAACCCCACGAGACGAACTGCTGGGCACTTTCAGACATCAGCTGAAGGAATTTGCTGCGCGTATCAAACCGCAACTGGTTCTAGTCAGTGCTGGCTTTGACGCACACAAAGACAACCCCGTCGGTTCGTTGGGGCTGGAAACAGACGACTACAAAGGAATCACCCGCTCCCTTTTAGAGATCGCAGACGAATACGCCGACGGCAAACTGGTCAGCGTCCTGGAAGGCGGTTACAACCCGCACGCTCTGACGGACTGTGTCACCGTTCACTTAGAAACGCTTCTAGGCGAAATCTAAGCCCCAAGTGCTGAGAATCAACTTGCCATAAATCGCGTCCACTCTCTTAGCGGAACGGCGCAAGCCGTCCGGCAAATTCGTTGTGTGTTTCCATGCGATTGCCGGACGGCTTGCGCCGTTCCGCTAAGAAATTTGTTCGCCGATGGTATGGAACATACGGCGTGCCGCTGCCTAAACGGTCCTTTCCCGAAGCCGTTTGAAACCTTGTGCTGGCCTATTTCTGGACGGCAAGTTTCTTGCGAGCAACCACGGAATCACGCGCATGGCTTCGATCAATATCAAAATCGCGGTGGGAAAACATGTGGATCATGCGTTCATTTTGTGGAGCCGTTTCGGCGATGACCGATTGGATACCCCAGGAATCACAGATCTCAAGACAGTGATCGGTCAACATCGATCCGACTCCCTTACCTTGCCAAGGATCGCTCACAATAATCGCATATTCAGCTTCGCGATGATCCGCATCGGCAACCAAACGGCCAACACCAATTAACTTCCGTTGACCATCCTCTTCGGTTTCCGCAACGATTGCGATTTCTCGGTCGTAGTCAAGAAAGCAGAAACGCGTCGCCATTTGATGAGTCGTTGCTTTGAACATGTAACGGAAACGCAGGTGCAGCGATTCGGGTGAGCAACTGGCCACCAGTTCGTGCCACATCGGTTCGTCTTCGGGTTTGATGGGGCGAAGCAATACCTCGGTTCCATCTTTCAATTTTGTCTGCTTGGAGAATTCAACGGGATAGGGGCGGATGGCAAGATGGGAGTACGCACGAGGAGGATGAAGAACCGCTTGGTGATCCAGCACGATCCTGGCATCAAGCGCGACGGCACCCTCGGGTGTCGCCAGCAACGGATTGACGTCCAGTTCCACAATCTCGGGGAAATCGGCGACCAGGTAGGACAAACGCATTAGAACTTCCACCAACCGGTCAAGGTTGACTCCTGGACGTCCGCGATAGCCCTCCAGCAGCGGCCACAATTGCAACGATTCCAACATGCGTCGTGCAAGGTTTTCACTCAGCGGCGGTAGTTCGAGCGCAGAATCGTGAAAGAGTTCGGCATTCGTTCCGCCTGCCCCCACCAGTAAGACAGCGCCGAACACAGGATCACGTTTAGCACCGATAATCAGTTCGCGTCCGTCAGGTGCAACCAGCATGTGCTGAACGGTAACGCCTTCAAGATGTGCCGAAGGCCGATGCTGCTTAGCCCGTTTCAGAATCCCCTCAAACGCTTCGGTAACCGCATCCGCATCCATCAGGTTCAGTTCGACCCCGCCCACGTCTGTTTTGTGCGTGATATCGGGCGAGTGAATCTTCAGCGCGACAGGATATCCCACACGTGCGGCGTAATGCACCGCATCCTCAGCCGTACGAGCGATATAGGTCTGAGTCACCGGTATTTCATACGCTTCCAATAGCGCTTTCGATGCCGTCTCGCTAAGAATGTCGTTTCCTTCACTCAAAATCGTGTCGAACACGGCGCGGAGCTTGTCACGATCGAGAGCGAATTCGATCGGAACCTCTCGCGGCGTTTCGTAGAGTGTTTCGCGGTTTCGGGCATACGACACAAGGTGCATGAAAGCTCGAATGGCTTTTTCGGGGGATGAATAGGTCGGGATTCCCTCATCATTCAGAAGTTTGATGCCCTCGCGCACCTTGCCGCCCCCCATCCATGCCGCTATCAGCGGTTTGCGAGACAGCTTAGCCGCTTCGATCACTGCTTTCGCTGCGCCTGTCGGGTCGGTCATTGCCTGTGGAGATAACACCACCAGCACGCCATCCACCTCTTCAGCGCCCAACACGATTTCTACGGCGGCGGAAAAGCGTTCGGGCGGAGCGTCGCCAATCACATCGACAGGGTTACCGTGTGACCATGCCGCTGGAAGTTTCTTGTTTAGTTTGGCGATAGTTGCACTGGACAATTCGGTCAAGACGCCATGTCGTTCCAGCAACGCATCGGTCGCCATCACCCCGGGGCCGCCAGCATTCGTGATGATTGCCAAACGCGGGCCAGATGGAAGTTTTTTTCGAGCCAGCAGTTCGGCACAATCAAAAAGATCGTCGACGTCGAACACGCGTACAATGCCTGCACGTGCCATCGCCGCCTCATAGACGCTATCGACCCCCGCCATCGCACCGGTGTGTGACGCAGCCGCCTTGGCGGACTGAGCGAATCGCCCAGCCTTGTAAGCGATGATCGGCTTTTCCCGGGAAAACGCCCGAGCCGCTGACATGAATCCTCGCCCTTTGCTGATCGATTCCATATACAGGATGATCGACTCGGTATAGCCATCGGTTGCAAAGTAGTCAATCAAATCGGCGATCCCCACGTCCAACATGTTGCCGACAGACACGAAATTCGAAAAGCCGACATTTTCTTGAATTGCCCAGTCAAGGACTGCCGTGCATAACGCGCCCGACTGCGAGATAAACGCGACGCGACCCTTTATAGGTGAATCACTTGCGAAACTGGCGTTAAGCGAATGATGTGGCGCCATCACGCCAAGACAATTCGGGCCGATGATCCGCAGTCCAGCAAACTGCCTAGCCATCCCCCGAATCTCTTCCTCTAAGGCAGCGCCTTCTTTAGACGCTTCACGAAACCCTGCCGACAGAATCACCAATCCCCGAATCCCCGCTTCACCGCATTGGCGAACGATATCGGGCACGGTAGCCGCCGGGGTACATATCACGGCTAGATCGACTGGATCGGGGATTTCACTCACCGCCCCGAAACAGGCCACACCGTTGATTTCGGTGTATTTAGAATTCACCGCATAAACAGCGCCGGTAAACCCACCATCGACCAGGTTCAGAAGAACCGTATTGCCGACGCTAGACGGACGTTTGCTTGCCCCGATAACGGCAACGCTTTTAGGAGCAAAAATCTTGTCTAAATTGCGAATCGGCATGTCTCAATACTCTCCGGACCACGCGAATAGCGGATGTGGATTTTGGGGTCTTAGTAGTCCATGATCTTGTCGGCGTCCATCAGCATTTTTCCGAGCGATGGCATGGTTGCGATCTCCGCATTGCGTTTGAGCGCTCCGTCACCAATCCGAGCCGATTTGGCACAATGCGGGCAGACCACAACCTTACCACCACCTTCGGTGAAGCTGTCATAGTGTGTTGAAAGCGTTGGGGAATCCGGTCCCCAGGTCAGGTCCAGCGACTGTCGGCGTTCGGCCAATCGAACGCCCTCAAGGTCAAGAAAGATCGTAACCTCCGCACCATGTTCCTGCATTAGGTTCGCAACTTTCAACGCCATGAAACAGCGATGCAAGTCATCGGTGAAATGCGACAGATGCACAACCACTTGTTGCTTATCTCCCGCTGGCTTCGCATCGTCCGCTCTCGCAGAAGACTGAGCGAGTGGCAATAAAAGCGTGGCAAGAAACATTACGCGAAAAAGCATGGTACTTTCCTATTGGAAGAAGGTAGGTGCCGTCTCTACCGAGTCGGCAAAGGCAGGTTCTGAATGTTTTTTTTGAACCTTTATTTCAAAAACAATTATGCATTTGCTGTGCCAACCAACATTCCCAAACGCTCGTTCAGCGTTCCACGGACCGGATTTGAAAGGGTTAGAATGAATGTTGTTCGTCCTGCATTCGCACGACGCCAAATACGACCATGGTCTTGGTTACCCAACCGGAAGATCGTATTGCCTATCGCCACCTAACCTCGCAAATTTCAAGTCCAGTTCGCGACCGAGTGAGCAGTACCGCACGCGTCGACCGCGTACGCACATTAGGCCGCTCACTTTCACGGCAGAGATCCTCGCTTTACAAATACTTGCCAATGACGCTATTCCGTTTGGCACTCCTGTTGCTTTGCACGTCGATTACGAATTTACTATGACGCGAGTCATTGCTCCGTCAGACGCGAAAACGCGGGCGAACAGCCCGTCGGCTTGTCTACGAACAAGCTCGTTTCCGACGGATGATGCGAACATTGCCACGTGGTCGTGTCGCTAGAATACTTCCACTGACGAAGGAGTCCCCACCGTGAATCTAGTCTGCTCCGCATGCTCTGCTTTGAATCGCGTTCCCGATTCGAAGTTGCACGACAAGCCTGTCTGCGGCAAGTGCAAACAATCTCTACTACCCGATAAACCTGTCGAACTTACCGACGCCACTTTCGCAAGATTTATCGCGAAAACCGAAGTGCCTGTGCTCGTCGATTTCTGGGCACCTTGGTGCGGCCCCTGCCGGATGATGGCACCCGCATTCGCGGAAGCGGCCGCACAACTATCACCACAGGTCATCCTCGCCAAATTAGACACCGAAGCCAATCCCGTGGCAGCGTCTCCATTCGGGATTTCAAGCATCCCGACAATGATCTTGTTCAAGCGAGGAGCCGAAGTTTCGCGGCAATCCGGCATGCTAAACGCAGACCAAATCGTTCAGTTCGCCAGCTGAGAAAATTGGGGATTCGCGAGCGGCAAGGACTTGCAAAAAAAATGGTTGCGAGTGAGGTCGCAGGCAGCCAATGTCCAGCACCGCTGCGCAACAGCTTGTTCTGTTAGTGATTGTCGCCTTTTCGCTCGGGACGTGCGATATATAAGTTGACGGTTTGACAGCAGCTGGCACCTGCCCAGACATCCAAGCGCCACGTCCCCTCGTCGGTTTACCCGACAGGAACGCAAGATTTGAAATTAGAGGTGGTTGCCCCCACGGTTTTCGCATCCCGTTCGGATTGCCGCTTTCAGCGGCAATCCGAACGGGATGCGTTTTCCTAGAGCCATGCGAACTAATTTCAAATCTTGGCTTCATGCCAGGCAAGCTGGCATGGGGCCTTTTCTCCCTGCCACACTCACTACTTATTTATCGCACAACCCCCGCGAAAGAACGTTCCCTTAAAGCTACTTTCGGGTAGCCAAAGGCTACAGTCTTTCTCCGCGTTCGATTAGATCGATAGGTCGTTGCGCAGCGGGCTGGGATTTTGGTCGCTTGCCAACCCAATTCAATCCGTCTGGGAACCACCAGCTCATCGATCGCGCGTCCCCGCTGTTCACAAACGCTAAAGTGGCCCACTGTCGCTGGCACGCTGTTTGCGTTGCCAAACCTCCGCAAGGTTCGACTTTACAAATACCCAAATTTGCGGAAACAGCTATGGCTGACTTGATGAAAGCGTTTGTGATGGAAGGGATTGGGAAAACCGCATTCATGGACAAACCGGTCCCTGAACCCGGCCCCAATGACGCAATTGTTAAAACGACTCGAGCTCTCGTTTGCACCTCCGATGTGCACACCCTTAAGGGAGCCATTGGCGATCGCAGCAACCTGACGCTCGGACACGAAGCGGTTGGTGTGGTTGCAAAATTGGGGAGCGAAGTGCGTGGGTTCAAGGAGGGAGATCGTGTGGCCGTTAACGCCATCACCCCCTGTTTTCAATGCCAAAACTGTCAACGCGGATATACTTCCCAGTGCGATACGATGCTGGGTGGTTGGAAATTTGCGAACACCAAAGACGGCAACTTCGCAGAATACTTTCACGTCAACGACGCTAGCGCAAACCTGACCTCGATTCCCGGTTCGATCTCTGACGACATTGCAGTCTATGCGTGTGACATGCTGTCGACCGGATTCATGGGCGCCGAACACGCGAACATACCGCTAGGCGGGACGGTCGTCATTTTTGCCCAAGGTCCCGTCGGATTGATGGCGACTGTCGGAGCTCGTCTGTTGGGTGCCGGTTTGGTGATCGGTGTCGACGGCGTTGCAGCACGCCTTTCGCTGTCTCGTCACTTTGGGGCCGACGTCACGATCGACTTCACCCAACAAGACCCGCTCGAAGAAATCCTCAAACTCACCGGTGGCGTCGGAGTGGATTCGGCGATCGAGTGTCTCGGTTCCCAGGCGACGTTCGAATCTTGCGTGAAAGCCACTCGCCCAGGCGGCACGATCTCGGTTGCGGGATACTTTGGTCATGGCGACAGCGTCGAAATTCCTCGAGTGGAATGGGGCGTCGGCATGAGCGACAAAGTGATTCGGACGGGACTCTGCCCCGGTGGAAATGTACGCATGTCACGCCTATTGGGATTGATCGAACGCGGTCGAGTCGATCCGTCACCGTTGACGACTCACAGGTTTGCGTTCGACGATGTCGACAAAGCGCTGCACCTGATGGAAACAAAAGAAGACGGCATCCTCAAGCCGCTAGTCGTGTTCAAATAGTGAACCGACAATCTATCTGGTGACGTTTACAATCCCGGTGACCTACTATTTTGAAATCCTGCGTGGTGTGGTCTTGCGAGGTGCGGACTTATCCGATCTGATGCCTTGGGTGCTGGGGCTGACCGTCTGTGGAGTGGTTGTGCTTACCCTCAGCGTCTCACGATTTCAAAAACGATTGAGTGGCTAGATGGCACGAGGTTTGCCGTCACTTCATCCATCAGAAACCCTAGTTGCAACATATAAAGATATTGATATGCCTCAATCACCAGAAACAAACCGGCGAATCGTACTGAACTCTCGCCCCCATGGTGCTCCGTCACCCGACAACTTCCGCCTGGACACTACGGAACTACCGAAACCGACTGACGGACAGATGTTGCTGCGAACCGTCTACCTATCGTTAGATCCGTACATGCGCGGGCGGATGAGTGACGCGCCGTCGTACGCCGCTCCAGTTGAACTTGGCGAAGTGATGGTGGGGGGGACCGTCTGTCAAGTCGAACAATCATTTCATCCTGAGTTTGCTGTGGGCGATTGGGTTTTGGCGAACACAGGATGGCAGGATTATGCCGTATCGGACGGGCAGGGGGTGATTCCGCTTGGGCGAAATTTAGAGCATCCCGCCAGGTCGTTGGGCGTCCTTGGGATGCCAGGTTTCACCGCCTATATGGGGCTGCTTGACATTGGTCAGCCCAAACCTCGCGAGACCGTTGTGGTCGCCGCAGCGACCGGTGCGGTCGGATCCGCAGTCGGCCAGATCGCCAAGCTAAAAGGGTGCCGCGTCGTAGGCGTGGCAGGCGGGCCTAAAAAGTGCAAAGCCGCTGTCGAAACGTTTGGCTTTGACGCGTGCATTGACCACTACGCATCCGATTTCGATCAGCAACTGGCAGATGCGTGCTCAAGCGGTATCGACGTTTACTTTGAAAGCGTCGGCGGGAAAGTGTTCGATGCCGTCCTCCCACTTCTGAACGTTAAGGCTCGGATTCCGGTATGCGGATTGATCGCCCACTACAACGACACCGCCTTACCCGAAGGCCCAGATCGTTTGCCGTTGCTGATGCAAACGTTTTTGATTCGACGAATCAAAGCACAAGGATTCATCATTTTCGATGACTACGGCCCGCGTTATGGCGAATTCCTCGCTGAAATGACCGAGTGGGTTAAATCAGGGAAAGTGAAGTCGATCGAGGATGTCGTCGAGGGCCTGGAGAACGCCCCCAACGCCTTCATCGGTTTGTTAGAAGGCAAGAACTTCGGCAAACTAGCGGTCCACGTCGGCTAGCACCAAAACGCGTCTGCCGATACGTGTACGTTTCTCTAGTTAAAGCGGGTACCTGCCGGCCATTGCCTGGGTGATTTCCTGGCATTGGTTCTATCCGGCTGGGACCGTGCAGGCGATTTAATGAGTGTCGTCTTTCGCTCGGGTTGTGCGATAAATAAGTTGACGGTTTGACAGCAGCTGGCACCTGCCCAGACATCCAAGCGCCACGTCCCCTCGTCGGTTTACCCGACAGGAACGCAAGATTTGAAATTAGAGGTGGTTGTCCCCACGGTTTTCGCTTCCCGTTCGGATTGCCGCTGAAAGCGGCAATCCGAACGGGAAGCGTTTTTCTAGAGCCATGCGAACTAATTTCAAATCTTGGCTTCATGCCAGGCAAGCTGGCATGGGGCCTTTTCTCCCTGCCACACTCACTACTTATTTATCGCACAACCCCCGCGAAAGAACGTCCTTTTCCAGCTACTTTCGCGGGGACGTGAAGTCTATAGATGAAGGGTTGCAGCAGTTTACGAGTCTATATTTCGCCAAGCGAACACGTAGCCCGGAGGGCGGCAGATACTTGCCGGCGGCGCAAGCCGCCGGAGTGGGGATCGCGAAAAGGAAAGCCCAGCGGGCGACAGAACCACCCTTGTCTGTCGCCCGCTGGGCTTTAATACGCGCGCTAGGTATCCGTTGGCTTACGCCGAGCCCTTTCAAGCTAGCACTTTGGCGTTTTGGCATCTTGTTTGCGACTCTATCTAAGTAGTTTACTTAGAGGATGTTACGCAAAATGAGGTGTTGAAATGAATGTTGACGAACTGCTCGAACGCTTCAAAAAAGATTGTCCTGTAGCGTTAGGAACTCGTTTAGTGCTCAATCATTTGCTCAGTAACGAGCGGATGGACGCTCTCTTTGCGAGGCATGTAGAACGCCAAAGGTGCGGTGAACTATTGTTTTCTTCAGTCGCTGACGTCATGGCATGTGTTGCCCTGAAAATCAAACCTTCGGTGAATGCTGCTTACAGACGACACAAAGAAAATATCGAAGTTTCCATCGCATCCGTTTACAACAAACTTCAAGGCATCGAGCTGCAGGTGAGCCGTGCTTTGGTTAGTGAAACAGCAGCCGAGCTTTCACAGTTGTGGGATCATCTTGAAGGTCCCAAATCATTGCCAGTGTTTAACGGCTACGCCACGCGGATCATGGACGGCAACCACTTGGCAGGAACGGAGCATCGCATCAAAGAGCTACGGACTCTTGGCGCTGCAGCCCTACCGGCCACCACCATTCCAATACTCGATCCCGACAAGAAGCTACTTGTGGACGTGATTGTTTGTCGCGATGGACATGCCGGCGAAGCCACTTTGCATCCCCAAATTTTTGACCTCGTCCAAAAGGATCAAGTTTGGATTGGTGACCGCCACTTTGCTTCGCAGAAGATGATGACGACCATCGCCTTAGACAAACAAGCGTTTTTCGTTTTGCGTCATTCAACAGCTTTGCTGCCGAACTGGGAATCGCAAGGAAAACGCAGTAAAATCGGGCCTTGTGATGGTGGCGTTTTGTATGAACAGAAGATTTCTTTTACGTACCAAGGCCGCCCCCTTCACTTGCGTCGGATCACGATTGAACTCGATAAGCCGACTCGCAAAGGGGACAAAGCCGTCCACATTTTGACCAATCTGCCCAAACGCGTCAGCGCAAAAAAAGTGGCGAAGGGATACCGTAAGCGATGGAACATCGAAACAGCCTTCCAGCAACTCGCCACGACGCTTCACAGTGAAATCAAGACGCTTGGATATCCCAAAGCGGCGCTATTCAGTTTTTGCATGGCGGTAATGATGTACAACATTCTGAGCGTGATAAAAACATCGATTGGCTGTGCAGCGAACGACGCGGATTTAGCCGACAAGGTCTCGAGTTATTACGCGGCCAATGATGTCTCGGAATCGTGGAAAGGTTTTGCGATAGCGGTCACCGAAGAAGAGTTTGATTCTGTGTATCGAGAACTAACCTTGGAGCAGCTCGCTAAGGAGCTGGTCGACATCGGAAAGCAGCTCGATTTCAGCCGTTACAAAAAGAGCCCCAGAGGCCCAAAGAAGCCGCCACCAAAAAAGAAAAGCGGTAACCGCGGCAACCATGTTTCGACTGCCAAAATCCTCGACCAAAGAGCCGCTAAGTGCTAGCTTGAAAGGGCTCGGCTTACGCCAACGGCAAGTATCTGCCGCCCGCTGGGCTAATAGCACTGCACTCAGACTCCGAAGGGCAGGGTTGAAACCGCAACCTGTAAATCGCACGTCGCGAGCGAAAGGCTACTATCCTTCCCCGCTTGCGAATAAATCGACAGCCCATTTCGGATGCTACCAAGAAACAGTGCAGCTACGCATGTGCGTGGGAATAGGTTGGCGGATCACTTGCGGGAAAACTCTCGTCCGAAGCTTCGTCGATCATCTCTTCATCATGAGCGAAACCGGCAGCTCTTGCTTTCTGCCAGCCGACGGCAAGTTTCGAAGCGGCCGCCGTTCGTTCGAGTAAAACGTGATAATGATCTGGCGCCGCTTGCGTCGCGAACTCTTCTGCCTGCCGAAGAAATTTAGATTTCTGATCGGCGTTCCTTGATATCGCCACCGCACATCGCCGCAGGTGATCGCATAGTTCCGTCCATTCAGATTCCAAATAGGGATCTTTCATTGGTTTTCCTTTGCATTGCATATCGAATTGAATAACTAACGCGAACGCCGAATCGGTCGATCGAATTCAATAAGTCTGCAATTTCGATGCCGAAGACAAAACGGCCAAAATACATCCCAAGTGTGTCACGAAAGCACAGATCCTGTGCACCGCTGGACAACGCGGAAGGAAAGGATTGCCACGTTTTAAAGAACCGGGCTGAACAGACGAGCTAACGCCGTCCCGGCTCGAGCGAACCATGGACGCAATGGCCGATTCGACCCATTACTGCGTTTTGCGTTGGCAAAATCTCGATCGAGCATCTTTTCCACCTCACAGATGAATGCTCGGTCCTCAATCGCAACCATCACTTCAAAATTCAGGTGTAGCGACCGGTTATCAAAATTGGTCGATCCGATCAGCGTCAACGAATCGTCAACAAGAACACATTTCTGGTGAAGCATGCCATTTGTAAAACGGAATACAGGAACGCCAATCTCCGCCAATTTTCGTTCGTAATAGAATCCTGCCAGGTAGACGGCCCACAGGTCGGCAACGGATGGGATCAGCAGTCGCACATCGACTCCACGTGCCTTTGCCATGGCCAAGGCTACGATCATCGCATCATCTGGTACCAGATAGGGCGTGCTGATCCAAAGGCGCTCCTTGGCAGCCCCAATGGCAGCCGAAAACATCATCGACGTGCGCGGTCGTTCGTCGGCGGGTCCCGTCGTGCAAACGGCTCCCAATCCGCTCGGTTCTTCCTGCAAAGAAGGATCGTTAGAATCCGTTGTCCCGCAGTCCGTCTTCCGCTGCCAATCGGCCTCTGGTAGATCGGCTCTAGCCGCCCAGTAGTAATCACCGGCAAACACCGCTTGGACTTTTCGGGTCAGACTCCCCTCGATTTGAACGCTGGTGTCCCGCCATGGCGACATCGAAGGAATCGCCCCCAGATATTCATCCCCCACGTTCAACCCGCCGACGATCGAGACTCTGCCATCGACGACGATCATCTTGCGGTGATTTCGAAAGTTGACCTGAAATCGATTCACCCAGCCCTGACGGGTGTTGAACGAATGCACATCCACACCGGCTTCGGTTAGGCGACGCAGATATCGGTTTGACAAACGAATGCACCCGACTTCGTCATATAACAGCCGAACCGTTACGCCTGCGTTAGCTCGTTCGATCAGTGCATCCGCAAAACGCTTTCCAATCTGGTCGTCACGGATGATGTAGAAGGAAGCGTACACGTACCGTTTCGCCGACTGGATTTGCCACAGCATCGTATCGAAAAAGGCTATCCCATCGATAAGCAATCGATATTTATTTCCTTGGCTGACCGGAGTCCCCATGACGGTGGCAACCTGTGCCAAGGGGGACTGAAACGTCCGCGGCTGATTGCACGGCTCGCTGAATAATTCTCGACGGATCGAAGTAACCGATTGATCATGTTCCTTTCCGATATCCCGGATCGCCTCTCGATATCCCTCGAACCGATTCCGGGCGAACACCCAGTACAGTGGCAATGCTAGGTAGGGAAGGGTAACCAACCCGACGACCCAAGCGACTGCAGCCTGTGAGGTTCGGACATGTTGAAGCGAGTGGAACGCCGAAAGCAGGGCGCACAAATGAATCAGCACCAAACCTGCTGGAATCAAAAGGCCCGCCGAGCCGTAATCAGAATACTCAAGCAGATATGTCATCGTGCCAGTATCCTCGGCGTGAATGGTTCCAACAAGCCGATCGCAGAGGCAATAATTCGCAGGACCGATTCCCCTCGGCTGGATTAACCGAAGTCCAATCCCCAGTCGGTGCCGTTGACCCAAAGTGCTTTCGGGGGGCATGGGCCGAGACAGGAGCTTTGTTTTCTTTACTTTTCTGTAAGGTTCTGCCTCCTGCTTCGTCTTCCATCCATCGTATAGTCATAGGACTACATTAACTTACTTGGAAGGAAAGACGATGGATGATGACCTCGGAACCCCGGTCCAGAAGACTCGCTCTTCGCTTGGCAAGAAAGCCGGAGTCTTTTTTATCGTGGCGGTCGCGGTTCTCCTCGTTTACTTCAAATTCGGCCACTTGCTCAGCCTAGAAGGTCTCGCAACCCAGGAATCACAGCTACGAGCTTACCAGGCCGAACATCCGGTCCTGGTGTTCGGGGCAGCGTTTTTGGTCTATGTCCTCGCCACCGGTTTGTCACTTCCTGGTGCCGCGGCCCTCACACTCGTCTACGGCTGGTATTTTGGATTTGCACGCGGACTGGTCCTTGTCAGTTTCGCATCGACCGCTGGGGCGACGATGGCGTTCTTGCTCAGTCGGTTTCTATTTCGTGACGCGATTCAAAATCGATTTGGGCAACGACTGGAAAGCTTCAACCGATCCCTGGAGAAAGAAGGGCCCTTTTTCCTGTTCACTTTACGACTAATACCTGCGGTTCCATTTTTTGTCATCAACGCAGTCATGGGCTTAACCCCGATTCGGACGCGAACATTTTGGTGGGTCAGTCAAGTCGGCATGCTGGCAGGTACGGTGATCTACGTTTATGCCGGGTCAAGCGTACCCGACCTGCAAACGCTTGCGGACAAAGGGATCGGCGCGGTCTTCACTCCCAGTCAACTCGTAAAGCTCGCGATCGCCTTTGCCCTGCTGGGGCTCTTTCCGCTGGCCGTTCGATACGCAATGAAGTTCTTTTACCGTGGTCGACCGGTGGGCGATGGCCAATAAATGGCCATACCAACAAGTCGGCTTCCCCGAAGGGACGTAGCCAACACTTGCAATGCCCCCCCTCGGCGGTTCCCGAACACTTCATCCAACGATCATCCACGAAAGATCCCTGCTATGACTTCTAAGATTATCCAGTTGCAACCCGATGATGAACACAACCAGGCTCTTGAAGCGAACGTGCACCCGCCCGAATGGCAAAACCCTACTCCAAGCCAACCGTATCATTTAGTGGTCATCGGTGCCGGAACCGCAGGACTGGTCACTGCCGCCGGAGCCGCCGGCTTGGGAGCACGGGTCGCGATCATCGAACGGGAATTAATGGGTGGTGACTGCTTGAATGTTGGCTGTGTTCCATCAAAGGGAGTAATTGGTGCGGCTCGAGTGGCGGCAAGCGTTCGAAACGCAGCTCCGTTTGGCGTTAACGTTCCCGAGGGAGCCGCCGTTGATTTTGCCAAAGTGATGGAACGAATGCGTTCGAAGCGCAGCCAAATCAGCCACGCGGATTCCGCCAAACGTTTCAACGGCCTGGGCGTCGACGTATTCTTCGGCCAAGGGACCTTCGTTGATGACAATACGATCTCGGTGACAAGAAAAAGTGGTGAGGTCTCAGAACTGAAATTTAAGAAGGCGGTCGTGGCAACTGGGGCCCGTGCCGCAGCGCCACCGATTAAAGGCCTTGATGGTGTGAACTACTTGACCAACGAAAGTCTCTTTTCGTTGACCGAATTGCCCAAACGATTCGGGATCGTCGGAAGTGGGCCCATCGGCAGCGAAATGGCTCAATCATTTGCTCGGTTTGGGAGCGAAGTCTTCCTGTTCGAACGAGGCGACCATATCCTGCCGCGTGAGGACGCCGAAGCATCCGCAGTGGTACAAGACCAATTTATAAAAGATGGAATCCATCTGATTCTGGACGCGAAGGATATGGAGGTCGCCGCAGGGCCGGGAGAGTCGATTCGCGTTAAAGTCACGCAAAACGGTCAAACAACCGAAACGATTGTCGATCACTTGTTGGTCGCGGTCGGTCGTGCACCGAATACAGACGGGTTGAACTTAGAAACGGTGCATGTGAAGTACGGTCAACAGGGATTGGAAGTTAACGACCAGTTGCAAACAACCAATCCACGGATCTATGCCGCCGGCGACATTTGCTCGAAATATAAGTTCACACACGCAGCCGACTTTCAAGCTCGAATCGTCATTCAGAACGCTTTGTTTGCCGTGGGACCATTTGGCAAGAAGAAAGCTAGCGACCTAATTATCCCCTGGGCGACCTACACTTCGCCGGAAATCGCACATGTTGGTATCTACCCACATGAGGCCAAGGAAACAGGAGTCGAAATCGATACCTACACACAACAGCTTGAACATGTCGATCGCGCCATCTTGGAAGGCAATGACGAAGGCTTTGTGAAGATCCACACGAAAAAGGGAACGGACACCATCGTTGGTGCAACCATTGTCGCCGAAAACGCTGGGGACATGATTTCAGAAATAACGGTGGCGATGCAGAACAAGATCGGCCTGGGAGGAATCGGATCCGCCATCCATCCTTACCCAACTCAAGCCGAAGCGATCCGAAAGTTGGGAGACCAGTACAGCCGGACGCGGCTAACCCCATTCAGCAAAAAGATGTTATCCATCCTGCAAAGGTTAAACGTAGGAAAGTAGGATGCGTTCTTGCCGGCCGGATTCCATTTTCAAGCACCGCAAAGCGATCCTGCCTCATGGGGATCCGTCCTACGTTTTGGGCCCTAGGTGAATCAGTTTTTTGTTTATAAATTCTTGGATGCCCAGGCTGGAGAGTTCTCGTCCATAACCGGAATTTTTAACTCCTCCGAACGGCAACTCGGCTTGAGACCTAGTGGGTTGGTTCACGAACATCATGCCGGTTTCGATTTGCTCGGCGACCCTTTGACCTCGCTGGATGTCTTTTGTGTAAACACTTCCCCCAAGACCGTACGATGATCGGTTTGCAAGTTCGATCGCCGCCGCTTCGTCCTTCACCACATAGACCGTTGCGACAGGCCCGAAAAGCTCCTGGTCGAATGTAGGCATGTCGGGGGTCACATCCGTCAGGATCGTTGCGTTGAAGTAGGCCCCCTCACAGTCCGGTCGATCTCCACCAAGTAAAACGGTTGCACCGGCGTCGATACTGGATTGGACTTGCTGCAGCAATTTGACGGCAGCTTCTTCGCTCGACAGTGGTGCAAGGGTTGTATCCTCATCCATCGGGTCACCGATTTTCAGCTTCGACATTCCTTCCTTGAAAGCTGTCAAGAATTCGTCGGCAACCGATTCCACGACGATGAACCGTTTGGATGCGACACATGATTGCCCAGCATTCACAACCCTTCCCTTGACGGCCAACTCAGCCGTTTTTGGAATGTCTGCGTCTTCGAGGACGATGAACGGATCGTTCCCACCCAATTCTAAAACAGATCGTTTCAGGTTTTTGCCTGCCAGAGCTGCCACAGCCGCCCCCGCTTTTTCGCTCCCCGTTAAAGAAACGCCTTGCACTCTGGAATCCGCAACAACGGTTTCCACGAACTCTGAAGGGATAAACAAGTTGGTGTAAACGCCTTTAGGGAGACCGCATTCATCAAACAGTTCAGCGATCGCCTGAGCGCACTGCGGCACGCTACTGGCATGTTTCAGCATGACGGCATTGCCAGCCATAATGTTTGGGGCGGCAAAACGCACGACCTGGTAGAACGGGAAATTCCAAGGCATAACGCCCAGCAGCACGCCGATCGGCTCTTTACGGATGTAAGCGTTTGCGTCAACATCCTCCATCGGTTGGTCTGCAAGAAAGGTCTCGGCGCCGTTGGCATAGAAATCCGATATCTCCGCACAATACTCGATTTCTCTACGGCTCTCGGAGATTCGTTTCCCCATATCCAACGTGATCAGTCTGGCGAATTCATCGCTCCGCTTGCGAAGTTCTGTCGCGAATGCAAGCAGGACCTTTTTTCGTTCGGCGAAACTTGTTTTTCGCCAACTCTGGTAAGCCTCCCCGGCTGTCGCAACCGCATTTAGCGATTCATCCTTCGAAAGTGATGTAAAAGTTTGGAGGGTTTCATTGGTCGCAGGATTGATACTGGTAATGGGCATTTTTTGACTCCATTGAAGAATATCTAGGGGCAAGTAATGGGAAAGTTTGCTAAGTACAGCGAACCAAACGTCCCCAAACACCGCGGTCATCATTCAACGCAAACTAGTGAATAATTCAGACAGCTTTGCATTTTAGAACTAGGGCTGGAGAGATACGGTCGTAGCGCGAAAAACACCTAAAGGGCAGGGGGAACTTCCACCAAAGGGTAGCCACAGTCTATTCGGGTCCTCATCCCAAACGGATCGACCGTCGATCACCTATTATTGTTCGTCCGGGATGGATCACATCCGCCCCTGAACCATCGCCTGGCTCGCCATAAATTGGCGAGACATGCAGGATTTGTGCATAAAGTCTTGTGGGGGCCGACAGGTTGCGTGTCCTTCTTCTCCGTAGCAAATGACGTGGGAGTTGATGGCGACATCCAATGCCTCCAGATCGGCACTTCCAGCTAGGCATGAGCGCAAACTAGCGGAATCCCTCGCACGGACCGGCGTTCTACCAGTTGAAGCTGCAATCTAAGAACGAGGATCCAGGGGGTGCAAACCGCATGCCGATTCTTGAGCGTCAGCGACGACTTCACCTGACGGCTTTCAACACCGGGAAGCGGCTAAACCGTGCTCGTTTAACCCAACGCCACGTCCAGGACCATCATGATCGTGAATCCGATCATTAGACTAATCGTTGCCAAGTCAACGTTTCCGGCACGATGTGATTCTGGAATCAGTTCCTCGACCACCACGAAGATCATCGCCCCGGCGGCGAAGCTTAATGCATACGGCAGGATCGCTACCGCGTAAGTGACCGTAGCGGCTCCGATGACCGCTGCGATTGGTTCAACCACCGCCGAGAGTTGACCGTACCAAAACGCCTTTCGGCGTGACATGCCTTCCATCCGAAGCGGCATGGCGACGGCCGTCCCCTCGGGAAAATTCTGCAGGCCAATTCCTAGTGTCAATGCAAGCGCCCCCGCGATTCCCGCTGAGGCTTGCCCCGCGATCACACCACCGAACGCAACGCCAACGGCAAGCCCTTCTGGAATATTGTGCAGGGTGATTGCCATGACCAACAAGGTACTTCGACGCCAACGCGTTTTGGGGCCTTCCGATTCGGCGATCGAAAACCCGAGGTGCAAGTGCGGCAACAACTTGTCGCAAGCTAACAATACGGCTCCCCCGAGCAGAAATCCTACCGCGGCAGGCAACCACGACATCCCACCACGATTTTTAGAAATTTCAATCGCTGGGGCGAGTAGCGACCAATAGCTGGCAGCAATCATCACGCCACCAGACAATCCCAGCATTGCATCGATCAGCTTCTGATTGACGGCCTTTGCGAAAAAGACAAGCCCTGCGCCCGCCGCAGTGATGGCCCAAGTGAATAGGCCAGCCAGACCTGCCTGCGCGACGGGAGACAGCTGAAGAAAGTATTCGGTCAAACTTAACATGGATTAATCGTTATTCGCGAATCAAACCGCATCGCGAATCCGCTTGAAGCCATCCCGTATTTCGCTGGCGACCAATTTCAGCGAGTCCAAGACATCGTCTGCCGATGTTTGGACCGCGTTCTTTAGTGGCTCATACTCATGTTCGAGTTCATCGACCTTGTCGCCAAGTTTGCTCAATTCCTCTCGAGCTTCCATTGACGCAAGGTGTGCTTGCAGCTTGAGCGCGTCACGTTCGTGTTTTAGTCCACGAATTAACTCGGCCACAATCTTGTCTTGTCCGCTCATCTAAGATCCAGCTTGTTCTGGTGATACATCGAGGTCGTCTTAACAACTGGCGACATCTTACAACATTTTGCAAATTGCGAAATTGCAAAAGCCATGCCAGAGAATTCGCAAACCCCTTTTTACGGAGATCCCTTCAAGTCGTGGAACTGTTTCCGTAGCTCTTGCAGGTTTTCAGTGTAGCCTTCCGCGTCCCCAAATTCGCAGAACAAACACGTACGACTGTGGCACCCCTTGGTTCGTCGCGAATGCTTGATCGGGCACCAGTATTGCTCCGTCCTTGAAGCGATCTCGCGTGCGAATGCCAACACGCCGTTGCAATAACCGCAATAAACACAGTTCAATTTCTCGATCGCGTTCAGATAATCCAACGACCGTCTGTCGATGACTACGTATTCTTCCCTCCGAACGGTGGGAACCCGATAAACCGGAAAGCAAATCCATTGATACAGACTGACGAATAGGTCCAGCATCGAAATCGGAAGCAGGAGCGAATAGATCACCGGGGCGGTCAGAATTGTCAAAAACGATGACTCACGTAGCGTCCGCCATGCCCGCTTGGCCATCGCCCTGTGACGCCGACGCACACCTTCGCCAAAAACTGCCCGCCCGCGGACAATCTCATATGTTAGCTCCCTCTTCGTTTGCTGAACTTTGTCCGCAACAACTTTCTCAAGATCGTGAATCTCCTGGAGAAGTTGATCGAGTTGCATGGGCATCGCATCAGCCGAATTACGTGGAGAGGAAAAATCATTAGGGTTACACCTAGCCAATGCGAATTCGGGTCCGTTTGGTGCGCTCCCTGCGTTATTGAATGGATCCAGCGTTTAACGATCGATTCTTAACAAGCAGCTTTTCGGTTGAATTGCAGTAAAGCGGTACGAGCGTGTCAGCTCGGATAGCCCAGGGCGAATGCCATCTATTTTCTTAGCGGAACGATGCAAGCCGTCCGGCAATCGCAAAGAAAACACAATGATTTTGCCGGTCGGCTTGCGTCGATCCGCTAAGAAATCCGCCCGCAGGTGCCACAGTCGATGGCCCAAGGCTAAGCCATCCCTGTTGTGAATTCGGACAGTAAGGCTTGTTTGAGTAAGCGATACAAATTCGCTTGGTATTAGGTGGCCGAGAGTCTGCTGCATTCCCGTAGTGTTTTTGGGTCGCGAACCATGCTGAGGCTCGCTTCTTCGATAAAGTCGGAAACGTCGTTTTAACGCCCCGAATAATTTTCCTGCGTCTGTGTTGCCATAACGACATCCCACGCGACTTACCGAGCGTTTGGGTCGCAAGGGTGCGCAATCCCTTGGGGAAATGATCGTTGGCGTATCAGCACCACCGCCTGTCGCGACGACACTGCTTAATCGGTTGGGTCAACGGTGGCAAAGACATTCGCTGAGCGGTTTGGCATACGCATTGCGATGTCGCCCATCATCTTCTTTCATAACAACCAACTTGAATCGGTATGGAGAATTCAATGTCCGGCAAAGTCAATGAGTTGAAACCAGGCGAGAAAGCCCCCGCATCAGGGCAATATCAAGAAATTGGGCCTCTCGGCCAAGAAGGACACGAAGTAACGGTCGTCAAAGGCGAACCGCTGCCCCCAACCACCACCGCTGGATCGACCTACACGATCGTCGATCGAACGAAAAACAAAAGTGGATTGGGCTAACCGACGTCCAGCGTTAACTGACGAGTAGGAATCCGCGAGGTCACATTCTGACCGTGTACCCAATTGCACGCACCGTCACACCGCAACAGGAGCTGTCACTTCTGTAATGCACGCTTCGCATACTTTGATAAGAACCATTGACCATGACGACATCACTCCCCACTGAAATGACCTACCCTAAGCAACTCGAAAAACTCAGCAGCAGCATGGCCGATTTGGCCAAAGCTCAGCCAGCAACCATGCATGGATTTTCGATGCTGCATGCCGCAAGTGCAGCCTCGGGAGCATTGGACAGCAAAACAAAGGAGCTCATTGCATTGGCAATCTCGGTCACGGATCGGTGTGATGGTTGCATTGCCTACCATACGCATGCAGTCCTCCAAGCGGGTGCGTCTCGCGATGAGGTGATGGAAACGCTTGGCGTTGCCATCATGATGGGGGGCGGGCCGAGTGTTATCTACGCGACTCATGTGGTCGAAGCGATGGACCAATTTGAAAACACGAAAGATTAAGTGCGGGCCGAAAACCTCCGCGATCGTGGTGATGGCGATTAAGTGGCGTCCAGAGCGTAGGCCAACGGATTCGATTCATGTTCCCCTTAAAAACAAGTGTCTTTACCAGCCACGTTCCCGTCGTCACCTGGTTGATTATTGCTTCCAATGCACTGATCTTCTTTATGGAAGCGGGACTTCCTGAGGAAAGTCTGGAGCGGATCAGCTATCTATTCGGAGTGGTTCCAGCGCGCTTCACCGATCCGGACTGGGCCCAGGAAGTCGGATTCCCGATGAATGGCTACTGGCCGTTTTTGACCAGCATGTTCCTGCATGGCGGGCTGCTACATATCGTCGGCAACATGTGGACGTTGGCCATTTTCGGCCGCAATGTGGAAGACCGCCTTGGCTCCGTCAACTTCATCATTTTCTATTTGGCTTGCGGGATTTTGTCTGGAATTATCCATGCGTTGGTGAATCCCCATTCCACGCTCCCGGCGATCGGTGCGTCAGGAGCGATCGCTGGAGTCATGGGGGCCTATCTGATGATGTACCCCACATCACGAGTCATCGTCATGATTCCGATCTTTATCTTTCCCTTCTTCTTTGATCTGCTGGCAGTCTTCTATTTGGGATACTGGTTCCTGCTGAATTTTGTCAGTGGTCTTGCCACGCTCAACATGACATCCGACGTCGGTGGCATTGCGTTCTGGGCGCACGTTGGCGGCTTTCTGGCCGGAGCAATACTACTGCCTCCGTTCTTGTTGCTGCACCCCAAACGCTCGCCCTGCTATCCCGACGAAGGCTGTGTCGAGGACGTCTGGGGACACCGCCCTTAAAGGAAACGTAAATGGACGCAAGCAAATTGATTTGGCTTTTCATCATGGTCGTCATGATGCAGCCGGTGATCTCACGGCGGCTGGTTGACGCGTCGCGAAAACGGCTGTTGGCGAAGATCGAAAACAAACGCAAATCGCGTGTCATCTTGCTGGCTCATCGTCAAGAAACAATGGCGATTCTCGGGTTTCCGTTGGTCAAATTCATCGACATCAACGACAGCGAAGAAATTCTACGTGCCATTCACATGACCGATCCTGACGTGCCAGTCGATTTAGTTCTGCACACGCCAGGGGGGCTCGTCCTGGCGTCATTGCAGATCGCTCGGGCGATTCACAAACACCCCGGAAAGGTGACGGTTTTCGTGCCACATTACGCAATGTCCGGGGGAACGTTGATCGCGTTAGCAGCCGACCAAATTGTGCTCAGCCCCCACGCGGTACTCGGTCCAGTTGATCCGCAGGTGGGCAACTTTCCGGCTGCCTCACTGGTCAAGATCGTGAAAGAGAAGCCGATAGAAAGGACCGATGACGAAACCCTTATCCTGGCCGATCAAGCCGAAAAAGCGATCAAACAAATTCGTGCGAGCGTTCTCGAATTGTTATCCGACAAGTGTTCGCCGGAACATGCTGAGGAACTGGCCACAATGTTGACGGAAGGTCGTTGGACGCATGACTACGCGATCACATTCGAGGACGCCAAAGAGTTTGGACTATGCGTGAGCGATCAGATACCGGAAGACTTTATGAAACTAATGACGTTGTATCCGCAACCGATCAAGCAACAGGCGACCGTCGAATACCTGCCGATTCGACGTCATTCACCCGCATCCAAGGAATCCGCTTAGCGGAACCAGACGATGAAACAATACATCTATCGCCTTAACCAGGAGCGTTGCCTTCAAGCTTGTTCGTTAGAAGAGGTGCTTGCGACGGGTGCAGACCAACAGCCATGCTGGATCGACCTGCAGCGGACGGATTCTGATTCGCTTGCAAACGTCCTTTTGAAGCTAGGGCTGCATCCCTTGGCGATTGAAGCCTGCCTCGATCCGACCCCCGCATCGAGACTCGTGGCCTACGGCACCTCCCTCTTTATCGGTTTGCCGACACAAGTGAGTTGGGACGCGGAGGATCGTACGTTTCTATGGATCGTTTGCGTGCAAAACAAGATCATTACGGTTCACGAGAACGGGATTCATGCGTTGGAAACCGTCATGCAGCAGTACACGCAAGGAATGCGATTTCATCGCTACTGTACCTCTGCCATTCTGTATCAAATCATCGACCATCTCATCGACGAGGATATGGCGTTCACGCTCCGGACTCGCGACACGATTAACCAGTTCGATGAATTGTTTGATGAAGAAGAAACGGATGCCCTGATCAACCAGGTCCTTCCACTTAAGCGACAGTTTACTCGCCTTGCCGCCACGTTTGAGGACCAGCTGTACTGTGTCGGAGCTCTTCAGACGATCGAGTCCGAATCATTCAGCATCGAGGGACTGCAAGACTATTTCCGTGACGCGGTTTCGCATCTAGAACACGCGGGGCGATCCGTCGCAAGGCAACTTGGCCACTTGAACGCGATCCAGCAGGACTACCACCTGAGACTGCAGAATCGAACCAATGACCGTCTGCGATTGTTGACAATCGTATCAACGATTTTCATTCCGTTAACGTTGATTACAGGCATCTACGGAATGAACTTTCACAACATGCCTGTCATCGAGTCGCAATTCGGCTATTTAGGCGTGCTCGCCGTGATGGTGGCGTTGGCAACAGCCATGTTGTGGGGCTTCTATCGCAATGGTTGGTTTAAGTAGCGACAAACCTCCCGTGGCGCCCCTCGCCAGACGGTGGTTCATTCGGAAATCGTATGCGTGACGTGTTGCCGGTCTGTCCACGCACTGGCGTAGCGACAGAAATTTTTCCATCGGCCTTACGGATATTGGCTCAGGCGTACCGTCGTGTCGGCTTGCACATTGACCTTGGCTTCGTCCTGGACGTCGAATACCGACTCTCCGTGGTCAAAATCGCACCAGGCGGTATGACCAGCGAATTATCAGACTCTCAACCATTCTCCAGCATCCACTGCGTCGCTTCGCGTTGCAATTCGTTGGCGGTTTTGACGTTTAGTTTTTGCTTGATTTTTTCGCGGTGGGTGTCGATCGTGTGTGGGCTGAGGTGCAATCGGCGGGCGATGGCGCCGGTGCTCAAACCCTCGCCGATCAACTGGAACACCTCCAGTTCGCGGTTACTTAGCGTTTCGACGGGAGCGGTTCTAGTGGGATCGGCGGCGCCGATGGCTTGGCCGACCAAGCGATTGGTCATTTCCTGACTAATGTAACGTTCACCATCCAGAACGGCGCGAATGGCCTCGAAAATCTGCTGCCCGGTTTCTTGTTTGTTCAAGTAGCCCATCGCCCCAGCCCGCAGTGCCCGTTCGGCGTACAACGATTCTTTGTAGGTCGACAGCACGAGCATTTTCACCCCAGGGAAGCGGGACTTGATGTCCTTGATCAAGTCGATGCCGTGTCCTTTTTTTAAGGCGATGTCAATGATGGCGAGATCCGGACTGGTCGATTTGATAGTAGCCAGTGCGTCGCTGACGTCTTCGGCCTGCCCGCAGACTTCCAGCCCCGGCTTCTCTGAGATCTGCATCGCCAACCCTGCTCGCATCATCGGATGATCGTCAACGATGAGTATTTTGGCCGCCCGCAACAATGGAGATTGCTTTGTCATTGTTTTCTGTTGTTTAACGGCAAGCCGAAGGCGATTGCGTTAGCGGTGCGCCGTCGCGTCGCCGTTTCGCGGGTTGACTATTGACTGATCGTACAGACCACCTCCGTGCCGCCACCAGTTGCCTGACCGATGTGCAGGGTCGCTCCGATCAGGTCGGCGCGGTACGCCATGATACGCAGGCCCATGCCGGGGCCATGCGAACTTTTCTCTTCGATCCCGTCTCCGTTGTCAAGTACCTTCAGTGTGATCAGATCATCAAGTTCTGAAAGACTGACTTCGATACGGTCGGCGCGGCTATGTTTGAGGGCGTTGTTCACCGCTTCTTGGGCGACACGGTACAGATGGGTTGAACAAAAGTTGTCGGGAACGTCCACGGCACGATCATTGATAAATTTGCATTCAACGTCTTGTACATCGCCTACACTGCGTACCAATTCGGCAAGCGACGACATTAATCCTTGAGCATCCAATTCGACCGGAACCAGACCGCGTGCGAGATGGTTGACCTCTCGAGCTGCCTGGTCCAAGCCAGTATGCAATTTTGCTGCCCTTCGATGAAGTTCGCGAACACGTTCCAGCATCCCCACCGCTTCGTCCACATGCACAAGTTGCTCCAGAGACTCAGCGACGTTTTGGGCGACCAGGCCAAGGCCGGTCAATTGCTGTTGCGTGCTATCGTGCAGTTCCTGACCGATACGGCGTTGTTCCTCAGCGGCGATTTCTAGAATTTCCCGCTCTAGCATTCGTCGTTCCGTGACGTCCAGCCCCGTGGTAAGCAGACCGGTCACCTCGCCTTTGCCGCCCGTCAGTGTGGTGTCATACCATTCGATCTCGCGTTCATGGCCGTCTTTGGTCAGAATGGCTGACACGTTTCCATGCGTCCGTTCGCCCGCGATGCCGCGTCTAAAAAGGCTGCGGGTTTTCTCGCGGCTGTGTTCAGGCAGAAAGGTGTCAAACCAGTCGCGTCCTTGAACTTCGTCCAGTTGCCAGCCAGTCAGTTCTTCCATGTATGGGTTGAACCGCACGATCCGCCCACCGGTGTCCAGCACCAGCACGATGTTTCGAGCCATGTTGGTCAGGCTCTCGCTGAACTCATGCTCACGCCGCAGCGATTCTTCGGCCTGTTTGCGGTCGGTAATATCTCGGATGATGCCAGTGAACAGGCTAAGGTTTTCGACCTCACTCACAGCCAGATCCACGGGAAACGTCGAACCATCCTTACGCTGCCCAGCGACTTCGCGGCCAACACCGATGATGTGCGTTTCACCGGTTTCACGGTAGCGGGAAAGGTAGCCGTCGTGCTCCCTGCGGTACGGTTGCGGCATCAATATTTTGACGTTCTGCCCGATCAATTCGTCCTGCGTGTATCCGAACATTCGTTCGGTCGCCGAGTTAATGCTCTTGATGATGCCTTGACGATCGATGGTGACAATGGAATCGACGGCGGCGTTCAGGATTGCCCGCAACCTTTCTTCGCGATCGCGCAGTTTTTGCTCAGCTTGCTTCCGTTCGGTGATGTCGTGTTCGGTTGTCATAATGATTGGAGGCTTGCCGGCAACCTGAACCCTTTTTGCAGTTACCTCGACCGGGAAGACGGAACCATTTTTTCGCACATGGTTCGTTTCGACCGACAGCGTCTTCCCTGACATGATGATTTGTGTTCTTTCCCTGCATAAACCTTTGCCCTCCTCATCATCAAGTTCCACAACCGGCTTTCCGATCATTTCACTGCGACTGTAACCATGTGCGTCGCAAGCTGCTTCGTTGATATCAATAATCACAGGGATTCCGCTGTCCGTCGGCCGAAGTAACATGCAATAACCACCGGCCTGCTCAAACAACGCCCTAAACATCCTCTCACTCTCGCGCAGCGATACTTCGGCTTCTTTGCGTGTGCTGATGTCGCGAGCAATTGCCGAGGATCCAATAACTCGGCCAGTGTGTTCCTTGATCGGAGAGACCGTCAGCGAGACGTCGATGTGCCGCCCATCGCGGCACACACGGACCGTTTCAAAAGTCTCGACCCGTTGGCCTCGTCTAATTCGTTCGAGGATCGTTCTGATTTCGTCGTGGCGATCCGCTGGCACGATCATCGTGATCGACTGGCCAACGGCCTCTTCCCGTGAATATCCGTAGATCTGCTCGGCCGCGTCGTTCCAACTTTGAATTCTTCCGTCAAGTTCCTGCCCGATAATCGCGTCGTGGGACGATTCAACAATCGCCGCCAGCCGAGTGAGTTCGCGTTCAGCCCGCCTTAGTTTGGTGATATCCGTAATCAAACAGAAGAAACCTTGTACGCATCGTTGTGCGTCAAGATTAGGAACGTAGGTGACTTGGATCGCGTGGTGGTCATCGTCCCAGTCGAATTCGCTATCGAATGTTACTTCTTCGCCCCCCAGGACTGTTTCGATGTACGGTCTTGTGAGCTCGAACTGTTCAGTGCCTAGAAGCTCGACGACCGTCTTGCCAACGATCTCGTCGGCCGGTAGACGAAACGCGTTTTCGTAGCCTCGATTGACGTACTGATAGCGGAGATCGCGGTCGATGTACGAGAACAGTCCGGGCACGCTTCCGGCCAGCGTGCGAAGTTCCCGCTCCCGCCTCTTCAATTCGTCTTCCGACGCCTTTCGGTCCGTGACATCATAGTTTACACCAATCATCCGTAGCGGCTTGTTGTCCTTGTCACGGATTACGTCCCCTTTGCCTTCAATCCAGTACGTGACACCATCAGGCCGGATGATGCGAAACTCCGTGTCGTATCGGATTCCGCTTTCCAAGACTTCGTCCACGACGCGTTTCAGTTCCAACCTATCACGTGGGTCTACAAGGTTGAAAAAAGTTTCAAGAGTGACCGTTGAGGTTGGGGCGATCCCGAACAGTTCGAATTGGGTCGCGTCCCAGGTAAGCCGATCGCCTTCGACGTCCCACTGCCAGGTTCCCATGCGAGCGGCAGTCTGGGCCAGCCTGAGTTCGGTCGTGCGTTCCATGACGCGCAGTTCAAGTTCCGAATTGACCGTCCGAAGTTCGGCCAATTCCTCGTCGGCCCGCTGCAGTTCCTCGGTCACTGCTGTTGGGTAAGACTTGATCCATCGGGCCAGCGCGAGTTGTTCGGAAAACAGTTGTTGCACGTCGTCTTCGAATCGGATGTCAGGGTGTGTCTCCGTCCAGAAGTGCGTCGTGCGAATGAACTCCAGAAGCGCCATTAGTTGGTCGTAGCGAATCGTTCCAAGCACACGGCGAAGTTCTGCCTGGCAACGTGCGACGTTACCGCGGCGCCGAAACACCGGGACGCAGCAGACGCGGAAGGCGGTTTCAAGTTCTCCCCCAGGTTCCGGCCACGTATCCAAAGGCTCCCGGATTTCGGCCAGCACGGCAAAAGAGTCGTCGATTTGTTCAGCCGTCGGAGCGGGTCGCTGAATCAGGTGCAACATTTCGTCCACCGAGACCGGTTCACACGCCGGATCCCCCGCAACGTAACCGCTTCCAAGCAAAAACGCGCCGTGCCGAGCCACGCAGTAGGGAATGCTGCAGAACCTTGACAGGTATGTGAAGAGTTTTTCCTTAAACAGTGAGGGGAGCGGGTTATCGAGGTATCCGACCTCAGCCTGCCGCCAAAGACTCTCCATGATGTCCGGGGATTGTTCGGCTAACAGAAAGAATGACGGGCAAACGCCCATCCGTTCGCGAATCTCGACTTTGAGGCGTTGGACGGTCGTCTGGTTCGTGGACTGTTCATTCATCTCGGAGAATTACCTCAAAACGGGGACATGGTATCCCCGGACTCTACGAGGAAAAATCTGCCGGCCTTTCGACACATGGTTTGGTTTTGCGCCGAGTGAAAACCGGATCCACCATGCCACCATGGTGGATTCCGCCATGCCCGAACCATACGCCTCTCTATAGTCAAGGTTGCCACAATAGCAACAATGTGGGTCGTTTTGAACAAGACACGAAACGCTTGGTTAAGCGTTTCGGCGATCCACAACTTCATGTTACCCAAGACCGAGGGAGCGAAGGCAATACGAATCCGGGTGAAGCCGAAATAATCGGCTTATGTTTCAGCAGCCCGGTTGCTCATAGCAACCAGGCCGCCAGTCACTATCGTAAGGAGTAGGTGCGATGTCGGTTTCGAGTAGGGATATCCAATTCAGATTTGCGAGGCGAGCACGATGAGCAAACGACTACTATTTGCCGAGAGTGACTCGACACTGGCCGAAATTTACAGCCGGTACTATTCAAATCATGGATACGAGGTCGATACGGCGCAAGACGTTATGGAATGTCTGGAAAAACTTCACAAGACCGACGTGTTAATCCTTGAGCTCGGGCTGCCACGGTTCGGCGAGTATGGCGCAGATGACGTCTTGTCACACATCCGGACGCATTCACAGATTTCGGACATTCCGGTCGTGCTAGTCACCAGCGAGAATTCACGCGAGTGGCTTTCGAGGCTCGCGGTGCCTCCGGTTGTCGAATGTTTGCAGAAGCCATTTCGATTAGCGGCGTTGCTTGACGTGGTGCGGGTCGCTAGTCGATCCCAATTTTATCCGGCGTGTTCACGTGTCGGATTTTCGGCCGCAACCGTGGGCTAGCGTCCAATGACTGATTGATTTATCGGAGGTAAACATGACGATTCGCTTATTGATCGCGGAAGATCATGACATGGTCCGCGAGGGATTGCGGATCACGTTTGAGGAAACGGATATCGACGTGGTCGGGGAAGCAACAACCGGCAGCGGAGCGGTTCGCCTAGCAAAACACGAAGAAGCGAATGTGTTGCTGCTGGACATTCAGATGCCCAGCGGCGACGGTTTTTACGTTTTGCAACAAGTCAAATTGGTAAATCCGAAACTGGCGGTATTGTTCTATTCGCAGCATGAAAGGCCGGACTACATGGATCGCGCCCATGCGCTCGGTGCGAGTGGATACCTGACCAAACGCGCCCGTGCGGAGGAACTGATAGACGCTGTACGAAGAGCGGGAAGGGGGGAGGATCTCTGGGGATAAGAACCGAGGAATTGTGAATTATGAAACAAACAGCTAACGACAAATGGAGAAGCCGCAGTGGCCACCAACGAAGAAAATCGGCTTAGATCAATTGTCGAAACAGCGGTCGACGGAATCATTACGATCAACGCACGAGGGATAATTGACAGCTTCAATGCTGCTGCCGAACAGATATTCGGATTCGCGGCTGACGAAGTAATCGGGAAAAACGTCTCGGTGTTGATGCCCGCCCCCTACAAAGCTGCACATGACGACTATTTGGCCAACTATATCGCCACGGGGGAAAAGAAGATCATTGGCGTCGGCCGCGAAGTGGTTGGTCGCCGCAAAGATCATAGCAAATTCCCGATGCGTCTTGCGGTAGGAGAATTTTGGCTTGGTGATCAGCGTATGTTCACGGGAGTGGTCCACGACTTGACCGAACAGAAACAAGCCGAAGAAAGGGCGGTGCGTTCCGAACGATTGGCAGCCATGGGGCAGATGCTTTCAGCTCTCACACACGAGAGTCGCAATGCACTTCAGCTCACGCAAGCCAATTTGGAACTACTGGGCATGGAACTGGAGAATCATCCGGAAGCGCTTCATTACGTGTCACGGATTCAATGCACTCAAAATCGGATCAAACGGCTTTTCGAAGAATTGCGTGACTTCGCCGCTCCAATGTCACTCGATCTGGACAAGTGCAACTTAGGTCGTATCGTCGCGCAAGTTCTTAACGAACTGTCGCCGCTCCATTCACACAAAAAGATTTGCCTCAGTGAACAGGCCGACCTTGTCGATTTGCACTGCACGGCCGATCCGTTCCGCATGCATCAGGTGTTTCGTAACCTCCTAGAAAACTCGATTGCAGCATGCCCTGACGTTGTTTCGATCCAAGCGAACTGGTCGCATACGGAGCTTGACAATCGCCCGGCCCTGCGTCTGTCACTCAGCGACAACGGCCCCGGCCTCACGCCCGAACAGCGCAAGAAAGTCTTTGAACCGTTCTTCACCACAAAAACCAAGGGGACGGGACTTGGGCTAGCCATCACCAAACGGATTATCGAATCACACCGCGGCCAGATCAGGCTTGGGAACAACCGAAGCACAGGAGCCGAGTTTGTCATTACCTTGCCCCGCCAAATCACATGTGCGTAACCACGACTGAAGTTCAGCGTTCACGGAACGAAAAGCAATTGCACACTGTTGTGTTCAGATTTGATTCATTAGACGGGGAATTCTTCGCACAGAGAATTTTGGGCTTCCCATTTCAGGAAGCACGATCTAACTCGGTTGACACTTGGCGTTGGACGCAACGAAGAAATCATTGCAAACGTGTACGACGAAAATCATGAACAGATGAACCGATCGATTGCGTTGGTCATCGGAACCGCGGAAATCCTAGGACCCAAGATCGGCATCTGCAATTAGCCGCCAAGCGACTACCCCAAACTTACCCAAATTTCAGTACAGCAAGGCATCGATGGGTTGTCGATGAAACCTAATGTGATCGGAAGGATGCCCATGCATGTTTGGGATTTCGAAAAGATAATATCCGTCATTTCACGCCGCCAAAAGCTCAAACGAGCACGGTCAGTGTTGCCAAGGAACGGTTTGGCATGGCATGGAAAACGACTAAGCGGAAAACCACGTAGGCGTTCGGACATTAACGCTTCACGAACTTCTAATCTCGCGACCATTACGGCAGGAATATGTAGGCACGGAGTCGGCTGGATCATTCAAAAAATCATTCTCGATCTGGAGGACCTATCGAAATCGCTGGCATGAAGATTGCGTGGATCCAAAATCAAGAAAAATGAAGGCTAGTTTCCCACTCACACCATTGCTTACTGAGATGTCGCACACCCCCCCAACTACAGCAAATCAAACCAACCGATTTACCACCGATGCGAGGGAGATCGTTAAGGATCTCTCATACCACAATCCGTTTATCTACTGGTTTGATTTCCTGGTCAGTCTGTCGATCGGCTACGGTTTTGCGGCGGCCTATTTAAATGCCACGCTATTTTCAGCAGAGCAACTTGTTTGCCTTCTCGTAGCCTCTTTCGCACTCTACCGTGTGGCCTCTTTCATGCACGAAATCGTGCATTTCCGATCAGGTGAAATGAAATGGTTTCGCCTAGTGTGGAATGTGATCGCGGGTATCCCGATGCTGACTCCGACGTTTTTTTACCAGAGTCACAATGATCACCACAACGCAAGGCACTACGGTACGGAACACGACGGCGAATACTTACCGCTCGGGACCGGAAACGTCAGCGAAATCGCTCTGTTTCTTTTGCAAATCCTTCTTCAGCCAATCTTTGTGACTTTGCGTTTCCTGTTGGCTCCATTCTCTTTCCTACATCCGCGGCTGCGACAATGGACCTTGGAGCATGCGTCCTCGTTCGTAATTGATTTCCGCTATCGGAGAAAAATACCGAGAAACGCGCCGCTAATGTCTTGGGCCGCTATGGATTTATTGTGCAGCCTTCGCGCCTGGGCGATCTTCGCATTCATTTTGGCAGGCGTGACCGACTGGACACGCATCCCCCAACTTTACGCCTTGGCCACACTCGCACTCGGGTGGAATCATATTCGGACGCTGTCGGCTCATCGATACCTAACCGAAGGACATCGAGTATCGCACGCCGTCCAAGTGATTGACTCCACCAACATCACAGGCGTACCAATCCTTACCGAGTTACTCTTTCCGCTGGGGATGCGGTACCACGCGTTGCACCACCTTTTCCCTTATTTGCCGTACCACAACCTCGGAATTGCCCATCGGCGTTTAATGAATCAATTGCCCGCCAATTCGCCCTACCGAGCGACGGTTTACCCGAGTTGGTTTGCTGTGATCAGCGAACTGGTGCGGAGTCCGGAGGGGGAGGTTGGGATGTTGATGAGTGAAGGAGTGAAGGAGTGAAGGAGTGAAGGAGTGAAGGAGTGAAGGAGTGAAGGAGTGAAGGAGTGAAGGAGTGAAGGAGTGAAGGAGTGAAGGAGTGAAGGAGTGAAGGAGTGAAGGAGTGAAGGAGTGAAGGAGTGAAGGAGTGAAGGAGTGAAGGTGTGAAGGTGTGAAGGTGTGAAGGTGTGAAGGTGTGAAGGTGTGAAGGTGTGAAGGTGTGAAGGTGTGAAGGTGTGAAGGTGTGAAGGTGTGAAGGTGTGAAGGTGTGAAGGTGTGAAGGTGTGAAGGTGTGAAGGTGTGAAGGTGTGAAGGTGTGAAGGTGTGAAGGTGTGAAGGTGTGAAGGTGTGAAGGTGTGAAGGTGTGAAGGTGTGAAGGTGTGAAGGTGTGAAGGTGTGAAGGTGTGAAGGTGTGAAGGTGTGAAGGTGTGAAGGTGTGAAGGTGTGAAGGTGTGAAGGTGTGGGCCGTTTTGGTTGCTCGTTCCGGATCTTATTTTGGTTTTCGGTTTTGTGCGATTAACGCCGCGACCATTTGCATCAAGCGGGGGCCGTCGATTGGTTTCGGGAAATACTCGTCGCAGCCCATTGCGATGCACGATTCTCGTTCGCCTTCCATTGCATCCGCCGTTAGTGCAATGATCGGCGTCGAAATTCCTTCGGCCCGGATTGCCGCAACCGCCTCGCGCCCCGACATCACAGGCATTTGCATATCCATCAGGATAAGTTTGAATGGTTTACCGTCGCGCCCGGATCGCAACACCGCTTCGACCGCTTGCAGACCGTTTTCGACGATCGTGACATCGGCGCCACATTTTTCTAAGAAGTACTTCCCGACTTGCCATACATCGCGCCGATCATCTGCCAGCAGAATGCGTGAATGAATCCGAGGGTATTTCCTCTCGTTCGGTTCCGGAGCGGGCCGCGACTGCCCCTCTGCCTCCGCTTCACTGGTGATCTCGGTATCCGATTGTGACAGGGGAAGGACGAGTGTGAAGCGACTTCCTTTGCCCAGTCGACTGTCAGCGAAAATCGTTCCCCCCATTCCTTCGGCCAGTCGTTTACTAATGCTGAGGCCCAGACCGGTGCCGCCAAATTTTCGAGTGGTCTGTTTATTCGCTTGGCTGAAGGGTTGGAATAGACGTTCCATCTGCTTGGGTGAAATTCCGATCCCGGTGTCGACAACCGAAATTTCCAAACGACTCCCCGCGACATTGTGGTTTACAACGGTGCTAACCGTCACTTCACCAGATTCGGTAAACTTAAGTGCATTGCTGATCAGGTTGACCAGAATCTGACGCACCCGAACTTCATCGGCCGTAATCTCCGCTGGAAGCTGTGTTGCATAGGTGAATCGTAGGGCAAGCTTCGAATCATGCGACCGGTTGGACATCAACGATTCGATATCCGCCATGACGCGGCGAATGTCGACACGTTGCTGGTCAAAACGCAATTTCCCCGCTTCGATTTTGGAAAGGTCCAGAATGTCGTTCAGAAGCGCCAGTAGATACGTCCCATTGCGTTTGATCGTGTCGACTTTTTCAAGGTAGTCAGGATGATCCGATTCGCTTCGTAGGATGTCCGCGAAACCAAGCACCGCGGTCAGCGGCGTGCGCAGCTCATGAGACATAGTTGCAAGGAACGAATTCTTAGCTTCGTTGGCACGCTGACTTGCCGCGTTCGCTTCCAGCAACGCATTCTGAGCGGTCATTTGATCGGTGATATCGTGCTGCACCCCGACAAAATTGCGTACGGTACCATTTGCATCCAAGACGGGTGTGATCTGCAAATCGTTCCAGAACTGGCTTCCATCTTTCCGATAGTTCAAGATCGTCGCGCGAACCGCTTCGCCGCGATTAACCGCTGCCCGAATCTTCTTAACCGTTTCGGGATCGGTCTGCTCTCCCTGCAAGAATTTACAATTTTTCCCAAGCACTTCGTCACGCTCGTATCCGGTCAGCGATAGAAAACCTCGGTTGGCGTAGGTGATCGGATTGTCTTCCTGCGAGGGGTCCGAGATCACAATCCCATTGACCGCAGATTCGATCGCCAGCTGTTGAAGACTGATTTCCGTCTGAGCGTCGGTCAGCGATGAAATATCAATCAAAGTCAGCACGATCCCGCGTGTTGTGTCACCGCTCTGATACGGCAAAATGCGAAGCAGGTAAGGCGTTCCACTTCGATCGCGGACCGTCAGTTCACGTTCTTGTTGATCCTGAAGAACCGTCTGCAGATCGTCCAACAGGTTCGGATGGTTTAAGACGTGAGCGAACTGCTCCATTGACCGCCCCGTATCGTGCTGCTCCAGGCGAAAGACACGAGCGATTTCAGGCGTGAAACGACGAATGTAAAGCCCGTCGTCTAAGAAAATCACACCGACTCGAGTCGTCGCCAGCAAATTGTCCATATCATCGTTTGCCTGCGCCAGTTCCTCCACTCGTCGCTGGTGTTCAGCGTTGACGGTGTAGAGTTCCTCATTGACGCTGTGCAATTCTTCATTGGTGCTCTGCAGTTCCTCATTCGAGGCGATCAATTCTTCATTGGAGGCCTGCAGTTCTTCGTTCGAGGTTTCCATTTCCTCGATGGTCGCTTGAAGATTCTCCTGCGAAAACTGCAATTGAGACTCAAGGGACTCTACTCGCGATTGATCATATTCTTGTTGCGAATGGTCAGCGAGCGATTCGACACGGGGCGTTGCTTCGACTCCCGCGGTGAACTCGATCAAGACATTGCATGGTCGGCTGGAATCATCGTTCAGCGGTTCCACTGCGATACAGATCGACTCCAACGCCGCATCTCCAGTGAACACCGTTGATGCGTAGCGGACGGTGGTTCGCTTTGTAACAGCTTGATGCCATGCCGATGCGATCGACGATTTCAGGGATTCATGGATCATTTCAAGAAGAAGATTCGAAGGCCTTCCACGCCGCGGTCGCAAGAACCGCTCCGCATCTCCGAACAGGTGCAACATCTCGCCAGTTTCGCTAACCAAAATACTACATCCTAGTTTTTTGGCATGCAGTTCCTCGTAGACTCGCATCATCCCCGCATCGATCCGATTGCTTTTAGGCGGAGTTGGTGCCAGCGTTGCGTAAGGGAGTTTTTCGCTGTGCCGGTTGACCATCATTTCGGTCGCAACAGGTAGGCGGACGTCTCGACGTTTGGAGAAAATTCGCCAGCGTTTATCGATCGGATGAAATTCGTCAACCAGTTCGCCCGGAGTCTCACTGGGGCCGAGAAACAAAAGCCCATCTGCTTTCAATGCAAAGTGAAACATCGAAAGTGCTTTCTTTTGCGCCACAGGTTGAAGATAGATCAACATGTTGCGACAGGTCACCAGATCCATCTGTGTGAAAGGCGCATCATTGAGAAGATTGTGTGTCGCAAAGACGACCCGATTTCGAATGTCACGATCGATCTGATAGCCATCCGACGTCTGCATAAAGTACCGCTCAAGTCTTTCCGGGGACAACTCGCGCAGTGCTTCCGCTGAATAGACCCCCTTGCCGGCTAAATTCAAGGAACCGCTATGAGCGTCGGTGGCAAAAATCTTGTAGTCCAAAGAGATATTCTGTTTACGAATCTCCTCGTCCAAAAGGATCGCAATGGAATATGCCTCCTCACCGCTGGCACAGGCCGCAACCCAGATCCGCAGCATCTCGCCCGAATTTGTTCGGCCAAGCCAATTAGAAATCACATGCGTACGGAGCGATTCAAAGGCCTCTGAATCACGGAAAAATTTCGTCACACCAATCAGCAGATCTTTGTATAGCTCATTTAATTCGTCTTCGTCCCGCGTCAATCGTTTAACGTATTCACCCAGGTTCTTCAGCCCCGCTAATTGAACTCGGCGATGAATTCGCCTTCCAACCGTACTCGATTTGTACTGTGCAAAATCGAGCGAACTTTTGCGATGCAGTAGATGAAGGATTTGAGCTTCCTCTTCCATGCTTCCGAAAGCGAGATCTTCTTCCGCCAGTTTCTCCCGAGAGATCCCTTCCTGGGTGTACCGAACCAACGCCTCTGCAATCGCTGCGGGAGGCAAGACCAGATCGACCGCCCCGGTTTCCCGAGCACTATGCGGCATCCCATCGAACTTGGCGGAAGCGTCGTCTTGCACGATCACCAATCCGCCCGCGTCGTGAAGGTCGGTCACCCCACGCGAGCCATCGCTTCCGGTTCCCGACAGGACAACGCCAATGGAGCGGCGGCCGACATCGTTCGCCAACGAACGAAAGAAGGTGTCGATGGGGTGGACAAGAGAACGATCCGAGCTCCGTTCGGTTAGCAACAACTTGCCGCCACTGATGACCATTTCCATCTTCGCCGGAATCAGATAAATACAGTTTGGCTGGACCTGAACTCCGTCATCAATTCGGTGGACGGGTATGCTGGTTTGCCGCCTCAGCAATTCTTCCATGTGGCTTTTGAAATCGGGCGACAGATGCTGAATGACAACAAAAGCCATCCCGCTGTCCGCAGGCATGGCACGGAAAAAGGCCTCCAAAGCCTCCAAACCGCCTGCCGACGCCCCCACTCCGACAATATGAAGCTCCCGGCCCGTTCCCTCGGTGTCGGTCGAATTGTCGTGCATCGATTCCATGTTCGTTACAGTTAGGGGATTCGCCAAAATTTACAACAAGAAGCGTCCGGCGTCTTCCCACCAATCCCTGCCATTTATCGCAGATCGATGCAGAACATGTGTCCGTGCGGGGGGACTTGCCAGTGCCCCTCAACCTTACCAGAAGCGTCAAGTGGACACAGGAAGCCCTACGAAGATATTTCCGCCCAACGGTGATACCCAAAAGCGTTCCGACATCGCTGCTAAATTTCCATTGTCAATGCATTTATTAAACGCAAATAGGGTGCCAAACGACACACCCCACAGCGACGCCCGCCCCTCGGTTAGACGTACAGATTGCATCCACCCAAGCGGTCGATCGACGTATCATCCGTCGACTTTCGGGTACCGAACGAACGTTAACAAGGCGAACGTGTAACGCTTCGACAACCAAGCCCGTCGATGCTTGCTCGCGGAAAAATGGTACGGCAGTTGCGTACACAGTTTCATCGATGTCGCGAATCCTTCCGCTGGATTTAGCGGACGCGACTTACCAATGTATTTTGCACAGGAATATAACGATGAACCGGAAACCTGAGACCACGTTGACTGATAATCAACCAAGCCAACCTGAATGGACCGACGAAGCTTGGACGAAAGTAAAATCAGCCATCGTTGAGAAATGGCCCCATCTGGACGAACGGGATGTCGAGTCGGTTCCGTGCGACGTATACCAGATCGAGGATTTTCTCGCTGAGTTCACAAACGCGTCCGCGGACGAGATTCAGTCCGTCGTTCGAGAATTCGCTCCCTCTCCATCGGTTTTCCGCAGAGCAAGTCACTTGGGCGAACAGGTCGGCGATCAAGTCGGTCCTCCCGTTCATTCAGCGATTGAACGGGTTCAGTACGAAGTGGATGAGCATCGTGGAACGGTCGGCGGAGTGATTTTTGTGACCGGACTTGCTCTGGGAGTCCTAGCCGCGACCGCATTCTTTAAATCGCGACCTCAACCGTCCCCGATGGAGTCCTACCTGCCACATCGATGGCGTGCGTAAGAGCTTCCATTAATTCAATGTCAGCCCCAATTAATCCAACAAGGATCCATCCGATGGACGTAACACATTCCCCACACCAACCGGCAAGCGATCGCCGCAACAACGATCCCAACCACGGGACGTCCCAACGGGTTAGCGAAGCGGTAACCCGCGGCGGACAAGCTGCCGCAGAGCACTTAATCGCCACGCCCGCCAAGGACATCCTCCAACGGTTGCAACAGTACGCTCACGAAAAACCGGACGTGGCGGTCTGCTGGTGCTTCGCATTGGGTGTCGTCGTCGGCTGGAAATTGCGGTCCTAAAATCGACGGCTTTTCGCCGCACCGCTACAAACCACCCACCGCCCCGTTCCGGGGGTTCTCACCACCGACAGCGGTTGTGTCGGCCCTCGGGACGTGAAGTTTATCGGTGACGACTACATCCCTGCCCATCCGAGTCTGAGTGCAGTGCTTTTAGCCCAAAGGGCGGCAGATACTTGCCGTTGGCGTAAGCCAACGGAAACCTAGCGTGCGTGCGCATTAAACCCCAGCCCGCTGCGTCGGCAAGGGACTGCAATAGCTAGCGGCGATCCCTTGAGGTGTAGCCTTACGGTCCGCGAAAGTAGCTTTAAGGGAGCGTTCTTACGCGGGGGACGCGCGGTTTATAAATGAAGAAAGTCTGGCTCCCCTCGCCCTCAAAACATGCTCGCTAAAAACAGGTTTAATACTGGATCAACGGTTCGCCAGCTAATTCAATTAAGGTCGATTCAAAGGCTTGTTTTTGGGGAGAGGGGCCGGGGGAGAGGGGCCGACAGCGTAGGCCAAGGCGTGGCATAACCTTTTGAAATCCGAGGCTTTAACCGCCTCTTCGCTATAAAATCGCCGCCTGGAAATCTCCCCCTCTCCCCCAGCCCCTCTCCCCCAAGCAAGCTCCACGAAATCAAACAAAGAGGCAGAGAGCACGCAATGGGCTAGCAGAGATTTCTTCCGCAACATAGAGCTCGCTTAGGGGCGAGGGGAGCCAGACTTTCTTCAACTATAAATCGCACGTCCCGATAGAAACGCGACAATAATCGCCCCACATCCCGGACCAGCCCGACGGAAAAAGCAAGACCGGTTGACGCCCTGAAATTAGGACTCCAATGCAACTCGCCTCTCACCCGAACCAGCTGCGACAGCGTTTTGAGGTCAATCCACTAAGCGGTTTCTTTGACCAAAACCACTTTGCCTCGATCGACACCATTTTCGACGCGGCGATGTGCATCGGCGATCTCGCTCATTGGGAACTGGCTATCGATCGTCACTTCTAGCTTTCCGGACTCGTGCAAACGAATCAACTCCCGCAGGTCGTCCCCGTTCGGCCGAGCCAGCATGACCTTCCCTGATTTCGAAAGAGGCCAAGTCAACACGGTCATCAACATCCCTTTGACATCCGGTTCCGTTGAGATGTATCGGCCTCCGTCCAGCATTACGTCACGGGCCTCGAAGTAGCTCGCCTTTCCGGCGGCGTCAAATACGATGTCCCAGCGTTCATCCGACTCGGTGAAGTCCGTTTTCTCATAATCGTAGAAGTGGTCGGCTCCCAGAGCCATACAAAATTCGCGGTTATCGCCACTGGCGACCGCATCGACGTGACAACCAGATGCCTTAGCGATCTGGACAGCAAACATGCCGACACCTCCGCTTGCACCGTTGATTAGTACCCGGTGCGCCGACTTCATCTTGCCGTGGTCTCGAAGCGACTGCAATGCCGTCGTCCCCGCCAACGGCATCGCCGCTCCAATTTCATACGATATCGTCGCTGGGATCTTGGCCGCGACTCCGGCGCTGCAGACTGCGAAATCAGCACACGCTCCCCCTCTGGCAGAATCCAGGAACGCAATGACACGATCTCCGATTACGAAATCCGAATCCGCATCACAATCGGCGACTACCCCGGCGACATCGTAACCGGGGATTCGCGGGAATCCTCCAGGTAACAATCCCTTCATTTCACCGCTTCGCAGACGGTAGTCAATCGGATTCACACTGGATGCGCGAACGTCGATCAGCAATTGACCTGCGGACCGCTCAGGGATAGCGATGCTGCCGACATGCAGTACGCCCGCGTTACCATAGTCATCGTAGATCATCGCTCGCATCATTCCCGCTTGCATCGTCATTTCCGCAGTTGTGTCTAATTTGGTTGGCATCATTCACTCCAGTACTTTAGCGTTGCGCGTTATCAAACCATCGGGATCGGCATCGCACACACCCGAGAAAAAAATGAGTCTAGACCGTGCATCCCGAGCCAATGGCAGACGATTGACCTGCCAAATATCACAAGACCGTAGTCGATTCCTGGAGGACCAGAAATAACTTTGGTAGCGAAATCAGCCGGCATTCGTTTGCGACCTCGACACGGATGGCAAGTAAAGAGCAACTACTGTGCCGCCAACTAGCTATCGATTCTCAGTTTTTTGGGATGGAATTGCGGTTAGGATTCAACCTCACCAGTCGCGGCTGTTTGGCACGAGAATCGCTTTACAGCGTCCCATCTCGGTAGCGAGGTGCGATTAATGAGTTGGCGGTTTCCTAGTGGATTGCAGTGGTCTGGCAAGAGACCAAAATCCCAACCCGTTGCCTGCGACCTTACTCGCCAACCTATAAATCACACGTCCCAACTGAGCCGGACTCGCCCGGAACTGCCCCGCAGACACTTTCCCCCTTCAGATTCAAACTCACTGAAATGATCGATCACGCCGAAACGCACGAGGGTCGCGATTACTGGAGCCGATCCATCGCCGTGCTAAAAGAATCGCTCCGCCATCCGACGCAAGTCGCTTCGATCATCCCAAGCTCTCACTTCCTAACGCGTACGATTGCCGATAGAGACGTTGTCAGAGAGGCAACGAAGATCGTCGACCTTGGACCGGGGACCGGTGGGACAACAGAAGAACTGCTTTGGCAAGCCGCTGCGGATTGCCGCGTTCTTACCATCGAAAAGACGGCAGGTTTCATCGCCCCGCTGAAAGCCATCAATGATCCCCGATTAACCGTGGTGGAAGGTGATGCCGTTAACCTTCCCGATATCTTAGCGTCAAACGATTTCGAATCGCCTGACGTTATCGTGTCGGGAATCCCTTTCTCGGCGCTGCCTCCCCGTTCTTCTCAGTCGATCATGTTAGCGATCTACCAAGCTCTATCAGACAGCGGCACCTTTATTGCCTACCAGTTGCGAAATGATGTAACGAAGTACGCCGATCCCCATTTCGGGGCCCCCACGGTTCAATCGGTACTGCGAAACTTTCCTCCTCTCCGCGTGTTCACGTGGCGGAAGAGCGGCGTCTGATCGGCGACCTGAAAACTACACCTTGACGCACAGATTGGAACACGTATCTTTAGGCGGCGAGCATGGGACTTCGCTGCTCTGCATGCGTTCGCTGTTAATCGTCAAAGCTCACATCTTATCTAGCCGCGGCGTTAAATTTTGTAGTGGAACGGTTTCGGCCACCATCGCACTCGTCTCGTTTATTGGACCTGGAAATTTCCGACGACCCTTCGGATTTCAAACCAACGGTACCGATGCTTTATGGAATCGGGGATGAACACTTCAGACCAGCCAAGTTCCGAGCCTTTGCTGGGAGCGAAACCTCGATTTGGCCGCTGGGCCATTCTATTTTCGCTGCTCTTAGGCATGCTGGCCGGCCTTGGCATGTTCACTTTCGGATATGGCAACGGAGCCAGCTATTTGAGCAACAACCCACAGACCTGTGTGAATTGCCATGTCATGCAGGACCACATGGATTCGTGGCAAAAGAGCAGTCATCATCATGTCGCGGTTTGCAACGACTGCCATCTGCCCCACGACTTCGTTGGCAAATGGGTGACTAAAGCGGACAACGGATTTTTCCACTCGCTGGCATTCACCTTGGGCAACTATAAGAACCCGATTCAGATCAAACCTCGTAATCGACGCGTCACGCAGAGCACTTGCATCGATTGCCACAAAGACTTTGTTCATTCCTTGTTGCCTAGTTCAGCAGGCCAAGACATGCAGTCTTGCGTTCATTGCCACAGCAATGTCGGACACGCATTGCGGTAACTTAGACCATCCCCAAGCCCTTCTTTTCAAACATCAGACTTTCAAGCATGGACAGACAAAAAAATCGAGGCTTCGTTTGGCTCCTGTTGCTCGCGGCGATCATGGCAGCCGGTACCTTTGGGGTCGTCGCTTTGCTGGTCAATATTTTTGAACGCAAACAAGAGGCTCGGGCTCCATTCGTTCGCTTGGTCGAGGTCAACGAAGTCAGCACCGATCCCGAACCATGGGGGATCAACTTTCCGGAACAGTACGAAAGTTACCTTCGCACCGCGGACACCGAGCGGACGGAATACGGCGGTAATCACGCATTGCCCCCCAGCAAGCTTGAAAGCAGTCCGTGGCTAAAGCGATTGTACGATGGCTACGCCTTCAGCATCGAATACAGGGAAGCACGCGGACATGCATACATGTTGGGCGACCAAGAAGGGACCAAACGCGTCACCGAAGTGCAACAGGCGGGGGCTTGCCTGCACTGCCATGCATCGATTATCCCAACCTATCGCCGCATCGGTATGGAAGCCTTAGGAGAAGAAGTGACGGAGGCGAAGCTTGGCGAATCGTTCCACCAGGAAGCGGTAATGGCAGGGTTTGAAGCGGTCAGTCAGATGAATTATGAGGACGTTCATGCTGAGCTTTCAAAGACACCTGACGGAGTCGTTAAAGCCACTCCCGGAGACCCGCATCTTGGCGATGCCCATCCTGTTGCTTGTATCGATTGCCACGATCCCGAAACAATGGCTATCCGCGTGACCCGCCCCGGTTTCCTCCAAGGCATTGCGAAGCTGGCTCGGTCGGATGATCCTTTGCCTCACCTGCCAAGTATCCAACGTTGGCGCGATTCAAAATCGGACCAACCTTACAATCCGAACGTCGATGCGACTCGCCAAGAAATGCGTTCATTTGTCTGCGGACAATGCCACGTCGAATACTACTGTGCGAATAAAATGACGCTGACGTTCCCGTGGGGCAACGGTTTGAAAATGGAAAATGCCGAGCAGGAATGGGAGGAGACGACCTTTCCTGCCAGCGAAGATGGAACGCCCGGCGGAGAATTCTATGATTTCGTTCACAAAGAAACAGGGACGAAAGTCTTCAAAGCCCAACACCCTGAATTTGAACTTTGGAGCCAAGGCATCCACGCCCGTGCGGGCGTCAGTTGCAGTGACTGCCACATGCCTTATGAGCGGCAAGGGGCGACGAAGATAAGCAGCCACTGGGTTCGCAGCCCGATGTTGAACATCAATAAAGCTTGTCAGACATGCCATCATGTTTCCGAGCAAGAACTAAAAGATCGAGTGGAAACGATCCAAGATCGCACCGTAGCAATCATGGACCGCGCGGCGATCGCAATGACCGACATGCTGGATGCAATCGTTGCGGCTGAGAAAGCTGGAGCAAGCGAAGCGGAATTGAAGCCGATCCGCACACTGCAGCGCAAAGCGATGTGGCGGTTGGACTACATCAGCAGCGAAAATTCGAAGGGGTTCCATGCCGACCAAGAAGCTGTGCGAATCTTGGGTGAATCGATTGACTACAGTCGACAAGCCCAAGCCGCAGCCTACAAACTGGACTCGGGGGCAAAAGACTAACCTGCGACGTGCATCGGCCCAACCCGACGAAGCCGTTGGGACGTGGCAAAGGCTCCATCGTTAGATTCCTGCAACCTATTGACGTGCAGGGCGAACGATTAATTTCCCGTTCATGACCATCCAATGCCCGGGAAAGGTGCACAGGAATGGATACGTTCCAGGTACTTCTGGAGCCGTAAACCAAATCGTTTGTTGTGCCCCGGGCGAGACGACATCGGTGTAACGCAAGACGTCCTCGGAACGGGGAATATACTGACGAGCGAACGCTTTCGGATCGGCTATCAGCTGGTTCGCCAGCCCTCCGACGGTCGCCAACTTCCCTGGCCGAACCAAAACCCAATTATGCGGAACCACGTCTGGATTTAAAAAGTTCAACGCAATCGGCTCGCCCGCCTGAACTTCGAATTCAGGCGTTGCGTAGGTCAGGTTCTTGTCGGTTTGCAATTCAATCTCGCGAGCTCCTGCGATTTTCTTGCTCCACGGATTGGGAACCCGTTCAGCATTCCACTCCAGGTCGGTCAGAATCGGGTGGCTGGCAATCGTTTTCTCCGTCGGCTGATAACCTTCAAAATCTTCGAACGGGGCATCCAACGCATGCACTGTGACAAACAAGTCATGCCCTCGACCGACAGGTCCCCCCACAGGCAAAGCCTCTTCCGAATTGACGATCATCCGCAGGTGTAATTGATTCACCGGCTGCAGTTCCGGGATCTCTAAAAAGACAGAGTGACCATCGCTTAGCACGTGAGCAGACCGTATTTCCAGCGGATCATGTCCTTCGACGCCCGGATGGGTGGTTGAATATTCTGGCGACCCGTAGGCTCCGCTGTACCGGTAATTCCAGACTTGGGCGAAATGATTCCCGAGCGAATCAACTACTGCGGCATCGACAGGCTGCGTAAAACGGACTTGAATCCCGTTTTCATGCAGATGAAACGCGATGGGGGACTGAACTTTTGAATCAACCAAACGAACTCGCTGAAAGCAGCCATCATGAATCGTATAGCTGCCCCAGCCCTGGCATCCCGACACATATAGATGACCATCGGCCGATGAAAAACGTGCACGATGAACCCCCGAAAGGAAATCGCCCGCCATTGGCACCGCGGCCCCTTGGGACTGCCCATCCACGACATCTTGCAGAAGCGTGAACCAAGTCCCCGTGCCAAACGACAGATGCAGCAAACTCCCTTCCCATTGATCCCAGGTCCCAGCAGGAACTTCCACTTGCCCACCACTTGAATTGTCTAATAGTCGAGGCAGATACGCCAAGGGCAGGGCAGGGGGCTGACTGTTTTTTGGTCCCCCGTAACCAAAATGAAGGGGTGACCGAAACGATTCTTTGGGAACCCGGCAGACCATCGACGCTGGGGTCCAGGAACCTTCCGAGCAAGGAACCGTAAGGCTTCCATCGGAAAGGATTCCGATTCCATCTGGATTGCGAAATCCGGTCGCTACCACTTTTGCTTCTTTACCGTCTGGCGAGATCTGGACAATCCCTTGGTTACCCGATGCCGTGTAAAAAAAGCCGTCGACATCACGCTGCAAGCCGCAGATGAAGTCATGTCCCGCCGCTGAGGTTTGAAAAGCATTCGAAAAACACTCGTAGAAATCGGCGTGCCCGTCATCGTTTGCATCCGTAAGCCGAACCAATTGGTCCCGGCACTGCACGTAAACAACGTCATCGACGACAACCACTCCCTGAGGATGATTCAATCCCGAAGCAAAACGACTCCAGCGAGCCGTTCCCTCTTCTTCGACGCCGGTTTCAAGTCCCGACACATGCCATACATCACCATGGATCGTACAAACAAAGCCACTTCCGTCCGATGCGAAATCGTGCCCGCTGCAGAAGAGAGGGATCTGCCACGGATTCTGAATCGGCAATTCGATCGTATCGATCGCAAACGAAGGCTCGGTTCCAGGCATGATTTTTGTCGTCACGACTTCTCGCGACCGGGCCTCTTCGTTGCCGATCCGATCACGCAGCGAATGCTGTTCGACCGGCGCTACTTCAGGGACGAATTCTCCATCGATGACCGCAGGCGAATCCAAATATTCGGTTTCGCCAATTCGATAGGAAAATACAATCTGTTTTCCTACCCGATAGAAACCGTGGTACTCAAACGGCTGCTCCGGTTTTGGTTTGACCGCCAGTTCCAGCGGGGTCCCCTGCAAACGAATACCATCTAAAAAGCCATGCCGATGGGCCGAGAAGGAAACAAAGCCATCCTTCCAAAACGCTTCGTACGACAACGTATCGGGATTGAAACAAACCGAAAATTTTTGGTCTGCTCCTAATCGCACACAAACCGCTCTTGGGATGGTCTGTTTTTGATGCCGAAAAATTCCCAACTGAAAATCTTCCAGGATGACTTTGTTCCAGGCGTCACTCGCCCAAGTCTGTTCATCTTGGTTGCCCCAGTGCCCTTGATCGCCTCCATCCAATCCTGGTGCGGAAGCCAACAGAATCGGGGTCTGCTCCGACTGCCGAAAGTGCTCAGCTTGTTTGGTGTAGAAATCATAAATGCGGTCCCGGTTCACATGTGCGGAGGCATGCGGCCAACGATCAGCGTCTAGGGGTTCACGGGTATGAGCAAAACCAGCAGGGCCATGATGCTGCGATTGACGCATCGCCTGTTGAATTTCTGACGACGAAGCAAAACCGACTTCGTCCAATTTGAGAAGAAAGGCGATCAAGTCCGCCTGTTGGGCTTCGGTCATCGCTGAGGTTAAACCGATTGGCATCACGGTCGACCCAGGAACTTCGTCTTCAATATCATCAACATCGATCGTCACTTCGATCGCCGTTGCAGGGTCTCGGACGGTAATGCTCTGTTCGGTCTCCGCTACCTTGTAACCCTTAATCACTTCGCCATCGACGGTCAAAAACGTCCAAGCCACATATTCAGGCAACACTTCCCGGTCGGGCCAAAGGACTGCTTCGACCAGTTGGGTTGGTTTGCGAACCTTGACGATCTCCGTCAATTCAGGTCCCACGGCACCGCCACGATCACCGACCTTATGACAGGACAAACAAGCTGTTTTTGCATCGGCAAACATGCGAGCCCCACGAAGCGGATCTCCACTGGACTTCGCCTTGGCCAGTAGCGCGTCGACCCGTTTGGGGTCGTATTGAGACTGCGCTTTATCATCGCTGCTTGGGGCTCCACTTTTTTTTGGAACTTCGACGCTTCCCCCGTCTCGCTTCCAAAACGCGATGGTTGCTTCATTAACCGATTGTGGTGGGGCATCTACATTGGAAACCGGCTGAACGTCCGAAGCGATATGCATCCATTCAATAGGACCGCTGCAGCGATGGTCGCGTTCAACCAGCCGGCCAATCCCAAGTGGGCTTGCGACGGGCGGTATTCCGACGGTGCGACGGATGTTTTGATCAGCAACGATTTCACCGTCGACGTACAAACGGACGCGTTGGGGTTCATAAACCATCGCCAAACGATGGGGTTTCCCGTCACATATCTGCTTTTTCGTATGAACATGATCGGGTGACGCGCCGGGAATATAAACCGTTAAGTTCCCACTACCGTTCATCGAGAACATTTCCCAGTGTCCCGCGTAGGATTTTGTATTGCAGGCGACAAGAATGTTGTATTGGTTTTTGCGGTGCAACGTTGCCTGGACCTGAACGGTAAGAGGTGCCTCCGCATACTGGATGTTCGGTGGCAACACCGCAACGGTCGTCCCCGGATTCGTTGTCGTGCTGGACTGTGTTTTTGCTGGGACCGCAGGTTTTGCTTTTGGAGTCTTCGGTTTTGGGCCTCCACTACCCGGTTTCAAAAGTTCCTTCTGGGCCCACTCAACTCCCTCAAGGTTCTCTTGCAAAGAATCCTTTGCATCCAGTTCATTGCGGTGATCCAGGATTCCAATCGGTCCTTCGTAACCACTTTCCTGGATCGACCGAATCATCGAAAGTTCAAATGGTCCCTTACCGATTCCCAGAATCTTAGGGTCCGCGTTCGCATTCATTCCGTTCAGATTCAGACAGTGCAGTAACGGCAGCATCGCTTGGAGGGACTCGTCCCAGTCTTTGATGTGCCCATGCCCATGGTGCAGGTTGTAGACGATGCCAACATGCGGGTAGCCCAGGGAATGCAGACGACGGCAGACCGCGACCAGATTTTTGGGTTCACCGCCCCAGCCACCATGGTTATACAGTCCTAACTTACACCCTAAATCCTTCGTGCGTTTCGCTAACGGAACCATTGCCTGAGCGGCCGCTTCGACTTTTTCTTGCTGGTTTGCCCCGCCTGGGTCGGCTAAGGTCTGCCAAATTTGTGGGTGGAGGTCATACTTTTTGAACAGTTGAAAAGCATCCTCTTGCACGCTCCAGAACGCAAAAAATTCGATCCCGTGTTTTTTGTACTGCAGTATCTCTTGTTCGAAAGTCGGGATGTGTTCCTGACGCCAATCGTAGGCAGACCGTTTGATGCCAAGGTCGTTCAACATCTGAGCCCGGGCTTCGGGGCCTCGGCGAGCGGCGTCGAAAGGGACGATGCACCAGGCGACTAAATTATCACGATCGAGGACCGCCGAGTGACGGTTTTGCTTCGCCTGGTCCGCCCCCCAAGCAGGATTCAAAATCAGACAGCAGAACGCCAACGTCCCAGCGAACTTCCAATCAAACATGCCAATAACCTTCTGCATAGAAATCATTCGCCTACCGCTGTGATGTCGTTACCTAAATGGGATGGATCGCCGTTCGATCGTTGACGGCCGCTAGATTCGATCCGCCGTAAAGCGAATGCCTACACTCTCCCTGGATGCCGAACTCTCCCAGATCGAAAGTCCCGCACCACCGACGAAACGTCCTTTTGTGAACACACACACGAAACGACAAGCCGGTTCTGAGACGTCAACGCAGAAGCAAGGGTAGGTAGGGTCACCGAGGAAGCGTCTTGCCAGTTTAACACGAAATCATGTGGCAGACCGCAAGTTGTGGATTCGCGACGAACCAGGAGGCATCTGATATTTGGAAGCTGATATCTTCCTGCAAAATTGCCAGTCGGCGGGATCTTTTATTGCAGAAGGTAAGGGAAACTGTCGCAAAAGAGGCTGGAGAGGGCAGCGAAGATCCTCTTTGCGAATGCCACCCCATGGGGCGTTGATGAGTTAGAATGGGCCTGCTTGTTTCTTACGCACGTTCTGCGCACACCGTTTCCAGCCAGAGAACCTTCTCCATGACCTTTTCATTTTCACGGCATGTAGTGCCGCTTGTGATCATCACCAGCTCCCTTCTTTTCGCCAGTCAGAAACTGACGGCCGAAGAGCCCGCCGCGAAGGGCGCTCCGCTGAAAGTCCTGTTGGTCGCGGGAGGCTGTTGCCACGATTATTCGGCTCAGGCCAAACTACTTAAGGAAGGAATTGAGAAACGGATTCGTGCCGAAGTGACCGTTGAGCTAAGCGAAAGCAAAACGACGGACACCACATTCCCCATTTATGACTCCGCCGATTGGGCAAAAGGTTATGACGTCGTCATCCATGACGAATGTTCAGCGAATGTGACGGAGCGACCTTATGTCGATCGAATCCTGGCCGCTCATCGTCAGGGGACTCCTGCAGTGAACCTGCATTGTGCGATGCATAGTTATCGCTGGGGCGATTACCGCTCACCAGTCGATCCGACGGCCGAAAACGGAGGCTGGTACCAAATGTTGGGCGTCCAATCGACCGGACATGGTCCCAAGCATCCCATTGCTTTACTAAGTACAAACACCTCACATCCCGTAATGAAAGGCTTCGAAGACTGGACAACCATCAACGAAGAACTTTACAACAACATTCGCGTTTACTCTGGAACCGATGCCCTCATCCGGGGCAACCAAGCAGTTCCACCAAACAAAAAAGCCTTGGAAAAGAATCCAAACGCCGAACCGAAAGAAGCGACAGCCGTCGTCGCCTGGACGAATCTTTACGGTCCCGAAAAGACAAGAATTTTCAGCACCTCGTTGGGGCATGAAAATATGACCGTTGCAGACGATCGCTATATGGACCTTGTCGTTCGCGGCATTCTATGGACCACCAACCATCTGGACAAAAGTGGTGATCCAACCGTTGAATATCGACTGCAACAATAATCGATTGCGATTCCGCCCCTTCCACCTCGACTCCTGTTCCCTTAGGTAAGCCTCCCACAATGCGATTCTCTTCGAACTGTTTATCCGCTCTCTTAACGCTGACGCTATTTTCGGTTTCCTTTGCTCAGGAAAAAGTGCAGCCGGTAAGGATGGGTGCCGGGATAATGACTTTTGATACGGTCCCCGGTTGGGGACTTCGCCCCGATGGGCATTCGGCGATCGGAGCCACGCACGGTGGAGTTGTGATCGACAAAGCCGGGAACATCTACACCAGCGCCAAAGCAGGCGTCTTTGTTTTCTCCCCAGAGGGCGCGGTGATTCACTCCTATCTAGGAGAGGATTACTCCAACCTGCATGACATAGAAATCCGCAGCGAAGGCGACGAAGAATTCATTTATGGAGCTCGCAATCAAAACGCAGAGGGCATCAAATTCAATGCCCACACTGGCGAAATTGTCCTCCACCTCCCCTATCCTGAAGAATCGGGGCTGGGAAAGATCAAGTTCAGTCCGACCGCAATCACCGTCGCGCCGAACGGGAACATCTATCTATCCAACGGCTACGCCAGCAATCATATTTTCATTTTCGACAAAGAGGGAAAATACCTTTCTCACTTTGGCGAAAAAGGGAATGGGATGAAGCAATTCAACACTGCCCACGGGATGACGCTGGATACGCGGTATGAACCGAATCGGTTGCTGATCTGCGATCGGAATCACCAGCCTAAAGGGCGTTTGCTCCATTACGACCTTGACGGTCAGTTCATTGAAGAAGTGATCACCGGGCTTGGAATGCCAACGTCCGTTTCAATCCAAGGCGACTATGTCTCGGTCCCCGACCTACAAGGACGCCTGGTTATCCTGAACAAACGGAACGTCATCATGGCCGTTTTGGGGCACAACCCCGATCCGAAGAAAGGTGGAAACTACAACGTTCCTCAAGACCAATGGGTCGAAGGCATCTTCAGTGGTACCCATGGTTCGTTCTGGGATGCGAGCGGGAACCTTTACATTCAGGACTGGAACGTGGACGGTCGGATCATGAAATTGGTTCGAGTGAAATAGTCCATTTCAGCAATCGACACCAAGGTCTTCGGATCCCGATTAGGGGATTCGATGACCGAAGGAGTCGCAGCGGCCATGCGTTGGCGCCGGAGTCGGATCGGGATAGTCATTGGTCCTGATCAAAGGGTCAACGTACTCCATGTGCATCAGGCGATCCGAACATAAATCTGGAACCGGTCGGTCGGCAAGGAATTCGGCCAAAGATTGAAACCGACTTGCGTCCAGGAATGCCCGAATACCTTGCAATATATTGCGGATGGCGTCGGGTCCTGCGCGGTAGATTTCAGAAGCGATCATCACCGCGTCAGCTCCTGCGACCATCGCTTTGACGGCGCCCTCCCCGGTGCGGATTCCGCCACTTGCCGCAATCGACACTTTGCCGGCACCTGTTCTCGCGTGAACAATCCCCTCAAGAATCGCTCCTAAGGATTGCTGCGGCGTCAATTCCCAACGGATATTCCACTGCATCCGATCGACGCAAACATCCCAATGAGGGCGATGAGCAAACAAGATCAAACCATCGACGCCCAGTTTCTCCAGCTTGGAAGCGACCGCAGCGATATTTGTAAAATGCTGAGTCAATTTAACCGCTACCGGGATCGAAACCCTTTGACGCAACTCCTTCACCAAATCAAGCAGCCTGGATTCGATGTGGTCGGAAGATTCGGTCGGTCCAGTGACGCCGCTACGCCAGTTCAATTCAATAGCGTCCGCACCGTTCGCCTCGACCTCGTTCGCAAATTCCAGCCATGATCCTCGCGATGTTCCGCTCAGGTTAGCGATCACCGGTGCCGAGCAACAATCTTTCAGTTTTGCCAACGTCTGCAGATAGGCGACAGGACCGCCGTTGAATTCATCTTGCTGTGGCTGATATCCACTACGTTGCACCGCGCCGTCTGGATCTTGATCCTTCAGACGCTGAAAATCCAACTGCTCCTGCAAAATAGAAGGAAGCACAATAGCGCCTGCCCCCGCATCGACCATCTGACGAACCTTCTCCGGTTCAAGGGTCAACGGACAAGCTCCCACGATTATCGGGGTCTCCAACTTAAGTCCGAGATACGCCGTCGAGAGTTCCGTAGTCATAAAATGAAATCCCATAGGAATCGTCTGAAAGAACCGTTACGTTCAGTTCTTATTGTAGGCTCTGATGAAGTCGTCGTCGTTTGCACTCATGGTCGACATCCACGTTGCTGACTACCGCAATTATCATTCCACTTAACGAGCGAGACGATGCGCCGCGGGAGTTATGCTTTGGAAGTTCCCACGCTTGTGAACGATGCGAGCGGGTGATTTCAAAATTACCAGCGAATTAGCGGGACAAAAGCGGGGTGCATGGAGCCCCCAACCGGATTTTTTAACCTCAAACCAAGGCCGAGCATGAAGGGAAAAGATTCACTTCGTCAATTGGTGTTGCTAGGGATTGGGCACACAAATGCACACGTGCTACACGAATGGGCAGAACACCCCATTCCAAACTGCGAACTGATCTGCATTAGCCCCTTCGCTTCGGCAACCTATTCAGGGATGCTGCCGGGGACTCTGGGCAAACAATTCTCCGACTCGGAGATGCGAATCGATCTTCGTCGATTGACAGATGCGGCGGGCGCCACATTGATCGTGGGTACGGCCAGCAAAATCGACATCCAGAACCAATCGATTCTTTTTCCCGACGCCTCCTCGATTTCATACGACGCGTTGTCGATCGGGATAGGTTCGGTTCCAGCAGGCTACGCCGACCACCAATCGTCACCGATACTGGTCTCGACCAAGCCGATGCAAACTTTCTTGCAACGCTTGGAAGAACGCACAAGTCAATCGAATGCGAATGCGAATGCCAAAGGGGCACTGCGTTGTGTGATCGTAGGAGGAGGGGTCGCCAGCGTCGAAATTGCACTCTGTTTTCAACAGCGATGGAATAGCCAACCGGACCCTGTGCGTCCGATCGAGATCCAGATTTTCACCGCAAGTGAACGGATCGCTAACGGGATGAACTCTAGCGCGATAACCAAACTGGAAAAAATCCTAGCTTCGCGCAAAATCGAAATCCATACTTCCCAACGAATCGTAGAGGTCTCTGATCATTCGATCCAAACGGCCGATGGCAAGGAGCAGGCAGCCGATGTCGTTATCTGGGCAACCGGCGCAACCGCGTCACAGTGGCTTGCCGACGTCCCTCTAGAACACGACCCAAAAGGTTTTATCGCCACGCACAAGACTTTGCAGTCACTGACAAAACCAAACATCTTTGCCGTCGGTGACTCGGGCACCATCATCGAATCGCCTTCCCCCAAAGCGGGAGTCTACGCGGTTCGCCAAAGTCCAATCTTGTGGCACAACTTGCAAGCGTTTTTCGATGGAGGGCCGATGCGTGAGTTCGAACCGCAGGGAGACTTTTTGAAAATTTTGAATACGGGAGACCAGAAAGCACTCCTCGATTACCGCGGATGGTCCGTCCACGCCAAATGGTGCTGGCATTTAAAGAAATGGATCGACAAAGGTTTTATCCAGGACTACCAACTCCCCCCGACCTAGCTCGCAACTTTTTCGTCCCAAGGCAACCCACTCAGAGGGCGGTTTCGCCGTTTCGAAAATCACGTCGGCGTCCGCTGAAAAGGATTTTGCAGCCGCGATGATGCCGACGCCGGCGACACCGGCGACTAGCGCATAAAAAAAGCTTCCGAAGCATCATAAAGAGACTTCGGAAGCTAATTTGTTTAGGAGACTATCGGTAAAAACCGTTAGAAGGTGTCCTAGTACATGTCGTGGTCGCCACCGTGGCCGCCTTTACCTTTGCCCTTAGGGGCATCGGCAACCAATGCATCGCTGGTCAGCAACAAGGTTGCAACACTAGCTGCGTTGGAGAGTGCGGTACGAGTCACTTTGGTTGGGTCGATGACGCCAGCCTTAACAAGGTCTTCGTAGGTGTCGGTCAAGGCGTTGTAGCCTTCGTTGTTTTTCATTGCGAGAACTTTTTCGCAAACCACGCCACCATCTTGGCCAGCATTTTCGCTGATCATGGTGACAGGTGCACGGCAAGCACGCAGGACGATGTTGTAACCAACAACTTCGTCGTCTTTCAACGATTCAGCGGCGGAAACGCTACTGCTGGCTCGCAACAAAGCGACACCACCACCAGGCAGGATACCTTCTTCGACAGCGGCACGGGTTGCGTGCAACGCATCTTCAACGCGAGCTTTACGCTCTTTCATTTCCGATTCGGTTGCGGCACCGACATTGACCTTGGCAACACCACCGGCCAATTTGGCCAGTCGTTCTTCCAATTTTTCTTTGTCGTAATCGCTGGAGCAGTTTTCGATTTCGCGGCGGATCTGATCGATCCGAGCCTTGATATCGGCTTTCTTTCCGCCACCTTCGATGATGGTCGTGTTGTCTTTGTCGATGATCACTTTCTTGGCACGACCAAGGTCGGCAAGGGTGACGCTTTCCAGTTTGGCACCAAGTGCTTCGAAGATCGCTTGTCCACCGGTCAGGATGGCAATGTCTTCCATCATGGCTTTGCGGCGATCGCCATAACCTGGAGCCTTAACGGCGACACAGGTGAAGGTTCCACGCAAGCGGTTGATAACCAAAGTTGCCAGTGCTTCGCCGTCGACATCTTCAGCGATGATCAACAGAGGCTTGCCCTGTTCAACAACTTTTTCCAGAAGAGGCACCATGTCTTTGATGTTGCTGATTTTCTTTTCGAAAACCAAGACATAAGCGTCTTCCAAAACCGCTTCCATGGAAGTGGTGTCGGTGACGAAGTAAGGCGAAAGGTATCCGCGATCGAACTGCATCCCTTCGACCCACTCTTGTTCGGTCTTCAGGCTCTTGCCTTCGTCGACGGTGATCACACCATCTTTGCCAACTTTTTCCATTGCATCGGCAAGCAATTCACCGATTTCGCGGTCATTGTTGCTGGCGATCGAAGCGACATTGGCCATTGCGGCTTTGTCTTTGACCTTGGTGGCCATCGAGTGCAATTTTTCGGTGATGTCCGCAACCGCGGCTTCGATCCCACTTTTCATCTGGATCGGATTAACACCGGCGACAACGGCTTTCAGACCTTCGTTGAAGATCGCTTCGGCCATCACGGTTGCGGTGGTGGTTCCGTCACCAGCGACGTCGCTGGTCCGGCTGGCCACTTCGCGAACCATACGAGCGCCCATGTTTTCATAGACATCTTCAAGTTCGATTTCTTTAGCGACTGTCACGCCGTCTTTTGTGACGGTTGGACTGCCAAAGCTCTTCTGCAAAATAACATTGCGACCCTTAGGTCCCAAAGTCACTTTGACGGCTCGAGCCAGCTGGCTGACGCCGCGGCGAATCGCTTCGCGGGCTTCTTGATCAAAAGCAATAATCTTTGCCATGGTTATCTATCTTGCTTGTTTTGTGAGGTTAGGAAAGGGAGGATTACTCAACAACTGCCAAGATGTCGTCTTCACGCATCAGCAGGTATTCAACGTCATCGATTTCCACAGTTTCACCGGCATAGCTAGTGAAGAGGACGCATTCGCCTTCTTTCAACTGGGGAGCCGAGCGAGTTCCGTCATCGAGCAATTTGCCTGTGCCAACAGCGACTACGGTCCCGCGAGCTGGCTTTTCCTGTGCCGAACCCGGCAACACGATCCCACCCGCGGTCTTCTCTAAGCCCTGGTCACGCTGCACGACGATCCGTTCGCCCATGGGTTGCAGCCGAATTTTGGTCTTTGCTTTCGTGGCTGTTGCCATCTCTATCTAGCCTCCGAGGGAATAAAAAAAGTGTTTGGAAAGGGGTGAATTCTATTTTTGTTCGTTCTATCGAAGTTTGACTGTGACAGCCAAACCTCTCCGACGTGCCACAGTAGCAAGCGGTGTGCCGAAAACCAAAAACCATCACGCAAGCCACACGTCAGAAAGGACTTACGAATTTTACAGGCATTTCACAAGGCATTTGACGGCCCCTCTTAAGCAACGCCGTCCCTTCCTTCCTGTCACAGTGGCACTCCGACATGCGGTACCATTCGGTTTCCTTTACAATCCAGGTCCCCACTCGCCGGCGTCCGGCCCCATCCTCCGGGTGGCCCCGCCAGCGTCTAAACCGTTCTCCCTAGCAAGGTGCATTCTCCATGATTTCACATCTATCGATTCCATTCCCCTATTTTGCCTCCATCCTTCTCGCCTGTGCAGTCGTCCAAGTTGGCGGAATCGCTCAGGCGGACGTTGTCGATGTCTGGTTCGGGACGACCACCGGCAAAACGGGCCCTAGCAAAGGGATCTATCACGCCAAATTCGATACCGACAATGGGCGGCTGACGGCTCCACAATTGGCAGCCGAAATCGACAGCCCCGGATTCTTGACGCTCCATCCCACACTGCCAATCCTGTACAGCGTTGGATCGGTCGACGGAGAAGCTTCCGTGGTTTCGTTTCAGATCGGAGACGATGCAAACGCCACGCTAACTCAATTAAATGCTCAGGCCGTCGGTGATGGCGGGGCTGCTCACCTTGCGGTCGATCACAAGGGGACCGCGTTGATCACGGCTCAGTACGGAGGCGGATCGACCGCCCTTTTCCCGTTGTCGGCAGACGGTTCGATTCAACCTCGCAGCCAGCTAGAAAAGCACCCCGCAGGCTCCGGTGTCGTTGCCAATCGTCAAGACAAAGCCCATGCCCACTGGACCGGGTTCTCGCCTGACAATCGCTTTGCGTTTGTACCCGATCTTGGTTTAGACCAAGTGGTTATCTGGAACTTTGAAACCGAGAATGGCAAACCAAAATTGACCAACCACGGCGCGGGCGTTTGCCCTCCCGGCAGTGGTCCCCGTCACATGAAATTTAGCCCCGACGGCGATATCGTCTATGTCCTGAACGAACTCTCGCTTACGGTCACGGTCTTTCAGTACGATCCAGCCGCAGGAACGATGACTGCCATCCAAACCATCCCAACACTAAGCGAAGCCCAGAAGGCGAAAGAGTCCTTCAACAGTGCCTCGGAAATCCGTGTCCATCCGACCGGCAAGTTTGTCTACGCAGCAAATCGCGGGCATGATTCGATCACCGTATTTTCGGTCGATCCTGAAACGAGCAAGCTGACTCTCGTCGAGCAGGAACCGATCCGAGGCGGATGGCCACGGAACTTCAACATCGATCCAAGCGGAAAATGGTTGATGGCTGCAGGCCGTGATAGCCATACCGCTTCGGTATTCGCAATCGATCCCGAAACGGGCGAACTTCAGTACAGTCGAATGATGCAAACGGTCCCAGCACCGATTTGCGTGCTGTTTCGATAAGCGAAACGGTATAGGGAAAAGCCGCCCGCAAAACTAGCGTTTGCGGGCGTTCGTTCGCGGACGATCGCCTACTGCGATCGTTTTAGCGCTTCCAACTTATCTTCGGCGATCAAGACCAACGGCTGGACTCCATCGTTGTCTCCGTACAGTTCTAGAATACTGTTCCAGATCTCTTTGGCCTCGAAGACTTCGTTCGCCTGCATCAGTTTGTCGGCTTCCGACAATCGTTGACGCAAAATTCGCTCGGCTTCACCGCTGCGGATCCCTTGCGATTCGATTTCGGCGATTTGCCGTCGAGCCAAATTGACATAGACGCGATGGTCCGGTTCGTTATCGAACAGGGTTACCAAAGAACGGTACTTATCGATTGCCGTTGAAGGGTCGCCAAATTGTTCGAATCGCTGAGCGTCTGCGTACCTTCGTTCGGCTTCGTTGCGTAGTTTCATACCGCGGCGAAGTTTTACCGACAGCGCGTGATCGGTTTCGACCATTTCAACTTGATCGATTTGATCTCTCGCCCAATCTGCATTTTCTCCGTCAGGAAACCTCCGCACCAGAGGTTCCAGACATTGCGATTTTGCTTGCCCCATGTTGATCCGTCCTCCTTCGGCCAACAATTTCTCAGCTCGCGCACGAAGCTGGCTTTCACTTGGTGGCCACAGGACCCAGCCGATAAACGTGCATAGCAGGACCAGCATCACACTCAAGAACCAAGCTCGTTCCCACAGCGGTGGCTTAGGAGCAACCGGCTCTCTCAATTCCAGTTCAGCCCGCCCCAAAAGCTCTCTAGCTTCCTTACTATCAGCCTGCACCTTTAGAGGGCTAAAGCCCGACGAGACGTGTTCAGCGACTCCGGTTCCTGCGGCGGAACGCCGGCGAACTTCGCGAATCGCCATCCTGACCGCGTCGGCTCCGTGCGGGCGATCAACCGGCTCTTTCTGTAGCAATTGCTCGACGACGGCACTTAAGAAGGTTGGGCAGTCGAAAACTTCCGTCGAGACATTGGGCGGAACTTGATGGACTGCATTTTCGGCCAGCTCTTCCGGAGTGCTGCCTGTGATCGGGTGCCGTCCGGTCAACGCATAAAACAGGATCCCACCGAGCGAATAAAGATCGCACTTCGGCGACATTGCCCCGGGATCCTGGATCAATTCGGGCGCCCGGTAGGCAAAATCTTCGATCGTCGGCGGGCGTTGGACTCGGAAAACCGAAGTCGCTCGCTCGGCTCGGAAATCAACGATCACTGGCGACAGTCCCGCCATGCGAATTTTGTCAGGCTCCAAACCACCGTGAACGACTCGTCGATCGTGGGCATAGGCCAACGCCTCGGTCAGCGGATCGGCCAAATCCAAAACCGCTTGCCAGGGTAGGGGACCTCGCGATTCGACCTGCTCACTTAGCGATTCGCCCTCGATCATTTCGTAGGCCAGATAGGCATCTTTGCCTTCAAAACCGCCCCCGTAGCAGCGGGCGATCGCCGGTTGCCTTAATTTTTTTAACGTTTCCCATTCGTTCATGAATTCCCGTTTGGTTTCGGGCGTCCCCCCAAAGGGGATGGAAAACATCTTTACGGCCACATTCCGCCGCTGCTCAATATGCACCGCGCGCCAGTATCCGCTGGTCCCGGAGGACTGCCCTAACGGAGATTCAAGAGCTAGAGGACCAAGACGAGAACGAGCCATAGAACGTGCAGTGCCGATTGGCGAAAGAAATCATACGAACGAACTATTGTGATCCACGGCGTCCGTATTTACCAATGCTAAGTTATGCGTCCCGCCGTACGTCCGCACAACTTTCTTCCGATTCCCAAATAACCACACGCTCTGCTCGAGCTCCGGTCCCCTCAAGGATTTGTTCGGAAGCCTCAAACAGCAGGTAGGTCGCCAAATTTTCGGCCGTTGGATTGTAGGGCAGTTTGAACAATCGATGAGGATTGGTTTGCTGGATCGCCGCGATCGCTTCGACGTCTTCGTCCCAAAGCAAGAAGGCGTGATCCCAGTGCTCGTCCAGCCACCCTTTGCAACGTGTTTTCAGCAGTTTGAAATCAATGACACGTCCGACCGAATCTTGTTGGTCGGCCGTCACGTAAAATTCGGCAACGTAGTTGTGGCCATGTAAATTGACACATTTGCCATCATGATTCAGCAACCGATGGCCGGCACAAAATGTCACCCGGCGCATGACAGTTAACGACATAAAAAAACCTTTTAGATGTAAAACATGGATTCTGCAGGCTCATCACAGCGAGTCGCCAAATCACTCAGGCGAGTCTTCGCAAGCTTGTCGCGAAAGGCATCGCTTGCCTCTTCCCAAATCGCTCGCAGAACTTGCGATTCACGCGTTGCGTCATCATCGCCTCCGCAGCCGCCATCGCCACATCCAATCTGCTGGACAATATCTAACAACGTAAGGCTTTCGGGCTCCACCAATAACCGATAGCCTCCCTGAGCACCACGTGTACTGGAAACCCAGCCCGCTCCCTTAAGCTGTTGCAGGATCTGCACCAAAAACGGCTGGGGAATCCCTTGCCGTTTTGTGATTTCACGCAGCGCGACCGGCTTCGAACGGTTGGCATGCGACGCCATGTCCAGCATCGCCAGACAACCGTAATGAACTCGAGCAGGAATTTGCATTCGTTATCTCCTCAAAGGATGCACCCACGACCCATTCACCGATCGTGGCGAACCGGGCTACGAAGTGTGCAGACCGCACTCGGTTTTCTGAAATCCACTCCAACGTCCTGCTCGCTCGTCTTCGCCAATCTGCACAACTCGTGTGCAGGGTTCGCAGCCGACGCTCGGGAACCCTTTATCGTGCAGTTCGTTGTAGGGAATGCTCTCTTTGCTGATCAAACTCCAAACGTCCTTCTTCGTCCAGTTCGCTAACGGACTGATCTTCACCAGCTGAAATTTACGATCCCAGCCAACGATCGGCGCCCGTGCCCTGTCGGGACTCTGGTCGCGGCGAATGGCACTCGCCCATGCATGCCACCCGCGAGCCGCTTTATGCAGCACACGAATCTTGCGGTCAAAGCAGCAACGGTTGGGATCGGTCTTATAAAGCGGACCACCATGTTGCTTTTCGTATTCTTCTACCGTCGTTTCAGGCAGCTTAAATTCGACTTCGATCCCGTAACGCTCTTTTACGCGTTCACGCAAAGCCAGGGTTTCGGCGAACTGATACCCGGTATCCAGATTGAAAATGGGCGTTTCCGGAGCGATCTCGGAAAGCATGTGGATGATCGTCATCCCCTCGGGCCCAAACGCAGTCGCCATGGTGAACTTGGGGGCGTAGCGATCGACCGCCCAACGCAAGATTTCCTGCGGGGTCGCTTTCTCTAACGATTCGCTTTCCTTGGCCAGCGAAGTCAAAAAGGCTTCATCGGGCACCAAAGGAGGATCGGCCGCCAAGGCACCTCGAGAGGCATCCTCCCCTGGATCGTCCGAGAAAACCTGCAGAGTGGGAGGCAAAGGCCCGTTAGGGGGCATCTGAGCCTTCACAGACGGCGGATCGGCCGAGACAGCTTGCGGCTGAGGTTTGGGAACCATCGCGCGATCTTTCCTGAGCGTTAAACCTGGACAGGATATTGCCTGTCCAATGAATCGAGTACGTACAAATCGGTGAAAAACTATCAAAGGCTCGTCGACTGACGAGCCTAAATAGTAGATACATGATCTAAATAGTCAAGTATCGGGATTTGTCCGCCTCAGGTTTAACAAAATCGCCTGGGACTATTTGGAGAGTAGTTCGCGGTACATATCGATCCCGGCGGGGCCAATCAGGACCACAAAAATCCCTGGAAAGATGAAAAGGACCAGCGGGAAGATCAGTTTCACGGCGGTTTTTGCAGCTTTCTCTTCCGCCATCTGGCGGCGTTTGGTTCGCATCGAATCACTTTGCACCCGCAGGGCCTGACCGATGCTACTGCCAAATTTATCGGCTTGGATCAGGATCGACGCGAGGGCTTTCAGGTCATCGACGCCACTTCGATAGCCGAGAGCCTGGAGCACTTCGGAGCGGGAGCGACCGTATTGAAGCTGAGCATTGGCGACCACAAATTCGTCGGCGATTTGGGGATACGATTTCTGTAGTTCTTCGGAAACCTTCCGCATCGCCTGGTCCAGTCCCAAACCGGCTTCGACGCAGACGACCATAAGGTCAAGTGCATCGGGAAGTCCCAGGAAGATGCTGTTCTTGCGACGTTTGATCAAGAAGGAAAGGATCAATTCAGGAATGAAGTACCCGATTCCGCCACCGATGATGGTTTTCGTGAGCAGTGCCATCGTCAACCCAGACGTCAACAAACCGAACACTCCACCGAAGAACAGCCCGACGCCGGCAAAGATCAGCTGTGCCCCTTTAAAGACGACCGGGGCAGCTTCCCTGCGGTACCCAGCGTGAAGCAATCGTTCCCGAAGCTTGCCAAGTTCTTTTTCGTTTTTCGGTTTCACCGAATTACCGAGAGGGGACGTTGCCCGTTCCAACACGGCGGTTAGAGCTTGCGCTTTCTTCTTGTCACGGTCTTCGGCACCATCGACCGTTTCAACCGTTCGCTTGCGTGGACTTCTCAGTTCATCCAAACGAGCTTCCGCACGCGGTTGACTTTCGCCGCTGACGCGTCCCAACAGCAAAAATGCGATTGCAGAGACGGCGACGAATAGAGCGACCGGCACGATCACGAAGACCAGCGAAGTTTCGGCAGCGAGTAACATGGCAACAGGTTCCATTTAACAATAAATTTGAGCAGTGATGATTTGGTGCGGCAAGCTTGCGATGCAGCCGTTTTGCGTCGTCTGTAAGATCCTAAACTTTGATCGTGACAATCTTTCGGATCACCAAGGCTCCGATGACCTGCGTCACGATTGCAACGACCAGCAGCTTTTGCCCGATCGGGTCATTAAATAGCTTCATGATGTATTCTTTGTTCATCCATAGCATTACGAAGAACAGCAGCGGAGGCATCGCCAGCAGCACGATTCCGCTCAAACGTCCTTCCCCGGTCAATGCTTGAACCTGTCCCAAAATCTGAATGCGTTCGCGGACAAGGTGTCCGATTTTGTCGAGGATTTCCGCAAGGTCGCCCCCGGTTTGTCGCTGTAGGATGACCGCGGTGGCAAAAAACCGAACGTCCATATTGGGGACTCGGTCGGCCATGTCATCGAGCGCTTCTTCCAACGGAATACCGAAGTTCTGTTCCTGGAAGACGCGTCCAAATTCAACGCTGATCGGTTCCGACATTTCCGAAGCAATCAACCCAAAACCAGCCGCCAACGAGTGCCCTGCGCGAAGCGACCTGCCGAGCAATTCCAAGGCTTCGGGAAGCTGGCGGCCAAGCAGCCCCAAGCGGCGAGCCCGAGCCATCTTCAGCCAAGCCATGGGAACCACGCCAAGTATCAGTCCGGCGAACGGAGCGAAGATGATTGGCAGTCCCGGTGTCAACGAAGCGATTATCACTCCGGCCCCGCAAGCTCCGGCACAAATTCCCATGAACTGCGGAGGAGTTAGGCGAATGTTGGCTTGTTCCAGATAGGTTCCCAGAGCTGGCACCGATCCGGTAATCACATGGGACCAGTGTTTCGAATCATCTAAACCCCCCGCCAACAACAGCGAAGGTTCGTCACCGGCGTCGGCGCCTCCCTTTGGCCGTCGACGCGCCAATTCCTGCAACCGATCTTCAGCCTGGGTACTATCGGACCCTGGCATAAAAGCGGTTACTGCGAACGCAACCAAAGAGGCACATCCGATACCGGCGGCGATGATTACAAGAATTGGAGTCATAACAGTTAGCCCAAACAGGAGCGTGTGGTTCAAAAGCGGTTAGATCAAAAGCGAAACAGCAGAGCCGTTCATTAAGCCTGCATGATGATTCGTTCGCGGAACGCACTGGCAGGCAAACGAACGCCAGCGGATTCCAATTTGTGCATGAAGGAAGGCCGAACTCCGGTGCATTCGAAGTGCCCGAACGCTTTGCCGTGTTCATCGACCCCTTCTTGCTTGTAGCGGTAGATGTCTTGCAACACGATCGTGTCCTGCTCCATCCCAACGACTTCGGTGATGGCCGTGACACGGCGGGGGCCACCCTGCAAACGGTTGGCCTGAATCAGGACGTCGACAGCTCCGGAGATCTGTTGGCGAATCGCCTTTCCGGGCATATCAAATCCGGCCATCATGACCAGCGTTTCCAGACGTGAAATTGCATCGCGAGGTGTATTGGCGTGAACCGTCGTCAACGAACCATCGTGACCGGTGTTCATAGCCTGCAACATGTCCAGGGTTTCGCCACCACGGCATTCCCCGATGATGATCCGTTCAGGACGCATACGCAGTGCATTGCTGACCAAGTCGGTTGCAGACACTCGCCCGTTTCCTTCAATGTTTGCTGGGCGAGTTTCCAAACGGACAACGTGGTCCTGTTGCAATTGAAGTTCCGCCGCGTCTTCGATCGTCACGATCCGGTCGGAGTGACTAATGAAGGAGGAAAGCGTGTTCAGGAGCGTGGTTTTACCGGAACCGGTACCGCCAGCGATGATCATGTTCAGCCGAGCCTTGATGCAGCCTTCCAGCAACATCACCATTTCAGGCGTGAAGGCTCGGTAGTTCAGCAGGTCTTCCAACTTCAGTGGATTGCTACCAAACCGCCGAATACTCATGCAGGCTCCATCCAAAGCCAACGGTGGAATGATCGCGTTCACACGACTTCCGTCGTCCAATCGAGCATCGACCATCGGGCAGGTCTCGTCGACTCGCCGACCGACTTTACTGACGATCCGGTCGATGATTTGCATCAGATGTTTGTTATCGCGGAATTCAACTTCCGTTTTCTCCATCTGGCCGCCTTTTTCGACGTAGATGTTTTTCGGACCGTTGATCAAAATATCGCTGATCTTAGGATCTTTTAGAAGCAGTTCCAAAGGTCCCAAGCCAAACGTCTCGTCAAGAACTTCCTCGACGATTCGGTCGCGTTCTTGGCGATTCAGCAGAGTCTCTTCGCTATCGCAAAGGTGCTCGACCACCATCTTGATTTCGCGTTTAAGGGTTTCCCCTTTCATGTCGCCAACCCGCGACAAATCAAGTTTGTCAACTAATTTACCGTGAATCCGACTCTTGATTTCTTCGAATTGAGCTTGGCGATTATTGTCGGCACTACGAGGCGTTTGAGTTGGAGTTCGCATAAGATCACAAGTTGGATGTGTATGGATTTTATCGATAACAATTGGATCCCGGGCGGTCCTTGGCCTGCTCTCAAAGGACTGTTCGGTATCGATCCACGGAAAGATAGGTCACAGATTTAGCGCTGTTGCAAAAAAACAACAAAACCCAACCAGCGACCGTTTTTGGGCATTCCCTACGGGCCGCGTTTTGCAGAACCATTCCCCCAATTCACTCATTTCCGTAGCGGAACGGAGCAAGCCCAATAGCATCTGCGGGCGGTATTTCTAGGCCCGAAGGGTCGACACAATCACTGCCGGGCATGAAGCCCCCGGAATGGGGAGAAGTGCCAGCAAAAAGGCCCGAAGGACGTGCGATTTATAAGTTGGCGGTTTTCGAGCGGATTGCAGTGGTGTGGCAAAAGACCAAAATCCCAACCCGCTGCGTCAGCGAGGGATAGCGGCCTGTTCTTTCCGTCCCTCGCCTACGCAGCAGGTTAGGGGCTTGGCTGCCGGCGACTCATTCGCAAGTTGTAAATTGCACGTGCCAAGGGCCGATACAAAAACAGAGGGGAATGCATCCAGATAACGCAACTTCAAAGCGCGTAAGCAAGGGATAGTAAGTACTGCACGCGATCCCTCGCTGACGCAGCGGGTTGGGATCTTTTGATGCATTGCCGCACTTCAGCAGCCTATTGGGAAACCGTCAGTAATACTCTTCACGTCACGAAGGGCTCGGCTACGTGCAAACGCAGGAAAGAAATGCATCTTTACCCGCAACTTGGGCAACTGCGGCGATAACGTGTCAGCCCACCGCCTGCTAATCGCGTCGTGAGACGGTCTCCACAGGAAGGGCAGAAATCGTCTTCGGTTTCGGGATCCGGCTTCGATAGGCAGGCCGCACATCGAACGGTGTCGGGAAAGATCTCCAGACGTTCGGGCATCAGCGTCTCGCGACAAACCTCACAACGACGGGCCTCCCCCCAGAATTCTGGATCCTCTTCTTCGACGACTTGCGACCGCAATTCCAGATCGGCGGAGCCACAGCCAGAACAAGAGAGCTGGGGCAGGCTGGTCACGAACAATTCCTGAACCAAATCCGGTTCGGGGTTCTTGGCCCGCCGCAGTTTCCCAAGAGCATGCAGAGTCCGCAATTTCTCGGAATAGCCGACCACCTTCTTATGTTGGCAGGCAGGGCAATGGATAGATTGGAGCAAACCGGACATGGCATCGATATAAAAAAATCCTAAGCCGCCCCCAAAATGGGAGCGGCCTAGGAATTGTACCAGTGCATCAAGACGGACAATATGTCTGCCTCGATGCACCGCAAAAATTTCACTGAGAAGCGACCTGCCGAGACGATTGACCCAGTAACCGTCGCCGCGAGGCCATTGTGCTTCTACCCAGGAGGAAGGCTAACAAACGATTCCCGCAAACCATTTGCTAACAGTGAAATTTCCAAAAGGTTCTGAATCTCTTGGGATATCGGAGAACTACCAAGTGGAATTCCGGGGTGTCAACCTGAAATTCTCGACAGAATGATTTTCGAACCGGCGGAAAAGACCGCGGTTACCTGTATTTCCTGCGGGCGACGGCTTCTCAGGTTATGGAAAAAGGATCGTTCGGTTCCCTGATCGGCCTGTTCTTGGCAGTTCCGTTCGGTGCCCCTCCGCTCCCTATCCCCCCTTGTCCGCTGGTTGACAGATACGGGGGAAAGCGGAATAAACTGGCATAACCAAGCGACCATTCTCAACCTTTTTACAGACCGAGTGCTTTGATGGCTGATTTCAAACTTAAAGGAAATCCTTTCCACACCTGTGGCGATCTACCTTCGGTAGGTGCTGACGCTCCTGCGTTCTCGCTCGCAAAAATCGACTTGAACGAAACGACTCTTGCAGACTATGCCGGCAAACGCGTCGTCCTAAACATCTTCCCCAGCATTGACACGCCTACCTGTGCGACCAGCGTTCAACGATTCAACGCGGAAGCCAACAGCTTGGACAACACGGTTGTGCTTTGCGTTTCCCGCGACCTTCCGTTTGCACAGAAGCGATTCTGTGGAGCCGAGGGCCTGGATAACGTGGTATCGGCTTCCGATTTCCGCAGTGGTGATTTTGGCCGCACCTACGGCGTTCAAATCGAAGACGGCCCGCTTGCTGGCCTGCTGGCACGGTCGGTTGTTGTGATCGACGAAAACGGAAAAGTCGTCCACTCGCAACTGGTCGAAGAAACCGCTGACGAACCAAACTACGACGCCGCTTTGGCAACGCTTCGCTAGTCGCTAATTGCGATGGCAAAATGGCTCTCCGCCCGACAGCTTCGGTTGTCGGGCTTTTTGATGCGCAACACGTAAATCAAACGGATGAGACCAACGCCGTGGGCCGGTCACTGACGGACGGTGGCACTAATCACGTGGCAAACGTGTGCCGCAGCGATGGCAAAATATGGCTCGCTTCAATTGCACATTCTCTTCGCAGGCAGGGCAGGTTATGTCTCCGATTTCCCCCCGCGATGCAGACTGCGCATCCGTACAATCAGCGGACTTTTTGATCTGCTTGCGGGTCTCATTGAATTCAGCGCTAACAAAACCGGTCGGGACAATGATCAGACTGTATCCCAGCAGGATCAGTGCCGCACTAATGATCTTTCCGACGGTCGTCTCAGGTACGATGTCTCCGTAGCCAACGGTGGTCATCGTGACAATCGCCCAGTACATCGACTGCGGAATCGAATCGAATTTCGAATCGACCACCGCATCGGGATGGGTCTTCTGATATGGCGAATTCTCCACCTGATACATCAACGCGCCACTAATGGTTACAGCAACCATCACCACCGAAAGGAAGACAACGATCTTGCCTCGCGACCGCCAAATAACCTCCCCGAGGACATCGGCTTCGCTCATCAATCGCCACAGTTTCATGATCCTAAAGACCCGCAGCAAACGGACAGAGCGGAGAATCACAAAAGCGTTCTGACGCATGGCCCCCAGTCCCACCAGCAGCGATGGAAGGAAACTTAGCAGATCGATCACGCCCCAAAAACTGAAGACGTATCGCAGCGGGCGACGGGTGCAATACAGACGCAGGACGTATTCGATCCCGAAGAGGATGGCAAAACCGATTTCACAGCGAAGGTACATGGCAACCTGCGCCTCGTCGTCGCGGACCGATGGCAGGGTCTCAAAAGCAACCACCGCGATACTACCGACGATCGCAAGCAACAAGATGATGTCGAACATTCGCCCCCAGTACGACTCGGCGCCAAAGATGATGTCATACATCGACTGACGGAGCCCCGGTTCAAGGGGTCGTTGGCGTTCCGGAGCGACTCGCCCTCGCCGCTTTAGTTTCACTTTCGACATCGGTAACTCTTTGCAAAAACGTCTTCGGACTGGACGACGGTGTCGTCCTCCCACCAAAACTGGAGCCGTCTGGTGAGCCTGGATTCCTTCCCAGGCAACGGATGGCAGCCGAGCGGTTCCAATCGAATAGCCGGATTGTGGTCGGTCCGTTAGTAAAAGCTTAGAATAGCGTTTCCGTGGTCTTCGGAAACCGTGAAGAGGGGCAAGATGACACCACCAGCAGAAAACCGAGGCAGGGAGGGACCGTCGGCGAAGCCATTCAAGCGTGCGGATTGCTCAGGTCGACGTCCGTTTTTCAAGACGCCCGAACTTCATGCGATCGTCTGCTCACGACTTGGTCGCGACCTCCGTCAACGGAGCGAAACCTTCGCATTTCTACGCGTCGCGGTGCAGCAGGCTCGGTTCGCAGGCAGAGTGCTTTTAGTCGCTGACGGAACCGCCGCGGCGCCTTGGGTACGACGAGCCGCCCAGCTGTTTGACGTTCCCACCGCCGAACTGACGGATCGATCCCGTAGGAAACCAGCATCCCAGTCCGTCGATTCCGAGCTGATTGAACGCGCTGACCGGGTCAGCGCCATCTGGGTGCGGAAAAAGGGGTTGATCGCAGACGCCCTTCGCAGCCGCTTGAGAAAACGTCGCGACGATTCGACCTGGGTCGCGGTATGTGCGGACCCGAATTCCGACGCGGCCGACCTGATCCAGTCAGGGGCCATCGGGTGGTATCGCCCTCACGCCCCCTCCGTTGACCCTGCTAGAGGAAAACCCGGAAACCGTTGTACAGAAACGGAAACAGAAACAGGAGCAAAAAATTCTCAATCATCGCCCTCGGCCGATTGGTCCGAGTACCTGGTTCACTGCACACGAGCCCAAACGGGGCAGATCGCTGGTCAGTCGAAACAACAGTTCCAGGATGAACTGATCCTTGGCGGGGTGGCCGCAAACCCGATCAGCCCGTTTGATGCTCTGCTTTCGATCCTGAGTAGCGGCTGGCTGTATGCGGGCGCCAGGTTGTCATGCCAGCGTTTCCCTGTGGTCTGTTGGTCCGCGGTCCCGCTGCCACAGCTGCTCAAACGGCGAACGTTTCGCTCGGCCGTGGGACGCTGGGATTATCAGCCGTATGGGTTCGCAATCCACCGCAGGGTTTGCAGTCGACTAGGTGTCCAGCCCGTGGTCTATGGCCTACCCAAGGAACGCGGGCGTTTACCAAGCGACCAACATTGGCGGTTTCAGGCTCTCGGAAACGGCGTCAACTGGCAAGAAGAACGCGAATGGCGTTGCCGAGGGAGCTTCGATTTGCAACAGATATCACCGCACGACGGGTTCGCCTTTGTTCCGCACGCCTGGCAAAAAGAATCTATCCGTGAAATTTCCAGGTGGCCGGTCCATGTCATCGACGGATGCCCCCACACCGACAAATCGGTACAATAGCTCTCGTAGCACGCGATTTAGTCAATTTGATACCGGAGATAGTTTGTGAGTACGGTTGCCGATTCGGATACCCTACACCCGCTTGCCCCCTACAAGTCGTTAGAAAATGACACGCTTCGCGACCGAATCGAAGCGGTACGCAAGGAATTGGGAGAGCGACTGTTGATTTTGGGGCACCACTATCAGCAGGACGAAGTGATCGCACACTGCGACCTCCGGGGCGACAGTTATCAGCTAAGCCAAATGGCGTCTGCCAGTGAAAAATGCGAGCAAATTGTATTTTGCGGCGTTCACTTTATGGCCGAAACAGCCGACATCCTGGCCAATCGTCCAGAACGTTTGAAGAGTCGCGACCAACGCCGTGTCCCTGTGATCCTGCCTGACCTGGCAGCGGGCTGCTCGATGGCTGACATGGCCGCGATCAATCAGGTCGACGCCGCCTGGGAAGACATGGGCGAAGTGATCGACACCAGCGAAGTCATCCCGGTAACCTACATCAACAGCGCCGCCAGCCTAAAAGCATTTTGCGGGCGGAACGGCGGAATTGTTTGCACAAGCAGCAATGCCAAAGCGGTTCTGGAATGGGCTTTTGAACGAGGCAAGCGAGTCTTCTTTTTCCCGGATCAACACCTCGGACGAAACACTGCCCTGAAAATGGGAATCGATGTCGAGCAGATGCCGGTTTGGGATCCGTACGCGATGGAACTTGGTGGGATCACCGAATCCGCCCTCGAAAATAGCCGAGTCATCCTCTGGAAAGGGCACTGCAGCGTCCACCAGATGTTCCGCCCAGAACATGTTCATCAATTTCGGGAGCAACATCCTGGTATTCAAATCTTGGTGCACCCCGAATGCCCGCGCGAAGTCAACGATTTGGCCGACATATCGGGAAGCACCGGGGCGATCATCCAAGCGGTGAAATCCAGCCCCGCGGGAACGAAATGGGCGATTGGTACTGAATTGCATCTGGTCAATCGCCTGAAGGCGGAGCATCCGGAACAGGAGATTCATTTTCTCTCGCCGGTGCTTTGCATGTGTGCCACGATGTACCGAATCGACCTAGCCCACTTGGCTTGGTGCCTGGAAAATCTCCGCGACGGGCATCCGGTCAATGTTATCTCAGTCGATGACGATACGAGTGCCTGGAGTCTAGTGGCCCTGGAACGGATGCTTGCCGTCAAGTAACCTGTTCGCTTTCGATCGTTCATTTAACATGGAAAGCGACTGTGGAAATCTGGCCAGCAATTGACCTGCGTCGCGGCCGCTGCGTGCGACTGCAACAGGGCGACTACGACCGAGAGACTGTATTCGGAGACGATCCAGCCGCGATCGCCAAACAATGGGTCGATGCGGGAGCAAAACGTCTCCACTTGGTCGACCTGGATGCAGCTCGAGGCGACGATCCCTCCCAAAATTTGGCGGCCGTCCGCTCCATCATCGAATCGATCGACGTCCCTTGCCAATTAGGCGGTGGCGTCCGAGACGAGGATACGATCGAAACGCTACTAGCGTTGGGATTGGCCCGTCTGGTGGTCGGCAGTGCAGCTCTAAAGCAGCCCGCTTGGTTCGCCGAAATGTGCGATGCCCATCCGGGGAAACTGGCTGCCGGTATCGACGCACGCAACGGAATGGTCGCAACCGACGGTTGGCTGGAAACAAGTTCCACCCCCGCGATCACGCTAGCCCAGGACCTCCGCGCACGCACCCAGAATATCGCGGCGGTTATCTATACCGACATCGCCAAAGACGGCATGCTGCAAGGTCCTAACCTTGAGGGGCTGATCGAAATGGCGAACGCAACCGACATCCCGTTGGTAGCCAGTGGCGGAGTGACCACCATGGCCGATGTCCAAGCTTTGGTAGACGCAGAAATGCCAGCAGCCATCATCGGCAGAGCCCTCTACGACGGGCACCTCGATCTGGCAGCCGTTCTAGAACTAGCCAACGATTAATCGCACCAGTCGTATGGACATGCGAGTAAGGCTACCTGCAAAACAAAGCATCTGCAGTGAGCCCGCAATCTAGCGCAGGAACTTTTATAGCCCGGAGGGCGGCAGATACTTGCCGTTGTCGTAAGCCAACGGAAACCTAGCGTGCGTGCCCACGAAAGCCCAGCGGGCGACAGACAATGGTGGTTTTCTGTCGCCCGCTGGGCTTTCCTTTTCGCAATCCCCACTCCGGCGGCTCGCACCGCCGGCAAGTATCTGCCGCCCTCCGGGCTACCTGTTCACTCGGCCCCATGTAGACACGACGCGAAAGAATCCACCCCGGATCTCGACTGACATTCACCAATGCCGTGTCGGTCTGCAGCGCGACCATTTCTCCGCAACATGCGCAGGCACCGCGCCGAAGGAAAGGGGTCAGGAGCCGTTTAGGTTCACACCGCGAAAAAACGTCCTTAGTGCAGTGCTTTGAGCCCGGAGGGCGGCAGATACTTGCCGTTGGCGTAAGCCAACGGAAACCAAGCGTGTGAGCGCATGAAAGCCCAGCGGGCGACAGACAACGGTGGTTTTCTGTCGCCCGCTGGGCTTTCCTTTTCACGTTACCCACTCCGGCGGTTCGCACCGCCGGCAAGTATCTGCCGCCCTCCGGGCTACCTGTTCACGCGGACCTATGTAGACGCGACACGAAAGAATCCGCCCCGAATCTCGACTGACATTCACCAATGCCGTATCGGTCTGCAAAGCGACCATTTCTCCGCCACATGCGCAGGCACCGCGAAAACCTCGATGCTGCGAAAATCGCGTACCGCTTACGTCGTATACAGCGAATTGAAATCGACGTAAGCATTGGTCAAATCGCTTGCCCAAAATTCGGCTTCGCCGGAGCCACTCCCGACGGTCAGATCAAGCTTGACCGACTTGGAATCTTTCATCGCTTTGCTGAGCGCCGCAGCATCGAATTTCAGAGGTTGGCCGGCTTCAAAAACGGCTTGCCCGAGGATGCTTAAACAGGTTTTGTTCACTTCAATTTTAGGACCCGCGTATCCAGCGGCTGAAACGATTCGTCCCCAATTCGGATCGCCACCGGTGATCGCTGTTTTGACCAGCGGACTTGCACAGACGACTCGAGCAATCTGTTCCGCGTCGTCCGTCGATTGGGCTCCGCGAACGCTTAAGTGCATGATCCGCAACGCTCCTTCGCCGTCAGCAGGCAACTGCTTGGCCAGCTGAATACAAAGGGATTCCAATGCGGCTTGAAATGCAGCGAAGTCGTCACCGGACAAAGTCTCTGCTTCGTTGGCTGCCAACAAAACGACCGTATCGTTTGTGCTGGTGTGCCCGTCGACGCTGACTCGATTGAAACTCCGGTCGCAGGCGACCGAAAGCGACTGCTGGGCATCCGCGGTCGTCAACGGTGCATCGGTGGTGATCGTCGCCAACATGGTAGCCATGTTGGGAGCGATCATTCCCGCTCCCTTCGCCATTCCGACGATCCGATAACGATGCGTCCCGATCTTAAAATCGACCGCGGCAACTTTCCGCCCTTGGTCCGTCGTCAGAATCGCGTCGGCGGCGGCCTGAAAACCGTCCGCGCCGTGACTCAGCACGTCCCCAGCTGCGGTGACTCCGCTTTGAATCTTTGCCATCGGCATCGGATGCCCGATAATCCCGGTACTCATGACGAGTACCGATTGAACGTCAGCGTCGATCGCATCGGCGGCCCACTGGGTCATCTGAGCCGCGTCGCGATCTCCTTGTTCGCCGGTACAAGCGTTGGCGTTACCACTGTTAATCACAACCGCACGCACGTTCGCCGAAGGCGTCCGCGAGCGACTGAGGACCACCGGTGCGGCCACCACTTGGTTGGTTGTGTAAACCGCTGCGGCGACCGCCGGACGATCCGAAACAATCAATGCAAGATCGGGACGACCGCTCTTCTTAATGCCACAGGTCACCCCGGCATATCGATAGCCAGTCGGCAAATCATCTGCTTGTACCGCGGTACTCATCTCAGCTATCAACACAGGTTTCGAGGAATCGAGCCAATCGATGGAAGTCACTCTTCGGATCAATAAAGCGAACTTTGGTGACCAATGTCTGAGGATCGATCAATTCGGTAAACGGAACGAACTTCAGATCGAACTGCCGTTCCACCGAAACCATCACCCCGTTCAATTTTTCTTCAACCAAAGCACGGTAAGCTCCGACTCCCAACTGGGCTCCAAGGATCACGTCAAACGCGATCGGAGGTGCACAACGTGATTCGTACCCCATCTGCAAACCGTTGACCTTGCGGTTCCGACCGGTTCGTTCGGTGTATCGTTTGGAAAGCAACGCCGCAATCATCTGCCCAAGGTTTAGGGAAGAGATATTGATATGACCGTGGTCGTCGCGATCGATACCATCCAGGTGAGTGGAAGGCAGGAATTCTGCCAACCCTTCAGCGATCACGATTGTGCCATATTCACGACCTTCACGTTCACGGGCCAGCATCATGTCGACCATACGATCGATAACACGATCCATAGCCATGACTTTACGAGTTTCGCCGGTTTCGGCGTTGACGACTTCTTCTTTGGCCAACGCTCCGGTAACGTCTTCGACGCTTAATACCATGCTTGCTTCACCAGCGATCGCAGCACCGTATGCCAACCAACCGGCACTACGTCCCATCGCTTCACAGATGAAGTACGACCGGCCTGCCGAAGCGTCAAAGTTAAGATTGCGAATTTCTTCGGCGAGGGTTTCGACCGCGGTGAAATAACCGAACGTGAAATCGATTCCCGTGTAATCGTTATCGATGGTTTTTGGCAGGTGAACGATTGGGAACCGGCGAGCCGATTCAGGCAAATTGTCCTGGAACAATTTCAGTTTGTTAGCCGTTTTCAGCGTGTCGTCTCCGCCGATCGAAATCAGTGCATCGACTTCCAAAGAGCAAAGCCCTTCGTAGACGCGGCGAAGCGGTGCAACCAATTCGGGATCTTCAAGATGTTCGGGACTGCTAACGTGTTTCCCGGGGTTGGTACGGGCCGTGCCGATCATAATTCCACGACTGGTCCGCGAATGGGTCAGTGTTTCGTGGGTAAATCGCAGGTAATCCGCTCCCTCTTGCAAAGGCCCCGCAGCGGTGTACTCGGCCAAGCGACTGTAACCGTGCTTGATGCCAAAAACCTGAGCACCTTCCTCTAGAAACGAGAACGCTGCGGTCGAGATAACCGCATTGGCTCCTGGTGCCGGCCCGCCTGCGAAAAGAATGGCGACTCGTCGAATATCTAGATTGTGTTTGTCTGCCATAATTCTCAAAACCCTTATTTTGTATTCTCAAGTTAAACCAGATCAGCCGTGGCCGTTTTGCCTCTTTCCCTTGGGATTCCCGTAGAAAAGCAGAAAACGGATCCGACAGACGATACTGCATTGGAGCAAATTTTAGAGGGTCAACGGAAAAATCCTAGACGGGTTCCCGGAGACCTACCGCGGCATGGCACCTTGACGAACTGGGAACACCAGTTTTCGGCCGTACCAGAATTGGAAACGCACACGTCGTTTCCAGTCGCAATACGCCGGCCCTTCCGATGGAGGCAGGAAACCTCACAACGAATACCGGCATGTTATCAAGCGGGCCGATTAGCTGACGGAAGCTGGTGAAGACGGTTCATCGTCTTCAATAGCTGTCAGGGCCTGCTGAAGATCATCCCCTTCACGCTTGTCGGATCGAGCTTTCAGGTTCTCCAGTTCAGCCGTCTGACGAGCATTCCGAAGTTCCAATTGCAACCCAGAGTGGACTCGGATCGCTTCCCAAATCCAAAAACCGGCTAACAAAAACAGGCAGCCCGAAGCCATCAATTGCCAGTTCAATCCAAAGCGACTGACGACTAAAAAGATCATGCCGCCAACAAATCCGCCAGCGGCCATTGCGAACTTTCGAATCACATTCGAATGAATCTGTTGCCGAACGCTACGTTGAATCGCGTCTCGAGCCGAAACGTTTGCAAGCTCACGCATCGCCGCCAGATTGCTCGTTCGCTCGGGAGCCTGAGAGCGAGGGATGTAGGGCGAGTCGGGATCAAGAGGCGTATCATCTTTTGCAAGTTCCGCGGTCAACGCTTCCATCTCTTCAGCCGCCACGCTTTTAACCGCAGCAACAGGAGCCGCCACGACCGCTGGTGCTCCACCTTCATTCGAATCCCCACGTCCCTGAACGCGTTGCAACAAACGGTTCATGTAGGCTTCGATCGAATCGTCATCAACCATCTCTGCCGATTCCGGAGCACCACTGCTAGCCGGCGTGGGCTGAACCGCGGGCGCCACAGTCGCTGGTTTGTCGGAAGCTTCCTCAGCCGATTCGGACTCCAAACGTTTCTTATAAGCCTCATAAGAATCGTCCTCGTCCATCCCAGATGAATCCGACTCCAGACTCCTGCCCTCATCCAAGGAATCTAGAGACGACAATCCGCTGTCAGCACTGGCATGGTCGTTACTTGCATAATCTTCGCTGGAGTAAGCGTCTGCTGGTTCGGAAGAAACTTCGTCGCCATCCCCCAAATCGGAAATGCCCGAACCGCGACCGACAATCGAATTCATCGAATCTTCGTCGGCAAGATGAGTCGCATTCGTATCGTCAAACGCCGAATACGATTCCCAACCGGATTGCCCTGCATCCAATTCGGCTTCGGGGGATTCGTCTGCGTCACCCGATTCAATTTCCCTCAACAACTGGCTTGCCAAACCTCCTGCTTCCACACCCGAATCGGAGACTGAATTTGAATCATCTTCCGTGGCGGAATCCCAAGGATCCATTCCCTCGATATTCGCCATGATCGAAGCGAAGTCTTGATCTTCGTCGGAATCGGATTCGTCGGCACTCGAATTCGCTTCGTCCTGAATCGGATCCGCGGCCGCATGCCCCCAAGGACCGTTTCCAATTCCCAACTCGCCTGGATCGTCGGATTGATCCGACTGTTCCGTGTGTCCAAATGGAGATTCCGATCCCGCGAACGAGGCAAACCCATCCTGCTGGTCGATCTCTTGGGCGTCGGTTCCGAGTTCACCCTCAACGACTTGATCGTCCGTTATTTCCTCGCTGGTCGTTTCCTCGCTGGGCTCACTAAAGGAGGCCCATGGGTTTTCAGCCAACTCGCTCGCCGCTTCGTCTTCGGCCTGCACCAAATCTTCCGATGGACCTAGATCTTCGGCCCGAACTTCTTCTTCACGACTATCCGAAACCGCAAACGGTGAAGCATTCGAAAGATCATTCTGGTCGTCGGTTTCATCCGACCACTCAACACTATCATCGCTGCCCTCTAACGATGCGGAATCGATAGGATCGGCGTCATAGATTTGACCAACAACTGGCTCCGCTTCTTCCTGGTTTATCGCTTCCCAGGCAGACGATTCATCATCACCTAAATGCGATTGTCCCAAGTGGGCATCGCCGAATGAGTCAGCAACATCGCCTTCATCATCCGAACCAACAACTGCCTGCGACGCGTCGGGACCGAGGACGTCTCCAAAAGATTCGTCTTCGACGGTCGAATCGGCTTCTAATGCAGCGGCCGAAAAGCCTGAACCGAGTTCGGCGATTGCGGAGGAGTCCGAATCAGCAGGCTCTTGCCGTTCCTGCGTCTCTGGGGTTTGGACTTTGTCGTAGGTTGGCCACCCGCTATTAAGCGAATCGAAATCCAACCCTTGCTCGTCATGATGGAAGCCGCTACCCGAATCAGCAGCAGGCGACTCTTCTCTCGCAGCTTCCAACGCCATCTTCTCGATCGACGCATCCTTTTCGGCGTTTTCACGATCGATCACCTGGTCGACTCGATCGTATTCTTCGCGAAGCTGCAGAAGTTGCTGCTCGGTCGTTTCCAAACGCTGACGGATCGTTTCGATTTCGTCCGGCGTTGGACGTGTTTCCAGCGTCTGTTCCGCCTGCTCCAGGTTCTGTTCGGCTTCCAACAGTGCCCGCTTAGTTTCCTGCAAATCCTGATTCAAAGCTTCCGCGGTGGCGTTGCTGTCGGTCAGATTGGCGACTGCAACGGCCAAATCCTGACTAACCCGCTGCACGTTATCGCGAAGCTCGGCGGCTTCTTGTTCCCAACTTTCACGATCGGTCTGACGCGCTGAATCGGATTGTTGGACCAGTCCTTCCAAACGCTCGACCGACTGAAATGCCTTCTGGCACTGTTCACGCAACTCTTCTGCTTCACGCCCTGCCTGCTCGACCGATTGCTGCAAATCATCGATTTGAGTTCGCAACTGGTCGATCAGTGCGGCCTGAGAATTCAGCTGATCCGCTTGCTCGGAAACCGTCGTCTGTGCTTGATCGCGTTCTTCGACCACCTGCTTCAATTCGGCGGTCAGACGATCGCGTTGGCTGGCGAAATCGCGGCAGGCTTGGTTTGATTTTTCAAGTTGTTCGGTAACCGCATCACAACGACGGGTGAGGCTTTCGACGCTGGCGATCGCTTCGGCATGTTCCCGCAGCAGTTCCGCATTGTGCTGACGAGCCGTTGCGAGGTCGCGATTTGCCACCTCGGCTGCCGACAAAGCCTTCTCTTTTTCCTCTTGAATTTCTTCGCGTTCGACCTTCAGCACGTCGACTTGCGACGCAAAGGAATCGCGTTCCTGCGCCCGTGCCTGTGACGTAGCGGTGACGGTCTGCAGATGCTCCGTGACATCCATCAACTGCTGCTGCATTGCAGTGATCGCCGAACTGGTTTGCACACCTTGCTGCTGTGCATCCTCGAATCGCCGCATGACTTCCGCCAACTGTTTTTCGTGGCGAAGTTCCATCTGAACTCGCTCACCCTCCCACAGTTCTTTCGCAGCGGCCACTTGTGCACGACTAGCTGCCTCGTTCGCCTGCAACGTTCGCTTCAGCTCGGCACGCTCCTCTTCAGCTTTTCGGTTGGCAGCCTGCTGCGCGGCACGTTCCTGTTCGTTACGTTCCTGCTCAGCTTTTCGACTGTCAGCCTGCCGCTGCTCAGCACGTTCCTGCTCAGCACGTTCCTGCTCAGCACGTTCCTGCTCAGCACGTTCCTGCTCAGCACGTTCCTGCTCAGCACGTTCCTGCTCAGCACGTTCCTGCTCAGCACGTTCCTGTTCAGCTCGCTCCTGCTCTGCTCGCTCCTGTTCAGCTCGCTCCTGCTCTGCTCGCTCCTGTTCAGCGTCTCCGTCCTCTGTCCTACCTGAAAAAGCCGATGTTTCGCGACCGGCAAATCGAATTCCATCAGCGAAAGAGAGACGTGTCGACGATTTATGCTCGACAGGTGTGTCGGACGCATTGCGGTTCGCAACGGCCGACGGCTGCTCATCCGCGGGTACAGCGTCTCCTCGACTGCCGCCAACATCCCCCAGAAGTTCGAAGTGATAGACTCCCATCCGAACGACATCGCCAGTCTGCAATTCCGCTTCGCTGGTCAGCCTTCCATTCAGCTCAACCGGAACAGAGTAGGCACGAATGATGGACCGGCCTTGACTGCGCAATAGAACAGCGTGCAGTTCACGCAAAGTCGGATCTTCCAACCGGATCGCACATCCCGCACCGTTGCCGAACGTATACCGGGTACCCGACAGACGCATCCGCCGATTTGGGGTTCCCGGGCGGGAGACACGAAACTCCAAGGACTCACTTTTTGCAAGTGTGGCGGTCCCTTCGTGTTCTTGATCCATGCTCACTTTGCTCTTCCCTGCACTGGCGGCCGACGAAATGTCTCCTCGCGTTACCTGCGTAGTCTCATCAAGAACTTCGGCCATCTCCCGTCGGTGGGGTTAGGCAAAAAAGACCCGCGAGGCAAAATCGTCGCAAAGAAAGGGAAGAACGGCCTGCAACGACAATGCTAGCTAAGCGACAATCTCGTTTAGGACGTGCCCTTTGACGTCGGTCAGCCGCATATCTCGCCCGCCAAATCGGTAAGTCGACCGCGTATGGTCAACGCCCAACAAGTGGAGCATGGTGGCGTGCAAGTCGTGAATTTCAACCCGGTTTTCAATCGCCTTGTAACCAAATTCATCCGTTGCCCCATAAATCGTTCCCGGCTTCACTCCGCCTCCCGCCATCCAGATGGTAAAACCAAACGGATTGTGGTCTCGTCCATTTTTCCCTTGGGCAAACGGAGTCCGACCGAACTCACCGGCCCATACGACCAGCGTCCGCTCAAGCAAGCCGCGTTGTTTGAGGTCGGCAAGCAGGCCTGCGATCGGCTGGTCGACTGCCAACGCGTTATTGGCGTGCCCCTTCTTCAGGTTGCTGTGCTGGTCCCAGCGGTCTGCACCAACATTCGGGCAAGTCAATTCGATAAACCGGACACCTCGTTCGACCAAACGCCGTGCCAACAGGCACTCCGCTGCATAGATCCTCGTTTGCTCGTACTTTGCGTCCAGCCCATACAACTGACGAATCGATTCCGGTTCGTCCGCCAACGACATTAGATCGGGAACGGCCATCTGCATCTGGTAAGCCAATTCGTAGTTTCGAATCGCCGATTCAACACTGTCATGGCCTCCGAAACGGGGCAGGGCGTTTTGATCCAACTGCCGCACCAGATCCAGCTTGGTTTGCTGCCGTCCCGCAGTCGATTCCGTCGGGTTGATGTTGGCGACCGCCGATCCCGACGGTTTAAAGACCGATCCCTGATAGCTTGCCGGCAGGAATCCACTCCCGAAACAGTCCAATCCTCCTGGCGGGATCAAGCCGCCATTCATGGCTACGAACCCGGGCAGGTCCTTGCATTCGCTTCCCAATCCATAGTTAACCCAAGCTCCCATACTCGGGCGTCCCTGCAGCCCACTGCCAGTATGCAAAAAATAGTTGGCAAACGTATGTTCAGGAAACTCTGAAACCATCGATCGAACGACGCACAACTCATCGGCGTGCTTTGCGACATGCGGAAAAAGATCGCTTACGGGAATCCCTGAATCACCATACTTTTTAAATTTCCATGGGCTTGCCAACACATTCCCATTGTTATTGAACTGAGTCGGTTCAACGTTGAACAAGCTGCCAGGGTTTTGCCCATTAAACCGATCGAGTGCCGGTTTCGGGTCAAACGTATCGACCTGGGACGGCCCACCATCCATATACAAAAAGATGACGTGATCGGCCTTGGCGGGAAAGTGAGTCCCATGCCCTGCGATGCCCCCCAACTGCGTTTGAGCGTCAGAGGGGATTGCCAAAGTTTCGGCGTAGGCTTTATCCCGAGCCAAAGCGGCCAACGCAACAGCCCCAAATCCACTACCACAGCGCGTCAACATTTCACGCCGCGAGAGTGGTCCCGATTGATAACGGCCACAGGGAAATTTGTTTTGATTATTCATCGCAGGAAAATAAACTCCTTGGTGTTGATCAGCGCGTGGGCGACATCGGTCCACACCCCATGGTCATCCATCCCTACCGCACGCTCTTTCGCTTGCGATTGAACAAACGCCGTCAAATTTGCCAGTTCAACGCCGGAGGCAGGACGTCCGTAGGCCATCCAAACCATCCGCTCCACACGCTCAACTGCGACCTCCTGATCGGATTTCGCAGCGTCCGTTCCGGACACGTTTTCAGCGACCGATTGTTCCACCGAATCGGCAAGCAGACGCTTCGCCCACTCACCGGCTTGCTGCACAACAAACGGATCATTCATCAAAATCAAAGCCTGTGACGGCACGTTCGAAACATTCCGCCGCCCCATGGAACTGAAAGGGACCGGAGTATCAAAGGCCAACATAAATGGAGAAAGAAAATTACGTCGAACCGCGACATAGATCGAGCGACGTCCAGCCCCATCCAGCGGGCCGTTGGTGCCAGGCCTCCCTCGCCCATCCATAAAATTGGTTAGATGAATCGGAACTGGTTCGCCGTACATCGTCGGGTCCAACCGACCGGCAATCGACAACAACGAATCGCGAATCGCTTCCCCCTCCAATCGTTTCGGGGGGAGATAATGAAACCACTGATTTGTCGGATCCTGTTCCAGTGCAAGCGGGTCCGCTTCACTTGACATTTGATAAGTCCGAGACAGCACAATGGCGCGGATCATATTCTTGATGGAAAGTCCTTCGCGGCGAAATTCGAGCGCAAGGTAATCGAGCAATTCAGGGTGCGTTGGACGCTCGCCAAGAAAACCAAAGTCATCCGTTGTGGGGACAATCCCGCGGCCGATCAGATGGTGCCAGATACGGTTCACAATCACCCGGTGCGTCAGCGGGTTTTGATCCGAGTTGATCTCCGCGGCCAGTTCCAGCCTGCCACTTTCTGTCTGCAACGGCAGCGGGGAATCGCCCGAGATCGCAGTCAGGAAATGCCTTGGTTCAACAGGGCCCGGGTTATCACTACTCCCTCGCACCAGGATCACGTCATCTTCCCCGGTCCCATCACGCATCGCCATTGCCAGCCGAGACGTACGAATCACCTTCTTTTGCAAAGCATCCCGCTGTTTCGCCCATTCGCTAACCAACGAACCAATGGCTGCATCTGCGGCCGCCGATTGCTCATTTTGCAGAGACTCACGAATCGCATTCTCATAACCCGCCCAAGCCTGCTTAACAGAATCTAACTGCTGCTTTGTCGCGTTCTTCCATTCCTCCGAAGCCGCCTGAGCGACCATCACAACTTTCAGTGCCCGTTCTTTCTTCGGCGACCATTCCAAGTGAACGCGATGGCCAACGTAGCGTTTCAAATTCAAATTCACCCAACGTTGATCCGGCTTTATTTCCGCGATCGTTTCGCCATGCAGCGGCCCCTCAACCAAACGGTGCGAATCGACGACGACAACAACCGTCCCTTCCCCTTCTACCAAGCAACTGACTGTTCCGTCTTTGACAACAAACGTCGGCGACCGCAACGTCCGTCCGCTCCGTGGCAAACTATCGACGCGGCCTCGCCGATTGATCCCTGATTCGGAAATCCCCTTAAGCCCTTGCCAGAAGGCATCCGTGACAGCGGCGGATTCGCCAGCAACGGCAAGCTTGGCGTTACCATCCGACCGATCCAGGAACAGTTGTCCCGCATCCTGTGGTGCCGCGCCAAACAGAAATCCATCCTGGATCCATGGAACCGCGCCGGAACCTGAATACCAAAACTCGATCTCCTCTGAATCGACTAGCGTCTGGGGAACGTTTCCGTCGGCCTGAGGTCGTTTCGCACCGACAGGCGACTTCGCCAAAGCCTCCTCAATCTGAGCGCGGAAACGCTGATCCAGTTCAGCGAGTTCTGCCGCAACCTGGCGGTTCGATGCCAACGATTCAAATCGTACCTGCTGGTAATCGCTACTTTGCAAAAAACCGCACAGCGAGTAGTAGTCCGCCGTCGAGATCGGGTCGAATTTGTGGTCGTGGCATCTTGCGCATGCGACCGTTACTCCCAAGAAAGACTTCGACATCACATCGATCATGTTGTCAAAACGATCGGATTCGTCTTTGCGAATATCAACCGGGGAATGGACCCATTCACCCAGAAACCAAAACCCGGTTCCCAAGATCGATTCGTTAAAACCTTCTTCCGGATTCAATCGAGGGCTGGTCAGTAAATCGCCCGCGACATGTTCACGCACCCATTGGTCGTAGGGGACATCCGCATTTAGACCGCGGATCACGTAGTCGCGATACTGATAGGCGTTCCGCGTGTCCGCATCAAATTCATGCCCGCGCGATTCCGCATACCGCACCAAGTCCAACCAATGGCGTCCCCATCGTTCCCCAAAGTGAGGTGAATCGAGCAACTGATCGACCAGTTTGGAGATCGCTTCGGGGTCTTCATCGGCGAGCAATTCTTGAACTTGTTCGGGTGCTGGAGGCAATCCCGTCAGATCGAAGTACAACCGTCGCACCAGACCTGCCCGATCGATGTCCGCAGCCGGAGCGAGCTGTTCCGATTCCAACTTCGCCAACACGAATCGATCGATATCCGAGCGAGCCCAGTCCTTCCGCTCCGTCACAGGCACCGGATGCTCCACGATCGATTGCCACGCCCAGTGGGCCGCTTTACGTTTATCGATATCAAATGCTTCGGGGCTACTCCCCGCAGTCGCCGTCGGTTCCGGCTCATCCGGCCAAGGGGCTCCCATCTGAACCCACTTTTCCAGCGAGGCAATTTCTTTGTCGTTCAGTTTTCCTTTGGGAGGCATCTCATAGGATTCATAGTGCACTGCCTCGACCAGCAGGCTCGCCTCCGCATCACCAGGCACCATAGCGGCCCCCGAATCGCCCCCCTCCAACAGGCCGCTTCGGCTATCCATCAGCAAGCCGGCCTGAATTTTCTTGGCATCAACGCTATGGCAGCCGTAGCAATGTTCCGCAAACAGAGGCCGAACATTCGTCTCAAAAAAAGCCAACTGTTCAGCGGAGAACGCATCATCAGCAACAACAGCCTTCCCCCCCAACAACCCGCTAGCATTTAAGCACAAGAAGGCCCCCAGCAAGCCTATTTTTCCAAGCAGAAAAAACCGCTGCATCGATATCAGCAAAACCTGGGCAAGGCCATCAAACAACCTGAGCTGGAACAACATGGGCAGAGCAGGCACTCAAAAGGAAGGAGGAATCCGCAGGGCAACAAAACCCCAGCCAATAGCATACCGCCCCAAACGCAAACCATCAAAGACAAGGAGAGGGGGGAGTAGGGAGAAGGGGAGACAAGGAGAGGGGGAGTGAAGGAGAAGGGAGTGAAGGAGAAGGGAGTGAAGGGAGTAGGGAGACGATCACTCCTTGTCTCCTTGTCTCCTTGTCTCCTTGTCTCCTTCACTCCTTCACTCCTTCACTCCTTCACTCCTTCACTCCTTCACTCCTTCACTCCTTCACTCCTCCACTCCTTCTCAGACCTCGAAGGATTCGATAATCGTTGCTATGGCGGCTGCGGCCATGGCGGAGCTCATCGAAGGTAGGGGCGTTGTTTGAGCTGCGGCTTGGGCGGGGGTCAGGGGGAGGTGGATAAAGGCTACCTGACTTTTCAGCCGGCGTTCTGCTAGGTAATGCTGGGAAGAGAAGAGAGTTGCATTGCAGAGCACGGTTCCGGCATGATGCGAAACGCTGGCGGGGATCCCTGCTGCGTTCAGCCTCTTCTGCCAGCTCGGCAGATCCAGACTGGTCTGGTAGGCGGTTGGGGCCCCCTTCACCAGAGGATCACCGCAGGAGTCGACATTTAGACCGATCGATTCCAATCGAATATGGGTCGTGCCGGGGGCCTGTCCTAGATGGAGGATTAGATCGTAATCCCCCTTTAGATCGTCGCCTAACTTCTTAGAAACGGCCTGAAAGCAGACCGGATAGCGACGAGTCGTCAGATGGCTGGAATCTTCCAGCCATCGGGTCAATTCGATGAGCGCCAACCAACTACTATTCTCGGTCCACTCTTCGTAGGGCTCAAAAGCAGTCAGAAGCACACTGGGCATAAAGAACTCTTCACTCTAGTTTTCAACCGGGACGCCGCTGCCCAGTTGAGCCAAAACCTGCAAAACTCCATTCAGATGCGCCAATCGCGGTCCAAACCGGTCAACAAATTCATTAAGCATGAATTCACCGTCGACCAGACTCTCTTCATTTTCAGTGATCTCTTCGGTCAAGTTCTCCAGGAACTGGGTCTGCACGCGCGACAGGGTTTCTGCGGCCCTGCGACAAGCCCTTGTCAATTCTGGATTTGCGTCCTTCCACTGCTGAAGCTCGCTGACTCGCTGCTTCTGAATGGCCACTGTCTGCTGAACCAATTCAGTCAAAATCTTGTTCGTTTGCTGCTGCCCGACGACTAGCTGTCGAAGCAACATATCGTTGGAGGTCGGTTGGGTAGGATCGTTGGCCGAGGAGGGGCTATCGGCGGAGACGTCGATGCGGAAAACGGGGGAAACTTTACCAGAATCTTGCGACATGATGAGGGCATTCCTGAAGTGCTCGAGGACGCGAATGTCCCGAGTATAACCACCTAAAATGAAGAATGTCGAGCAACTGGTAAGAGTCGGCAAATATTCGTTTCTTTGCCGACGCTAGCAAGATATTGCCGCGTTTATGCCTCTAACCCGCAAGGTCGTTAAAGTCGTCACCACCGGAACGCCGAAGTCCATTCCAGGGATCTATGATTTTGCTTCGATCGACAAGGGAGTTGTATGGCCGCGCCGCCGGATGCTATTGGATTTTACACCGTGCAGCAGTGCGAACGTGTGGGATGGACGGGGGGGTACCTAATGCTGAACGCTGCAGGTCGTCCGCTCGAATTTCATTGCACCCTACCGGTTCGTCCCAGTCGCGCCCACGAAATCCTCTTCGGACCGACTCTCCGAGAACACATTATCGGCGAGGCGATCGGCTGTGCATTGTTGCCCAAAGCCCGTGTTCAGCCAATTTTGATTTGCTGTGACCAACCCGAAGGCCTGCACCTAGACGTTCACCTACCCGCTCCGATCGGCCTTGTATCGGACGCTGCCTGCAGCGAAGAAGGCCCGATCACCGCCGACGACCTTCCCGGCTACGAAGCCCTCTCGATCGCCGGATCCGAAATCTGGGTCGCCATGGAGCGAGCGGAAGCGATGCGGGCCATCGTCGATCGATTTGCAGACCTTCCCGATTTGATCGAACCGTTCGGACGTATTCGTGAAGCGATTCAAGAAGCCCAACAACAGGTAGCCCGCGCCGCCTAACCGCGTTGACTACCGAAAGAAATGACCCGGTGCCGCCGCAAAACAGACCTAGCTTTTGCCGCCCCACCGGAAGGAACCTTTCGCTCGATCCCCGAAAGAGATCGAGCGAAAGGTTTTTGACGTTGAATATCCTCCTTGCCCCCTCCCGTGACAGGCCCTCTTAATCTCGTGTTGCCTCCAGTTACCGCACCGTCTGCTCCCTCCTCCCACACGATGTCGTCGGGTTCAAACTCCGACGCGATTTCTGCTGCCGCTACAGAACGCATTTCAGTCGACGTAGATACGTCATGGTACGCCGATAACAGCTTGGTCCCCGACCGCTTCGCAACCCTAACCCTCGGCAAAATTCCGATTCGTGGGTTTCCAATCCGCTTAAAAGCGTTGCCGATCCGAACGACGGGTTTCCAGTTTCCGGAATCGCCTGCATGGAACCTACCCAACAGCGCTTCCGCGTTCGATTCCAGCAAAAGCAAACCAGACCCTGCAAAGAAGAAACAAAAGAAGACGTCCGAATCGAAAATCACTCGGATCAAACCGCCGAACGATGTGATCAAACTGCAGGACCGTCTGTATTACTTGCTTCAGCCACCGCTGGAACAACTGGTCGGCAGCGGGCAACTGAACTTTCCCTTTGAACCATTCCCATACCAACTGGACGGGATTGCGTTTCTCTTCCCCCGTTACGCGGCCATCTTGGCAGACGAAATGGGGCTGGGGAAAACGATGCAGGCGATCAGCACGATCCGCATGCTCCTCTGCAGTGGCGAATGCAGCAACGTCCTTCTTATTTGTCCGAAACCACTGGTCACCAACTGGCTCCGTGAATTCAGCGTTTGGGCTCCTGAAGTTCCGATCGCTGCGATTGAAGGCAACGCCGCCAAACGGGCTTGGCAATGGCGCAGCAACGAAGTTCCCGTCAAGGTCGCCAACTACGAACTACTGATGCGAGACCGCGACATCGTGCTGGGCGATGATGTCCATTTCGATTTGGTGACGCTGGACGAAGCCCAACGGATCAAAAATCAAAACAGCACTACCAGCCAGATCGTTCGATCCATCTCAAGGACTCGATCTTGGGCCCTGACGGGGACACCCGTAGAAAACAGCCAGGACGACTTAGTCGGGATTTTTGAATACCTCTCGCCGGGATACCTAAACCGCGACATGAAGCCGACCTGCATCGGCAAAGCGGCTCGCGACTACATCCTGCGACGAACCAAAGACGTCGTGATGGACGACATGCCTCCGCGACTCTACCGCGACCCTGAGCTTCAACTAACGCCGCAACAATGGGCGACCTACGAGAAGGCCGAAAACGAAGGGGTGATTCGGCTGGAAGAAATGGAAACCGACCTGACGATTCAACACGTCTTTGAATTGGTGCTGCGACTGAAACAGATTTGCAATTTCGATCCAGTGACCGGTACCAGCGCGAAACTGGACCGTTTGGTTGCAGACATGGAAGAGGTCGCCGCAAGTGGTCAAAAGGCGATCGTCTTTAGCCAATGGGTCAGCAGCATCGACAAGATGCGAGACGCATTACAGCCGTTCGGCCCCTTGGAATACCATGGCAGGATTCCGCACAAACAACGCGACGGAGTGATCGATCAATTCAAGAACGATCCGAGTAAAAAAGTGATCTTGATGAGCTACGGCGCTGGCAGCGTCGGCCTGAACTTGCAGTTCTGCCGGTACGTCTTCCTGTTCGACCGCTGGTGGAATCCCGCAGTCGAAGATCAAGCGATCAACCGAGCCCATCGGATCGGCGTTAAAGGGGCGGTCACGATCACGCGAATGCTGGCCGTCAACACGATTGAAGAACGGATCGCAAAAGTACTCGATCAGAAACGAGAACTGTTCGACAGTATCTTCGCCGATACCGACGCCCCGCGAAGCTCCGGTGGCTTAAACCGAGACGAGATCTTCGGGCTATTCAACCTGCACAGCCCCAACGGCAAAATCAACGCCTAAGCAGTTGGGGGTGAACGCTATCTCTACCTCTCTCCTAGCGGAACGGCGCGAGCCGTCCGGCAGGGGCATTGGAAAACACGCGGATTGGCCGGTCGGCTTGCGCCGATCCGCTAAGAAAATCGCCGGCCCCCAACTTCCTAGCGGAACGGCGCGAGCCGTCCGGCAAGGGCATTGGAAACCGCGCGGATTGGCCGGTCGGCTTGCGCCGATCCGCTAAGAAAATCGCCGGCCCCCAACTTGCTAGCGGAACGGCGCGAGCCGTCCGGCGGGGGCATTGGAAAACACGCGGATTGGCCGGTCGGCTTGCGCCGATCCGCTAAGAAAATCGCCGGCCCCAACTTCCTAGCGGAACGGCGCGAGCCGTCCGGCAGGGGCATTGGAAACCGCGCGGATTGGCCGGTCGGCTTGCGCCGATCCGCTAAGAAAAATCGCCGGGCCCCAACTTCCTAGCGGAACGGCGCGAGCCGTCCGGCAGGGGCACTGGAAACCACTCGTGCCTCCACAACTAAATTTGCGGCGGAACTTCTTGACCTCGATTCGGTTGCGAGAATGACTGCTGCCTTTGATCGAACACCGCCAGCACCTCCGTCCGATTCATCGTTTTCCCCAGTTCAAACGCATACTTAACGTCGTTATGAACCATCAAGATGACTCCCCAAATCAGCAACCCTAAACTTGTCGGCGTGCAGTAGCAGGTGAACAAGCCCAGCGACAATGCACCAAATCCAGTGTATACCCAAAACGGATTTCGGAACTGGATCGCCTTCCATCCGGCAAGCATTTGCAAGGTTCCAATTAAAAACAGCCCCGACGCAATCACTCCATAAACCCCAACCACCATCCACATCTCTTCATCGGGCTCAACCTGGGCAATAAGGGCGATCACCGGAAACATCGCGGCGCAAAATCCCAACATGAGCACGATCCCACCGTGAATCATCAATAAAATTCCAAACGGCAATACCTGCTGCACAATATTGGAAGGCTGAACGAAGGCCGGGGAGCCGTTGGGCGCATAGGGCTGTGCACTGCTATGCTCGGTTGTGTACGGATTATGCGGGGGATTCGATCCGCTGGGATTACTCATCGATCAGGCCCAAAGAGGGAAAACGGACAACCGTATGGGGATAGAATGACAACTTCCGGTTGTCTTAACCAGACCGTCCGTCGATAATTCGGTTTCATTCGCATCATCGAATTATTCCCTTCCGGATACCGATATTGAATTCTGAACCTTCGATCGTCTCCAGCTCCGATTCGCGATCCATCCAAGCACGTGGCGTTCGTGTCCACAATCTAAAAGAGGTCGATCTAGACCTTCCGCGAAATCAACTCATCGCGTTCTGCGGTCGCTCGGGAAGTGGCAAAACCAGTATGGCGCTGGACACTTTATATGCCGAAGGCCAACGCCGGTACATCGAAAGCTTCTCCGCTTACACTCGGCAGTTTCTGCAGCGCCTGGATAAACCGGATTGCGATTCCATTACCGGTCTCCCACCTGCCATCGCCGTCAGCCGCAGTGGTGCCGCGCGTGGCAATCGTAGCACCGTTGCCACTGCGACCGAGGTCGCCGATCACCTCCGATTGTTGTTCGCCAAAATCGCGGGCTTGATCTGCTACCGCTGCCATCAGCCCGTGGTCACGTACGACCCACAATCGACCGCAGCAGAAATTGCCAAACTGCCGCCGCGAACTCGAGTGATGTTGGGTTTCCGAATCCAGCTGGACAACCGTGAACATGCTTCGGAAGTCCTCCTCGGATTGCAGCAACAAGGGTACGTGCGGATCATCCTAAAGGATCGACTGTTTCACCTTGCAGAAGACGACCGCAGCGAAATCGCTAAAGCGATTCCAAAATCGGGGATCGAAGGGATCATGATCGTCGACCGGGTCACCAGCGACGGCGATCTCCTCCGCACCAGTGAATCGCTGGAAGCTGCTTTTCAAGCGGGCGACAACCAAGCCATCGCCTTGGTGGCAAGTGAAACGCCGCTTCCTGGGTCTTCGGCGGCACTCCAACTAGATGGCCGCCAATGGCTCCGGTTCGATTACTCGTATCAACACCGGTGTGATGCCTGCCAAATCGATTACCCACCACCGCAGCCCAGCCTATTCAGTTTCAACAACCCGCTGGGTGCTTGCCCGCTTTGCGAAGGGTTCGGAGACCAAGTGGATGTCGACATGGGATTAGTAGTTCCCGATCCAACAAAGACCATCCGCGAAGGAGCCATCGCCGTCTGGAACAGCCCTTCCTACAACCATGAACTGCACGAACTACTGGAACTGGCCGACGACTACAAAATTCCCGTCGATGTCCCTTATTCCAAACTCTCCAAGAAAGCGATCGCAATCATCCAAAAGGGAGTCCCCGAACGAGATTTCGGAGGCCTGGATGGATTTTTTGCTTGGCTGGAACGCAAGAAATATAAACTTCACGTTCGGGTCTTCTTGTCACGATACCGAAGCTATTCAAAGTGCCGCGAATGCGACGGTCAACGACTCCGGCCCGAAGCTTTAGCATACCGCGTCCAGGGCAAGAACTTTGCCGAATGGACCGCCCTTCAAGTTGACGCCGCTGCGCAGGCCCTTTCCGAATTGGATTTCCAAGAACAGAAGAAGGCGATCACCGCAGAAATCCTTCGACAGATTGGAAACCGCTTGGGGTACCTTCAAGACGTCGGGCTGGGATACCTTCAACTAAATCGCACGCTCCGCACGTTGTCCGGCGGCGAATCGCAGCGAGTCGCTTTGACCAGTGCCCTGGGTAGTAGTTTGGTCAACATGCTCTATGTCTTGGACGAACCAACCGCAGGCCTGCATCCCATCGATGTCGACCGACTGGTCCATTCGATCACTGCGCTTCGCGAACGCGGTAATACCGTGATCGCCGTGGAACACGACGAAACCCTGATTCGAACCGCGGACTGGGTCGTAGAATTTGGACCGCAAGCAGGCGTCAGCGGAGGCGAATGCCTGTTCGAAGGAACTCCCCAAGAACTATTGGCCGACGCCGACAGTCTGACGGCAGACTATTTGACCGGACGCCGCGGCTACGTCCCCGATGAATCGACTCGGCGGTCCGCAAAGGGATCGATCACATTAAAGGGAGCAAAGGGGCACAACCTGCAAAACATCGATGTCACTTTCCCACTGGGGGTCCTCTGCTTGGTCACCGGAGTCTCTGGCAGTGGAAAAAGTTCGCTGGTGCACGACACACTTTACGGAGCCCTCTGTCGCAAGAAACAAAAGAAAGTTCCCGAAACTCTGGAGTACAGCGATGTCGTAGGTGCTGGGCAAATCGATGATGTCGTCCTGATCGATCAAGCACCGATCAGCCGCAGTGCTCGCAGCATTCCGGTCACCTATGTCAAAGCGTTTGATCCAATTCGAACCGTTTTTGCGGAAACCGTTGAAGCCCGGACGCGGAATTTTGCCGCCGGGCACTTTAGTTTTAATAGTGATGCAGGCCGCTGCCCGCGTTGTGAAGGGGACGGAGTTCTGCAAATCGACATGCAATTTTTGGCGGACATATCGGTGGTCTGTCCCGATTGCCAGGGGACACGGTATCGACGCGAAGTCCTGCAGGTCCGCTACCGTGATCGCACCATTGCCGAAGTCTTGGCGATGACCGTCCGATCCGCTCATTCCTTTTTTCGCGGACAACCAAAAGTCCAAGCGAAACTGCAACGTCTGATCGATGTCGGACTCGGATACATCGGTCTAGGACAGCGGGCTACCACGTTATCGTCCGGCGAAGCCCAACGTCTGAAACTGGCCGCCTTCCTGACCGGAGCCCGACGGCGGCGAACGCTATTTCTGTTGGACGAACCAACGACCGGTTTGCACTTCGCCGACATCGTCCAGTTGCAAGATTGTTTCGCGGCACTCCTTGAAGATGGGCACTCACTGGTGATTGTCGAACACAACGTTCAGCTGATGCTGGGGGCAGACCATATCATTGATCTGGGCCCTGGGGCCGCAGCACAAGGGGGTAGGGTGGTCGCATCGGGAACCCCTGAACAAATATCCAAGGTGACCGAATCGGGAACAGGGCAAGTTCTTGCGGCTTCTTTTAAGTCTTGATGAAGTCTGCCCGTTTTTCCCCTAAGCGTTTCGCGGTCTGCTAAATTGGTCTCCCCACTGGTTTTGCCAGGGAAGCCCTCACCTTGTTTTCTGCGAGATCCCACCCGATGAAGAAGTCACTTCCCCTGCCCCTTTTTCTTCTGTTGACAGCGACGGCACTTTTGCCCGCAACCTTCGCCCGCGGCGAAGAAAACGACCCGCCGGCTCGTTGGTGGAAAGGAAACATCCACACCCATTCATTATGGAGCGACGGAAATGATTTCCCGGAAATGATCGCCGACTGGTACCGCCAGCAAGACTACAACTTCCTCGCTCTTACCGATCACAACGTACTGGCTGAGGGGCAGCGTTGGATGCCGTTTGACAAAATTGTCGCCCGAAGTGACGCGGAGATTTTAGACCGTTACCAAAACCGTTTTGGCGACAGTTGGGTAGAAACCCGCGGCGAAGCAGGAACTCCCAAATTCGAAGTCCGTTTAAAGCCACTGGACGAATTCCGCTCACAGCTTGAAACCCACAAGAAATTTATCCTCATCCCTGCGGAAGAAATCAGCGACGGCGCCGAGGGCAAACCGGTTCATATCAATGCGACCAATATCGCCGAAGCGATCCCGCCTGCTGGTGGTGATACCGTTCGCGAAGTGATGCAGAACAACCTGCGAGCCATCTTGGCGCATGAAAAATCGCATGGTCGTCACGTCCTGCCTCACATCAATCATCCAAACTTTCACTACGCAATCACCGCCGATGATCTGGCGGCTGTCGTGTCGGAACGTTTTTTCGAAGTCTACAACGGACATCCAGGCGTTCACCACGAAGGCGACGAAGATCACCCTAGCATCGAACGAATGTGGGACCTTGCAAACGCGATCCGCCGAACAAACCTAAACGTCCCACCGTTGATGGGACTGGGAACCGACGACAGCCACAACTACAACGGCCACAAAGGTGCTAGTCCTGGACGTGGTTGGGTTATGGTGCGAAGCAAGTACCTCTCACCTGAGCATTTGATCAAAGCGATGAAGGCGGGCGATTTCTACGCCAGCAGTGGCGTGACGCTTAAAGAATTAGATTACGCTGCCGATACGAAAACGCTCTCTCTGGAAATCGCCCCACAAGAAGGTGCAACTTACAAGACCCAATTCATCGGGACTTTAAAACCAACCGAGAACGAGACTCCCGCAGACGCCGAAAAGCGAGTTGGCAAGGTGCTGAAAACGGCTGAAGGTCTGAACGCTAGTTACAAACTGACCGGCGATGAACTGTACGTCCGAGCCGTCGTCACCAGCGACCAAGCTCCCGTCAACCCTTCCTTCAAAAACCAAAAGCAACAAGTCTGGACGCAACCCATTGGTTGGGAATAGGCTCCCTGTTGCAGGTTTTAATTTGGCTTAGTTCGCTCCTAAATTCACGCTCGCCCCAATCCGAAGCAAATGGTGTTTGCTTTGGATTGCGGGAGACGCGTGGACGTCGCTGTCGATCGTTTTCGTCGCTGCCGATCTACTGATTGTCGCCTTTCGCTCGGGACGTGAAAGAACGCTCACTTCAAGCTACTTTCGCTGGGGACGTGAAATTTACAAATGAAGGGTTTGCAGCAGGTGACGAGTCTAGCTGGGGCCGAGTGAACACATAGCCCGGAGGGCGGCAGATACTTGCCGGCGGCGTCAGCCGCCGGAGTGGGGATCGCGAAAAGGAAAGCCCAGCGGGCGACAGAACCATCCTTGTCTGTCGCCCGCTGGGCTAAAAGCACTGCACTCAGACTCAGATCGGCAGGGTTGAAATCGTCACCTATAAGTTTCACGTCCCGAGCGAAAAGCTACACCTTAAATCGACTACCCGTTTTACGACGGGATGCGAATGGAGTGCAGAGTAGAAGAACAGGGCTTCAGGCTAACAGCCCAACCTACGTATCGCAGTTCTCTAATCCAGGGGCGCGACGCTGATGCGATGGAATCGGTATCGGCAATCGGAGGCACCAACGGAAAGCTTGCTGTTGTCTCGCGTGTTCCAATAATCGCTCGGGATGTGCGATATATAAGTTGACGGTTTGACAGCAGCTGGCACCTGCCCAGACATCCAAGCGCCACGTCCCCTCGTCGGTTTACCCGACAGGAACGCAAGATTTGAAATTAGAGGTGGTTGTCCCCACGGTTTTCGCTTCCCGTTCGGATTGCCGCTGAAAGCGGCAATCCGAACGGGAGGCGTTTTTCTAGAGCCATGCGAACTAATTTCAAATCTTGGCTTCATGCCAGGCAAGCTGGCATGGGGCCTTTTCTCCCTGCCACACTCACTACTTATTTATCGCACAACCCCAGCGATTGACGATCTGCAGCTCCCTCCCATGTGAGGATTCGTTGCCCAGCCACGTCAACGTGTAGACTATCTTTTCGCACGGTCACAATCACCTGCGACAGCCGCCCCTGTTTAAAAACACTCCCCGATACGGTTGTCCGGTTTCCAACGTTCTGCCCATCGACATTTTCTAGATCGCTGCGGACTTGGTCTCCGGTAACATACTGCAGCAATGCCGCCACGCGGTTGCCTTCAACATTCTGACCTAGAAGCAGTCCTTGCGGTGGATCGATCGGCTCCACGATAAGGCAAAGGCGATCGTCACCTTTTGGTTCGTAGGGCAATTCGATCCTGGCCCCGAAGGCCTTCGGACTTTGCAAACGTCCATCGTTGAGCGACCACTCTCCGACCTTCCAATCCGTTTTAGGCTGAACTTGTTTCAGCAGATCGATCTCTTCAACACGCTACGGAGACGCGACGGCAGAGAGAGTTCCTGTATCATTGTTTTCTGGCCGAAGGTCGATCGACAAATTCGCCGGAAGCGGAGCTTGCTCAGGATCGCTGCGAACCTGAAAATAGCCCCACAGTTCCGCGGTCTCTCCGGTTTCTAACACGACGTCGATTCGATAACTAACAGGAGTCAGGCGGTCAAAGCTCCCCAGCCGAACCTTCGCAGGGGTACCTTCGCTTGCCACTTGCTGACATTCGACCCACGCCCCGTCGATCGCGGTCTGAAGACGAACCCGCACCGATTTCACATCGACGTCAGCGGGCCAATTCAGATCCAGCTGCACCTCCTGCCCAGGCTTGGGGACCATCGGATTTGGCAACGCGGTGAAGCTGGAAAAAAGAACCTCCTGGAGATCGGGGTCAGTCTCCACGGGATGCCACCCCATGCGTGACTTCTGCTCTTTGTCCAGCGAGGATTCATTGATCCAGCCACGGTACTGCCCCTGACTCATCACCGACCCGTTCCCCGGTTCTGGATGAGGAAGCCCTACAGTGTGTCCGCATCCTTCGTGATAGACAACACAATCACTGCCGCGGCAAGGGACTCGCCAACCATCACCGCTAACCAATCCCCAGCCCACCCCTCGACGGGCCAAGTAGGTCGCTCGTGATCCACCCGCTGCGGCGCCAGGGAAGTGTTGCCCCCTGTTCAAGTTCCCATCCATGACCCAGCCCTTTTCGCCATCCGGTTTCAACCGATAGAAATCATCCAGGGGTTGCCAATTGATATCGCTTAGCACCAACAGAATCCGGAAATGACCGTTCTGATCCTTCACAAATTTCAATCCTGCATCGACTTCCCCCAAAGTCCGAAAGAAGATCGCATTGGCATCCCCTTCTCTGAGACTGGAGGTCTGTGCAGCGGAAACAAACGGTTCGGGATGAACATGAGTCTTCATGGTCGACTGATCCCCGAACTCACGTTTATGGAACTGTTCGATCCGGTTACAGAAATAGTCGACGCGATCTCGCCAATCCGGAAGCGGCGTCCGATCTTCGGGCACAAAATAGACGACCGTTACATCGATATTCTCGGTCGAATGTTTCCCATCCCACGTCGTGGTACTCCCCTTCGCGATCGGAGCAAACAACAGCGTCAACAAAAGTGCAAAGTGAAATTTCATGTTCGGCGCCGAGTGCTTCCAATGGTCGTAGTGACAGACGATGAACGGGCATTCTACGGTTTCGCTATCGACTGAGAACCGGCTTTGCTATTCAGCGAACTGCAATAACCGCTGCCCCTCCGCTGGCATCGCTTGAATCGCGGCGGACAACTTGGCTTTGGCCTGCCGTGCCGCTCGCCTTCCTTCGAAGTCAGTGATCGGAGTTTTCTCTTTGGGATCGTTCTTGACATCGAAGAACCGTCCGTCTCCGTACAGCTTCCACCGCTGATCCCGTGCAAACCGCACCGGTTCAGACTTTTCAGGCCGAGGACAGTAGTAACAGTAAACCGACTGACGAGGCTTACCAGGTTCACCCATCAACTGTGGCCAAAAACTATACCCGTCTGCTCCAGCGAGTTGCGGACGGCCGGATAAATCGAGCAAGGTCGGCAAGAAATCCGAGAAATCGACAAGGTCCTCGTTCACGACGTTGGCGGCGATCTTATTGGGCCAATAGGCAACGAGGGGCTCGCGAGTCCCCGCGTCGGTCGTCTTTCCTTTTCCACCCCGAAAAGATTTCCCGAGATACTCCGACTGAATCGCAGTGTGCGTACCATTGTCGGCGGTAAACAAGATGACCGTATTGTCAGCCACCCCCAACGCTTCGGTCTTCTTGACAATGCGGCCGACCAGCTTGTCCATATAAGCGACCATGTCCACGAAATTCTTTTTCTTCCCTTTCGCGTTTCGGCTCTCGGAATCGGGTGTCGGTTCAAAGGGATTGTGGACCAGAATCATCGGATAATAAACAAAGAACGGTTGCTTAGAGGCTTTGGTATGCGATTCCATAAAATCGACGATGAAGTCGGTTGCCTTGTCCGGACCATAATCGTCCTTTCCGTAGGTGATCGTTTTCCCGTCCACATTCAACGTCGGTTGCCAGTAGCGATCTCCCAGCTGATCGACTTGCCATAAACAGAATCGGTCGAATCCCGCCTCGGCAGGCCACGTCCCCTTCAACTGAAATTGTTTGCTGTAGTGGTTCGCCCCCAGCAACTGCCACTTGCCAGCGACCAACGTTCGGTACCCCGCTTCCTGCATGTGATGACCGATGGTCTTTTGATCGCGATTCAGGATTGAAAACCCCGAATAGTTTCGCACGTTAGAAAGCCCCGTCATGATTTTGACTCGGCTGGGCGTACACAAAGGCTGAGAGTAGCAATGCTCGAATCGCATTCCCTCCTTCGCCAAACGGTCGATATTCGGCGTCCGATATTGCTCGCTGCCGTAACAGCCAAAGCACTCACGGCCGATATCGTCAGCCATGATCAGAATCACATTAGGGGGTGAAACTTCCTCAGCCACAAGACGCGATACACCGACCAACGGAACCGCCACGACGACCGACACCGGAACAACCACCGACGTCCAGCGAGCCAGCAGACAGAAAACACCAACACAACAGCGACCGAGCAAAGCAGCAAAATCGAACGGAAACATTTTGAAACCTCAGAGCATCCGCACCAGCAAGAAGCAAAGAGCGAAAAGGGCGATGCAAGTTAGACGAACGGGGGCAGAGCCTATGATAACCCGCCGCCGGCCACACATGCGATTCGCCCATGTCTCCGAAGGAGAAAACGTGTCGCCCCAACAATGGGCTATTCCTGCTGCCCCTAGACCAGTTCTTTCACGACCTTGCCATGCACATCGGTCAAGCGGAAGGGGCGACCTGCAAAGTTGAACGTTAGTTTCTCGTGTTCGATGCCCAACTGATACAGAATCGTTGCTTGAATATCGTGAACATGAACCGGTCGTTCGGTCACGTGGAAACCAAGTTCATCCGTTGCGCCGATTGTTTGCCCGGGGCGGATGCCGCCCCCCGCGAACCACATTGTGAACGCCTGAGGATGATGGTCCCGGCCTTGGCTTCGCCCCAGTGCAGCGCTCGCCTCGACCATCGGAGTCCGCCCAAATTCGCCTCCCCACACCACCAGCGTATCTTCCAGCAATCCTCGCTGCTTCAAATCCGAAACCAATGCAGCGGCCGCTTGATCGGTTTGCTGACACTGAGCTTTCACTCCGCCAGCGACGTTGGAATGGTGATCCCAGCCGCCATGATAGACCTGGATGAAACGGACGCCACGTTCCGCCATCCGACGAGCCAACAAGCAATGGTTGGCAAATCCCTTCGCCGAATTCCCCGGCTCCGCGCCGTACATTTCAAGCGTCTCGGCCGACTCTTGCGAATAATCCATTAACTCCGGAGCCCGTGACTGCATCCGAAAAGCCATTTCATAGGCGTTGATCCGGCTGACGATTTCTGGATCCTTTGTCACTTCGTACCGGCGGCGATTCAGATCGGCGATCAAATCCAGCGACTTTCGTTGCATCCGGGAATCGATGCCCTCTGGATTACCCACATGTAAGATTGGATCACCAGAGGACCGGAACGGAACCCCTTGATGCTGCGACGGCAAAAACCCGCTGCTCCACATCGAAGCGCCACCACTAAGCGCCCCACCGCTATTCAGCACAACAAACGCGGGTAGGTCATCCGCTTCGCTGCCGATCCCGTAACTCAACCAAGAACCCATCGCTGGACGTCCTGGAATCGGACCGCCGGTGTTCACCAACAACTGTGCGGGCGCATGATTGAACTGGTCGGTATGCACGCTACGGACAAAGGCCAGGTCATCGACGATGTTTGCCAAGTGCGGCAGACGGTCCGACAATTCGGCGCCCGATTGACCATGTTTTGCGAAAGGAAACTGCGGTGCCAACACAGCCGCATCGGGCTGGATGAACGCATACCGTTGACCATCGATCACCGACGGAGGCAAAGGCTGTCCGGCCAGCTCCTGCAGTTTCGGTTTATAGTCAAACAGATCTAACTGACTAGGCGCCCCGGCCATAAACAAGTAGATCACTCGTTTCGCTTTCGGAGCCTGCGGCGTCGCAAACGAAGCGGGCACGTCCACATTAGATGCCTCCGCACTTCCTTTCATCAGAAGCGAAGCCAAAGCGACTTTGCCAACACCAACCCCACAGGTTTGAAACAATTGGCGTCGAGAAATCGATGAATCGATTTGCATAATAATTCCAAGTGCAAGTTTTACGGTTTGGTGATGGCTTCGTCGGTATTCATCAGAGCCCTGGCCAACAAGAACCACGCCTGAGCTGGAGAAACCTTGGCGGCAATTTGGTCGTTGTAGAAATCCAGCATCATCTCTTGCTCAGCTTTCTCGGCGGGCCGGATCAAAACGTGCCGGAACAACTGAGTCGCGATCAACGTTGCTTCCGCTCCATCCCCCGCATCGGCGACCGTTTTCTCCGCCAGCTGACGTGCGGTTTCCAAAAACATTTCATCGTTCAGCAACGTCAACGCTTGCAGCGGCGTATCGCTTCGCTGCCGACGTGCTGCACAGGCTTCGCCCGTCGGTGCATCAAACACGGTGTACGCGGCAAACGGAGCCGTCCGCTTGCGAAAGGTATACAGACTCCGGCGATACCGGTCGGCTCCCACCGAAGGTTCCCACTTGCCACTTCCGTATGCCAACGCGGTTACCGATCCGGGCTGCGGCGGGTAAACGCTGGGGCCTCCAAATTGCCGGCTGATCGTTCCGCTGATAGCCAGGTTCTGATCGCGAATCGCCTCCGCAGCTAACCGAAAACGTGGCCCGCGACTAAGCCAACGATTGGTCGGATCAAAATCTGGATCTTTTTCCGAAGCCTGCCTGTACGTTGTGCTAAGCACCATTTCACGGTACAGCCACTTCATGGACCATCCATTTTCAATCCACTCGATCGCCAGATAGTCAAGCAGTGCCGGGTGCGAAGGCGGCTCCGATTGCGTCCCGAAGTCTCCGTCGGTTCGCACGAAACCACTCCCCAGCAAAGACCGCCAAATGCGATTGACCATCACTCGCGCCACCAACGGGTTCTCTTCACTGACCAACCACCGTGCCAGTTCCAAGCGGTTATGCGGGCGTTCGTCTCCTAACCCTCCAAACAACGAGGGGATGTCTGGTTCCACCAATTCCTTCACCTGCAGAAATTCCCCGCGGTGGTGCCGATGGGTCGCCCGTGGGTGCTCCGCAGGGCGTTCGGTAAAGACCATCGTCCGCGGCGGCGTGGGGACCTGCCGGCGCAGCGAATCCAATCTTTTGCGTGGTTCTTTCAGAAGGTCGGACGAATCCAAAAACAATCGCTGCAAATCGGCATAGCCGGGCAACGCTTCGGCCTCCTCGGTTGATTCGATCCCGGCAAGCTGCTGCAGTAAATCAACCGGCATCGATGTGGCCGCCATCGCTTGATCCGAATCGGTCGCCGAAATTCGGAAGCGTCCCAGGGGAGCCGCAAAGTGACGCTCGAACAACATTTCAATACGGAGCGTTGCAGGATTCTCCGCGTCGTTTTCGCCTGCGGCCGGATCAATCCGCTCTTTCAAATTGACCACTAATTGGCTTGCCTGTCCTTCCCGCCCCGACGTCGACCAACCGGTCGAACCTTCGCCGTCCAGAACAGAACTTGCTGCAGCGTCTCCCGAACCGACACTGATCTTGCCGTAATCGTGGGATGCATTCTCTAACGCGATCGGCTTTCCATTCCAAAACACCTTGAACTCGCTGAGGAAAAAATCCCCTTTGCGACCTTCGTAATAAGCCATGCCGGGGCCGTTTGCCGGAAGCGAGGGATCGGGCAAAACTTCCAATCGCAACGCACTGACCGGAGCCTTTGGGTTGAACTCCAACTCATAGACATCTCGCTTGCTAACGTCTCCACCGGCAAGAATCGAATCGTCTGGCAGCCGTTCAAAATAGGGCGTCGTTGACTTCATCTGCTCAGGCCGCAGATTGCTCCACTCCGCTGCCTCATTGATTTGAATTTCAAGCCACCCCCGGAAAGCGTTGGCGATCGATTCCTCAACGTTCTCGGCAGGCGTCGCCTTGGAAGACTCCGCTGCAACCGGTTTCGGATCAGCCGTCGGCCGCGGCAGGTTCGTTAGATAACGTTTGACCAAGCGATTCTCTTCCGCATCGATCTGTTTTTGCAATGCGACCTCGGCCGCTTCAACCGCTTCGGTTTCCACCGCCATCTCCGGTTCATCAGCATTGTTCAGCAACGCCATCAACGCGTAGTAATCGGTGTGGGTGATCGGATCGTATTTGTGCGTATGACATTGGGCACAGCCGGTGGTCAGCCCCATCCACACCGTCCCCGTCGTGGCGACTCGATCGACCATCGCATAGAAACGGTATTCAAGTGGGTCGATGCCACCTTCTTCGTTCAACATCGTGTTTCGATGAAACCCAGTAGCGATACGATCTTCAGCCGTTGCGTTTGGAAGCATGTCACCCGCCAGCTGAGCGATCGAAAAACGATCAAACGGTTCGTCTGCAGCGATCGCTTGTAGCACCCAATCTCGGTAGGGCCAGATCGTGCGTGGTCGGTCTTTTTCATAACCGTTTGTGTCGGCGTATCGAGCCAAATCCAGCCAGTCGCGACCAACGTGTTCCGCGAACGCTGGCGAAGCCAACAAACGATCCACCAACCGCTCATAAGCGACCGGCGAATCATCGGCAGCAAACGCGTCCGCTTCCTCGACCGTTGGAGGCAATCCCGTTAGATCAAGCGACAAACGTCGAATCAACGTATACCGATCAGCAAGCTGTGAGGGCGGTTGCTCAGAAACGTTACGCAATCGCTCTCTGACAAAATGATCGATCGCCGACGATGCACGAGGTGCTTTCGAGAAATCGGCAACCGCGTTTGGAACCTCCGACTTGACCGGCGGCTCAAACGCCCAGTGCGTTTTGTATTTCGCCCCCTGTTGGACCCAAGCTTCCAAAGCCGCCTGTTCCTCCTGGGATAGAACCGGCCCCTGATCAGGAGGCGGCATCCGGATATCCGGATCCTCGCTCCGCACCCGTTTCAACAGTTCGCTGGCCGCCGCATCTCCGCCGACCACCGCAGCGTAGCCCCCCAGATCTTCGAACGCCCCTTCCTGAGTGTCCAACCGCAAACCGGCTTCACGCGCCCCTTCGTCGGGACCATGACAATGGAAGCACTTGGCAGCCAGTATCGGGCGGATCTGAGTATTGAAATCAATCTCAGCGGAAAGGCAGGGACCGGCAGCCACAAAGGCTCCTAAAACCCAAGCAAAACTCAAAGACGTTAATCGTCGGCTAAAGTAGTTCATCCCGGCATTATAAACGCTATGCCATAAGATTAAATGCGAGCAACGCCAAACAGGGCTTTGATTTCTTGGCCGCCAGAACTTCGGCTCAGCAGCGGAAACGGCCAGTCACTGGCGATTTTCCGCTGCTACAGACGCTTTAGGCAGTGCCGTAAGGGAATCTCGGCGGACTAGTAGCCCAGTCCCGGCCCGTTCAACAAAGCTGTGGGAACCGTGCCGCCTTGGACGTCAAACATCCCAGGAAAACGTTCTCGCCAGGCGTCGTTGCCGGCGGGACAATATTGCCGTCCGTTGCTCTCGATCGCGGCGACCGTTGGAATGTGAGCCGCCAGTGAAGCCGAATGCAGCAGCGACATGCCGACACAGGTTAAATCTTGGACGCACAGATAAAGCCCAAGGTGCTGCGCCGCCGCCCCCATCAGCAGGGCTTCCGCGTGTCCTTTGCAGGCTTTCAGGGCCACGCCGCTATATCCTTGTTCTCGAGCCAACATCAAACTGGGCAATCCCAGCAGCGACTCATCGATCACAACCGGCAGTCGCTCGGCAACGCGGTGCATCGTGTTTTCTGGATGCGCCTGCAGATCGCGATGCGTCGGTTGCTCGATGTACTGAACTCGTTCAAGCGATTTTTCATCGGTCCCAGCAACGCGGTCCAGCATCTCCAGCACGTACGCCTCATCTTGGCAACGCTCGTTGAAATCAAGCGAGAAAGCCCACTCGGCCGCCGCTCCTCGAGTCGACTGATCGGCAACCTTGCTAACTTCCAGAACGCGTCGAACATCCCAGTCCAAATCGTCACCAGAAAGTTTGATCTTCAGATGCGACAAACCATCGCGTTCGATCCAAGCGGCCAAGTCCTCCGGCAAGTGATCGCCAACCGGCTTTTCAACTTCGCTTGGGACCAAAGGATCCAGGGCTCCAACCAGATGATAGAGAGGCATCTTTGCCTGAGGCTCAGCACTGACAAACGAATCCAACCGCAAGCCTTGGAAATCAGATCCCAAGTAGACGCCAAGGTCATTGGGCAGATGGTCTTTCCCCAGCAATTGATAACTACTGGTCTGACAAGCTTTCCCGTGAGCGTCAAACAGAGCCGCCTCCAGAGGGGAAGCCGCCATCAGGATTGCCAATTCCGGAATCGATTCCGACAATCCGAATTCTTGACGGACTTGTTCGGCCAGACCGGCGCGTCGTTCCCCAAGCTCAACACAGATATCAAGCGGGTGCCCACTCACGACATCGGTCGCAGCGTTCTCAACAATTTTTTTGGCCAAGCTAAGCACGGCGGCCAGCTTTTGATCGCTCTCGATCGCAGGACTAGGCCAAGCCCAAGCGACGCCCATCGTCATGCTACCGCCACCGACGGCACGCTTCGAAGCTCTGTTTTCAGCTTTGCAGGTGACCGTTACCAGGTCGACGCCATCGACGACCCGTCCCCCAAACTTCATCGGGGTTCGGTACTCGATCGACTCGCTTTGAAAATCAAGATCGTAAGCAACAAGATCAGACAGTGGCATTGCGATTCCGCACAGATTGAAAGGGATATTTGCGACAGTTCGACGACACAAAAGTCGACAGAAATGGATTCGCGAACATCCTAACAACAACCGGTCGTTATCGCAGTAGTGCTGCGACGCGGGCCCAACAAATGCCTCTATCTGCTAATCAGCGGAAACAGTCGATCGGTATGAAATCGACGTTCCGCGTAAAGAGATCTTAGAACAAGTTCTTGCGAACGGCCCAAACAGCAGCTTGAGTACGATCGGTCACGCCGATCTTACGCAGGATGTGCTGAACGTGCTCTTTGACAGTCTCGTAGCTGATGCCCAAGGTCTTGGCGATTTCTTTGTTCGTCAGACCAAGCGCCATTTGCCGCAGGACTTCGCTTTCGCGCTGAGTCAGCGGAACTTCGATGTCGCCGGCTAGACGAGGAGTCGCCAAAGCACCGGTGACGCGACGAAGTTCTTCACGAGTCCAAGCCGATTCGCCTTTGGCAGCCGTCTGGACACATTCAAGCAATCGCTCGCGTGAAGAGTCTTTGACGACATAGCCCGCAGCACCCAGAGCAACGGCTCGAGCAACATACGTAGGGTTGTCGTAAGCGGAAAACAACAGGATTGGAAGCTCTTGGAAATCAAGCTTTATCCGACCCAAGGTGTTGAGGCCATCGCCCCCTTCCATACGGATATCCAGCAGGACGACGTCGGGATTGCACGTTTTGACTAACTCAAGGGCTTCAGCAGCCGATGTCGCTTCGCCACAAACTTCAATACCGGATTCGCGAAAGATTTGCTTTAAACCAACGCGAACCACTTCATGATCGTCAACAATCAGAACACGAGTGGACATGACAATTCTCCTCTAACAAATTTCGATTAGATCGCCGCCACCGCTGTGGCAAGCAAAGTAGGCTGTGCGGCACTCGCGACATAACGCCAATGCCTTAGATACTCTTCTTCTATACTTTCGCTTCTGCCCATCCAGTCACCTCCGTTAGGCACTGGCAATTCATCCTTCAACTTCTCTTCGCAAGCACTCGACTTAAATCACTCCGTTGGAAAAACCGATCTTAAAAAGCGGTCTTCTAACAGGGTGTTTTCATGATCAAGATGGGGGGAAAGGTGCTGTTTCAAATGAATGTCGTGTCGTTTTAGTCGTTCTCGCACACCTCGAACAGTGGCAGAGAATGCTATCGCAACGTTTAGAGCGATTCCGATCCCTATTGGTTCCGAAATCGCCATTCATCTTCAACTATCGTCTTTCTACCAAATCATCCGCCATCTAGCCTTCAGAAACTACCCAGACAGGACTACTTTACGGAAAGCCGTACCAACTAGCGTAACACGAACCCCCTAATCAAGTAATACTCTAAATCTTTGTTTGGATACTTCCATCCTGTACGAATGAACGCCTACATCCATGATACCCGTGTCGACAACACCTACCTAATCACCGCCCGTTAAATCGTTAAAATGATTTATTTCTGTTGGAATGATCGTTCCTACTCGCATTATCCGACGCGAAACCCGCCCCGCTAAACTTCGCCGTTGCCTCCTCCAATTCCAGCAGGCCATCCGCTGCCCCTCCCGCCATCAAAATCGCAAAGCCGCCCCCCCTACCTAGGGAAGAACCTGTCGATTGGACTGGTCGGATGTGGCGCGATCGCCCATGAACATCTGTCCGCATATCGGGCGGCAGATCTGCCTGTGGTCGCCTTGAGCGATCGGCATTACGACCGAGCATCCGCCCTAAGGGACAAGTATTTCCCGTCAGCAAAAATCTTCACCGACCACCATCAGATGCTACTGGACGGCTCAACAGAAGTAGTCGACATCGCGACGCATCCGGAGGGCCGCTCACAGATCATTCGAGACTGCCTGCAAGCCGGGCGTCACGTCCTCAGCCAAAAGCCGTTTGTGCTTGATCTGGACGAAGGAGCCGCGCTCTGCGACCTAGCGGAAGAGCAGGGCGTTCGCCTGGCCGTCAATCAAAACGGACGTTTCGCTCCCCATTTCCAATATTTGAGGAAAGCGGTCGCCGAGGGGCGACTGGGGATACCAAATGCAGCACACCTCTCGGTTCACTGGGACCACACCTGGGTCGCAGGGACACCGTTTGAGCGGATCCATCATTTGATTCTGTATGATTTTGCAATCCACTGGTTCGACATTGTCCGCTGCTTGCTGCCAGCCGCAAAAGCCGAGCGAATCTACGCGACGGTCAACCGAGTCCCCAACCAGCCGATCGCACCGCCGCTGGCAGCGACCGTCGCCATCCAGTTCGACACCGCCCAGGCAACGTTGGTCTTTGACGCCTATACCCGACACGGGCCAAGCGACCGCACGCTGATCGTCGGAGACCAAGCAACCGCAACCAGCAGCGGCCCCGACCTACAAAATCAGACCGTCACCATCACCGACGCTCAAGGGAGCTTCAGCCCCAAGTTAACCGGGAAATGGTTTCCCGACGGATTTGGGGGCGCCATGCAAGAATTCCAAGCAGCGATCCGCGAAGAGCGTCCCTCATCCATCGAAGCCCGAGACAACCTGGAATCGCTATCACTCTGTTTCGCCGCCATAGCCAGCGCCAACACCGGCCAACCACAACAACCGGGCATCCACCGCAAACTTCCAAGCAACAACCAAGACTCCGCAATCCGGTAGACAACGAAGCATCCAAGCAAAGAAACGACAAAGAGCCGACACGGGCACCAAGACGAACGGTCAACCTATCGAGCACCAAGCAGAGCCCCAAAACCAACCAAGCCACCATCCTCCAGCATTCTCCAAAGACCAAAAGGAAAAGAACCATCGCAAAGAAGCAGCGAGCCTAGTCCCGCAACGGAGCATCGCGAGGCGAAGCAACGAGTATCGGGAAAGCGGTCAAAAAAAGAAACGAGCAGAAACGAGCAAATGGGTCAAAGAAGGGGGCAGGGTAAAGCCGAAAAGCGTAACATCAGAGGGCGATCCCTCGGCGAGCCGAAGCCCAAAAGAAAAAAAGGCAAGGTGAACCAAAAGAGAGCGTCCCGGGTCTTTGCAAGCGAGACATCGATTGCTAAACTCTGACCCATCAACCGAGCAATCGGAAGAAAAGCACCCCTAGCTCAACTGGATAGAGCATCGGTCTACGGAACCGAAGGTTAGAGGTTCGAATCCTCTGGGGTGTATTTTTGTGGTCCCCCACAACCATCAGCAATCGTCATAAGCCCGGTTTTACCGGGCTTTTTTCGTTTTGTGACTTCTCTAGGGGGCTCCTGACTACGTTGTGATGGGATCCCCAATGGGATCCCCAGTAGGTCAGTTCGGAGGTCGGCTTCGTTCCCAGTCCCGGTGAAGTGAAGGGCGAATTGGGATCAGGATGGCTAACGCCAGAGCTGAACGGATCAGGGCTAGGTAGTTGCACTCGACAGAATGTGGCTAGGCTCCCTTAGAGTGCGTTCAAAGGGTGTAGGAATTCCACCGGTACGCTTGGCGGTCGGTTTAAACTCGCCAATTTACCGCTCCTCAATTTCATCCTCTCGCCGAAAGCTTATGGCGTTGGGGCCGGTGGTTTGTCGGTTACAGGTGGTCGATTCGTGACAGCGTGTTTTCGAGCGTTGGCGTGGTGTCGATGCGTCGACTCGGTTGCCAAACGAAAACGGCGGGGCTACCTGAAATAGCCCCGCCGACGTTTAGCCGCTTGTTGAACGTGTGAACCAGCTCAAAGAGCAAGGAGCGGATGCAGTCCGCATTGGTCAGTAAGTTCGATGTTGGTTTAGTTGGGTTACTGTGGGGTTAAAGCAAATCCAATTTAACCTTCCGGCGTCTGCGGAAGACGACAAGGCCCAACGCACCGATGCCGAAGATGGCGAGGGAGGCTGGTTCTGGGACGGCAGCAGCCGACGAGTACTCGATATTGTCGACGTAACCGTAACCCAGTGCACCGCCATTACCGACGGTGTCACTCAGGCCTACCACAGTGAAAGCGTTTGTGGAAACAATGCCGAAGAAACCCGATTGTTGCGCTGGGCCAAACGTCTGAGCGAAATTTTCACTGGCAATGATGAGTTCTATTTGATCGTTGGTCGGGTCGGTATTCCGCCAGTCGAAACCAATCGCATGTATTGGGTCTGCAAAGGTCAGATTGGTCACGGTGTCAAACCTCCATAATTGCAATCGCAATTCCTCACCAAAGAAGACTGGAACATAGCCCAAATTTTGGTTCACGATGCTGATGCTGAAATCGCCGTTATCGAAACCGATAGCATTACCACTGGTCCCGGTAAAATCCTCGACGGCAGTAGCTCCTGCAGCCAACTGAAAGGCAGCTTTGTTGGTGTACGTGATGACCCCTGCCTGCACTTGCCCCGTCGTAGCGACCAACATCGCCAAGCACGCAATCGTCAATAAAAATCGTTTCATTTTGTTTTCCTGAAAGCATCCTCGTGTCGAGGATTAGTTGAGTCGTAGATGTCAGTAATAACTTGGAAGTCACGCAGCACAGTCGCGTGTCTTGGTCATGGCTAACAATGCCACGACTTGTCACCGAAAAGAGTCGTTGAGCATCTACGAAGGTTTCAGGAGAGAGCGATAGTGAGGGGTTTGCGCCAGACGAGTGACGCTGATTGCCAAACGCCACCGCAATTCAGCGATGGGCAGTGGCGTCGCAACGCCAACCAATGCCGCAAACGAAACGACAGAACCGATGGAGGGTGAAGGAAACGCAGCAAGTCCCTCTGTGGGAATGGCGTGGTGAATGTGTTCCCTATGCTCCCTATCGCCATGGGGAACAACGACCGGAATGGACATGGCCTCACTTGCCTGCGAAATACTCGGACCTGGCTGCAAACGGATCATTATCCCAGCCTTTGCCAGCGACGGGCAAAGCATCAGCGTGCAAATCAATAGGAGCATTCGCGCAACCATATGGGTCAGCGTACACAACCCCAAGAGGGGCATCAAGTGTTCGCCCCCCCGTTTGTCGAAGAAATCTGCAAAATCTTCATGGTCAGGTTTTCTCGCATTTGCAGACATGCCGGAAACACCAAAGGCGGGAGCAGATTCACGTTCTTTGCTTTCCACAATTCCGACGGGTACCGCCGCAGGCAAACGAGTGCCGCATCGACCATCCCGCACTCGATCGAGTTAGTTCAGCAACACCGTCCTGATAGCCAAAAAATGCCCGCGATGCCCAGCCGGATGCTATCCGGCTGGGTACGCGAGACTTGGTGCAGTGAATGCTACTTCGAAGATGGCAGCGTGAGGACAACAACGAAGTTGTCCTCCATCCGATTTACTTCTTTTGGTTTGGAAGTGATGTCGGGCATCGAACGCCTACGCTGACTGCAGGTTGCCTTTTAGCTCATCGATCAACGTTGACACCTCACTGATCGTCAGTGCCGAGAGTGCCGAAACACCAAACCGATCGTGTAGCGTACGTTCCAGCGTCACGCCCTGTCGCTTGGCCCCGGCCGAGGTCGCATTGACCTGCTTTTCAGTCACAAGACGTTTCGCTGACTTTCTGTTACCCGACACTGTTCGCTGCCGGTTTTCCCTCGGAAGGGACGCGTTCGGAAATGATTGTTCCGCCATGCACTGCAAACAGTTCTGCCAGCGTATCAATCGCATCTTCGCTCGTGATATTGCGCCCAACTTTGATGCTCAGGCACTGACGTGTGTACTCGTCGACAATGTTCAGGAAACGAATTGCCCGTCCATTAAGAGTCGACGATTGAACGAAGTCCCACGTCCAAACGTCGTGAATGAAAGACGCCGCTTGAACATCGCAAGCATTGCCACGAACACCCGCAGCACGCTTTTTACAGCGTTTTGTGACACTTTCAAGCCAGCAGCTCTCCAAAGTCGGTACATCTTCTTCATGTTCGATGTCTCACCTTCGCGGCGCAGAGCTTGGCAAATCAGTCGGTAACCGAAACGCAGGCGTTGCCGAACGAATTCAAGAATTGCTTCGTCAGTCGCTGGTCTTCATCCTTGGGTTTCCCCTCAAATCGCTGACTCGACCGCGGTTGGTCTCGCACCCGGCAGGCACGTCGCTCCGATACTGAGAATTTCTCTTGAAGCTCGATGACTGCATCGCGGCGAGATTGAGGGGTTGTTAGTTTCCCTTGGTGATTTCCTTGAGCATCGAGATGTCCAGCGTTTGGTCGGCAACGATCTTCTTGAGGCGATTGTTTTCTTCCTCAAGTGTCTTCAGACGCTTGGCTTCTTCGCTCTTCATCCCGCCGTACTGAGCTCGCCAGCGGCTCAGTGTCGCTTCACTGACCTGGAGGGATTGCAGCACTTCGCCAACGCTCTTTCCAGCCGCCAACATCGTGTCGGCGTCGCGTAGCTTCTTAATGATCTGTTCAGGTGAATGTCGTCGTCGTTTCTTGCTCATGAAAAATCCTTTACCGAAATTGGTTCTAGACTTTCATAGCACCTGGATCAGGTTTTGGGGAGCATTCCAGGAGTGCAGCTTGGAAAAACCCTTGGAACTGGAAGTAAGCATCGCAGGCTCCTGAGTGAATTGGCTAGTATTGACGGTGCCGTAGTCTTCGACGCCCAATCGGTACTGGCAGTTGGTGCTGTTATCAATACTCACCCAGATGCCGGAGACTGTATTGGAGCACGGACCACCGCCGCAAAGTCAGCGTTCAAATGGGGTGGGATACCGATGAAAATAAGTTCCGATGGCGATGTTACACTTTACTTTTCCAGTGGTAGCGATGAAGACGGCTACTGCGATGCGGAACTCTCATTCACATAGGATGAAACATTGGCCGTCATGAAGACGCAGACAGCACGGGCTGACGGTTGCACTAAATGCGATGCTTTTTGCCAAGCATTCGGATTAAACGCTTGTATCACCCGATTGCCGCTCCCAAGAATCAGTTCGTTCGGCGATCAGTTCTTTGTGAGTGATGTCTTCTCGAAAAAGCCAGCCCATCTTTATTCTCCCTTGTGAGTTGCGTTGCTTAACTACAAGGAAGCGGGTGTTACTCGAATTGAGCGGCAAGTGGTTACTGCAACAACTGATTGCTGTGACCCTCGAACCAGTTTGCTAAAATAATTCTCTACCGAATCACATTTCGATCAGGAACAAGCATGAGCCAGTCACAACAATCACCGATCAATTTGACAAACGCAGTCCACACTGACTTCGGCAAGAACAAGCTTGCCATTAGGTGGAAGAAATCCGCTGCCGGAACGATCGACGACGAACACGGTGTTACAGTTGTCTTCAGTGCTGACCAGAGGCAGTACATTGAATTGGACCGGAAACGATTCCACCTTGTTCAGTTCCATTTCCACCACCCCAGCGAGCATTGGGTTGACGACGTTCAGCAGACGCTGGAACTACACGTTGTGCATCAGAACATTGACGACGGTACTCGTGCAGTGCTCGGCATATTCATTGAGGCTGGAGGGAAAACGGCTTCAGTGCCGACACTCGTTCCGAAGATGCGTGCTTACTTCGAATCCAAAGACGAAGATCCTGAACCAGTGATTGCAACGAATCCGCTGGAATGGCTTCCAGATAATAGGGAACACTACTATCGCTACGAGGGCTCACTTACCACGCCGAATTACGACGAGAATGTCAGTTGGGTGGTTCTTCGAGATTCATTGAAGATCCCCAAAGAAGAACTATTGAAGCTAATTCCCTACCTGAAGCATCCGGCTCGACTACCGCAGGCGTTGAACCGAAGATTTGTTCTCGCCAACTTCAAGTAGCAACCGTGGGGACTTCTTGTCTCCCTTTCAGGTTGGGTTGCCTAACAACCAACAAGCGGGTGTTAATCCGCATCGACGTGCTCAAACTCGGTGGGGAGAACTCCTTCATCGGGTAGTCCGTCGCCGTGATAGCGACACAGAAATGGTGTTTCGCTCCCCTCTTGGCCGTATGCCATCAGATGATCGAGATCCAACACCTAGCCACTGTGGCCATAGTGGCGGTCCTCCTCGGGATAGTCGCCGAGATACTCGTCCTCCACGACGATGTGGTGCCCGTGTTTCTCGCTGTCCGCCAATTCATCGATTGCATCGCTCATGCTGTTGGCTTCGATGATCAGATACAATGACGAATAGCTTCCACCGATTTCGATCAACCACGTTTTGCCAAACCAGTCACCGGGATTCAGTACCGGGATGTCGGTCAGGTCGTGGCCATGCAGGTTGCCTGATGCTTTGATCTCGCTCATCGCTTGCTCCATTACAAATGGTTGGATTGCTGTTGATGTCGATCAAGCGGGTGTTATCCGTCCTCGCTGATGGCGAACGCTTCCTCATCGTCCGCATCAAGCTGGGCGAAATGATCAGATAATTGATCTGCATGGTATCGAGCGTCGTCTTCATCCCTGTGACGTATCAATTCGCCACGGAAGAGCATTCCATCGTCAGCGAGTGCATAACCAACGATGAATCGATTTGCGGTAAGTCGGAACAACAATGCCATTGAGCCGTCCGAGAACCGCTGAACGACTTCGGATCGACAGGCAAGAATCGTTTTGCCGCACCACGATGTGAGATGGATTTTACCCCTAGTTGATTTAGTGTAGGCGGTGAAACTGCGACCGACAACACTTGCTCCGATGGCGGCAAACTGGTTTCCTTCGTGGGAGATGATTCCGACCTCAACTTGTCCTGATCGAATACAACTGGTTTTCATTTTTGTTCTCGCTTGTTTTTTCGTCGCAGGCGGTTGGAACGAAGTGTTCCGTGGAAGCCGACTGCGACGAATATCAAGCGGGTGTTAATTACAACGGAATGACTTCATACTCCGTCGATTCACCGTGCTCGATGCGGTCACCAACAAACACTCGATCCGCATCAACCGGTGGCCGGATATCGAGATAGGCGTGCAAGCCTTGACGAGCGAGAATTGGCAACGGGACTGAGCGTTGCTTGTTTCCTTTGCCTTGCCTGAAGACAGCCGTGCCGCTTCTCACCCCGATCATCAGATCATTCAATTCCATTCCCACTAAATCACTGACTCGGCAGCCAGTAAACAGAAACAGGTTGAAAATCGCCTTCATCGGGCAGCCCCTCGCCGTGCCGTAGCTTCGTTGCCGACTCCTCGGCTAGAGTCTCTTCACTTTTCTCTGCTGTTGGACCGGTTTTGCGAGGCGGGAGTATCTTTCGAATTTTCCGCTTGTGACTATTGCCCCCCCCCCACGCATGGTAAAGTACCTCTCCAGTAGTGGACGCCACCGGTGCCGGATCTGGAGCGGGCCAACTTCCTAGACCTACAACAAGGAGAAGCGAGATGATGCGAACAATTCAATTGGCGGTGGCGTGCGTGGCAATGCTGGCCTTCACGGCGGGGCAGGTGCAGGCGGGGATAATCACTACCACTACGACATGGGATGGAACTAGTAGCATTAGTTCTTTCGGAGAACTAAATTCCGCCACCTATGGGCAGACATTCCTCGTGTCTGGCTCGGATGACGTTCTAGATAGCTGGACCTTTTTCCTGAACGATTCTCAGGATCCCGATTTCGTAGATTTTGCTTTTTACGTCATGGATTGGGATGCCGGAACGACTCGAGCGACGGGGTCCGTGCTTTACCAAAGTGCAGCAGTTTCAACAAGCAACAATGGCGGGTTTGGCGGCATGGAAGCGTTCACTTTCAATACAGGCGGATTGCAACTTACGTCTGGCAATGATTACATTGCATTTGTTAGTGCGACCGGCCTCTTTGATGGGAGTAACGGTACGGCTTCGGCAGGTTCACTGCTAGACGAGTCGGTGTATGCAGATGGTAGCTTTTTTTGGCAAAATAACGGTAATACGGCAGGCACTTGGGACACACAAGGGTGGTCATCTAATGGCAACTTTGGGGATCTAGCTTTTACAGCGACGTTTTCGGAATCGGGCATCTCGCCTGTTCCTGAACCCTCTTCGCTCGCTTTGTTCGGGTTTGGTGCGTGTGTCGCTGGTGCCGGTGCCGCCCGTCGCCGCCGACGTGAAAAACAGCAAGAAACCACGGCCTAATCTAGCCGACACAACAGGCAATCAAAGCGGGCGACCATTACGGTCGCCCGTTTTCAATGGTGCGATGGAAAATTTCAGCAGCACCGGACGCACCTGCGGCTTGGCCGCCTTCACGGCTTGCGTTGGGGCGGTTTCTTCGGTTTGGGCTGGGGCAACTTCGACAGACCTTCCACGGCCTTGCCGTCGTTCAGCCACAACCCTTCCAGAATCGCCAGCCATTCTTGAAACGTCATTATGTTCATGCCCGTCTATGCGTCGGTCGGAAACCCCGGTCAGTTGGTGTTCATGTAGATTGCCCGATGCTCCATTCCAAAAGTTGTATTGCTGTTGATATGGAACAAGCGGGTGTCAGATCGGGAGCACATCGAATTCGACGGATTCACCTTCAGCGATTTTCTCGATGGCTGAGAATGCCCTCATTTCACGTTCGATGGTCATTCGGCAAAGCGAGTTGAGCTTGCTGATAAAGACGATTGAAACCGGATGATTGTTGAGATCGCTGCCCAGCCCTGGCTGTCGGCGAGCGATGTGTACTACCAAATGGGCGAGTGCGGTTAGGCGACTGGGTGGACTGGAGACGCCTTCCATCACTGAGTCGCCGCATCTGTGTCCTATGAACCAACCCTGGAAATATTTCAACCCTCCATCGCAAGGCGGGGACAGGCTCGCTTGCTGAATGGGTTTTGACGAAACAGTTAACGCCGAATAACAGCAATGTGGGGCGACTTATGGGGTGACTTGCGAAAATCACATACTCCCTAAACCCTTTCTAGCAAAGAACTTGGCAGAAATGGCAGGGAGTCCTCGGGGGTGTACTTTTGTGGTCCTCCACAACCATCAGCAATCGTCAAAAGCCGGTTTTACCGGGCTTTTTTCGTTTTGCGACTTCTCTAGGGGGCTCCTGACTACGTTGTGATGGATCCCCCAATGGGATCCCCAGTAGGTCCCCGGCCAAATCGAAGTCCTCTTCGGCCGTTTGCAGATAATGCGTCTCCGCAATCGCACCACTGTGGCCGAACCAGTCGTTTAGGACGTGGTTGGCAAATCGACCAGAACGTTCCAGCTCCGTCCGCCGCGTCGAACGCAAACACATGAATGGCTTGGGCCACCTCTCCACACCGGCCAGGTCAGCGATTCGGTGCAGCTGCGACCTCAGATTCTGCTCCGTATGACGGTACCGATTAATCACGTAGTCAGTCGCTGGCACATCGACGCCCGGCTGACGGATATCCGCAAGATCCTCTAACTCGACTCGAAGCTCCGGGAACAAAGGGGCGCCGCGTTCACCTTTCCCCGCTCGTTTCGTCTTCGTAGCATGAATCTTGAACCGGCCACGCTCCCAGTTGATATCCGACCACCGGAGCCGAAGAACTTCCGAAGGGCAACGGAGACCTCCGTATCGAGCCAGGGAAAAAATTGCCCGCCACTCCTGGTCTGGGCAGGCTACGACGCCGAGGATCGCCAGTGTCAGGCACATAGCGATTGGTCGAATCTGGATCACGCGATTCATCGTCATTTCTCCATTGGTTAAAAACTCGGGCCAAGAGCGACTGCAGAGCACGCCTGAGACGAAACTTTTTAGCCCAAGCCAGGGTGATGAGCACAACCAACACGCTGCTTGTCGCAATCAAAGCTGTGGTCATACGGACCTCTATTGGCGAAAGGGGGTGAAAACGAAAAAAGCCCCGCCCTCCGGAAATCTCGTAATGAGATGACCGGAAGACGGGGCTGTGGACTCCAAATTGGAGTGCTGGAAGAGCTAAGTCTCCCCTAGTATTAGTGACACCAATCGGCCAAAAATTTAGCGGATCGTGGCTGCACTCGAATCACACGTGCCACGATTGCTATGCGGTAACAGCTTTAACGTTTCTTCAACGCCGGGATCACTTGGAGAGCCGACGCCATCATGGCCGCTCGCACGTCACCACCGCCAGAACGTGGTGGCGTCGGCCCTGCCCATTATTAGCCGGGTTTGTAAGCCAATTTCCCCCGTGGTCCGCCCCGAACCCGTTTCTCCACAAACGCCAGCAACAGCAACACCTTAGAGACCGGTGTAGGCATGGTGTTGGCATGTTTCGAGGGGGCTGGCCTGCTCCGTTTTTATGACCGCCAGCGTAAATACAGACATGAACATCATGACGTTTCAAGAATGGCTGGCGATTCGGGAAGGGTTGTGGCTGAACGACGGCAAGGCCGTGGAAGGTCTGTCGAAGTTGCCGCAGCCCAAACCGAAAACACCGCCCTACCACAACCCGCTCACGCAGGCCGTGAAGCCGGCAAAGCCGCAGGTACGTCCGGTGCTGCCGAAGTTTTCCACTGCAGCAAAGAAAAACGGACGACCGTGATGGTCGCCCGCATTGATTGCCTGCTAGTTCTGTAGGTCAGGTTACGCCGTGGCCTCTTGGAACTTCTCACGTCGTCGACGACTAGCGGCCCCAACACCCGCCACACACGCACCAATACCGAACAATGCGAGAGATGAGGGTTCGGGGACTGCTGCCGTAGAAGTCGCATCCAAAAACAAGTTATCCACTGCGAATGTTGAAAAACTGTGAGTCACTGCCCCAACATATCGTAACGTGAGCGTTTGGCCTACGAGCGGGGCTAGGTTGCCGGTAACGTCGACGTTGTACGACCGCCAACCTCCCGAATCGAAGGGCTCGCCCCCCGTACCAACGGCGAGACCGGTCGCAACCACGTTGGCGACGCTGATGTTCGTGAATGGCGTACCGTTAAGCACGATGTCCACAACCAGTGTCTGATCAGTAAGAAGGACTGGACCCAAATATTCCCACCCCCCTTCACCGTTGTAATCCCAGATCACGTCAAACGAAAGAGCATAAGTTGAAGCGGCTGGAACGACGAAATTCTGTGTCAGTTGGTAAGCGTTCCCTGCGTTCCAAGTTTGATATGCGAAATTGTCCCCCGTCGGCGCTGCAGGAAAATTCGTAAAGATAGAAGTGTTGTTATTCCCCGTTGGGGATCCAGTCGTGGCGATTCCATTGAGACTAGAACCGCCGGTGACAGTCCAGCCTGCCAGCCCCGTTTCGAAATCCCCATTGGTGTTAATAATCCCCGCCTGCACCTGCCCCGCCGTGGCGACCAGCACCGCCATGCACGCCACCGCCAATTGAATCGTTCGCATCACCTCGCTTCTCCTTGTTGTAGATCTAATAATGGGGCCCTCTCCCAATCCGGCAGTGATGGCGCTCACCACTGGAGTGGCAATCATACCAGCCTACAGAGGGGCTTCAACAGACAAGACCGAAAAAATCCGAAAGATTTTCCCGCTTCGCCAAACCGCTCCGACCGGGCCAGTGCGTGTAAAGTCTCTATATCTACAATCAGTGACGGCGGATCACCCTCGTTTCCGGCTTCGTTGCGAGCAATTAGTCCGTCAAGTGTCGTGAGTACGTTGTTCTCGCATACCCGACTCTACCACGATGGTGATGTGCTGCGTCTCGTTCGACGATGGAACCTGGATCTTCTGGCACGACGACTCACCGGTCCTAGTTACGTTCCCTGCTTTAGAGCCTGAGCAGTACGAGAGCGGCACGGTACATGAAATCGACGATTTGCTTGATGCTCCCGAAAGACTCTACGAGCTACCCGAAAAACGGATGGACGCGGTACGAGAACGGTACGTTCGAATAGTCTTGGGTTTTAGTGAATTCTGATTCGCACGCGAGCAACTGATATCTCGCGACACACAAAGTTGTGTTGCCCCGAACCTCATTGGCTCCTGGCTTTTCCAAGCTTTGGTTCGACCATACTCTGTGGATGCATATCATAGGCAGCCGCTTGTGTAGCTGGAGAGCTTGTTCCATCGGAGGTGATGCAATTTCGTCGAAATACTGTTCGGCCATCTTTTGCAAGACTGCTAGTTCAGCACGTTCGGTGGCACTAATTGAGCCAGTGATCTCACGATCGATCAATTCACACCGTCGATCGTCTTTAGCTTGTGTCCATTGCGAGTCGTCTCCGGTCGCATCGACTTCCTCGGCAACAAACCGTGTTACGGCGAGTTGGATCAGATGCCTAAAGTCCTGCCCGGATTTCCGTGCCGTGCCTGTTCTGCTTCGATTGCGTGCGTCAGATTGAGTGAAACTGTCTCAAGAAGTCTCGCTTTGTTCGACGAAATTTTCGATGGGTCTCGTGCTGAAGCCTGCGGGATGATTTTTCAAACGCTGGGGCGACCACGCCCCAGTCACCATTTCGTGCAAACAGGACAAGAACGTCGACAAGGCTTTTCGACCAGGAATTCTGAATGCGATGGTTCTTGCCAGTCGACTCGAACGTTTTGACCTGGATTCGATAAAACTTCGGACCGTCGGATATTAGCAAGTCTGTTTTATGACCGTGATCAAGCAACGGTGCGAAAACCTGCCATCCATCTTGCATCAACCAGCATGCCACCATGTTTTCAAACGAAATATTCTTCATCGTTTGATGGGTCTTTACAAGCGTTTTTGTTGACCGTCGGGGCACTGTTCTAGATCCAGCTAGCGGCTTATTCAGAACGACTATAAATCGCAGCTCGGAAATTTGGCTCGGGCAAAGATCTCTAGTGAGGAAAACGGTAGAAAAGAGAACGCGGTACCGTATCGGCTTCGAAAATTGAGAACTACTTTAAGATTGAACAGGCCTTGGTTGAGGCACTTGAGGAAGTTCGTCATCGACTCACTAACAACGTGAAGATACTCGAATTGGGGCGAAGCGAGATCGCCCGCGGCGCTGTCGAAACCCGAAAAACATTCGACAATTCGCAGCTCCTTCCCTTACCTGAATGTCAAACATTGACAAATAAGGTCGCGAACGCCAACTTTGTCTGATTACTTCGCGAGGAATCATTCTAGTGGCTAATTCACTCAATTTATCCCAGTCTGACGAGCTTCGGGCTTTCATCAACGAGAACTGCGGCGATGGAACCCTCTATGCAACTCCCAGCGAATAGGCTCGGGATGTTTTTCGGCAGGTGAATCGGAAGAAAGAGCCAGCCGAGACTTGCGATAAAATTCTATCCGGATACCAGGATGCAATCGAGGGACGCACCGTGGAATTCACCGGTGACCTACGCAAGGCCTTGAAAAAAATGCTCGATCGTGAGTCCAAAGAAATCCGCAAAGCTCGCCCTGACTCAGGCCGCTCTGGCGTCAATCAACGCGCTTGATCAGTGCTCCGTTGAGAATTGGGGCAAAAAAGTAGCGGGACGTTATCTCGATAATTTAGAAGACGGGCTGCTTGGAATCCAAGAACAGCCTGACCTGCTGCGATCGCAATCGAATTTCCATCCTGCTCTTTGCTTTTACCGAGTCAACAAGCTTCTCTTCGTCTGCGATCGACAAGCAAATTCCATCATTGTTCTGGCAGTCGTTCAGGCGACACAAGACATCCCAGTACGTTTGGCCGAACTCGAACCAACGCTGACGCAAGAAGTCGAGCTTATCCACAAGAAACGAGAAACAGCAAATCCCCAAAAGTAGCTATTGCAAGGAGGCGCTGCCATGTTGGTGAATTAAGCGGACCAGGGAATGTCGCAAAAGAGCACAAAAAAATCGTCAACGGACCTCTTGTTGACGCCCTGTTTTTGGCTGACACGTACTGCTTTCTCCTTGCGTTGATGCTACCACTGACAAAGCTTTCATTAGATACCAGACGGTTCGATTCGCTTTGAATTCAACTCAACATTCGACATATCGTCCTTTCCGCACAAGTAGTTGCATCGGTTTCTGCAATCGCTGGGGCCGTGCTGACCGTTCGCTTGCAACCGGAGGAGACCGGCAGCACCGCAACGGAAAACCCTGTGCCCCCGCCCAAGGCGGACAATTAGCCGAGATGTTAGCGAGCCGAAATTTGTTCCCGGCAGATCCTACGAACAAGCTAAGATGTGAGCTGAGCGTAACACGATGCGGCGTCTTGCCCCCTCGCGGTTGTTCGTGCGGCCTTTTTCTGGTCGCCCGGCGGTATGCTGGGATCGGTTGCTGATGGTGATGCGGCGACGGCAGAGCACGCGAGTGAATGATGAAATCAAAACTTAGGAACAGGATCCATCCCATGAGAACAAAACGTTCGTGCATTCAGTTCGCGCTGATGGTCTTCGTGTGGCTTCCGATCCTACTTGTCGTTGCGGTTCCCAGGACAAGCCTTGCGCTGGATATCTTTGTGTCCGTCGATGGGGGCGCCGATGCAGATGGCAGCTTGGCGAAACCGTACAGATCACTTCGCGCTGCGGTGCAGGCGGTCAGGGCCTCACGCGGCGAAGGCAATACGGAACCCGCCGTGATTTACCTGCGTGAGGGACGTCACCAATTAGACGAAACTCTGGTCTTGGGCCTGGAAGACGGTTCTCCTACGGCGGTCGCTGACGCAGCACTTCCGCAGTATGGCGTCGGTGATAAAACAGATCCTGCTTTCTTGACCTTTGCTGCCTATCAAGGTGAACACCCGGTTGTCAGTGCAGGAGTGCCGATCACCGGCTGGAAACGGTTGGAATCGCCGCCTGCGGATTTGCCAGCCAAAGCGGTTGGTCAGGTGTGGGTCGCAGACATGCCCGCGGGATTGGAAAGATTTTACACCCTCTACGATTCGCAAGGACGATTGAATCGTGCCAGAGGTGACGGATTTCTGCCGACCGAAAATGGAAACAACAGCACATTGCATTTTCCTGAAGGTGCTTTGAAAAACTGGGACAATCTTGAAGACGTAGAAATTCAGGTGCGGCCAGGTGTCGCCTACGAGATCAATATGCTCCCGCTTGAATCAGTCGACGAAACGACTGGTGTCGCACAAACTGGAGTGTCGGCTGCAGGGCGAATTGGATCGTTGCCTCCCTATCTATTGGGAATGATGGGGGACGATGCGGCTTCGGCATGGGTGGAGAATGTCCTGGGAAAACTTGACGAACCCGGGGAATGGATCGTCAACACGAAAACGCGCAAGATCTATTTATGGCCGGCCAATCCAGCAGCGGATGGGGCTCCGCAAGGAATCCTTGCGCCCGTAACCAGTGAACTGATTCGTGTGGAAGGAGAAATCGACCTAGAAGGCCCCACAGATACTCCGGTCCGTCGAATCGCGTTTTCAGGACTTACCTTTACCCATGCCGATCGATGGGCGTGGACGAGCAATGAAGAAGTTTCGGGCTGGGGATTGCAGCACTCCTGGGACATGTTCGACAAGCCGACTGCACTGCTTCGCTTCCGTGGGGCCGAAGACTGCGAAGTGTCCGATTGTCGATTTGTAAATTCCGGAGGTTCAGGGATCCGGCTGGACCTTCACGCCCAACGCAATCGGATCACCGACTCAGAGTTCGCTCATCTTGGCGAGGCAGGGATCCTGCTGGTCGGCTATGGAGTCGGCAGCAAAGACGTCAATCACCACAATGAAATTATCAACAACTACCTACATCACTTCAGTGAAATCACTTGGCAATCCCCGGGCTTTTGGGCCTGGCAAAGTGGGCACAACCGGATCGCGCACAACGAATTTGCATACAGTGGCTACTGTGCGGTGGTCATCAGCACACGCTCAGCCGGAAACAAAACCAGACCTCAAGGAACCGGCCAAGGAAATGGAGAAAGAAGACAGCGAGGTGCTCAAGGACAACGCGGTGCTCAAGGGGGAGGAGGCAAGCGAGGACGGGGTAATCGAGGACGGAGCTATGAAGGTTGGAAGCTTCGCGAAAAGCAACTCCATTCCCGTCACAACCTCTTTGAATACAACGAAATTTCGCATTCCGTTCAACGGCTTTCTGATGGGAACGGCGTTTACGTGTCCGGGACGGGAACGGGCAACATCATTCGCTACAACTACCTGCACGACAATCAGTCGCATTCGCTGCCGGCGGCTATCCGCTGTGATGATGACCAGCATGAGACGCTGATCTACGGAAATGTTCTCTATCGCAACGGCGGCCATGCGGCGGCAATCGCATCCAAAGGTGTCAACGACATCATCAACAATTTCATTGTTGACCAACGGGTGATGCCAAGGAACGGTTACATCAGCTTTGAATGGGTCCCGGTAACAGGGTCGAAAGTAAAGCGAAACATTATTATCTCTCATCCCGATGGCGGCCTTCCCCAATCCGAAAGGTTGCGTGCCGGCCAAACCACCGGCGGACCGAAGCTTGAATCCACGGAGATGGATTTCAACCTCTACTACCATCCCAAGGATCCAAACTGGGTGGATGAGCATCTAGCCAAGATGCGGGCGGTCGACAATGAGCAGGCAAGTCGTTTTGGCGATCCTCGGTTTGTGGACCCCGCGGGCGGCGATTTCAGTTTCCAGCCCGGCAGTCCGGCTTTGGCATTGGGGATTGAACCTTTGAACGTTTCCAAGATGGGGCGAGTGAACGATGATGCCTCCATCACCCCACATGAAGGGAAAAACTCTGATGACTAAATGCAATTTTGTAGTCGTTGTCTTTGCGTGCCTCTCGCTGGCTGCGATCGCCAGGGCAGAGGAAAACGTAGACGTAATCCAGCCGGTTGATCGTACCTTGATCAACAGCGATGGAAGCCGCTTCGTCCCCAAGGACTTCTATCCGAAGTTTAGCTGGCAGACCACGCCTCGCTATTTCATGTTTGGGGACAAGAGTCGTGTGCTCCGTCCAAAGCAAGTTCAGTTCATTGCTAAGCAAACCGATTTTCTTTGTATTGAAAAGTCACATGGGATGGAAGAACTTGGGGCTGCTGAGCTAGGAGCCAAGCATGAAGCGGCGGCCTTTAAGAAGGTCAATCCCGACATCAAGGTGTTGTTCTACTTCAATGCCGCCTTTGCTTGGCCGTATACTTCTTACAATAAAAACTTCACCAGTCGACGTATCGATGCGCATCCTGAACTTAAGAAGTTCCTGATCACCAACCCCAGGACGGGTGAACTTGTCAAGCGATTTGGGGTTGCGTTCTGTTACGACGTTTTGAACCCCGACTTCCGCAACTGGTGGGTGGAAACGGTTGCCAAGGGCGTTGCCGAATCCGGCACCGACGGTGTCTTCATTGACCAAATGCATGGCAACCTGATGTATCGCGATCGAAATACAGGACCCGAGGTTGAAAAGGCCATGGGGCAGATGATGGCGGCGCTTAAACAGAGGATGCCAGCCGATAAAATCCTACTAGCGAATAATGCTTATAGCGACGATGCCAAGCACGTCTATCCCGTCAGTGACGCGATCATGTTTGAAAACTATGCGAGTTCGAAGTCCAGTAAGGAAAGTCTGCTGGCGGAGTGGGGGCACATGCTGAAGAACGCGAAGGATGGAAAAATCTCCGTCTTTCGCCTAGGCGTTGAAGGAACCGGCCGAGGCAATATGAAACCCAACATGCCTGGACTGTCCCAGGAAAAACTGGAGTTCGCCCAGGCGTGCTATCTGATCGGCGCACAGCCGTATTCCTATTTCATGTACAGCTGGGGGTGGAAGCTGGGGACCGGAGCGTTGGTTGAGTATCCCGAACTGGAAAAACCACTCGGCCCACCAAAAGGGGCTTACAAACGCACCACACCCGATGGTTGGGAATTTACCCGTGATTTTGAACATGCCAGCGTTTGGGTGAACACGAAAACCAGGCAAGCCAAGATCACTTGGCGATAGAATGAAAATTTGGTCGACCAAGCCGAAACGGTAAAGTAAGGCATTGAATATGAGATGCACAGATATCTTCCGTGAAACTCTCCTGTCGACGGCGTTGATAGTCGGTTTGCCGACCTGTGTTTGTGCTCAGGAGGGGGAAACGACCGCGCCGCCTGACAAAGTCATCCAGTTGAATCCTGATGGCGTGACAGCGATCATTGCTTCAAGTGGAACATTGTCCGGCAACGCGAAGCGTCACTTCCGAAGTGGCAATGTGGTGCACGGTTTTGAGTCTCCGCAGGATACGGTGACCTGGACGGTCGATGTTCCGAAAGCAGATGATTACGTGATCGATGTGCTGCTGAGCAAGCTGGAGCCGACGCAACTGGAAGTGAGTTCGGGAGACTCGGTTCTGACCGCGCCGTCCATGATCAGGACCTGGGAGTATCGCCCATTTTTCTGGCGTCAGGAACTACCGGGCACATTGCATTTAAAGGCCGGTGTGAACCAGATCACCCTACGTCTGCCGGATGCAATCCCGGCAACAGCGTCCGCTGGAAAAAACGCCAACCAGTCGTCGCGCTTCGGCCAAGGGGTGACGGAGGAATTTCACCTGTTTTCCATCGAATTGGGAACCGCCGGTGCGCGTCAACGGCAAATGGAACGCGCCAAGGCGATTCGAGGCGATGTCTCGTGGATGATCGATGGCAAGTACGGCATCTTCGTCCACTGGTCATCCCAAAGCCGTGGATTCAACATCGACGAAAAGAGAGCCGAATGGTTCCAGAAGTCCGTGGAGATGTTCGATGTGACGGCTTTTGCGGATGCCATTGAGCGTACCGGTGCCGCATGGATCACTTTTACCGCGACACACCAAGGATTCTATTGGCCCGGGCCAAGCGCAGCCATCGACAAGGTTGCGCCGGGACGTACCGCCCATCGCGACCTGCTGGGCGAAATCATTGATGAACTGGACCAGCGGGGCATTCGCACGCTGTTTTATCTGCATACCGGCTACAACGGTTACGACCCCAAGGTGTGGCGGGAGGCGTTGGGCGCCAATGATGCCGACACCAAACGTTTCAGCGACAATATCGAGGCGATTCTTCGCGAATGCAGCCTCCGCTATGGCGAGAAGCTGATGGGATTCGGCTACATGGATGGGGCACTTGCCTGGGACTATCCCCTCAGGCCATCCTGGGAAGGCTGGGCTCGCGCGATCAAAGCAGGCAATCCCAATGCCATCGTGGGGCTCAGTTCCAACCGGGGCCCGTCCGTCAGTCCGTTCAGTGAATTGGCCGTCACCGATGGTGGGAGTGAATTACGCCAGGTCGATCCACAGTTGATCGGTCCCGGAAAGCAATTGGGGGATGTTTCTCCGGCATGGTGGTGCCTGATGGACCAGGGCGGTTGGTTCCAGAATCAGCCGATGAAAGGCCGCTACGGCCCCGGACCAGTACATTCGACAGAGGCGTACGTTGACTTCTTCAAACGGATGGCAGAGGCCAAGGTTCCCGTGACCATCAACCTGATCATGACCGCCGATGTTACCGATGACCATCCGATCTTTAACCCCGAATGCATGGCGGTCATGGAAGAAGTCCGCAAGGCCATACGTGGGAAATAGACAATGATCCGATTTCCAAGGTTCCCGTGGTTAGAGTCGAGCGTTTTTGCACGGTCGCCTTTCGCTCGGGACGTGAAAAGAATAGGTAACGATTTCCGGGCAGGCTCCTCCCGTTTGTTTCCGCCGGACTTGTCCCCGGTCCGGGGCAACAACTGGCAGCTACCTCAATGCCTCACCCTACTCAATCCTTCTCCGCGGGCCCCGCATTTCGATCGCACAAGAGGGTAGCTGCCAGTTGTGAGCCCGCCGGGGTAAACTCGGAAACGGAACTCTTTTACCAGCATGCGAGGTAGGAGGGTCGGTGCTATAAAACTCAGCCAAAGCGAGGCGGAAGCGATTCGGAGGTCGCCAATCCCTCACATATCGATTTCACGACCCGAGCGGTAGGCAACCTATAATAAGCCGACAGTCTACAAGCGTCGGCGTGTTGTAGGCCGATTGCATTTTCGCATTTTTACTCAGCGCGGAAGTGGGACAAACCTCCGCGGTAAGCGAAACAGTACAAATTTCGTCGGTCCCAAGGAGCGAAGCGGGATGAACGATTGGCAGCATCGGTATCTCTACCGCAGCGCCGTTCGAGCAAACCGGACTGGCCGAAGATGAAGCAACCGCCGCGAGTTTACGACAATGCAAGCTGACGTCGGTGTCCGGGCAACGCACGTACCTGCGCCGGTGTCGGCAAACGGAGGGTGCGTCGGCGTTCGGGACCGAAGGCAATTCCCCGGTCTTCCACGAGCTCTCGGCTTGTCCAACTTCAGCGTGGGAAGATCAGTTGCATCGGTCTGATAAGACAGTTCTGACGGATCGAAGCAGCGAGAAAAGAGAGTTCTTCCAAGGGGCATAACCTTGTCGGCAGCGACCGCGTTAACTGTTTCGGGTTACAATAAAACGGCCCTAATTGACATCGGCGTCCCGCTTAATCCACCAATGAGTCAATACCTTGCTAGACGACTTTGATTTTTTCGGCGATGTAAGTGGATCCAACAATTCCATTGGCTGTGTAGGGCTAATGATCACATTCGCCATCGCTGCTCTACTATTCATCATCATTTCGGCTTGGATGTCGTGAGAGCGTTTTCGTCTTGCTGAGATTGCTTGGGCCGAGGCGAATTTGACTACAGACACTCGGGCATCGGCCGCCGGAATATTTTTTGACAGGTCGTGGGATCATCTACCAAAGCAGCCACGAGGGAAATCTGAATCCGCTGAAGTTGGACAAACCTTAGTGGCCAGATAGAGGCTTCCACTTACTTCAGCCTGCGGCCCGTCGCGCTTCGATCTTCCGAAGGAAACCGCTCGTCGTATTTGATTTGCGGCGAGCTGTTTCTCTCTAACTGGCGGCGATTGTGGCATTGGACTCCTTTCGTATCGCAACTTCAAACGGTTCTTGCATTTTGGCAACTTAACGCTCCCCGCTAATACGTGCTCTACGATTTGCTGACCGCTCCGGCGGAGACCCGCGATCTGGCGATTGTTACGCAACATGCGGCGACCCTATCGAAAGAGAAACTTCAACTCGCCTCTCGCGAGCTATCAGGAACGCTCCGTTGCTGAACCCGTACAATGCATCATTCAACGCGGGCCGATAGCAGCCTTGCGGGCCACGCAGTTGGAACCGTCGTCAAGAACACAATAGGGTTAACGATTAATGCCGGCTACTTTTGCATCCACGGGCGTTTTTCTTAGCGGATCGGCGCAAGCCGACCGGCAAAGTTATTGTGTTTGCAAAACGATTGCTGGACGGCTCGCGCCGTTCCGCTAAGAAAGGAGATGGCAACCGAGTCAACTCGCACGGGCCGTCAAACATCCGCAGTGCATCCGTAACGATTCGGACGGGCGATCGTTGAAGCTTGCAGAATGGCGGTCTGTGAGACCGCTTGATCATTTGGTGGGTGCAATAACCGTAGCCGATCCAGCCCCGATCTTGCTGTCTCAAATCCTGGAAAACGAACCTGAAAATGACTCACCCTCCAACGCTATTTCGGATTACTTTGGCATGCGTGCTCGGTTCTTCTTTGCTAAACGGTTCGTCGTTGGCGGCCAGCGATGTGACTTGGCCCGGTTTCCTCGGCCCGCAACGCGACGGCTGGGTCGATCATTTTGAGCCGCCTGCTGAGTGGCCGAAATCGCTAACCAAGGTGTGGCAGGTGGATGTTGGCACGGGATACGGGTCTCCGCTGGTGGCCGATGATCGCGTTTATCAGCACGCTCGCCAGGGGAATGACGAAGTGTTGCAGTGTTTGGAACTGCCTACGGGAAAGCAGATTTGGAAGCAGACTCACGTGGTTCCTTTCAAAGCCTCGTCGGGTGGTGAGCGACATGGAGATGGCCCGAAGTCATCCCCCATCATCGCCGACGGCCGAATCTTCACCTTGAGCAGCCTTGGTGAAATTTCTGCATGGGACGCGGAGTCGGGCGATCTGTTGTGGCGCCGTGACTACCGGAAACGCTTCCCGCAAAATCACCCTAACTGGGGCGCCTCCACTTCGCCAATTGTTGACGGGGATCGCGTGATCGCTCACGTTGGCAATGACGACGAAGGAGCATTGATTGCTTTGGACGTGAAAACGGGCGACGAAATTTGGAGTCAGGGCAATGATGGAGCTGCCTATTCGTCGCCGTTGGCTGTCGAAATTCATGGTGTCCGCCAGATCGTTGATTGGAACCATCGTGCCCTTGTGGGTGTGGACCGTGACTCGGGTGTGGCGTTGTGGGAGTTCCCCCTACCGCAATACACCAGCAACCAAAATATGCCGACGCCGACGTTGCACAACGGGCGGATTCTATTGGGCGGCGAGAATCGAGGCATCTATGGTCTGGAACCAGAGATGAAAGACGGCAAGTGGTCGGTAAAGGAACGTTGGTTCCAAAAAGACGTCGCTTTGGACATGAGTACCGCCGTGATCAACGGAGACCTGTTGTTTGGGTTCTCGCACTACAAGAAGGGGCAACTGTTCTGCCTGGACACCGCGACCGGTGAAGTGCTGTGGCAGGGGCCGGGACGAACGGGAGCTAACGTGGCGTTCCTGTCGATTCCGGACCACGTTGTCGCCTTGCTGGACAATGGGCAACTGCAGGTGATCAAGGCCACCGACGGTGCTCTTGAAGAAGTCGCCAGTTACCAGGTCGCCGATAGCCCCACATGGGCACCGCCAGTACTGTTGAAGAACGGTCTCCTGATCAAGGATCAGACAAGTTTAGCGTTGTGGTCGTTCGAATAGCACAGCCTTTCGATCGGTGAGTGCCCGAAAAGCTTTACCGTTCGACCGCGTGGGACGTGAAATGTATTGGTGACGTATTGCCGGCCTCTGCGCTCTCTGGCGAGCGTCGCTAACGTGCCTGCCGTCGCTACCGTCGCCAGACGGTGGTCTCCACTCGGCAACCGTCCCTTATTGATTTCACGTCCCTTGCAGCCGTCTGTCAAAATGATTGTTGCACGCCAAATCAGCAACCAACGTTCACACCGGCAACACGCCGCCGGTCGACGGACTCTTGTTTCCGCTACAGACAGCAGAATCAAGGGCTCAACGCTTTCTCGAACTCGACGCGGAATCGGTCGAAGGCTTCGATTTGAGGCATGTGGCCAAGACCCTCCAGTTCAAACAGTTGGCTATTCTCAATAGCCGCCGCAGTCTGCTTGCCCAGATTCTGATACTGGCCCAATTCTCGCTCGACGCCCGGTTTCATCCAACCACGTCCTGGCCCAGTTCGATCGCGAGTTCCGATAATCAGCCGCGTGGGAGCCGTGATGTCGGCCCATTCGTTGCACACGGGTTGCGAGAAAATCATGTCGTAGGTCATTGCGTTGTTCCAAGCGACTCGCTCCCAATCGGGCCCGTTAATCCAACCGACGTGAATCTTTATCAATTCGTCATACGCCGGATCCCATTTGCCGTCGTAGTAGTTTTTCAGCTGATACGCCTTGATGCCAGCAGGTGTATTTTTGATTTCGTTCTGGTAGAAGAATTGCACATCTTTGTACTGCACAAATTTCAAATAGTCTTCCAGACCAATCGGATTCACCAGAATCAAACGCGTGACATCACTCTGGAACATCAGCGTGTATCGCGTTGCCAACATGCCCCCCATCGAGTGTCCGACGATGATCGGCTTGTCGATTCCAAGCGATTCTATCAATAGCCGCGTGTTGTGCGCGAGCTGCGGAAAACCGAATTGGTAGTAGGCAGGTTTGGACGATTTGCCAAAGCCGATTTGATCGGGAATCAAGACAGAATAGCCTTTCGACTGCAAAAACTTCGCCGTCTGTTCCCAGTACGAACCGGAGAAATTCTTGCCATGCAGCAAGACAACCGTCGGCATCGCATCAGAACCTTTTAAATGCATATAGGCCATCTGTAATGTTTGTCGCTGCGAGACGAATTCAAACGTCTGAACGGGGAACGGATAGGGATACTCATCCAGTTGGTCATTGTATGACGGCGATTCTTGACCGACCGCCACCACCGACGTCAGTACCATCACAATCAGACTGGCAAGGACGCATCGAATACTTTGATTCATTTGAAGTTTTCCTAAGGCTGCACGTTCATATCAACTCGAAAGTAAACACCACCGAACGGGTTCGTCCGACGTTTGGGGCACTGGCCTTTTCGGTCTAAAGACCGCACATTCCCCGGCACCGTCATCGCGCACTCACTTCTCTTCTCTTCTTGCACGGTAGCAGAGTTCCGTCGCAGGATCCGCTGCCTCCCCCGACGACGATGACCAAGCCAGACAAAATTTGAAGAAAAATCCGCAGAGAGTGCTATCGGCTCTGGTTTTCTGTACGGCACAACGATTCTCGCCTTAGCTGTACACAATGGCCGCGAGAATTCCAATCGAGAAGATGTGCCGTTTCCAAGTCTCCATGCTTGTTTCAAAATCGGTTTTGCCTAACGCGCAAGGTGGCGGGCCTAGCGTATGCACCGTCATTGAATTAGCGCGAAGGTGGCACTCGGTCCATCAAAGACCCTGTTGCCATCACCTCCATAAAACGAACAGACAAACGGCACACAACACGTTAGGGTCGAGCGGTTTTGATAGTCGCCTTTCGCTCGGAACGTGAAATCAATAAATGACGGATTTCGAGGTAGTCACTAAGCACGCTCGCCAGAGCGTGCTTAGGCTGCAACAACCACCGTCTAATTGCGCAGGCACGCTCGCAGAGCGTAGGCAGCCCGGCAATGCGTCACTATTAGATTTCACGTCCCCCGCGAAAGCTGAGTTATTCAAACTTTCGCGGAGCGAAAGGCGACACGTATTTCCCGCTCGACCGTTACTTAAATCGATCACGGAGAATGACGACATGATGACACGAAGAAACTTGTTACAAGCAGGTGCGGCGTTGGGCGTTGGATCGGTCGTCCGTTCAACGGCTTCAGCGCAAGCACTGAAGTTCCAAATGTCCTCCGGCGACGTGATGAAGACGAAGGGTCTAGTGGATATCGCCGAGAAGTTACCCATCAATGAAACCAGCGGCGACAAACGCTATCGCCCCAAATTCAGGATGGGCTTGGGGGGCCTTGCCGCGGGCAATGGTTTTAACACGGTATCGAACGATGAAGAAATCCTTGGCATGCTCAATAAAGCCTGGGACTCGGGGATTCGGTATTTTGATACCGCACCGTTCTATGGGCTTAGCCTAAGCGAGAGGCGTTATGGTGACTTGCTGCGAAACAAGAAACGCGAGGACTATGTCTTGTCATCAAAGGTGGGGCGCATTCTCACCCCATCATCCGAACCACTAGAAAAAAAGTGGCATTGGGCGAACCCTTCTCCCTTCCACTACAAATACGACTATACGGCTGCGGGGACTCGTCGATCGGTCGAAGATAGCCTGCATCGGATCGGTGTCTCGTCGCTTGACATCGTGTTCATCCATGATCTTTCGCCCCAAAATAGTGACATGGGCGAAGACTGGACCAAGTATTTTGATCAAGCTGTCAAAGGCGCCATGCCTGAACTGACAAAGATGCGTGAAGAGGGCATGATCAAAGCATGGGGTTTTGGCATCAATACTCCCCATGCCATCTACAAGGCGGTTGACGTCGCCGATCCGGACATTTGTTTATTGGCTCTGCAATACTCTATTCTGGATCACCAACAAGCCCTTGAAAAAACGTTTCCTCTGCTGGATGAACGAGACATCTCGGTCGTCGTCGGCGCCCCACTGAACGGCGGATTTTTGGCAGGACGAGATCGGTTCAACTATTCGAGCAAGATTCCTCAGCCGATGAGGAAGAAATTTACCGCAATCGATTCGATTGCGAAAAAACATGGCATCGATATCAAAACCGCTGCGTTGCAATTTGCCGAGGCACCGTCGACGGTTGCGGCGATTGTCCCGGGCGCAAGAACCGCTCAGCAAGTGGAAGAAAATATCGCCTCGATGAAAGTTCAAATCCCGGCGGATTTCTGGAGGGAGTTGAAAGCCGCAAATCTCATCGCTGAAGAAGCTCCCACCGGTACCGAGAGTTGATAGGGAAACGATTCGGTCGCTGAGTCAGGTCAAATGGGGCAAACCTTTGTCTTGATCATTCAGTGCAATGGTCGCACTCTTGGTCGCCGGCGAGGCCCCTGCATTGATTCGAGGTTCAATCGTCAGCCGATGGAATCGCCCCAGCGATCGTTTCCAAGAGGTGCTTAGCGCTATGCGTCGTTGCGGATAGTCTTACCCTCAGTGTCAGAAAGCGGTTCGTTGCCTTGATCACCCCAATTGGGCAGGCGTGCTATCCGCCATAGCGATAGCAACTTCCGTTCAGGTTCTGAGCCGGACCAAACATCGCTCGAGCAAGCCCCGACGCCGAGCGTGTTGGTTACAATGGATGAGAAACAGGAAGCATAAATCGAGTTCGCAAGGTATTGCTAGACTTAAATTGGAACGCAATAACTTTGCTGCGGGGAACGCCCATGGTGGAAACTTTCTCGGCAGAAACGCCGTCTCTGATTCCTGAATGCTCCCTCAGCAGGCCAGGATGCCTTCTATGAAAATCTGCTCCTATTCGCGGCACATCGATGCGTTGCGATTTAAGACCAAAGTGTATTGAATGAGCGCTCGCATTATCTTTATTGTCCTCGTTGTGTCATGGATCTCGCAAAGAGCGATGCTAGTTCCTCTGCGTGCGGAAGAACCCAACTGGGAACCGCGTCCATTCGATAAGCTGCCGATCGTTGAGACGCTGCCCGACTTGCTGAATTTCGAAGACGGAAAACCGGTGGTGACGAAGCAAGATTGGCTGCGGAGACGCAAGGAACTGCAAGCGATCCTTGAGTATTACGCTTACGGCCATTCGCCACCACGGCCTGCTACCATTCATTCCGAAACAACCCGCATTTCAACACTCCCAGATAGTACCATTTCGGAGGAACTGATTACTCTTTCGGTTGCCGAGCATAAGGCCGTGCGGTTTCGAATTGCCGTCTATCGCCCCGACACCGACAAACCACTCCCTGTGATCGTTCGCGAAGAGCATGCACTCGGACATACCGAAGAGGTTCCGCTGGTCGTTGGACGCGAGTTCATGTTTGTGGAATTCGCCCGGGAAGACCTCGCCCCAGACGAGGCCAACGTGGTTGGGCCCGCGCAGGCGGCCTATCCCGAATACGACTGGGCAACCCTTGCCGTTTGGGCCTGGGGGGCCATGCGTGTCGTCGACTACCTGGAATCACGCGATGATGTTGACTTAACGCGGATCGGTATCGTTGGCCATTCACGAGGTGGAAAAATGTCACTGTTGGCCGGTGCACTCGATCAGCGATTTAGCCTTGTCGCTGCTAACGGTTCTGGCGCTGGTGGCGCGGGTAGTTTTCGAATCCAAGGCAAGCGTGTGGAGACCCTGGAATTGATCACTCGTCCAGATCGATTCGGCTATTGGTTTCACCCCCGTCTTCGACAATTTGCTGGCCATGAATCACGCCTACCCTTCGATCAGCATTTCCTCAAAGCTCTCGTTGCTCCACGTGCACTCATTTGCACCGACGCCATCGATGATCAGTGGGCAAATCCCGAAGGAAATCGCATTACAAGCAAGGCCGCTCAGCCAGCCTTTGAACTGCTAGGTGCGAAAGACCACAACTCGCTCCGCTTCCGCCCCGGTAACCACGACCTACTCGCGGAGGATTGGAATTCGATTTTGGATTTTGCTCAGTGGCATTGGTACGGCAATCGCCCAAGCGACATCAAACCCTACTTCGATTATCGGTAGACGAAAGATTGAGGGCAGGTCCGAATGGCGTTGCTGCCCGTTTTTAACGTTTCCAGCGCAGGATGGAGAACCTGGAAAGCCTTGTGGCATCCAAAACGATTGTCTTTCCGAGACGATGCATTCCGATATTTTGACGTGCCCGCTCTGCCTGTATTGTTGGCCTGGACGTGGTCTTTAAGAATTGAAGTGCGTGATCACCTATCAGCGGAAGCATGTTAGACCGCAAATATGTCACCAATTAGAATCACGTCTTCCACGAAAGCTAACCATTTTTTGTCCTACCACTATCAGGAAGCATGCAGTTTTTACGGACGTTGTCAGTTTCCCCCGCTCTAACAGCCATTCGTTTGCGATGCGTAGCGCGTCGATTAGTCATCGAACGTTAGGGACCAGACTTGCGGGAGATCTTCGTGATGCGTGGTCACGAACTTTCCGACTGTTGGGAAATAATACAGCGAAGTGGCGGCAGAGTTTGGCAGATTTAGCGTGCCTAATTCACGCCCCGTTGCGACGTTCCAAAACCGAATCGTGTTGTCGTCCGAGCTCGACACCAGTGTCCGATCATCGTCTAGGAACAGACAGGCGAGGGGTTTCTTGCGATGTCCAAGCAGCAAGACCGGAGGGACGGCACCATCACAAGATTCAATGCGAATGCTTCCGTTCTGAAAGCAAAGGGCGCGTTTATTTGCGGATTTGGAGAACTCCACGTGCATGTAATTTTCGGCTGTCGACGGTGATGTCGCGATCGTAGATAACCTCCCTTGATCCAGTTCATGGATATTCAATCGCGTGACAACGTAAACCTTTCCGGTGCCAGGGACGCGAACAAGTTCTCTTGCATTGTCATCCGGCAACCCGCAGACATCTTTCGTTTCGAAGGTTTCAAGATCGATGATCATCAGATGGTCATTGAATAACGCAAACAGCTCGTCACCCACGACCATCATCGCTGCACAGGCTTGCTCCGGATCACTCTTGTCGACTCGACGTTCGATGCGGCCACTTTGTGGATTAAGACGAACAATCTCGTCCGGCGTGGAGACGACAATGTGCTGGTCGTCGTCCGTTACAGCGATCTTTTCTAATGTATCCGCCGGCGGACCATGGATCCGACGAAAATTTAGCGATGCATCGAGAATACCGATGGAGCTATCTCCGAATCGCATATAGAAAGCCCCATGATCGTCTGCACCACGCCAATTTGAACTCACATAGTTGTGGAGCAGGTTCTCGGAGGCGGCAAATAGTGGTCGGGGATTTTTCTTCGGCAAAGACCAAAGTCGCACGTAGCCGTCGTCCGATGCGGCTAGGATTCCGCGCCGCGGATCCGAGTCCTGCGCGTTAAGATCTCCTGCCCCTACCACGATCTTCACACTCGTAATCCTCTGTTCGCTCGCGTAGATCACCTGAGGCGGATGAGTCGGCTGCTGTTTGTCCAAATTCGTCAAATCCCAAACATAGACACTACCCTCGTCGCATCCGGCAGCGATGATCTCTCCATCGGGACTGATATCGACACATCGAATTCTCCCGACAATCTCTTGTTCTTTGAGAATCGGCTTTTCGCTGGGCCACTGGAGGACGCCAATTCTATCCATGCCTGCCGCGACGACCGCACAGGTTGAATCAATCGCACTGGACGCCGAAAACGCAAACGTTTTTGTATCCATTCCAAAGTCTAATTCCGACATCTGGCCATTGGTCAAGTCACAGATTTGCACCGTATCACCACCGACGGGTCGACGAATGATGGCCGCAAGAAAATCATTGCTGTTGAAAAAGGCCATCGACTCGTTGCGTGACGCCGCCTCGATACGGTGCTTGAGTACTCCATCACCGTCATGAATTTGAATCTCGTTGTAACGGTCGGCGGTTGCGAAAAGGGATCCGTCCGGCGAGATCGCTGCAGCATCGACAGAATTGGCATGCCCGGGCCACGTCGCTATCACCCTGCCTGTCTTAACATCGCAACGGTGAATGCTATTGGGCCCTTCGACGGCGTTGGCCCCGGTCAGGATCGAAGAACCGTCGGAAGAGACAGCAACACTTTCCAGTTTCTTACCAACCTCGATAATCTTCGTGTCTGCGTCGCCATCAAGATTGAATACGTGCGCCTTTCCATCAAAGCCGACTGAAATGGCTTGCTTGGATCCAGGAAACAGAGCCACCTCAGTGGCGGGGCCATCATGTTTGGTTAGTACGATCGGCTGGGAAGTACTTGAAAGGCTATCGAGAAAGTGCCATGCAAAGCCTCTCATATCCGCATCTTTTGACGGGTCTTGATGCTGCAGGAGCAGTTGCCGAACTACGGGCGAGTCACGTTCATCGAACGCTTCGAAAGCGGCAGCCACGTCGGAAATGTAGAGTTGTTGACGCAGTTCTTGCTCGCGAGCGATTAAAGCTTGGTTGGAATGAGAAAGCACTCGGTTCATGGTTTCCTGTGTTCGATTGACTGCCTGCAGTGCATTCGCTTTTACGGCTTGAACGATGAAGATGGCGACTATCGTTGCGATCAATCCTAGAAGGGACGTGAGTGTCACCAACGGATTTCGCTCGATCCAGCGATATGTTCGCTCAAACCGATTCGGGCCTTTGGCGTGCACGAGTTTGCCCGCAGCAAAACGCCTTAGATCCTCTGCCATCGCCGTCGCCGACTGGTAACGATCGCCTGGTAATTGAGCCATTGCCTTAAGAATGATGGCTTCCAAATCGGCCGGAACTTTCGATCGTACCGCACGCGGAGCACTGATATCGCCTCGCATCACACCAAACAAGATTTGGTGACGGTTTCCGACAAACGGTTTTTGGAACGTGGCAAGCTCATACAGCGTGGCACCGAGGCTATATAGATCGCTTCGCGAATCCACTTGCGCGCTCGGCCCCATCGTTTGTTCGGGACTCATGTACGCAGGAGTCCCGATGATTTCACCGGTCATCGTTAATGCGGTTTGATCATCGGAGAACGAGGCGAGACCAAAATCGGTCAACCACGCTTTGCCCTTGGCATCGAGCAAAATATTGGACGGTTTGATATCTCGATGCACAATCCCGGATCGATGCGCCACTGCGAGCGCGTCAGCGATCGTCGCAGCGATCAAGGCGATGCCAGGGAAGTAATTGACTGGGTCCAGAAACGAAGCCGCACATTCGGCCGCCGAAACAGAAGTCACCGGCGTTCTCGAAAGCGAACCGTCATCCGCTTGTCCGACTTTTGTGTGGGCGTCGTCTTGTCTTTCGTTATGCGGTTCTTCAGACAACTGAATTTCGGCGTATGCGATCACTTCGGTGAGAGTCAGGCCGTCGACCAACTCCATTGCCAAGAAGGCGTGTTCCGGCTCGATGCCCGTCGCGACCAGGGGGACGATGTTCGCATGCGAAAGGGAAGCAATCGCTTGGACTTCGCGCTGGAAACGTTGATTCAAGCTCCGATGCTGGGCGATCGATTGCCGAAGCACCTTAATCGCGACAAGTTTCTCGTTCTCACGGTGCTTGGCGAGATAAACGATTCCCATGCCGCCGACACCGAGCGTCCGAATGACTCGAAACTCCCCGTAATCGACACCGCATTTGTCAAAGTTCTCCTTCGACGAAGGGATCCTATGAGGGTGGTCGACTGTGGCCGCGGGGACCGTAGCCATGTCGCCTGCCAATTCGACGAAGCGAATGAACCGTTCGCGAACTCTCGGATCAATCCCAGCGATTGCTTGGACTGGAATGGAACGTCCGTCATCGATGGCTTCGAGATATTGCGCGACCAATTCATCCAAGGCGGAATCATCCGCCGGATTGTCGTTCATCTGCCTATCGTCATTTAGGTCTTGCAAATCATCCACTATTGGTGCACACCTGAATTCGATCGGACTCCCGAGGGCAAAGTATGATTTAACTCCTCCAAGCCGCGACGCAATGATCCCGCAACGACACCGATGGTCGTTTCCATTTGGCAAGCGATTTCACGCAACTTGAGCCCAGCGATGAATCGGAGCTCGATTGCCCAGCGATAACGCTGAGGATGCGAATGCGACGACTGGGCCACCATCAGCAATTGCTCACCAGACATCCCTTGAGCCGACGGAACACGATCGCGAGGAATAGGCCTTAGGAACGAGAGTTCCGAGGGACAAGCCTGCATCGCAAGTCCGCGGCGGACGTCACGTTTCTTGGCGACGTGCTCTCGCCACATTCGCAGAGTGGTCCGTTCCAAAATGACTTCGACCCAACGCGTGATCTCCTGCGTCGTCTTGCCGTTGAAATCAGGGAATGACGAACAGACTTCCAGCAAAGTAACTTCCACGACGTCCGACTGGTCATATCTAGCCTTGAAAATCCGCCGCGTGTATCGACCGGCAACCAAACGCATCCATGGACGGTCCATGCCAATCAACTCTTCGCGACCACGATCGTCCCCCGCGGTCGCACTCCCTGGCAAAATAGCGAGGCTACCTTCCTGAATCACTTCGCAATTTCCGAACTGGTTCTGAGCCAACAAAATTGCTCTCGCAATTTAAACCTAAATATTCGACTGATTTCGCGAAAAATTGCCGTTCTTTTTTTTAGCATCTTCTCTGTTATACCCGAATCGCAATGCCAGACGAGACGCCGAAACCTCATCCAGTTTTGGGAGCAGCCGAGATCGAAAAGCATGAAGCAAGGACCGCAACTTTTTGCAATGGGTTTCCAAGCCGATCGATGGTAGCCGATCGGTAGGTTCCGTCTGTTTTCAATACGAGTGACGGACGGTTCGCGACTTGTTGCCTTAATCGAAAGCAGAGAAAGAGTGCAGCCTTTCGCTCAGCAAAGGTAGCTTTAAGGGAGCGTTCTTTCACGGAGGACATGAAATGTATTGGTGATACATTGCAGTCTGCCGACGCTCTGGCGAGCGTCGCCACGTGACTGCCTTGGAGACCATCACCAATGGATTTCACGTCCCGAACGAGGGGCGATAAGCACTAAATCAACATGCTGCTCACGCCATTCCGCTAACGAAGTTGATGGCACTGGAAGGTAGCTGGCGAATCGCTGATTCAATCGACACCGCCGCGACAACGCCACGCAAGGCAGGCAAAACCCCTCTAGATAGCCAGGCAGCACCCCCGTACAATCATCGGCGCACCGATCCAACGCTTTCTTAGGTTCACTGATTTACTTGTCTGGGAAAAATCCCATGGGTGATCGACTAATAGCATGTCCCTGCGGTCAAAAGCAGAAAGTGGGCTCAGACGTCCAGCAGGCTCGTTGTCCGAAGTGTTCGACCGTGTTGAAAGTCCGCGCCAAGCCAAGTGGCGGTGTCGCGACTCAAACCCGATCGGATGACCGCGCCCGCTCAGGAAGCCATGGGCGCCCGACCAACGCGTCTCCGACGAGCACGCGATCGCATATCGACAGCACGCGTGATGCGTCATCGTCGAAGTTTCGCTGCCAGTGCGGCCAAATGCTGTTGATCCCAAGCAACGCCAAGGCTGTCAGGTGCCCCAAGTGCTCAACGCTGATTCGGGCGTCCAGCACGCAGCGTCGCTCCGAACCGAGGACGACGATCGGGAATAAGCCTGCTCCAGATTCTTTTGCGTCGCTTCCAACGCCAACCGTTGGGCAATTCCAAGAAAGTGCGATGCAGTCGGCATCGTGGAGCCGGTCCGATGCGAAGCGAGGCGGCGAGTCGCAGCGACCGGGATGGTGGTTACCCATCGGTATCGGCGTCGGCTCGATCGCTTTGTTGGCCGTTACCGCACTGATCGTCTTTCCGCGGTTCTTAAACAATCCGGTCGCAGAAACGTCTGCTCAAACGGAATCCAATCGATCTGATACGGATGGCTCCAATGACCGTTCCGGCTCCACCTCAAAAGCCGCTGACCGGACATCCAGTCAAAAAAACAACAGCGATCTCGTGCGCATCGGCACGTATCCGCCAGGTCCCCGCCTGCCTGGGATGGCCGAGTTCGTGGAGCGAGACTTCGTCGCAACCCTGCCGCGGCCGATTAGCGACTACGTCGAAGACGTACCGCCAGACATGAACATAGCTCCAAAGATACTTGAGACGCTCACGCCCCTCTCGGCGGAACTGGTCGTTTGTTATCCAGAACCTTTGTACCCGCAATCGAAGCGAACGGAGATCATCCGCGTTGGAAAGCAAAACAGTCAACGAATTGGACGTTGGTATCAGGACTACCAGGAATTGGGCAAGCTACCTGAGCCCAGCGAGCTCCGAGCCTTCGACGACTTATTCAACGATCTCAATCGGTTAACTCATCAAACGCGTTGCAGCTTTTTGTGGGTGCAGGATTATCCAACAAGAAAGGAGTTCCAGTCGGCGAAAGTGTTTCAAACACTAATTTGGCTACTCCATCTTCGGCAATTGGCTCGAGCAGACAGTCCAGAAATCGATCAGAGTATTGCTGACCTCGAGGTAGTACTCCGATTAAACAGGCTGCACGATACCTACGACATGACAACTGACGGCTCCATTGAATGGTGGAACCTAAACGACTATGTCTACACCTTGCTTGTGCCTGAAATTGTCAACAATAACAACCTAACGGAAGCAAACGTCAAACGTTTGCTGTCGGCACTTGATAACGATGCCGATCGTGACCATATCAATACGGCCAACGCAATAATCCGGATGAAAGAATTGGTTTTCCTCCGCAGCATGTACAACATAGAAACGAACGTCTATGCGTCCGACCCGCTGAGTAGTTTGTCTTCAACGGTGGACAAAGCCCAACGGGCCAATATGGGCTATCTTGCAATCCCGCTTTCAACGATTACACCTGATCAGATCCAAAGCAATCGGGATGCGTTCAATCGAGAGGCTGAATCGATTTCGAACTTTTTTGAATCCGGAGACTACGAACGAATCACCTCAGTGGATGCGTACTTAGAACAGCGCAACCAAATCGAGGCAGGCCAAATGGAGGCCTTCAAAGCGGCCATGAAAAATGACGCAGATATGTTCAAACGCATGAACACGCTACCCTGGTTGAGCATGATGATGCGCCCAGTCCCTAAACAATTAGTCGGGCTTTCAACTTGGGCAATCGCGCGGCGCCGAGTTGCGATCGCGACACTTGCGGTCCGGATCGCTTCACTACAAAACGCTCAGGACTCAGAAGCATTGCCCAGCCTATTCAGACGTCTCAACATCAAGGCATCACCGATCGACCCCTACTCGGGACAGCCACTGAAGACCATTCAGAAAGACGGGAAGACATTGGTGTACTCGATAGGATCGGATCGAATCGACGATCAAACGGTCACCAAAGCTGAGAGTTATCACTTACCAGGGGACCTTTTCTTTGTGAAAAGAACTTCCCAATGAAAAATGTCTACGATTGCCCAAGAGCAAACCGATGAGTGATCGACTAGTAACATGTCCTTGCGGGCTGCGACTGAAGGTGGGTGCGGGTGTGGAGCAAGCTCGTTGTCCCAAGTGTTCGACCGTGTTGAAACTGCGGGTCAAGCCGCAGGGCGGCGTCGCGACACAGACCCGATCGGCCAACCATGCTGGGCCAAGTAGCCGTGCCCGGACAACTGACAAGGCCGCAGCGGGCGCGCGATCGCAAGTCGCTAGCACACGGGGTGCTTCTTCGTCGAAGATTCGATGTCAGTGTGGGCAAGTGGTGTTGATCCCAAGCGAGGTCAAGGCTGCCAAGTGCCCCAAATGTTCTACGCTGATTCGTTGGTCAAGCACGCAGCGGCGTTCCGAACCGGAGACGACGATCGGGAACCAGCTTGCACCTGATTTGTTCGCCTCGCAGTCAACGCCGCTAGTCGGGCAGTTCGAGCAGAGTTCGGTGCAAACCGCATCGCGGCAGCGGTCCGGTGCAAAGCGGGGCAGCGAGCGACGTCGAACAGGATGGTGGTTGCCTGTCGGCATCGGCGTCGGTTCAATCGCATTGTTAACCACCACCGCACTGATTGTTTTTCCTCGGTTCTTGAACACTACCGTTGCAGAAACGTCTGCGCTAACGGACTCCACCGGCACCGATGATGGAGGTTCCCGAAACAGCTCCGGTTTCGACGCAAAAGCCGCCGGCTCGGCATCCAGCCAAAAACACGACAGCGATCTCGTCCGCATCGGGACGTACCCACCAGGACCACGCCTGCCCGGCACCACCGAGTTCCTAGAACGAGACTTTATTGCCACGCTGCCGTGGCCGATTAGCGACTACGTCAAAGACGTTCCGCCAGACGTGAACGTGGCTCCAAAGTTACTGGAGATGCTCTCGCCATTACTAGGGGAACTTGCGGTCTGCTATCCGGAAACCGCCTATCCGGATTCCAAGCGAGCAACGATCACGCGGATCGGGGCGAAGAACCAACAGCTCATCAAACAATGGCATGAGGAATTCAAGACGTCCGGCAAACTACCAGACCCTAGCAAACTTGATGCCTTCGACGGCCTCTATCAGGATCTTGATGGCCTAACCGGTCAGACTAAACATAGCTTTTTGCTAGTGCCCGAGATGGATCACGTCATGCCTCACTTACAAGCCATCCGAGTGCTGGCCCAACTTACCGTTCTTCGATTCCATTCCCGCAAAGACAGCTCAAGCATCGGAGATCGTATCGCTGAGCTGGGTAGCGTTTTAAGGTTGCTGAAGATCTTTGAGGATCAATATATCATTGGCAATATCGTATGTCAGGTTTCCAGGGATTTAGCATATGATTCAATCGCGTCGGACATCATTCACAATCAAGATTTAAGTGAATCGTCCGGACTTCAGCTTCTTTCAGTACTCGATGAATCGGCTACTTACAAAGATTCAATCCAACTTTCGCGCGTCATACGGTCCGAGCAGATAAGGGCTAGCCGTTTTTTCTACCATTTAGAAAAAGGGAGGGGTGCGGTGGAATCATTGATGGAGGTCATGTCGTCTTTGGGCACTCAATCGGCGAGTGCTTCGAAAAACCAAGAGCAGCTTATGAAGCTTACCTTGTCGAAAATGACCGTCGCACAGATTCGCAACAACCGCGATGAATACGATCGCGACGCAGAGCTAATTCTTGCCTATTTTGATTCGGAGGGATTCCAGAGTCCCGACGCCGTCGATCCGTTTCTGGAAAATTATGAACAACGAGAGCAAGAGAGGAGGGCTTGGGAAAAGAATCTTCAACAATTCAGAAACATCGAGGCTATTGTGCAGGAAATGGTCAATCATACTTGGTTGACAGAGCTAGTACGACCTTCGCACGACGCGCTGATTTCTGCTTCCGTTCGCTCAGTCGCTCGACGTCGCGTTTTAATCGCAACCCTCGCCTTGCAGATTGCTTCGCTGCAAAACGAGGGCGAATCCGAATCTTTACAGAACCTATTCAAACGTCTGAACATCACAGAGTCGCCGATTGACCCTTACTCGGGACAACCACTTAAAACGATTCAGCGGAACGGCGTTAAGATCGCGTACTCGGTAGGGTCGGATCGAACGGATGACCGTGCAGCTGCAGCCGATACGAATGGTGATTCCTTAGGTGACATATTCTTTGATGCAACAGCGCAATGAAAACCTTCCCTTGCCCATCTTGCCGGCAGCCGATCGACCCAGTGGATGCCAATGCGACCACGGTGCGGTGCAAAAACTGCGATACCTCGATCGATCTTGGGGCGATTCGCGAAACGTATTCGGTCGAAGTGAAAACTTCACGGCCCGCGAAACCTTCGGTCCCTCAATACTTAGGCCACTATCGGCTCGTCCAAATACTGGGGCAAGGCAGCTTTGGTGCGGTCTGGAAAGCACATGATGAACGACTGGAGCGGACGGTCGCCATCAAGGTCCCGCGTGACGGTCGATTTTCTAGTAGCCAACTCGACGATTTCCTCAACGAAGCTCGCGCCGTTGCCAAGCTGAATCATCCGGGCATCGTCCGCGTTCACGAGGTCGGCCAGTCGACGACGGTCCCCTATATCGTCACCGAGTTGATTCACGGCTCCGACCTGAAGGATTTTCTGAAAACGAAAACGCTATCCGCCAAGCGAGCGGCTCAGCTGAGTCTCAAGTTAGCCGAAGCGATGGGGCACGCTCACGACTCCGGAGTGGTTCACCGAGACTTGAAGCCAGCCAACGTGATGATGGACGAAAAAAATCGGCCACACGTGATGGACTTTGGGTTGGCGAAACAGTTCATCGGCCAAGACGTCGAACGGACCATCGACGGTCAAATCATGGGCACCCCAGCCTACATGTCGCCCGAACAAGCACGGGGAGATTCGAAGCATGTCGACCAGCGATCAGATGTCTATTCGCTCGGCGTGATGCTGTTCGAATTCCTTACCGGCGAGCTACCGTTTCGAGGACGTTCGGCAATGCTGCTTCGCCAGGTGATCGAGGAGGAACCACCGCTACCCCAAAAACTCAACGCGTCGATTCCTACGGACCTCCAGAGTATTTGTTTGAAGTGTTTGGAAAAGGAACCCGACCAACGTTACGAGTCAGCTCAAACCTACGCGGAGGATTTGCGGGCGTTCTTGAACGACCAGCCCATCCAGGCGAAACCATCGACGCGTTGGCAGCGATTCAACAAGTGGTGTCGTCGCAATCCGGTTGTGGCATCGATCTCCTCGCTGGCCCTTTCGTTTTTGGTTGCGATGTTGATTTTGAGCGTCGTGTTTTTGTTTCGCGAGCGTGGGCTGCGCCTTTCCATCGATGAGGCACTTGTCGAAAAGACGGAGGCTCTGGCGAACGCTGAGGCACTGACCCTGGACCTGCGACGAAAACGCAGCGGTTTGGACGCCGCGATGGGCCTGGTTACCAACGCACAGGAGCAAATCAAAACGCAGGTGCTGTCGTATGCCCAGCAATTGTATGCCTATCGCCTGCGTGACGTTCAGAGGGAAGTCGACAACGGACGCTGGCATCAAGCTCGGCAGACGTTGGATCTGATCGCAGAGGAAGACCCTGATGATCAGTTGCGATGTTGGGCTTGGTCGACGCTAGATCAATCGCTTCAGCAGCGTTGCACATGGCTGGACGTCGGTAAAAGATCCATCACGCGGATGACGGTGGACTTCGAGACACGCCGCGTTTGTCTGTTGGCCTATGGGCAAGTCCATCAATATCGCCGCGTCGACAACGATTTAGTGGAACTGGCATCAGTTATTAGTGCCAACACGAAGGTACGTGATTTTGACCATCACCCTGGCAGTGGCCTGTTTGCCGTGGCAAATGAAGGGGGCCGCGTAAGGCTGACCCGATCCGATGATCAGTCGGAGTGGTTACCGGTATTGAGTTCACTCCAAGGCATTGCTAAGGTCCGGATCTCGCCGGATGCAGGTCGTATTGTTGTTGCCGCAAACGACCAAAAGTGCGCCGTCTTTGATGCAAATTCACTTGAGCCGCTGGCGCATTGGCGATGTGATAGAGGACGTGTCGAAGATATCTGCTGGCATCCCTCAGGCGAATCGTTCGCCCTCCTCACCGGCGGTAAAGTAGAACATCGCTTGGCAAGCTCGGGAGACTTGCTCAACACGATCGAACACGGTGAGGCGTTTCGCTGCGTCGCTTGGAACCGAGACGGCAGCCGATTGCTTGTCGGTGGGTGGTGGAATGCATGGTCGGCCGACCCCGAAACAGGACGGCTCGACCGGTTCGCGGATCATACTTCCGGCACGCGTGGGATCTTCGCGGGAGCGAGCGTTGACCAAGCTTACTCGGTGTCCAGCACAGGGCAAATCTCACTTTGGGATGTAGCGAAGCATCGTTTAATTCATACGAGAAACTTAGTCGCAGGAGCCCCGCTCCAGATTTGCGTAGATGGGCGTAGCGGTGCAATGGTTTGCACGTCCGGCTCCAACGAGATCGCATGGACGGCCCCGGAGCAAGAATCGCTACTCGAGCCGTTTGTATTGAAACACCAGGCGCCGGTCCGGCGCATCGATTGGCATCCGGATAGCAATCGCTTAGCGGCCGCCGATTGGCAGGGACGGTGTGTCGTTTGGGATGTGGATCAACGCAGCCGCCTTTTGGATTTTTACGCCTGCAAAGGTCACTACTGCGAAGCGGCAAAGTGGAACCCAGCAGGCGACCGTCTTGTGACCAGCGGGAATGACGGATCGATCCAGGTATGGGATGCCAAAGATGGGTCTCGGCTGTTGAAAATGTCCGGACATCAGGGACCGGCATACGGGTTAGCATGGCATCCGGATGGGCACGCTTTTGCCTCTTGCGGCGTCGATGAACACGTCCGTTTTTGGAACACTGATTCGACGGACGAAACGGATTCCTGGAAAGTCGGCGGCGTGATCGAGGAAGTTGCTTGGGGCCGCGACGGGAAACACATTTTTTCGGTAGGACATCGATTGGCGATTCGTGACGCCGCCTCGGGCAAAACACTGTCAAACGCTTCCGCACCCAGCATGTTTTCCAGCGTTGCCCCGCACCCGATCGATGATCGCTTCGCGGCGTGTAACATGACCGGTCAGATTCATATCAAAAGCACGGCTTCAGACTACGAAGACGTTGTCGTCCAGTGTTCCGCTACCGAACTCCGTGCGCTCGCCTGGTCGCCCAACGGGCGCTGTCTAGTCTGCGCCGACATAAGGGGAAACGTCTGGATCCGAGCGCCCGATGCTAAGCCATACTTAATACGATTGCGGGGTGAGGAAGGCCGTATCGAAAGTCGAGTTTGGGACGCGAAGTTTTCACCCGATGGGAAACGATTGGCCGTCTGTGATGAAAAAGGAAGGATTTTCGTATGGAATCGTCCGTGACCGAAACGAACGATACGGTGAAGCAAGGAAATCCTCTTTCGTAAATTCGTGAAACGGTTCTCGATTCAACAAGAAACGCCATGCGAAGGGGTAACCCCGTATCGATCGTCAGGAACCGAATGCGTAAAGCCCCCGTGACCGTGTCCGGGATGTCAACAGACACTCGCCCAATTCGATCAGACGGCGTCCCTTAAGGCAGAAAGATCGGCGCCGACGATGGCTGGCAAATTTCGCGTGACTTTGTCGACCGGCCAATTCCACCATTTGATCACTAGCAATTCGCGGATCACCTGATCGGAGAAACGTTGCTTGATGACTTTTGCCGGATTGCCTCCGACAACCGAATAGGCAGGTACATCGCTGACCACGACGGACCGTGCCGCGATGATGGCACCATCGCCAATTGTCACTCCCGGCATCACCAACGCATCATAGCCCAGCCATACATCGTTTCCGAGGACGGTGTCCCCCTTGTAGGGTAAGTCGCCTGGTTGCGGCGTCACCGATTCCCAGCCGTTTCCGAAGATGTAAAACGGATACGTCGAGAAACCGCTACTCTGGTGATTGGCACCGTTCATAATAAACCGAACGCCGCGGGCTAATGCACAGAATTTTCCGATCACCAGCTTGTCGCCGATGAACGGAAAGTGGTACAGCACGCATTTGGCCTCAAACCCCTCGGGTCCATCTGGATCATCGTAATAGCTGTAATCACCGACAACGATGTTCGGATTATCTATCAGCGACTTCAGAAACCCCACCTGAGGGAAACCTAGCATTGGATGCGATGCATCGGGAGACGGCCCCAACATCTTTGACTCCTCCATCATTCAATGGACTTCGGTGAAGTGGAGGACAAATGTTGATACACATGAACATCACGCTGAGGATAAGGAATCGAGATTCCAATGGCATCGAACCGGCGTTTAACTTCACGTGTGATATCGGTCTTCACTTGCCACCAGTCCGCCGTCTTGGCCCACGGACGACAAACGATGTTGACGGAGGAGTCAGCAAGGGCGTGAGTCACGACCACCGGAGCGGGGTCATTCAAAACCAATTCGTGCTCCTCAACAACCTCTTTGATAATCCCCTCTGCGTTATCGAAGCTGTCGTCGTAACCAATGCAAAACTCCAAATCGACTCGGCGAGTGCGATTCGCAGTCACATTTGTGATAACGTTGTTCCAAATTTCGTTGTTAGGGACATGGATCGTTTGATTGTCAAAAGTTCGGAAGTTGGTCGAGACTAGATTCATTTGCCTTACCGTGCCGGTGACGCCCCCCGCAGTGACAACATCTCCAACGTCGAAGGGACGATTAATAAGAATCATTAAGCCGCTAGCCACATTGCTTAATGAATCCTGTAGAGCCAACCCGACCACAAGTCCGGTGGCTCCGATCGCTGCCAAAACAGGCGTCACGTCGATCTCCAGTGCCGTTAGGGCGACCGCAAAACCGACCAGCAGCAGGACATACTTGATGATGTTCGCGATCAGCCGCTCCGCAAGCTGACTTAATCTAATTTTGCGTTCGAGAAGCCAATTGACAAAGGTGCTAAGGAACCCGGCGACCAGATAGGCACAGAGAAGGATCAGGATGAATTTAGTTACATTCCACGCCCACCGCTGTCCACCTTCCTTCGAAGTAGCCCAACCGACAAGCCCAGACCAAACGCTCTCTATGTCGGATGTCTCAAGCTCGACGCTCGACACTGCAACCGAGTATTTCCGATACTCCTCGACATCCCCGCCTTTCTCTTCCAGCGAATCCAGCACGACGGCCAGCCGATCATTCAGTGCAGTACGTTGTTCTTGCAATTCATTGATATCGGCCAGCAAATCCGTTTTGATTTTTGATGCGACGCCAGCTGTCGACCCGTTTGTCTCTGTAGAATCAGCCCCCGGCGTCTCCTCCATCGGCTCGCTGCTGTCTGTTTCCGCAACTTGTGTGATTTCCTTTTCAGTCTCTTCAGCAACCTGTTCGGCATTCTGCGCCGCTTGTTCGACCTTGCCTATTTTTTCTTTTGCGGTTTTTTGATTCGTCTCAGACTCCGCGTCGATCGCTTCCCTGACTCCTAATCGTAACACCGCAATCTGCCCGGCCTTACCACGCAGTAGTTCAAACCATGCATCGGCCTCTACTTCCAATTCGGTTTTCGTGAGCGGCTTGACCATCACGACCAAATTGTCAATCGGAACACCTGGATCCACCGTAGTCTGCGGCGAAGCGGGAGGAGGGGATGCGGCTTCGGTTCCCTCCTGTGCAAAGCAACAGCCAACCCAAAAATTAGTTAGCACAATTACAGTTGAGATCCATCTGCTGAACATCGCTTTTTCCTTTCAATGAAAGTAATGGTTTCAAGAGCCCAAAGAATCCGTAGACGCCTAGCAGGAACTGTGATATTAGCCCCCTTTCAATGACCAACGGATTCTCAGCAACTCAGATGGCTACGCTTCGGGGATTTCCTAAGTACCGCCGGGAGTACGTTACTACAAGCAATCGAGACGAACTAGGTCCTACCGAACAGGTGTGATAGGTAGACAGTTTTGCTTTCCTTGCCACACTTTTCGAGATGAATGGTAGCAGATCCATCACGTTTGGGGACGCGGGATCGGTCGAACGCAGTTGCTGCCGGTCTGCGAAAAGACATCAATCCCCCCCGACCGCGTGAGCTAGGACGGGAGTCGCGTAGAGCGTTGTTATTCGTTCCCCCGTCGGGATTGGGATCATTGCAGCTAGGAACCAAACGCCTCCGCGAGACCTGCCCCCCTAAACGCCGCCTTAACAACGCAGAACGAACCATTGTCACTGCAGGTCTAACTAAGCAGCGTCCTTGGCAACAACGGACAAAGCGTTTTGATCAGAGCTCGCGATTCATTATTGCCTACTGAAAAACAGCCAACTGCGGCAGATGATCACTCAGCGAATAGGATTCCTCGTCATTGATGTTTAGGCGAAACGCTCCCTCATACAATGGTCTGGATTCAATGATCCTTTCGGCGATTGGCCCAGCGGCCATGACATAGTCGATTCGCGAATTCGGAATGTCGGCCTTGAACGTCAGGCCTTCGCCTTTGCCGACCTTGGCAAACGTATCCACCCAACCGGCGTCCATCCAAATCGCGTATTCTTCCGTATCAGGACGATGATTCATATCGCCGATCAAAAGCATCGACTTCCCAGCATCCAGATCGGATTTCATCGATTCGATCATCGCTCGAATCTCTCTCAGCCGAATCTTAGGATCGGGAGTTGGGAAAAGATGTGCCGAATGCACGATAAGCGGTTCGTAGCCTGCCAATTCGACTGTGGCTCGCCCCCAGTGTCGGGTGAATAGGTCTTTCGGTCTCTCGCCTTTCGTGGGAGCGTTCTGAGATTCGATGACCTTTGATTTACTCAGCAGTGTTCCCGGCCAACTTCCGCCACTGGGGAAACGAACGTGATTCATCCCCATCAGTTCAGCGACGTCTTTGGTGAATTCCTCATTCGGGGATTCTGAGAAGTTCACGATGTCGGGATCATGCAGCGCCAGTTCCATCGCCAATCGCTCTGCCATCTGGCCCTTCGCTACCGCTCGCCTCGCCAACGGTCGGTCGCTCGGCCAGCCCTTGCTTTTGTAAATGTTGTACGCGATCACTCGAAACGGCTTGGGTTTTGAATCATCCGCGAACAAATTTGAATTGGCTACGGCAAGGCTCGTTCCGAGTGCTCCGCAGAACTGTCGGCGTGAAATCGTCATGTGTGTCTCCAAGGTTAAGTAAATTGCATTGTAGCCCGCCCAAACCGTTCCAGGTAAAATAGTAGAAAGGAGAACGGTCGTGGTTAAAAACAGACCCCAGACCGCCCGAAAACCAGGAAACAAGTTCGCTCAACCTAAAAAGAAGATGCAGAAGCGAAGGATCGAAACAAAGAAAAAGACAGGAAAGAAGCAGTGATGCAGCACCCCGCATGGATCTTGATTCTGGTAGGTCTGGTTACGATCGCCATCGGTGCTGCCTGGTTACTGGCTCCATCGATTTCATGGTTTGGGAAGTTGCCGGGCGACATCCGAATCGAGGGCGAGAACGTTACGTTCTATTTTCCTGTCGTCACTTGCGTCGTGATCAGCCTGTTGTTGACGGCGATCATCTGGCTTCCTGGATACTTCTCGCACTAGGTCGATATCGATACCCACTGCGCCAGTTCCTTCAGATCGGCTACATCCATTTCGAGAACAAGTTCCTGACGGTGAATATCATGGACGGCCAAGACGTGATCCTCCTGAAAGACGATCTCGTCACCCTTCGCCACTCCGTGCAATCGAGTTTCAACCAGTGGATTGTCCACGGTCCCTCGAAAACATTTTCCCGACCGTTCCTCTATTCGCACCCAAAAATCCTCGCCCCATCCCCGTGACGGAACACTCTGCTTCGGCAACGGCACTAGCGTTGCCGGGTGGTTGTGCCGCAAGATTGGCTTGGTCATCTGGCCATTGCACGACGGACACGAGCACTTCTCAGGGGTGTCTTCATGCACCGAGAATCTAGGGGAATCAATCCTAAGCTCGACGAACTGCCCCGGTCGGACATGCCGTTTGATGACTGCAGGTGGGATCTGGAACGTTTTGGGAGACTCCGCGTGCAGGACAACACCGTTCACCAACTGGTAGGCGTTGGTGAATTGCTGAGAGTCGAATTGTTGCTGAAGACGATTGTTCATTTTCGAATAAGACCCAACGTTTGGCTCTACGCGGAACAGCGGATAAGCGGATAAGCGTCCACCAACGCAACCAATGCGACCGACGCAAAACGATCTTAACGAACCCATTGGCTACCAGCAAATTCACCCAAGTTCGACACTCTGTGTTCCACATATTGTACATATTGTGAAAATCGAAAATGCCGCTCGTGCAAAGATCGATGTCGCCAGAGCCGTCCAACCCATTCTATTGTGATTCAAATGGCGGATCTTGATCGGGACCTTGATCGGAACTAGGGGACCGCGTTTCGAGGAACAGGCGTATTGATGGCGAGAAGAAGAATGCAAGGCCAATGACGACGAAGATGGACGCGTGAATTACCGGCATGGTGAATAGCATATCGGAAATTCGAAAAAAGGAATCTGCGTTTTCAGGTGGCGTGATTTCAGCCATCCGGTACATGACGTATCCCAATACCCATAACGATGTGATCCCTTTCAATAAAGCCCATGTGGCCAGCCCCCAACGTGTCCACTTTTCGCCCGTTTCCCAAAGACTCCACACAGCGCCAATCAGCAGCACCGGCAGGATAACGGACTTAAACCATTGGAAATTTGCGGACATCCCCGAAAAGGCGAACAGGATATTTGCCGCTTCGTTCAGAACGATCAACAAGGCAAAAATCACAAATAGGACGCGGCCCCGATTAACCATTCTGTTTTGGTCTGTGTTCACGGTGATGGTTCAGCGACACAAAGATTGAGATCATTCAGGTGCCGCGAATGATGTAACTTCAGTTTGCGACCGGCCGACAGCTCAGCGAACGTAGACGGGGGCTCTTTGGCTTAGGTTAGTGCTTGAGTTCACCAATTACCACCGATTCATGGAACTCGCAACGCAAAACACCAACTTCGCCACGTCGTTGGCCGGCCTCTCTCAGATCGGGATGTGCCACACTCAAGCATCCGACTCCCTGAGTTCACGTGGTACCACTCCGTAATACAGGCAGGGCACAGCCATCGGCAAATCTTTTGTGGCGAATCGTGCAGCGGGCATTGATGGTTTCGCCGGTCAAATCGTTGGCCCGTTGGCAAACAACCGGCCGCGCCCGCAAGACCGTCCGGTCTGACACCGCGATCAGGGTTCGCATCGCCTCCGCAGGACGGTTGATGGACGCGTTAAATCAATCGCTGTTTTTTACTGTTTTCGGGACGGATCAACCATGAACTCGCTTTCCATTTCCCCGCAACTTCGACGCAATCGTCGGACTGAACAAGAGGATGCCTAACCCGATAGGCATTAACCCACCTTGCATCAGGTTGTAGTCGGCGCAAAGCCTTTCCCAAGATAATCCCACAACGAACCGTCCGAAACTCAACTCGAACGCTACCGTCAAAAAGAGCCAGATAGCGCCCACCACTAGCAATTCCGATGGACTGATAGCACCGATCGAGCGGATGGTGAAGTAGGCGATTGCTAGGATGATTGCCGAACCGGAAAACACACCCAACTGATTCGAACGGAACTCGCCAACGAACGGAACGAGGGCAATCGCTCGAAGAACCCCATGGAGAATCTCGAAAACAATCAGGACCAGCCAGATCGTCAAACTACGTACAATGATTCGACAGCGACTGGCGGAAGCTTCGTTATCCATCGCCCATCCAATCCCACCGATTCTGGTACTTATCTATGGGATCGCTCCATTTGTTTGCCATCAGGACCAACGATTGCGGTCATCGGCATGAAATTCAACTGGGAAGCGACACCGCACGGAGCCATGACGTTTGCTCGTATCCATCTGACTGCATGGAAGTCTTCGCTCATTGCCGCCATGCCATAGCGAATCAACGCTTTGGCAACTGTGGCAAAAACATCCGAATCCATTTGAGGAAATCCTAGTCCCAGGCCGGGCGAACTACGTATATCACACGCGTTGAAGCATGCGGTTCCACGACAGTACGCCTGAAAGAGAATCGTAGATCTGGCAAGACGCAACGCCTATAGATCGGCAAGATACCGAATCAAGTCGGTTGATGTCACAATGCCTACAAGCTTGTCACCTTCGACGACAGGCAAAGCGTGGAAGCTGTGAGACCCGAGCAGCCTCGCTGCTTCACGGATCGTGCCCGATTTCTCTATCGTGACACAATCGGTCACCATCACGTCATGGATCTTGTACATGTGATCAAGTGTCTGGTCCAACGATTTCGATGTTTGATTTCCGAACTCGCCAAAAGAGATTCTCGCGAAGTCACTCCAGCTGATGACGCCGATCAGCTTTTCCCCGCTAACAACGGGAACGTGATGAATACCACCTTCTTCAAACATTTTGCGCAATTTTGAAACGGGTTCACCATCGTGAATCGTCTGTAATCCTGTTGACATGATTTTTGTCAGCGGCTCGTTCTTCTTCATCTTATCTCCAAGGAGTGGTCGCAGAACCGATACTAGATAATTTTGAAATCGATCGGGTCAGCATGTGGGTTTCATGTTGCCATCATGCTTTCGCAAACGTTGTTCCAAGATGCGCAAACGTTGTTCCAAGATGGACGAGAATTCCAGAATGAACTCCGCTGCGACTGCGAAAGGGATTGCGACCAGCCTATTCCATGTGCCTGCCACGCATCTCTTCGACGAGAAAGGAGGCTGTACCACAGGGCCCCCAGAGATACGATCTAATGCAACAACGGCCAGAGTGTGCCTAAGATGCACAGCGACCGCGTGCGATGTCGCACATCAACGGTCCTGTACGACGAAACGGGGATTCAACATCGCACTTCGTCCGGCCCGAATCGTTGGCAGATCGAATAACAGAGAATCCGCCAACTGAGCGCCCGGAACCGAAACGTTAGAAGGAGGTGAAGCGTGGCACACAGCAGGGTTCCATCGATCCGTCCGAGCACTCTGGGCGTTTCCATCACGATTGAATTCATCGTGCTGCTCTACCGAATCAGCGCGACTCCAAGAGAGACGCCGTGGGGAGCCCTTTACTGCGTGCAGGACGAGTCAGGGTTCATGGCGAGCTAAATTTGGCTTGCGTCGAGACGTTGAATTCTTCCAGGATTTCGTCGCACGTATGGTTTTCGAATTCGTAGTTCCAAGCTTCGATGTAGCGCATGCCCAGTTCCTTTGCCTGCTTGAAGACGGTGGTGTAGTCGCCACCTCCAAACCGGTCTTGCTGACTGGAGCGACCGATAACTTGGCCATAGAGATCGCCTTGATAGTCTTTCAATAACGTGATCAAGTTGCCTTGGTAACTGGTTTTACCAGAAATCCACCACATCGCGATGCCGACACGATTGTCGTATTCAGGCTTTTGGAATTCGCTGATAATCCGGGCGGGGATTTGAGGGCTGCGGAACAGTTCGTGAACTTCAAAGGCGACGGCTTTGTCGGGAAAAGCTTTCAGCACACTCTGAGTGGCCTCGGCGGATGCTTTGATCCAAACATCGCCAAACCTGCGTTCAGCGTTTTTGTCACGCGAGTTGATTCCGGCAGCTTGGAGAAGGGTTTGATCCGGGACGCCGTTGAAATGCCCTTCGAGTCCGTTGCTGGTCATCTGAGGAACGTAAACCAATTTCAAACGTGGGTCTTTTCCGTATTTTGCGCCGACAGCCAACAGCATTTCTCGAAGACGTTTCTGTACGATCGGGTCCCAATACTTCGGCATTTGGACGGGGTTTCCACGGAAGGCCATTGCAAATGTTTCGGCGTGGAGATCCGAGACCAACCAGCCCGGCGAGAGGGATTGAGATCCTCGACGCCTGCGCGACAAACGCGAGGGGGTTTTACTGTCAGCAGAAGCTTCGGTAGACGTCCAACCGCCGTGAATGGCAAGCGTCCAGTTCATTGTGGGTTTGAGAAGTCGAACCTGGTCTTCGATCCGGGTAAAGTCAAACCGGCCGGGCGCGGGTTCAATTTCGCTCCAGGTGACTCGGACGAGCCCACCGTTCATGTGCTTGTTTTGGACGGCACGTGGGGTGATCGTACTGGCATAGGTGCCGATTGGTTTATCAACGTCCTTGCCAAAGCCATCGGAGGCAAGGAAGATGGCAATAAGCAGCAGCGAGAGCAGGTTTGGAGTTTTCATGATGATTGAACACACTAAGGGAGTGAAAAGTTCCGCGACTGGAAACAGTTTTTGGAGTCTTACCCCGTTTTCTTGATCCTTCCGCGTTGAAAGTGGAGGAGACGACGCATCAAAACCTGGCGTAGTGGACGCGGCAAAACCTGGTGTAGTGGACGCGGCAACGAGCCCCGTTTTGCAGGACTTGTTGCCGCGTCCACTTCGCCAAACAAGGCGATGCCACCAGCAATGTAAATCCTTCTGGAGACGCGGTCAGCCATCATGGGGTTTTATTCAAAAGTCGTTTTTCCTGCCTTCTACGATTTTGTAATCGACAAGCCGTACTGGGACGAACACCGAAAACGACAACTGGCCGATGTGAGCGGCGAGATTCTAGAGATCGGTGTTGGCACGGGGCTAAATCTTCCGCACTACCCTAAGCACGTTCGAAAGATAACCACGGTCGATCCGAATCCGGGCATGAACCGTAAACTTGCCAAACGAATGGCTTCGACTGAAATCGAAGTCGACCGACGAATTTTGTCCAGCGAAGAACTTCCCTTCGATGACGCGACGTTTGACTATGTGGTCAGCACCATCACGCTTTGCAGTATCGCCAACGTCGATCAAGCTTTAGGCGAGCTTTGCAGAGTGCTCAAGCCGGGGGGTCGGTTACAATTTTTCGAGCACGGGATCAGCCCCGATCCCGCTGTGCAGAAACAGCAAGTGCGATGGAACTGGCTTCAGGGAATCATCGGCGATGGTTGTCGGCTGGACCTGGATCTTGCGGCATTGCTGGCGAAGCAAGCCTTCCGTGCCGTAGAAATCGACAATTTCTACATGCAGCAAACTCCACGAACACACGGATACATGTACCGCGGCATCGCCACAAAGTGAAATTCACTCGTAACTTCGGAAGCGTCGATTGAAAACCTTTGAAACACTGGGAATCTGAGTAAACTAGTTCCAGTTTATCACGCGGGGTGGTGGTAACCTGACACCCTTCGTGCAACGCGTGCGTTCGATGATTCTTTGCTGAGATGTTTTCAACTCCAACACGACCCGTTCCGATATGCGCAGGCGTTCATTTCATGGGTTCCTTAGTTGCAGTCATGGATGCCCAACCAAATGAATTCAAGCTGCGACGACGAACCTAACGAAGGTCAACCTGGTGTCGCCGATTTCGAACCGGCATGCTTTCAGTCCTGCCTCGGTTTGCCCGATGGCGACGATCAGCAACTTAAAGATACCGCGGTTGCAGTTCGCCAAGAGTATCGAGACGGGTCACGGTGGAAACGCTTGAACTGTCAACGGGTGAGCATTTTTGCGGAACGCGATCGGGGAACCGTCTTCGTTGTCCATGTTGGCTCGTCTGTTGAATTCGACTGGACCTGGGAAGGCGCGAAAGCGTTTCGCCCGAAGTCGCTTGACGACAACGAGCGTTATTCGGATCGTTTCTACGAAGAAGCCGACTACGAAGACGAGATCCTTTGGTCGGGTGAGATCGTCGAAGTGGATGAGCGGAACGGTTGCCTGTTCATCAGTCTTGATGATCCAGAGAGGACTCCAAAAGCTGGACCGTTCTTTGTTCGTCCGTTTGAATTTCTGTCGGTTTTGGATTCCATTTACAACGGCGACGAGTTTGCCGAACTCCGGAAGCACCTTCCGGCTAGGCTGAACGCCGCTGAGGGCGATATCCATCCGCAAGTCTCCGCGTCCAGTGACTGCGGCCTATCAAATTTGCACGATTGGTGGCAACATTCCTGGAGCGTGCTCTGGGGGCCGCCCGGCACGGGAAAAACTTGGACGACCGGACAACAGATCGCCAAGGTCCTGCAAGACGAAAGCGAGAGGATCCTGGTAATTTCGACGACGAACCGGGCGACCGACGCCGTCGCAGTCGCCATCGGCGAAGCGGCCAAGATTCACTGCCCAAATGAAATGGATGCCGACACGCTGCTGCGAATCGGCAAGGGGGCGTCCTATCAAACGTTCGTTGCGAAAGAACTTGACCCGATGCTCCGAGGGACGGAGTCGGAAACCCTGGCTCAGATCGATCGCCTTGTACAGCAGCTCCAAGCCTTTGAATCGTCTGAAGACAAAGCCCTAGCAAGAAAACAGATAGGCAAATTGCGAACGTCGGCCAACGATCAAAGCAATCGCATCTTTGTCGATGCGGATCGACGTGTCGTGGTTGCAACCGCTTTCAAAGCAATGAGCTATCTAAAAGACGAATCGATCCGAAAGATGGTTGAAGATGGTGAAGCCCCGTTCACGACGATCTTTATCGACGAAGCAGGATTGATCTCCAGAGCCGCGGTCGCAGCCTTATCGTTGTTGGCGGGGCGGAGAATTGTATTGGTCGGCGATTCGAAACAGCTGGCGCCCATCAGTCGTATTTCACGCATCCTTCCGACTCGTCAGCAAATTTGGCTGGCAAGCAGCGGCTTGAGCCACCTGGACCATACGGACAACATTCCCCAAGCGGTTCACTTGCTGTCGGCACAACACCGAATGCACCCGGACGTTTGCAAAGTCGTGTCGAATTTTCAGTACGATGGAGTCCTGTCGACCGCACCAGATCGAGCCGAAATGAAGTCGACGCTTTCGCCGTTCATCGCCGATCAATCGAGAGCCATTTGGTACGTGCTTGATGAAGAAGATGCCGATCTGGCGTCGATTCGCGCGGCACGCGGGCCAGCCAAAAAAAGCTGGGTTCGTGGGATGACGGCGGCGACGCTCCGAAAACTGTTCTCCGATGCTGGAGTGCGTGGTTCACACGGACTTTTTATTTCGCCATTCAAAGCCCAGGCTCAGCAAATCGGAAAATTGTTGGCTGGTTGGGGAATGAAAACATGGGAAGCGTCGACGGTCCACAGCCAGCAAGGATCGGAGGCGGACATCGTCATTTTTGACACGGTCAATGCGGGTAGCGGCACGTGGCAAATACCCGAATGGAAAAGGCTGGTCAACGTCGCACTCAGCCGAGCAAGGGAAGCGGTCATTGTCCTGGCAAGCCGCAGCGAGATGGAAGAACCCTACCTCCGTCCGCTTAAGCAGACCATGACGGCTGCGTTCCTGGTAAATGATGGGAAGCGCTTCGTATGGCGGGACGCTGGTAAAACGCCTTCATCGCAGGCCGTCGCTGTGGCCGAGCCAAACGCTGGTTACAAATCAAAAACCTCAGGCCGTATGGGCGATCAGTTTGATGGACGCAAGGGTCTAAAGCCAATTCTGTCGCAGGAACAGCAACGGCTGACCAATCTGGATCTAGACGGAAAGCCCCGCCTGGTTCGAGGCGTCGCGGGCAGCGGCAAATCGATTGTTCTCTGCAACTGGCTGGCCAAGACGGCGATGCGTCTGCAAGATCAAAAAGACGCCCGCATCTGGGCCGTCTATGCGAATCGAAGTTTGCAAAAGCTGCTTCAAGAATCGATTGAATCAGCATGGACCAACCTCCACGAAGGCGATTTGTTCGATAACTCCGAATTCCCTTGGGAGAAGGTGTCGCTTCTCCACGTCAAAGATGTTTTGGCAGGAATGCTTCCAAGCGTTCAAATGTCCATCGAATCGATTGGTTTTGATTATGACCAAGCAGCCGAGGAATTTCTCAATCGGAAAGGCTCTGATGAATTACTTCCACGATGCTCGGCCCTGTTCATCGATGAAGCTCAAGACATGGGACCGTCAACATTGCGACTGCTATTGTCCATCGTCGAACAAACGGACAAAGAAGATGCCAACAGTCGATCGGCACATATTTTTTACGACAATGCTCAAAACGTCTACGATACCAAGACCCCGAAATGGTCCGATTTTGGCCTCGATATGCGTGGACGATCGACGATCATGCGAGAAAGCTTTCGATCGACAACGCCGATCACCGAATTGGCAGTCAACGTGCTCAGCCGACTGTCAGAGAGAAGTAAACGTCAAGATCAGCAAGAATTGCTCCAACTCGGGCTGCTAGAAAAAGCCGACCGAAGCGGCGAGGCCTGGTTGCGAGTTCGGTACAACCAGATCGCTGGCCCCAAACCGATCTATCACAGCTTTGATAATCGAAGCCAGGAAATGGCTTCGATTGCTGTTCATTTGAAACACTTGATCGTGAAAGATGGGATATCGCCAACCGATATTTGCATCATCTATAACGGCCGGGTGCAAAGTTTCCTCGAATCCAAACTGTCGCCGGCACTTGCGAAGATTGGCGTCGAGCTTTCATTCCAGAAGAATCGTTCGTTCGAACGACAGCCCAACACGCTGGTTGCCACCACTCCGCATTCTTTTAAGGGCTACGAATCGGAAGTGGTCGTGATTCCCTGCGTAGACAACTATGTCGCTCCCGGAGGTAAGATTTTGGAGAACAGCCTGTACGTGGCGATGACACGAGCTCGATCGCTGCTTGCGATTTACGGAATGAACCGGGGATCGGAGGCGAGTCAAAAAGTCGGCGAAACGATTCGTACATGCATTTCAACACAGAATCGTCGCCCACTGATTGAATCGGTCCCCGATGAAAGTGGGCAAGGGCAATAACTACCGTCAAGATTCGCTTCCCACATGGGCGGCAACGTGTTGTCACGACCAGGTTTACCGATACGTTCACTTTCGACGACGCAGGACGAATGCTGACAGCCGTTAGCAGTCGTTACAGTAATACGGTCATGGCGGGGTATGCTCCTCGATCGCCCTGGCTAGAACTTCCATCGCCTGTTTTTGGCGATGCTGTTGAGATCTCTGCCCGTCGGCGACGAAGGCTCGCAGGTGATCGGGAGCTAAGAATGGTACCTTCTCAGGCGGGCTCTCCGTCTTACCGCCCAGCCACGCGATCACTCCGATCAGATAGGGCAAGATCCGCAGCGTCAGGCGGCCATCCATCTGCTCCAGCGGTTGCATCGACTTCGTACACACGCGGCAACGGGCCGGATAACTTCACCGTCGCTTGTTCGCCTCTCCGGTGAACATCGCGCGGCGTTCGTTTTCGATGAGCGTCGCCTTTCGCTCGGGTCGGCGGCATTTAGTTGACGGTCTGGCAGCGAAAACAGGCCCCATGCCAGCTTGTCTGGCATGATGCCGAGATTTCAAATTAGTTAGCATGCCCCTAAAAATACGCCACACCGGATCGGATTGCCGCCGAAGGCGGCAATCCGATCCGGTGGCGACATACGGGGAGCAACCAGTTCTAAGTTCAAATCTTGCGTTCCTGTCGGGCGAGCCGACGAGGGGACGTGCTGATCGGACGTCTTCGCAGACGCTAGCTACATCGACGAACCGGTCATGAGAGCGGGAACACTAGCAACCGAGCGTCTGTACTACCATCGCAACCAACAATACAGCGTCACCGCACTCACGGACACAACCGGTACGATCTCCGAACGCTACGCCTATGATGCCTACGGAAAGCTGACCGTGTTGGCTGGTGGCGGGACGGTGCCGGTTCGGCGTATGGGAACCGTTACACCTATACCGGACGCGAGTGGGACGAGGAACTTGGTCTCTATCACTACCGGGCGAGGATGTACGATCCGGTGGCGGGGCGGTTTTGTTCGCGTGATCCGATTGGGTTTAAGGGAAGCCCTTGGAACCTATTCGAGTACGTTAGTTCGTCGCCCCTTGCTAACATGGATCCAAGTGGGGAATCGCGCATTATCGCGGTAGGCTGTGGGGGTTGCATGGCAGCTTTGGGTCCAGGCGCCGTTGTATGCCTTTTCGCAAATGAAGCGTTTAATGACAGCATCGGAGAGTGTTATAAGTCTTATTGGAATGATCTCCCCTGGATACATCGTCAAGCGACAAAACTGGCCTGCATTGGGTGTGTGCTTCGTGTGGCTGGACCGGTCGTATACCGCTGGGTCATCAGAAATGCGGGCGCTTGCGGACCTAACGCATGGGAACAGATCGCCGTTCGTAGCGAACGCGTAATTCGTTTTTCGGTCTTGCTACAATGAGCGACGAGGCTTTTATGAGTTACCGCAATGACAATTGGTTGGCTTTGGTTTTAGCCAGCGTATTCATGCCGCTTGTATTGGTCACGTCCGTGTGGCCGCACGAGCTACTCCTTAGTTGCTTGAATTTCTTCGGAATTTTTGCCACATGTTTCTTTGCCGTTCTTTCCCTCGGAAGCTCGTTGCTAACGCGTTCTCGGTGGCGTCAGGTTCAGCTTTTTCTTTTGCCATTTGTAGTAATACCTGCATTTTTGTTCTATAAGTTGATCAGCGATATTTTTCTACTAGAAGCAGTTTTTCTTTACACGGGCATTTTTTGGATATCCATTCTTTCTGTTGCCACCATAAGGGAAAGTAGAGCTCATCCAAAGGAAAGGCGGTCCCTCGACAAAAAAGAATGACTGAGTCGGGAAATGACGACGAGTAGGTCTCCTCTGTGTCATTCTTTTTCTTTAGCTGCTGACTGCCGGGGTTAGCTGCGGTTTGGACCGCAGTGGCGTGTAAGAGGTAGCGAGCGGTTTTGATCCGCTCGCTTGTCACGCAGTTCCGACTGGCAGCCTGATTCGCCGCCCCAAGAGATAAGTTTTACCGGCTTTGAAGGTTGGTACTTCGTTGATTGCGGCAGATAACACCGGAGCGGCGATACAGGAAGAGGGCCACGTGGATAGCAGCTTTCCGAAAGTCGATTCATGGAGCGGAGCAATCGTTGCACGATCATGGCGGGGGATGCTCCTCGATCGCCCCGGCTAGAACTTCTGTCGCCTGCTCTTGGCGATGCTGTTGAGCTTTTTGTCCGTCAGCGACGAAGGCTCACAGGTGATCTGGAGCTAATAATGGCACTTTTTCAGGCGGGCTCTCCGTCTTACCGCCCAGCCATGCGATCACTCCGATCAGATACGGTAAGATCCGTAGCGTCAGGCGGCCATCCATCTGCTCCAGCGGTTGCATCGACTTCGTACACACGCGGCAACGGGCCGGATAACTTCGCCGATGTTTGTTAGTGTCTCCCGTGACCATCGCCCGTCGATCGTCTTCGATGAGCGCCGCCTTTCGCTCGGGACGGCGGCATTTAGTTGACGGTCTGGCAGCGAGAACAGGCCCCATGCCAGCTTGCCTGGCACGATGCCGAGATTTCAAATTAGTTCGCATGCCCTCAAAAATACGCAACCGGATCGGATTTGCCGCCTTTGGCGGCAAATCCGATCCGGTTGCAACATACGGGGAGCAACCAGTTCTCATTTCAAATCTTGCGTTCCTGTCGGGCGAGCCGACGAGGGGACGTGCTGATCGGACGGCTTGCGCAGACGCTAGCTACATCGACGAACCGGTCATGAGAGCGGGAACGCTAGCAACCGAGCGTCTGTACTACCATCGCAACCAACAGTACAGCGTCACAGCACTGACGGATACGACCGGTGCGATCAGTGAACGTTACGCCTACGATGCCTATGGTGAACTCACGGTGCTGGCTGGCGGTGGGACGGTGCTTTCGGGTTCAGCGTATGATAACCGGTATACCTTTACGGGCCGTGAGTGGGACGAAGAGCTTGGGCTTTATCACTACCGGGCGCGGATGTACGATCCGGTGGCGGGAGGATTCGTGTCCCGCGACCCGATTGGGTATATTGACGGTGCCGGGCTTTACACTCCCTATTTTTTGCCGGAGGGACTCGATCCTTATGATTACTTCCAAATCGCTGTTGAGAATCCCTACTTGCCACAGCCATATCTTCCAGATTTCATTGATCCTTATGGAGACCTCGAAGCCGGACTGAGCAAGTGCTCCGCGTATGCTACGCAGTACCCTTGCAGCAGCACAAGGTTTAGCGAAGGTAATTGCGACGACAGGTTGATTGACGGCGTAATACCAGCAAAGGGATGCAAATGCAGCAACTCGAAAGATGGTGCAGTTATCCAGCAAAGTGAATGTCAGAGCCAATTGGAGGCGGCAAAGGGCAATGTCAACTTGGGCGTGGCGAACGTTGTCTTGGGCAATGTTTACTGCAGCCAGAGATGCGGAGGTTCTAATTACGGATTGACGTGCTGGCGTCCAATTCAGCGAGGGCCATCGGCAGGGAAGTTGGAAATTGGTGTTTGTATTCCTATAGCCAATCAGAGCGGTTGCAATGCGGAGGCGCTTACCGCAGACGAACTTACGCATGTCACCTACCTAGTGATGTCGGTCACCACGAACCCAGGTACAGCTAACGGAGACATGATGGGGTTGTTTGACCGTGATAAATTCGAAGACAAAGCATATCGCGCCCAGTGTGACATTGAGCCTAGCAACCGCTGCTTGAAGGATGGTGAGAGAGTTGCTTATGTTGAGGGGTGCGTCCTTCGAAGAAAGCCGCAAAGCACACTCGGCGCAAACGTGACGTCGATCCGTAACGCATGCGATCGTTTTCAATGGTAGCCATAAAGAAACTGAACTACAGATTTCTTGTCCTTCTCGTGAGAGTGACTATCGTAGGGGCTGCGTTATACTTAGCCTGCTTTGCTTCATACGTTGTCAAGTCAAGCGGAGGTTCTGCGGGTGGTTTGCAGATGACGAGCCGCACCGTAAGTTATGGTTTTCCTGCCGAGTATGAAATTGCTATAGTCACTGCCCCTGGCGCAAGTTGGTCAACAGTCCACTTCTCTGCTGCTGCCGTGTTCTTTGACGTAACCTGGGCTGGTCTATTTGCCCTTGCCCTTTTTCCACGTCGCGGAAAACCAAACTGGTTTTGGCGACATGTCGTTCTTTTCTGCAGTCTTTCCATCTTGTGCTGCGAAATTGCTTGGGGCATCAAGGCTAGCACTAAGGCAATTGGGCATGGGGTTGCGTTGGAGGAACGTGGCGCTTCTGTGTACTTTGAAAAGGGAGGCAGTCGTTTCCTTTCTTTGACGAACCTTTCGAGCTTCATTTCTCCGGATTACGACGCACAGCTTGCTGACATCACTTTCTCGGATACGCTAATTTTGCCATTCAGTAAGCCTGGATTCGAAAAGCCCCGCCCCACATCGACTGTGATCTTTCGTGGCAGGAAGCTCTCGACAGAAACCATTGAACTTGCGTTGGAACAAATAGACTCGAGTAAGTTTTCTGTACTAATAATAAGTACAGAGGAGCTTTCAGGGCTTCCGGATGTTAGTAGATGCCAGAATCTGAAGCGTATTTATTTCAACGGCACACAGTTTAAAGATGTTTCAACGGATGCGAGAAACCTTGGCTCCCGGGTTGAATACCTCGATCTCGCCTATTCGAATATTTCGCTATCGTCGGTCTTGAAGTTTCTTGAGGCACCAGCGTTACGAGAGATTGATATAACGGGCTGCGGACTCGACGTTTCCAGGGTTTTGAGAAGCGCTCCAGACCATGTCGTAGTAAAGCACGCGGATCCGCTACCGTCGATATAAAGGAAAGGCTGTGCCGAGTCAGTGCGTCCACAAAAAAGGAATGACTGAGCCGGGGGATGACGACGAGTAGATCCTCTGTGTGCCATTCTTATTTCTTTAGCTGCGGTTTAAACCGCAGTGGCGTGTAAGAGGTAGCGAGCGGTTTTGATCCGCTCGCTTGTCACGCTGTGCTGGTGGACTGCCTGTTTTGCCGCCCCAAGAGATAAGTTTGACCGGCTTTGAAGGTTGATGCTTCAATGTTTGCGGCGAATTGCACCGGAGCGGCGATACAGGAAGAGGGCCGCGTGGATAGCAGCTTTTTGGGAGTCGATCCATGGAGTGGATCAATGGTTGCTCGATCATGGCGGGGTGGGATGCTCTTTGGTCGATCCGGTTAGAACTTCTATCGCCTGGACTTGACGATGCTTTCGGGCTTTTTGCCCGTCGGCGACGAAGGCTCGCAGGTGATCGGGAGCTAAGAAGGGCACCTTCTCAGGCGGGCTCTCCGTCTTACCGCCCAGCCACGCGATCACTCCGATCAGATACGGCAAGATCCGTAGTGTCAGGCGGCCATCCATCTGCTCCGGCGGTTGCATCGGCTTCGTACACATGCGGCAGCGGGCCGAATAACTTCACCGTCGCTTGTTCGCCTCTCCGGTGAACATCGCGCGGCGTTCGTTTTCGCTGAGTGTTGCCTTTCGATCGGGACGTGCGATATATCAGTTAACGGCCTGGAAGCGACAATAGGCCCCATGCCAGCTTGCCTGGCACGATGCCGAGATTTCAAATTAGTTCGCATGCCCCCTAAAAATACGCCACCGGATCGGATTGCCGCCGAAGGCGGCAATCCGATCCGGTGGCGACATACGGGGAGCAACCACCTCTAATTTCAAATCTCGCGTTCCTGTCGGGCGAGCCGACAAGGGGACGTGCTGATCGGACGGCTTCGCAGACGCTAGCTACATCGACGAACCGGTCATGAGAGCGGGAACGCTAGCAACCGAGCGTCTGTACTACCATCGCAACCAACAGTACAGCGTCACAGCACTGACCGACACGACAGGAACGATCTCTGAACGCTATGCGTACGACGCGTACGGCAAACCGACCGTGCTGACTGGCAGCGGGACGGTATTGTCCGGTTCGGCGTATGGGAACCGTTACACCTATACGGGACGGGAGTGGGACGGGGACCTTGGGCTGTATCACTATCGGGCGCGGATGTATGATCCTGTGGCGGGGTGGTTCGTGTCTCGTGATCCAGTCGGTTACACTGATAGTGCGTCTCTGTATTGCGCATCAATGTTATTGATGCTGGTTGACCCTGCTGGCAATGCGGGAATCTGGGAGCCTCGGGATCCGCGACATGGAGGCCCTCATCCTAGAGTGTTGTTGCCTCGTGATCCGCCTCCACCGCCGGAGCCACTGACGCTTGATCAGTCCGCAGCCTATGCCGCATGCGCTGACACTTCTTATTCACGTTGTGGCGGGTGCACTCAGGAGTCGTGTGAAGCAGCGGTAGCCGCATTCATTCAAGCGGTGGATGATAGCTGGCTAATTGGTGTCCCATTTATTGGGCCGGTTGGGCCTCACACTTGTGAACGACTAGCAAACGATATAATAAGGCGAATCCCTGAGTTAGAGAACAATCCTTGCGTCGCCTACGCAAGTGTTACTATCGTGAGGGACTCCCGATCCACACATCCAACGAGGCCGCCGACTCATGCCTGGGCAACTCTGAAGTTATGCAATGGCGCTACCATCAATGGAGACAATCACGCCAACGGTGGTGAAGATCAGATTTGGGTTGGATCTCCATCGAACAATTCAGACTGAAAGGGTTGGCCTTGGATGCGTATAAACCCCCTGTGGAACCTTGTTCTACGTATACCGAAAGAAAGAAAAGCGTAATTGCGGGCAAACTTCGGTGGCCGTTCATTGCGGTATGCGTCGTTGGACTTGGACTCGTATTTCAGCATAGCCTGTCGGATTTTTTTCGATGCGTTGGGGACCCTGAAGGAAAAGGGATTGCATTTGGGGCTGGCGGACTTTTGGGGCTGATTATCGCGATGTTGTTTATTGGAATTGTTCATTGGCGCTGCGAAGTTCACAAAAAAGAATGACTGAGTCGGGAGATGGCGACGAATAGACCCCCTCTGTGTCATTCATTTTCTTTAGCTGGTGACTGCCGGGGTTAGCTGCGGTTTAGACCGCAGTGGCGTGTAAGAGGTAGCGAGCGGTTTTGATTCGCTCGCTTGTCACGCTGTGCTGGTGGACTGCCTGATTCGCCGCCCCAAGAGATGGATTTGAACGGCTTTGAAGGTTGATGCTTCATTGTTTGCGGCGAATTGCACCGGAGCAGCGACACGGCAAGAGGGCCACGTGGATAGCAGCTTTCCGAAAGTCGATTCATGGAGCGGATCAATGGTTGCTCAATCATGGCGGGGAATGCTCCTCGATCGATGCGGTTTGGACTTCGATCGCCTGCTCTTGACGATGCTTTTGGGCTTTTTGCCCGTCGGCCACGAAGGCTCGCAGGTGATCGGGCGCTAAGAAGGGCACCTTCTCAGGCGGGCTCTCCGTCTTACCGCCCAGCCACGCGGTCACTCCGATCAGATAGGGCTAGATCCGTAGCGTCAGGCGGCCATCCATCTGCTCCAGCGGTTGCATCAACCTCGTGCACATGCGGCAACGGTCCGGACAGGCTTCTCTCACACCACACGCGTCTCAGCCTGGGCTACGGCTTCCCCTGCGTTACGGGGCTGTTCCGTTGTATACGTTCGGTGAATATGTTAGAAATTTTGTCGTCCCCACGACAATTGTCTTGACGACAGTTGTTTCGACGTGTATTAAATTGGAATGAGCAAATCGTCTTCGGCTAAATCCAAACAACGTTTTGATTCCTTGCAACAGGAAGCTTATCTGAATTTGTGGCAGACCTACGATCGTCTTAAATCGTTGGAAGATGATGCGTTCAAGCAGGCTGGCTTGTCGGCTCAGCAGTACAACACGTTGCGATTGTTGCGATCGGTTCATCCCGATTCGATGCCCACACTAGTGCTGGGCGGTCGGCTCATTTCTCGTGCCCCGGACATGACGCGTCTGCTTGATCGCTTAGAGAAACGAGGATTGCTTGCTCGGGAACGTCGGCCTGAAAATCGCCGTGTTGTCGAGGTTCGGATCACGGCGGAGGGGATAAAACTTCTCGATGACATCCATGATTCGGTACAGGAATGTCACCAACTGCAACTTGGTCACATGAACAAGAAGGCGTTAAGTCAGTTGGTCGAGCTTCTGAAACAAGCTCGTCAACCGCACGAAAACGCTGTCAATCTTTCTTTTGTCGATGAATGATTTCGCCGAACAGTTTCCACCCACAGATTGCCTAGGAAGTCGAGAAATGCCAGATCAACAGTCTCCTGATGTTATCGTGATCGGTGGCGGCCCCGCCGGGGCCACCGTTTCGACGCTGATTGCCCAGCAAGGCTATCGAGTCACTCTATTAGAGCGAGAAAATTTCCCCCGCTATCACATCGGCGAATCGCTAATCCCCGAAACGTACTGGGTCCTGAAAAGGTTGGGGATGCTGGACAAGATGAAGTCGAGCCAATTCATCAAAAAGTTTAGCGTCCAGTTCGTAAGCCCCACGGGAAAACATTCGGCTCCCTTTTACTTCCACGATAACAACCCGCACGAATGCTCACAGACTTGGCAAATTCAACGGAGCGAATTCGATGTGATGATGTTGAAGAACGCCGCGGACCAAGGGGTCGCTGTTCACGAGGGAGTACGCGTTCTTGATGTCCTTTTCGAGGGCGATCGTGCGATCGGAGTGCAAATCAAAGACGAGAACGGTAATCCAAAAGAGATCCGCGCCAGTGTCGTCGTCGATGCGAGTGGGCAGAGTTCCATGCTGATCAACAAATTCAAGCTAAAGGTTCCTGACCCGAGCTTAAACAAGGGAGCTCTTTGGACCTATTTCGAAGGAGCCTATCGGGACGAAGGAAAGGATGAAGGTGCGACCATCGTCCTTAGCTTGCGAGATAAGAAAGGATGGTTCTGGTACATACCGATGCAGAACAACCTCGTAAGCGTCGGCGTGGTAGCCGATTTCGAGTATCTATTTAATGGACGGACGAGCCACGAAGCGACGTTTTACGAAGAGATGGAAAATTGTCCAGCCGTAAAAGAACGGGTTTCCATGGCCAAACAAAAGGCTCCGGTGAAGGCGACGAAGGATTACACCTATCGTGCGAGCCAAGCGGCTGGCGATGGCTGGGTGCTGGTTGGTGATGCATTCGGATTCCTTGACCCCCTTTATTCATCAGGTGTGTTGCTGGCACTTAAGTCAGGAGAACTTGCCGCGGATGCGATTGTCGAGGGTTTGCAAATCGGCGACACCTCCCGAACCCAGCTAGGCAAATGGGAAGCAGGGTACGTGAAAGGAATGAACCGAATGCGGCGATTGGTATGCGAATATTACGATGGATTCAATTTTGGTCAGTTCATACGAAAGTTCCCAAATCATAGAGGGAACGTAACGGACCTTCTTATCGGAGATCTTTTCAAAGACGAACTCGATCAAGTCTTCGAAGATATCGATTCGATGAAAACGGGCCCGTCCGAAGCGGTGTAGGCACCGTTGTCGCAAAGTACCACTTAGCCCATCTAATGGGGCGAGTTGACTGGTAGTGCGGCCAGCCCAACGGTGAGACCGCTCGTCCGTGTATTGGCGAGCGTTTCTATCCGCCCCCACGGTGCGCTTTCATCGACTATCTTATTGGGCCTATGAACTCACTTGCACCACCATTATCGACCGACCACTCTGCCTCCCGCCGAATGCTAGAGTGTCTGCGTGTCATTGTTGTGATTGAGTGTTTTGGTTTGGGCGGTCGCTACCTGTTTTCATCATTCGAAACGGAAAGCGACATCTACGGTTGGCTTTATTTCGATTGCCACTGGCCCGAAACGATCGCCCAAGGAATCGATAACGCTGGATCCCTGGTGACGTTGATCGCCGGGGGACTTCTGTGCCTGACCGGGGTGCTGATGGCAAGTCGGCCAAGCGAATCGCCTCCGCCCAAAATCGTTCGTCGGATTGACCAGGCGGCCGCTTTGTGGATCGCCGTTTGGATGCTGTTGCTGGCTGCTGCGCATATGATGCGAGCCGCGGTGTTCGCTGAATTAGCGTTGTCCGAACATGCCGTCCGCTATATCGCCCCTTTGGCGTTGGCCGTTTGCGGTAGTGCTGGTCTGCCCGCCCGGTCGGCCGCCGCTCCACACCTAAATCGATCTCGATACATCGTACTGTTATTGACTGTGGCGGCCGCGTTCACATTTGCGGCACATGGTTACAAAGCCTATGAATGTTACGCTCCGTTTACCGATCTGATTCTGTTGTCGGACATGCAATGGACCGAGACCGGATGCACCCAAGCGACAGCCGAGCGAATACTGGTCGTGATCGGCGTTGTTGACATCCTGGCGGCGTTGATCTTGCTAATATTTCGCTCGCGTTTGGCCGCGTTTTATATGGTCGTTTGGGGGTTCGTCACTGCGGCAAGTAGAATAACGGCACTCGGCGCGGATGCATGGCCCGAAACATTGATCCGAATTGCAAACGGCGGCGTTCCGCTGGCCATCTTGATCTACTGGATGACACTGCGAGAATTTTCTCGATCCCCCGACCCACCGCAACTGTCGCACCATGCGGCAAATCGCCCAACTCCCCTCCATCAACTGGACTCCATTTCAGATGACATCACATAAACCGACTTGCCCGCACATGTTGGGGATCCTCTGCTGTCTGATGCTGGGCGGCGGAACGACCGATGCCGCCGCGCCTCTGAAAGGGACGCAGCCTGCACAGTGGCGTGTGGTCTGGACCGATGATCCGGCTACCACGGCGACCGTTTCCTGGAGCACCGCAGCGGCCGGCAAATCGCACTCGGTTCGCTTTCGTGTCAAAGGGAGTGAAGCGAGCCCTTCCGCTCAACTAGCCGATTCGGGGCGATACACCGGTGGAGAATCCGAACTGTATTACCACCATGTTCACTTGACCGATTTGCAGCCAGCGACCGCGTACGAAGTTCAAATGGTCAGCGACTCGGACGAGTCCCCTGTGTTCTACTTTGTCACTGCCCCTGCGGTCGACCGAGAGTTCAGCATTTTGCACGGTGGTGATTCGCGTTCCGATCACAAAGCCCGCCAACGCATGAATAAATTGATCGCCGACATTGTGGCAGATTCGTACGAGAACGATGACCTAGCCGATGACATCCTGGCCTTCGCACACGGTGGCGATTATGTCGTCACCGGCACCAAAATGGATCTTTGGTCGTCTTGGTTGTCGGACCACGAACTGACGACTGGTCCAGATGGGCGACTGCTACCGATCATCCCCGCCCGTGGCAACCACGACAAAGGGAAACCGTTCAACGAGATCTTTGGATTCCCCGAAGGCGACCTAAATTACTACGGCATCAGCATCGGGCCCCAAGTTCGTTTTACCACTTTGAATTCCGAGACCAGTACGGCTGGCGACCAAGCAGAGTGGCTAAAGGCAGAACTTAAAAAATCGCGAGCGAGCCACCGTTGGCTGCTGACCCAGTACCATCGCCCGGTCTACCCGGCGGTCAAGTCACCGGGATCGGGCCTGAAGAGCTGGGTTCCGCTATTCGAAAAGTACAACGTCGACTTGGTCTGCGAAGCCGATGGACACAACATCAAGCGGACCGTCCCGATCCGAGACGGCAAGCTAGACGAAACCGGAGTCGTCTATATCGGTGAAGGAGGCCTAGGCGTTCCGCAGCGGACTCCGAAGACCGATCGTTGGTTCCTGGAATCCCCCGGAATGGCTGACCAAGGGCACCATGTATTTGTCCTGAAATTCACAGAAGAAGCGTTGGAAGGAACCTGTCTGCTTGAAGGAAGAAAAATCCGCGATCAATTCACCCGAAAAGTTCGGCAGTAGGGGCGGAGCCGGGGTTATTAGCACAGCCCAAGCACCAGATCGTCAAAAACGGATTTGGACGATAAACTATCGCGAATGACATGGGGGTCGAGTCTAGGACAGACTAGGCTGGGTTCCTCTGTCCCCGATCGAGAAAATCGACCCATCAGGTCGGTCCAGCATTCGCGAAAAGCATTGAAGCCATGATTCAACTCGGCAGGACGTATGACCTACTAGTGGTCAAGAAGACGGATTTCGGATTCTATTTAGACGCCGAAAATCTAGGCGAAGTCTTGATTCCCTTGAAGCATGCTCCGGTCAGCTTAAGTGTCGATGATACTGTCGAGGTTTTTCTTTACCTGGACTCGGAAGATCGCCCGATCGCGACCACTCAGGTTCCCAAAGCGCAGGTTGGCGACTTCGCTTATTTGCAAGTCAAAGACAATACCCAGGTCGGAGCGTTCTTGGACTGGGGATTGGACAAAGATGTCTTGGTCCCGTTCGCCGAGCAGCATCGACCGATGATCGTGGGCCATTCCTACATCGTGTATCTGTATCTGGACAACCAAGATCGGATCACTGCGACCTCAAAGATCCACAAGATCGTGCTGGAAGATGATGAACACAATTTTCATCCGCAGCAGCCGGTCGATTTAATGATTGCGAACACCACCGAACTGGGCTTTAAAGCGATTGTGGATCAGAGCTACTGGGGGTTGCTATACAAGGATGAAGTCGATCAACGGCTTAGTTTTGGGCAGAGCATTCAAGGTTACGTCAAATACATCCGTGAGGACGGAAAGATCGACCTGAGTCTAAAAAGTGGTTCGCAAATCCGCGAGAACTACGGCCAGAGAATCCAGCAGTTCCTCCGCGATCATGACGGGTTTGCCCCCGTTCACGACAAATCCCCTCCCGCACAAATTTCCGAACTATTGGGAATGAGCAAAGGGCAGTTCAAAAATGCGATCGGCACTCTGTACAAACAGAGATTGATTACGATTGAAAAAGACGGAATCCGATTGGTTTGATCCCCTGCTTGATCGGTGGGTGCCCAGCAGGCCGATCGGTTCCATTCGCAATCCATCGACGCGAATCTCTTCTAAGACGCTACAAAGCCATCCACTGGAGCCATCGATCGTTCACGGAGTCTGGCCAACGGCAACCGAAAACACTGGCTGCCCCGCGGGGCGGCAATTTCATGCTTGGCAGTTGCTGTGCTGCGGCGAGGAATAAGAGGTTTCCGACCCGCAACGAATGGGCAGTCGACGGATTCGAGGCGGAGAAAATTTGCAGCCTTCCGCTTAAGGAAAGCAGCTTCAAGGGAGCGTTCTATCACGGGGATGTGAAAAGCATTGATGAAGGGTTTGCAGCCGTTGACGAGTCCACCTGGGGCCGAGTGAACACGTAGCCCGGAGGGCGGCAGATACTTGCCGGCGGTGTAAACCGCCGGAGTGGAGATCGCCAAAAGGAAAGCCCAGCGGGCGACAGAACCATCCTTGTCTGTCGCCCGCTGGGCTTTCACGCGCACGCTCGCTAGGTTTCCGTTGGCTTACGCCAACGACAAGTATCTGTCGCCCGCTGGGCTAAAAGCACTGCACTCAGAATCGGATGCGGAGGGTTGAAATCGTCGCCTAAAAGTTCCACATCCCCTGGCGAATGATATCGGGCTGCACCTGAGTGCTATGCAACCTCGGTGCCAGCATTGCGAAAAATTTCTATTCAAATGTCGGTTCAATTTGTTTGAAATTTTTGACAAAATTTTGATAATAGAAGTTGAGGGAACGACGCACTCAACGGCGCGTTTACGTTTTAAAAGATTGTCGGCATCTGCAAGCAATTCAGGGAAGTTCTCGGCTTGCTGCCAGCTGAGGGGAGACAAGACAATGATTCAAAACGTTCCACACAACACAACGGACTGCTTTCAATCCAGACGTCCTGGGAAATCGGCCGCAAACAGGTTGTCCTTACTTCGTCCCGCTCCGAACCTTGGCGAACCGCGACAACAGAATCACGGTGCCCCCCAAGAACGAGATAGCCGTTCCACATTCGGGCTAATGCGCGACCTTTTGCCGGTCATGGACAATCTGGAACGTGCGATCCTAGCAGGTCGCTACAGCGGAGATTTTGACGAATTGATCTCAGCAGTCGAATTGGTTCGAGACCAATTTTTCGCGACGCTCACGAACCACGGGTTGCGAAAATTATCTGGCTCGCCAAGCCTCTTTGACTCGAATCAGCACCGTGCATCCGGCGACGAGGAAAACCATGAACAGCTTCACGGATCGGTCGTAGACGTGGTCGAACAGGGCTATCGCCTACGCGGTGACGTTCTCCGCCCATCCAAGGTAATTGTATCTCGTAACGACTCCAATCAATCGGGAGAAGACCAATGAGCTATTACGTCATTATCGAAACGGACCAAGGATACACCATTGCGGGGGTCCGAGAAGGTTCGAACGCAGAGACCGCTGCGCAAGAAGCGGGCGGCGTCCTGATCGACGACGCACGCTACCACACTTTAGAGCAAGCACTGAATGTCTTGTCTGCAATGCCCAGCCCGTTCCCCAGCAAAGCGATGGGATAACGCCAACGCCAGAAGTATCGCCGAACAACGGATTGGCTATCCTTCGCACACGGGACGTCCGCTAAAGCATGCAGGCGATCACGGCGAAGCAGCGAAAGCACGTCCTCGAGGCGTTCTTAAAACGGAGGCAAAATTTTTCAATGCAACGTTTGTGATTGGCACGGACGTTGCATTTTCCTTACGTGACGACAGATCTGACTGTCAAAAAGGCAAAGGCAATTGGATTACTCTTCTTTTGAACCCATTTGAAAGGAGCGAAGAAATGTTAGCAACACGATGGGAACCTTGGAACGAATTGACTCGACTGAACCGCGAAATGGACCGCATGTTTGGCCGAGGCGGCAATCGGCGAAGCAGCCTGGCTGGCGTCGGCAGTTTTCCTGCTTTGAACATGTGGGAAGATGAGGCCAACCTATATGCCGAAGCGGAGTTGCCTGGTTTCGCGATCGATGACCTTGAAATCTATGTCGTCGATAACCAACTGACAATCAAAGGCGAACGTCGACCACCGGAACTTGAGGGAGGTGTGTGGCAGCGGCAAGAACGTGGTTATGGCAACTTCAGCCGAGTGATCGAACTGCCGATTGAGATCCGCGCAGAAGGCGTGTCCGCCGAATTGAAGAACGGCGTTCTACACGTCACTCTCCCCAAGACCGAAGCGGTTAAACCACGTCGCATCGAAGTGAAGGTCACGTGATCCGGTCCCTCACAGGCAGCCTTGTGTGGGAATCAACACTGGCTTGCGCCCACACGAGGCATGCTCACACTTTCCAAACGCGTAAAACCATTAGACAAACATTTGGAGAATAACGATGAGCACTACAATGACCACGACCAAACGCAATGATTCCCAGTACAAGAACGATCTGCGGAGTCACGCGGGCAACGGAAAATCCTTTCACCCTACTTTCCAACCTCGATTCGATATCTGGGAAGGTGATGATGAATTAATCCTTTACGGAGACCTTCCTGGGGTGAAGAGCGAGGATCTGAATGTCCAATTCGAAAATCGACAACTAACCATTCATGGTAAAGTAGAACGCCACCAGGATGGCGGAGAGACTTGGTTCTGCGAGTATGGCGTAGGGGATTTCCAAAGATCTTTTACGATCGGTGAAGCGATCAACAGCGAAGCCATATCGGCCGAGTTGCATGATGGTGTCCTCACCCTCCATCTACCCCAAACGGATCGGGTGAAGCCTCGTCGCATCGAAGTGAAAGCGAAGTAGTTAGCCAGTACGGCGATGCACCGAGTCACGCTAATGCCAGAGCAGTTGACTATTTTGAGGATGCGGTTTCAGCAAATGCTTGGGGGAGATCACGCCCGAGACGTGATAGCCCGCAGATTCAGCTGAAACCGCAGGGAAAGGGGGCGCTGGCGGACTTAGGCTGTGAATTTATCCGGCCGACCGTTTGTTTGTGTGCGACAACGCGATAGCCGCTGGTTCAACCACGCATTACCCGGCGGATAACGCCCAGTGCCATCTACTTTTTGCATCTGCGAGCAGATTTCCTAGCGGATCGGCGCAAGCCGATCCGGCAAATTCATTGTGTTTTCGATGCGATTGCCGGACGGTTCGCGCCGTTCCGCTAAGAAAGTAGATGGCATTGGGATAACGCCTGGCGCTCACTCGGATCGATTCACAGCCTCTTCGCGAAAGTCGCAGTCAAGGTCGCGGCGTTTCGCGGAAGACGCGATTCAAATAGGTGGCAAAAGAATCTTCTACGGTAAGTGCGTCCCCTCTTTTGTCCCCGTTATCAGAGAGAATGGAGGGCATCGGTCTGGCGTGTGAATGCACGGCGTTCCATAGGTAGTCCTTCCCAAAGTCGCAGGGAACCGATGCACTTTCTAAGAGATTGGTGCCGTTTACTTCAAGCACCTATACTGCTGCTTCCTGAACGGTCAATTCGTTAGCTTTCCCAGCAGTTTTCAATTGCACAAACACGATGGGTGACCGGCACGTATTGACCGACGATATCGGTACACCATCCTATAGAATCCCGCCAGCGTTCTTCACTTGGACGCGACGTTTCGGAATCGATCCTCACCAGCTGATTTTTCTTGATTAGAAATTCAATGAACGACTGCTCGGTCCGATAGAAGAAAGCAAACTTTCTCAGCGACTTGAATCCTAAAACCATAGTTTGAATTGAATGACCACACTCACAGTCGCGATGCACGGCGTTACCGGGCGGATGGGCACCAACCAACACTACATCCGCTCCATCCTTGCGATCATGCGTCAGGGAGGCGTGAAGACGTCCGACGGGCGAACCATCGACGTCAAACCGATCCTACTAGGACGTGATGAAGCCAAGCTGAAACATTTGGCCGAAACCGTCGCGATGGAGGAAATCGGGCGGAAGGTTGATTGGTCGACGGATGTCGACAACGCCATTTCGGCCCCGAACGTTGACATTGTATTTGATTCTTCCAGCACGCAGATGCGGGCGTCGATGGTGCGGAAAGCGGCAAAACTGGGGAAAGCCATCTACTGCGAGAAACCGATTGCGATCGATCCCGCCGAAGCGATGTCGCTGGCAGAAACATGTGAATCGGCTGGTATCTGCAATGGCGTCGTGCAGGACAAACTGTGGCTGCCTGGAGTTCGCAAATTGCGGGCGCTGCGCGATCAGGGATTCTTTGGAGACATCCTCAGCGTACGGGGCGAATTTGGATACTGGGTATTCACCGGCCATGATCCAGATCAACCACCACAGCGTCCCTCATGGAACTACCGCAGTGAAGATGGCGGCGGAATGATGACCGACATGTTCTGTCACTGGGAGTACCTGATCGATGACCTGTTCGGTCCAATCGATCGAGTCCTTGCGCATGCGGCGATTGATCTGCCAGAGCGAATTGATGAATGCGGCAAACCGTACGACTGCACGGCGGATGATTCCGCATATGCAATCTTTATCACAAAAAGCGGAATCACCTGCCAATTCAATAGTTCATGGACCACGCGGGTACGTCGCGATGATTTGCTGACCATCCAAGTGGATGGCACCAAGGGTTCCGCCGTCGCAGGGCTTCGTGAATGTTACGTGCAAGACATGGATTCGACCCCACGGCCGACATGGAACCCCGATGTTCCTCAACCAATCGATTTCTATAGCGGATGGACGCAAATTCCCGACGAAACCGATTATGACAATGCGTTCAAAATCCAGTGGGAGCTATTTCTGCGGCATGTGGCAGGCGACGGTGAATTCCCATGGTCTCTTCGCAACGGCGCAGCTGGGGTCGCGCTGGCGAACGCCGGGGAGACATCGTCGTGCGAACAACGCTGGGTATCCTGCTCAAACACCTGCTGACACCCCCATTTGGCGGTCGAAAAGGCATGATGCTCCGCGTTTAACGGCTAGGTCGCACGGTCGAAGTCCGCATTGCATCCCCAAAGGGTTACCGCGACCTATACTTGCTGCGCTCGCCGAGCCCGGAGCGTCGAGTGAATAGACCGAAACATCGCATTCAGGCAACCGCTCCGCTAAACAGGGAATCCAAATGTCGTTGCCGAATGAGGATGCGACCGTCACTCATCGCAGCTTGACTGCATACTATGGCGTGGCCTTGGCAATCGTTGCCAGCATGTTGTTGCTCGCGTTTCTCACGCTCGCTTGGCAGCTTGGGAAAAACCAGGGGGACGCAAGCCTGATCAACATCAGTGGCAGGCAACGAATGCTGTCGCAGCGAATACCGTTGCTGGCGTCCAGTCTGGTGAATGCTGGCCCGGACCAAAACACCGGAGAAATTCGAGATGACCTGCTAGATGCGGTTGACCTGATGCAGGAAAGCCAGGATTGGTTGACTGGCGCCGTCAATGGGCAGGCAAGTCCCGGCCGCCCCATGAGTTCTTCGCTGCAAAAGCTTTATTTTGGTGACGATGGCGTCGAATCCCTCGTTCGCGCTCACATCGCCGATGCCAGCCGTTTGGCCACCATCACGGAATTAAATCATACGACCCCGGAAGCGAAATCACTCGCAAACACCATCCGTCAGCGGGCAATTTCACCTGGATTGCTCGAAAAACTCGATCGCATCGTTGAACAGTACGAATCGGAAGCCGAACTGAAACTCCAACGATTTTGGTGGCTTGAATTTTCCTTTTTACTAATTGGGCTATGCGCTTTGGCAGCTGAAGTGAAATTCATTTTTCGCCCCATGGTCCAGTCTGTCATTAAAAACGTCTCCGAGTTGCAATCCGCGAACCGTGAGTTGTTGGAATTTGCCTACCGCATCTCGCATGATTTAAGAGCCCCCATTCTTTCATCGATCGGCATTGTCGCGATCACTAAGGATGCGTTAAACGAAAATGATGTCGAAGAAGCCAAAGAGTCATTGAATCATATTGGGCGTGCACTCAATCGCGTTTCCAAAACATCCGAAGACATCGTCCAGTTAACCAAACTGCGCATGGCGGAGGTCAACGCAGAGACGTTTCGGTTGTCGCAAGTGATCGAAGAATCCTTGGCAGCAGTCTCTCACATGTCAGGGTATGCCAACGTCGCGATCCAAATCGATCGACTACATGGGGATCTCATTCACACGAAGCGGACGTTTGTCAATCATTCGATCGAAAACCTACTTTCCAACGCAATCAAGTATCAGGACTCCAACAAGGACCGTCCCAGCATTAAAATCGAAGCCACCGTAGAGAATGAAACGTGCATTGTTTCCGTCACGGACAATGGTCTGGGAATAGCGGCGGAATATCAACCAAGAATATTTTCAATGTTCCAACGCTTTCACCCTAAGGTATCCTTTGGCAGTGGCCTGGGCCTTTATTTGGTCAAGCAAAATGCGTCTGCACTCGAGGGGGAAGTGATTTACAGTCCCTGTGAGAAAGGTTCGCGTTTTACGCTTTCGTTTCCGGTGCAAGAAGGGACCATCGCAAATTGAATACGATATTGTTGATCGACGATGACGAACTCGATCAATACCTCTGCTCACGCGTGTTCAAACGGAGCGGGCTTTCGTTAAACCTGTTGACCGCCAGCGATGGCGTCGAAGCATTGGAGCTGCTAAGTGATACGGAACGGTGTCCGGATCTGATCCTTTTAGACATCAACATGCCGCGAATGAATGGTCTTGAATTCCTTACGGAATTCAGCAAATTTGAACATCGCGACCTCCCCGTGATCGTCATGCTGACCAGTTCCGATCAGAGGAGTGACCGTGAGGCGGCGATGAAACATCCAGCCGTCAAGGACTACTTCTTGAAACCACTTTGCAAAGAGATGATTGAAAAGCTCGTTTCACTCGTCCAAGCGGCGAAGGCGGACGTTGAAGCGAAGGAACAGGAATAAGCGGTCTGCTTGCTCGTAAGTGCTTACAGGCCCGCGATAACAAAAAAATCGCATCAACACGTCCATTCCACGAGCACGCCCATCCCACCAGTACGTCCACCTAACACCGCGTTCAACCAATACCGCGTTCAACCAATACCGCGTTCAACCAATACCGCTTTTGGGAGGATCATCCACTCTTGATTCGAGTGGCCGAGGAATTCAGGCAAAGGAACGGTTACTTTCCTGAGCCCGTCTAGGGGAGAGTCCTAAGACTGCACGGCTTGCGAGTAACCATTTACGAGCGCACATACCAATAACATGATTGGAACCGTTCACATGATGGTTCTTTGCGAACAAGGGCAGGGGAGTGGTTTGCGGAAGTGAATCCCGTGTTTGAGCATTACCAGCCATCGGTTGGCTGCCACCACAGTGGCAGGAAGCGAAAATTCATTCGCATCTCATTCAGGGTTCTCGTCGGGAGTGACAACGTCCACAATCGAATCGAGAGACGCAAAAAACTTCAATCGTTCGGCAGGTGTGATCGCGTTTTCAATCGACAACCTCAACTCTTCGGAACTGCGGCTAAGCGTCTTTGAGAGCCGTCTGCCTGCAGCGGTTAAATGGACCCGCCGCGCACGACCGTCGATCTTGCAACGCACGCGACGAATGTACTCACGCTGTTCCAATAACTTGAGCATCGCCGTCACCGTGTTGCCGTCGGACGCCATACGGTCCGCAAGTTCCGACTGCGTGATTCCATCTTTCTCAGATAACAGCGACAGCAATACAAACTGATCAGCCGTTACGTCAAACGAAGCGAAATGGGCTTGAGCCACCCGATGCATCATCAAGTAAGCGCGTCGCAACCGCATCGGAATCGATTCTTCAATGGTCATCTGTCACGTTTTGCAAAAAAAGCGAACGTCAAGTTTTTCTTTCCCGCTACCCAAGTTTCCGACTCGCAAATTCCAACAAGACAACCTCTTGCTTGCCATTGGCGATAAAGCGAATCCTTAGCAATCTTGTCCCACAGGCCTCGTTTCGCAGTAGAAGTCTGCAGAGACCATGCAGGATTTCCAGTGTAACCACTCAACGCGTCATCGGCGCGACAAAGCGAGCATCCGTTTCCCCACTTGCAATAGTGCTACTTGCACGTACTAATAGCAAGATCGAGATTTAGCGGCCCCTTTTCTTAGAAATTGGAATCCACCGATGACATCGAACCCGTCTACCCCGCCCATCGTTCGCAAATTGGAAGAATCCTCGGACCCAGCAGAGCATGGGGTAAGCCTGCAAGCGGTCCAGAAGCGGGAAGTGGTACTGCGTGTGGAGGCGGAATCGCTGGAGAACATGCGTAAGCGGGCGACCGTTCGGGTCGACCAACCGAAAGGGAGCACATTTGAGATCATCTGTGATGAAGGGCCCTACCTGGGCGGAGACGATTCCGCTCCGCCGCCACTCGCGTACTATAGTGCCAGCATCGCGTTCTGCCTGTTGACTCAGCTGTCACGTTACGCCACGGTGAAAAAGTTGAATATCACCAGCATGAAGCTAGCCCAGGAAACGCGATTCGCAATGGAAGGTTCGGTCCTCCAAGGAACGCTAGAGGGCCGTGGTATCGAGGTCGTGACACACCTAGACATTGAATCGGACGAACCAGAAGAAGTGCTTCGGCAGATGATCGAAGTCGGCAAGAACAGCTGCTTCGTCCACCAATCGATAATGAAACCGGTACCATCAACGATCGAAACCAAGATCAACGGACAGAAACTCAGTGCATCATAGGTCTGAGTGTGCAGCCAATAGCGTTGCAACCTGACAAGACGGGTGTGTTTGGATCTACATTTACGGGATCTCAATCCTTGGTCGCTGTCGTTTTTTTCGAAGATGCAGAAACTTTGCAGCCTTTCGCTCGTGATGTGAAATTTATAACTGGCGAAAGTCTTGCTCCCCTCGCCCCTAAGGAAGCTTTTTGTTGCGGAAAAAATCTTAGCTAGCTCATTCCGTGGTCTCGGCCTTTTCGTTTGATTTGGCGGAGCTTGCTTGGAGGAGAGGGGGAATTTTCGCGAGGCGATTTTGCAGTGCAGGTCCAGATAACGCCCTGCATTTCACGCGATTATGTCATCCCTTGCCTACCTCTGTCGGCCCCCTCTCCCCCAGCCCCTCTCCCCCAAAACAAGCCTTTGAGCCGCATTCAATTGAACTCGATAGCGAACAGGTGATTCAATATCAAACCTGTTTTAAGCGAGCTTGTTTTGAGGGCGAGGGGAGCCAGATTTTCTTTGCTAATTCTTTTCATGTTCCGCGCAAAAGCAGCTTGAAACGAAACGTTCTTTCGCGGCGGGAAAGACGCCCCCCCCCTGCTTGATCCTCATCGATACTGGATTCGAGAGAACTCGAACCAGACTATTTTCGATCGCTTTGCGTGCATTGATACCAATGGCTTGCGGAAGGGTTAAGATGTCGGCAGGCAAACAGGGAATGGGACGGTTCCATTCGACAAAACACCAATGACTGCTGGAAACATTGAATGACCTATCGAACACAAGTTCTCAAGCGAGCCGTCTGGCGGATGGCTTTTATTGTATTTTTCTTTTCGCTGGCGCTGTGTGACAACGACGAAACCGCCGCAAGCGAACCCCACTACTACGTACCGGCGGAACCTGCCCAAGCGATTCGCATGGACTGTGATGTCGCCGTTTATGGTGGGACTCCAGCTGGTGTAACCGCTGCGATCCAAGCGGCTCGCGAAGGAAAGTCTGCGATCCTGATCTCGTTCAACCAGCATGTTGGGGGGATGACCTCCGGCGGTTTGACTGCGACCGATTTGGGTAGGAAAGATTCGATCGGTGGAATCGCCCTTGAATTCTACAATCGAATTGGCAAAGCTCTCGACTATTCCCCCGGGAAGGCCGAGGCCCTCTATCGGGAGATGCTAGAGGAAGCTGGCGTAAAGGTTTACTTGGGACGGGCGCTACGTTCGGTGGAGATGCAGGACCGCCGACTGGTTTCTGCAACCTTCGAAACCAACGAAACCGTGAACGCTGCCGTATTTGTTGATAGTACCTACGAAGGGGACTTGATGGCGGCGGCCAATGTTTCTTATCGCGTCGGGAGAGAACCGGCTGCCGCGTATGACGAATCGTTGGGGGGACAGTGGCAAAACGTATCGTGGAAAGACGTCTATCAATTTTGCCGACTACCGATCAGTCCCTATGTCATCGCGGATGATCCATCATCCGGTCTACTGCCGGAAATCGCAACGGAACCAGCTGGAAGGGCAGGGGAGGGTGACTTCAAGGTCCAAGCCTACAATTTTCGCCTTCAGCTTTCACGCGATCAAGATCGTGTTCCGTTTCCCAAACCAAGCGGCTATGACGCAGGGCGTTACGCATTATTAGCCCGTTTCCTAAATTTCGATGAACGCATCGATTGGAGACTGAACTACACAACAGCCGCGTTGACCGACGGACCGGTTCAGATGCGGCAGGGCGACAGCAACAACGCTGGTAGTTTTTCGTCCGACTATGTCGGCGGCAGTAACCACTGGCCCGATGGGACCTACAAGCCCGACTCGATCCGCGAGCTTCCTCCACCACGCCAAGGCCTACCGGTCCCACTGCACGAACTCTATCCGCTGCGTGAACGCATTTTCCAGGACCACGTGAATTACCAGCAGGGGCTGATGTACTTCCTGGCAAACGATCCTCAGGTCCCCACAGCCCTGCGGGAAAGAGTAAATGCCTGGGGACTGGACTCCAAGGAGTTCGTCGCAACAGGATTCTGGCCTCATCAGTTGTACGTGCGAGAGGGTCGCCGAATGGTATCGGATTATGTTGTCACTCAGGCGGACTGTGAATCGCGACGAGTTGTTCCGGATTCCGTCGGCTTAGCTTCGTACCCGATGGATTCTCACTTCTGTCAGCGTGTGGTTGTAGAAGAAAAGGGTGTCATCACCGTTCGCAATGAGGGTGGATTTGGCCACGGGTTTCCCAAACCCTATCCCGTTTCCTACCGCTCCATCGTTCCCCAAAAAGGCGAATGCGAAAACCTGCTGGTCCCAGTCTGCCTTTCCTCTTCCCACGTCGCGTTTGGATCGATCCGCATGGAGCCGGTCTATATGATCCTGGGGCAAAGTGCCGGGACTGCCGCAGCCATGGCGATCTCCGAAAGCTCCGCCGTGCAGGATGTCGATTATTCCAAGCTAAAGCAGAAATTGGAACAGGATGGACAACGGCTGGTCTGGAACCTGCGAACGGTTGGCAAGCCTGCCAAACCGCTCCCCGGGTTGGTGACGGATGTAGATGTCGCGAAAACGACCGGTGCGTGGACGTCTGGGGCGCTCGTTCCCGTCTGTGGCCTCTCCTACCTGCACGATAACAACGAAGGCAAAGGAGATAAAACGGTGACCTTTACCGTCAAAGCCCCAGCCCCTGGGACCTATCAAGTCCGTTTGCTGTACGCCCCCTTGGGCAATCGATCCAGCAACACGCCGGTGGCGGTCGCCGTCGGAGATGTCGTAAGTGAAAAGACCGTCAACCAGCGTCAAGCAACCGACAACGGATCGTCACTGGGAAACTTTCGCATCGACGATTCCGTAACGGTGACGGTATCCAATCGGAACACGGATGGCTTCGTGATCGTTGATGGCGTGCAACTATTGCCCAAGCAGTAGCACGTGAATCAATAAGTCAACGCTGGCGGAGAACCGCATTTCGATTGCATATTTGGGTAGCTGCCAGTGGTTCCACGGCTAAATGATCAGGAAATTGTTTTGAACACTCGCGACTCAATCGGTGCCTTGGTCTTTACAGCCGTCTTAATTGGGTGCTGGCCTGCCATTCTTTCCGCTCAAAAGGATGACGCACGACCGACGTTGACCGTTAGCGACGGTAGCTCATTCATTCCCAAGGACTATTATCCTGAGTTCCGTTGGGATACGACGCCCATGTATTACATGTTTGGCGATACCCGGCGGACCCTGACGCCTGAGGAAGTCAAATTCATTGCAGAGCGGACCGATTTCATATGCATCGAAAAATCGCATGCCTCCCGCGAACTAGGGTTCGCTGAACGGGGCGCCAAACACGAAGCGGGTGCGTTCAAAAAGATCAAGCCAGAGATGAAGGTACTGTTCTACTTCAATTCGGCTTATGCTTGGCCGTTCACCTCTTACAACCAAATGTTTAAACCGGACACTATCGACGATCATCCGGCATACAAGAAATTTCTTATCGTCGATCCCAAAACCGGCGAATTGGCACATCGTCGAAACGTTTTCTACTTTGATGTTCTCAATCCCGAGCTACGTGACTGGTGGGTGAACACCGTCGCCCAAGGAGTCCGCGAATCCGGCTGCGATGGCGTCTTCATCGATCAGATGCATGGTTTTGCGTGGTTGCGCAAAGACCGCAGCCAAGAGGTCCAAAAGGCCATGGGTGACATGATGGGGGCTCTCAAGAAGAAGATGGGCCCGGACAAGATATTGCTCGCCAATAACGCTCACCAGAGAATCGCCAAGGATGTTTTTCCGGTCATGGACGCGTCCATGTTCGAACATTACAACGCCCAATTGCTCAGCAAAGAAGCTTTACTGCGGGATTGGAACGATATGCTGCAGATTGCCAAAGCAGGCAAGATGTCGATCTTCCGGATCGGAGTCGAGGTCGAGCGCGTCCGCAGTCCACAAGGCGAACAAACCACTCGAAAACGCAGCCGGACCGATCCGTTAGCAGCTCTCGCCAAGGAACGAATAGAGTACCACCTTGCCTGTTACCTAATCGGTGCTCAGCCCTACTCCTATTTCCAATATGGCTGGGGATGGACTCTGGCGTCCGGATCCTTGCACGATTATCCAGAACTGCGCAGACCGCTAGGCGCCCCCAAGGGAGCTTTCCAGCGCACGACCGCAGAGGGCTGGGAGTTCACTCGTGAATTCGAACACGCTTCGGTTTGGGTCGATACCGAAAAAGGGGAAGGCAAAATTTCTTGGCGGTAACTTGGTTTGCTTAGCCGCAAATCGGCCACTGCGATAACGATCAACGTCTTCCTTCCGCCGCCGGTCATTCAAAGCGCTCGCTCGCTGCTGTAGAATTCCGCCATGATCCTGCACATCGACATGGACGCATTTTACGCCTCCGTTGAACAGCGAGAGAACCCGTCGCTTAGGGGCAAGGCGCTTGTCGTCGGCGGTGCGGCCGCCGGACGAGGCGTCGTCGCTGCGGCAAGCTATGAGGCGCGGCGGTTTGGCGTCTACAGTGCGATGCCCATGAAAACGGCACTTGCTCGCTGTCCGGACCTGGTGGTGGTTCCGACGCAAATGGAGTTATACGCTGCGGTTTCTAAGCAGATCCGCGAAATATTCCATCGTTTTACGCCCCTTGTGGAACCGCTTTCATTGGATGAGGCCTTTCTCGATGTGACGGGCACCCAGGCGTTGTTCGGATCTTCCGCAGAAATTGGTGCTCAGATCCAGCGGACCATTGCGGATGAACTTCATCTGGACGCATCGGTCGGCGTGGCACCAAACAAATTTATCGCAAAAGTTGCTAGTGCATATGTCAAGCCACGAGGCTTCACCGTCGTCACCCCAGAAGATCTGCATTCGTTTCTCGATCCGTTGCCGGTCGACAAAATCTGGGGCGTTGGAAGGCGAGCTGAAGCTCGACTGGGAGAACTTGGTATCTTCCGTGTCGCGGATCTTCGGCAAACCGATCTTGAGCGACTGAAACAAGCGATTGGCAACGCGTCAGCGGAGCACCTGCACGCGTTGGCCTGGGGACGTGATGATCGAGCGGTCGTCCCCGATCGTGAAGCAAAATCAATTTCTCATGAAACAACGTTTCCAGCCGATCTCACGGACGAAGAGGTGTTACGAGCCATTCTGCTGCGTTTAACCGAACAGGTTGCTCGCCGCCTGCGAAGGCATGACCGCTACTGCAGTACGGTGACGTTAAAAGTTCGGTTTAGCGATTTCCAAACAACCGCGCGTTCGGTGACGCTTGCCACCGCCTCGAATTCGACGCAGGTCCTGTGGGATACGGCTCGCGACACGCTGCTGAAACGGATTCCGATCACCCAACCGGTTCGTTTAGTCGGAATAGGGGTCAGTTCGCTGGGAGATTCACCTGCGCGGCAACTGGGGCTGTTCGACGACACCAGCACTCGAGACACGCAAGTCGACCAGACGACCGATTTGATCCTGGAGCGGTTTGGAAAAGGCGCCATTCGACGTGGCACCACCCATCATTCGTAAGCGGTTGTAACGATTTGAACCAACTGGACTTTTCACGTCCGAGACGTCTCCGTGCCCTCCTTCTGCGGGATACAATGGGCGCGTCAGAGTTATCGCTGCCAAGCAAACGCCATAGATTCCTCTCTGCACAACTCCGCAAGCTCGCACGAAAAACGTCTGCAGGCGACGAGCGAACAGGCATATCCGCGTTGGTGTAATCGTCATCACTTACACGAAAGATGACGAAACCCTCCGTGGCCGGGGAGCCCGCATATAGATCCCCGGTTGTTTTTTTGCGTCCCTCGAACGATAGTCAATAGATACAAATTGACACCGATTCCAACCAGATATCACGATGATTGAGAAAACCCCAACGCCCACGACCGATGATCTTCGAATTCGCGCGATCAAGTCGCTGATGCCGCCGAAAGATTTGATGTCGGAAATCCCCGCCGATTCAACCGTCGCCGCAACGGTTTCGGAAGCACGGAGCGGCATCCAACGCGTGCTGAATGAAGAAGATGACAGGCTGGTGGTCGTCATCGGTCCCTGCTCGATCCATGATCCCGAAGCAGCGATTGAATATGCCCAGCTGTTGCTTAACGAACAACAAAAGCATCAAGATCAATTGCTGATTGTGATGCGAGTCTACTTCGAAAAGCCACGTACCACGGTCGGCTGGAAGGGCTTGATCAACGATCCGGGACTGGACAACAGCTTTGAAATCAATCGTGGCCTGCGGATCGCCCGCGGACTGCTCCGTGATATCAACGCGATGGGGTTACCGACCGGAACCGAATTTTTGGATTTGATTAGTCCACAATACGTCGCCGACCTGGTTGGCTGGGGTGCCATCGGTGCACGTACGACCGAAAGTCAAGGACACCGTGAACTCGCATCGGGACTCTCCTGTCCTGTTGGGTTCAAAAACGGAACGGGTGGCAATGTCCAAATCGCCGTCGATGCGATCTGCTCGGCTCAACGCCCGCATCACTTTTTGTCGGTGACCAAAGACGGAACCTCGGCAATCTTTGCGACCACGGGCAATAAGGATTGTCACTTGATCTTACGAGGCGGCGGAGCCCACACGAACTACGACGCCGCCAGCATCGACACCGCTTCGGAACTGCTTACCAAGGCAAATCTGAAGCCTCGGATCATGGTCGATACCAGCCATGCGAACAGCCGCAAGAAATTCACACGCCAGCGTTACGTCTGTCGCGACATCTGTGCTCAGGTTAGCGATGGCGATCAGCGAATCATGGGCGTGATGGTTGAAAGCAATTTGGTCGAAGGGAATCAGAGCTTAAGCGAAGGAAACCTCGTTCGCGGAAAAAGCATCACGGACGCCTGCATCGGATGGGATGAAACCATCGCACTGTTGCAAGACCTAAACGACGCGGTTCTGGCTCGCCGCAACGCTTAGGGCTGCAACACTTAGGGCTGCCGCAACGCTTCGGGCCGCGGCAAACGCATCGCCCCTACCTCAAAACGATCAATTGTCTTTGATCTGTTCGGCAAGCTGTGTCGCAACTTTGTGCCACAGCTTGGCGTCTGCCTGAAAAGGAATGTTCCGCACGCGATAGTGGAATTCCTTGTCCGCCGGTACCGAGCGATTCAAGAACGTCGTGAAGTAGTGTTTGCGGTAACGATCAGGAAGGTCCCAGTAGCGGGTTCGCCAATCGTCCCCTTCCGGCACGTCGACCACGTACGTCACAACCCCTTTGTCCGTCGAGGCATCGTAGATCGCCGACCAACGAACGGCTTGGTCGATCCGCTGGCCTCGGTTGCCCTCAAATGCCCCTTCCACGCGTGAACCGTCTGGCAGTTCGGCCAGAAAGTCGGTTGCGGTGACCGTCCAGGGATGCATGAAGTGGTAAATCAAATCGACCGGAGTTTCTTTTTCGGCGATCAACCGAACATCTTCGACGATTTGGTTGTCCTGAATTTCAATTTCGGTGGTCAACAGAAAATCACGAATACGTGACTTTTTCAACAGTCTTACTTTTTCGGCTTTCAGCGCCGGAGGGGGATCCTGAACCGGATTGCCATCGACCCACAGCGATAATTCCAGGATCTGCTCGTCTTCGTTTTCGGTATGTCCGCTACCGATAAACCCGACGCCCGGGAATTTGATGACCGATCCGTAATGGCTTCCCCAACGATCCAGCCCAAGACGCGTCTGTTTATAGTCAATGCGGTAGAGCGTCCAGAATGAACGACTTTCAAAACGGACTTGTAGGTCTCCAACATCTGCGGTGATTTCTTTCGGCCAACCTTCTCGCCGAGGCGGGTCAAAACTCTTTAGGACGACATTGTCGACAGATACTTGTCCCTGGCAATTCGCATTGTCCTCGTAAAAAGAAAACCGGATACGAATGCTGTGCGTCCCCTCTGGCAGGAGGTTGGAGGTTCCAGGCCCGAAGGACCCTCGCACCTGTCGCCAGTCATGAGCGGACGACTTGGTATTCAGCGGATAAAAAGAAATCTGCTTCAGCGTTTTTCCTTCCGCGTCAAAGCAATACATGGAAAACGCAAAGATCCCGCGTTGCAGTCCCTCGGACTTCAGATCGGCCTGGACCTTGTACGCCTTGGCGGGATCAATCTGTTCGCCAAGAATCACATGCGAGGTTTCGACGCCCAACAGACGGCCGTCGGGGTTGAGTTCCAAGATTTGCCCACGGTCGCTACCACCGTCCACCAGAGCGACTTGAGAGGCATCGCCGGGACGAAACACCCAACCTTCCAGCCCCTTTTCAAATCCACCATTGCCGAGCAGGGATGCCGACGGAGACAATTCCTCGGCGCCCGAAGGCGGCATCCCAGCGGTGATCAGAAGGACCGCGTAAAGTGCTGAAAGGACTCTCTTCATCGTCGTTCTCTCGTATCGATCATGGTGTGGCAGCTAGTGTTGAAACAAGCACTAGTCTACTCGCCGCGGCAAACCACGTCCCCAGCTTCTTCCATTTTCAATCGTCGAACCGGGGGCTCGTGAAATGCCTACTACTGGACACACCACTGGACCAGCGACAGCAGGTCATTTCCCTCGGATTCGACGCGCAATTTCTCCCCTGCGTGCCGCTGGACAAAACCAATCGACGATTTGATTTGCTCGCTTTCCGCAGCGGTGCCCAGGTGAGTCTTTGGCTGCAAAATCGCAACGCGTCTGGGGGCGATACTGGCCAACAAATCGGGCAGATCGTAAGCCGTCAACGCCCCGGCCACAAGCGAATTAGCGTTTACGTCATAATCCGCGTTCAAGACAATCGACTGATAATCCAACAGCGATTCACACAGAATCAACCACTGGATCTGTTGCTCGAATGCAGCCGCATGCAAGAGTGCGGGACCGACATCCCCGCAGGCGATGGCTCCAACTTGATCCGCATTCACGTCGTCTCGATCTTGCAGGAATTTCAGCACCCGGACCGCATCTCCGGCATTGATACCGGCGACGCTCCGACCGGCCATCAGGGCATTAAAGAATGGTTGTACCGGAGCATGTCCCTGTGTGATCCGATAGGCGGTTTCGCCATATCCCAACAGGTCTGGTGCGGCAACAACGTAACCGCTAAGTACCAACGTTTCGATCGCTCCCCCCACCGCGGCATCGTTCGTTTTACCCTTTCCGTGAGCGTAGATAATCGCTGGCCAGTTGCCTTCCTGACCGGCTGCTGCATCGGGAACAAAAACCAGGGTGGGAATGATTGTCTGTCCCTCTCCCGCTAGTCCCCATTTTTCGACTCGGTAGCCATCCCGCTGGTACTGTCCACGAAAGACGGGAGCCTCTTTCGGTTGGGGTTTGCGGTAGCCCGATAAATGCTGGGCGTCACGGACCGCTTGCGGTAGATGCTGCGAAAGTTCTTGCCGTTTTTGCTCCAGCTTCTTCAGCAGCGGCAATGTCTCTTCACGGTTGATACTGAAAACAGTCTCGCTGTTTAGGGAGGTCGAAACCTGCCCGGTTTCGGTGACGGTTAGCTCCTCTTCGGTCAAGAATGGATAAGTGGTTTCTTGGGCGTCGCCTGGCAGTCCCAAAGCCTTTTGAAAGAAACCGTAGGTGGCCTCGTTATTCTTTTTAGTGAAGCCATGTTCAAAATCGTCTTCGACCTGATCAAAGGCATCGGGGTCGCCGAGGATTTTGAAAGCCTGACGCACCTCTGCGGCCGTTTCGCGTGCCCCCTGAATGCTAAAGAAATCTCGCGTGGTGGTCACTTGCAGCGTTGGCTTTGGGGCTCGTACCTCAAGCAAATCGGCATGGTCGATGCCCAGCAGCGGGCCACGGAAAAAGACCTGTTCGGCGTCCTGAGGCCCGATCGACCCTAACAGTCGGCTGATACTGGTGATGAATCCGGTCGGTGCTGCCGCGAGAACTCGTTCGTCCACTGCGCCGATATAGCTGGTCTGGGTTCCGCCTCCCGACAACCCCGTCACACCGATGCGATTCGGATCGACCTCAGGCCGCGACAGCAAATAATCGATCGCACGAATTCCGTCCCACGTAAAGTACCGAGCGAGCGAAGTTCCCGTCAGGAAACACTGGACTCCGGCATGCGAGTGTTCCTTCGTCGAAGACCCGACGGTCGATTTTCCGTGATCGGGATCAAAGTACTGCAGCCGTTCCCCTTGTCCAAGCGGATCGATGGTGAACACCACGAACCCCTTGTGAACCAAATTGAGGATCACGTTTTGATAGATGTCACGTCGAAATGCCTGAGTCGAATGCCCGATGACATCCAAGACCGCGGGTCCGCGACCAGAGTGTCCTTCGGGAATAAACAACGCCCCCGTCACGTAAAAATTGGGCATCGATTCAAAGACAATTTTTTCCACACGATAGCCATCCTTCTGAAGGGTACCGGTGACTCGCGCGTTAAGCGGTGATCGATCAGGCCAGGGGGCAAGAATCTGTTCAAGGTTCTTCCGGACCTTGGCTTGTCGTTTCTCCCAAGCTTCGGGACTCTTCAAAGTACCAATCTCTTCTTCCCGCGTATCAAGGCAGGCACGGGTCTGTTCGTTCAAATGCCGCACAAGCATCAGGCCAGGATCGTTCCAATCGATCCACAGTTCGCCGCTGGACTTTCCGCTATCAAGAACGGTCAGATTCTCTGCCGATAACGGCGAGGCAACGGTTAGCAATAAAAGAAAACAAATCGTCTTGTGCATGGAGGCTTCTCAAAATTGGAAAATGAATCTCGGGACGGTGGACGCTGGTAGCCGTCAGCTGGGCAGGTGAAATCGATTAGTGATAAATTGTCTTTCCACGTACTGGCGAGCGTAGCTAAATGACTTCCGTCGCTACCGTCGCCAGACGGTGGTACCCACTCGGAAGCCGTCACTTATTAATTTCACGTCCTCTGCGAAGGTAGCTTTAAAGCGACGTTCTTTCGCGGAGCGGAGGCGACAATCACTAAATCGATAGCCCGCTTACGCAACGGCTGGGGATCGTCACTCAGTCAGCGCTGAGGGACAGGGGGCTGCCATTGTTATAGACCTGTTCAATCTCGGTTGCGGAGAGGGGGCGATTCCAGATGGCGACTTCGTCGATCATGCCGTCGAAATTACGTCCTTCTCCTGCTCGATGGCCACCAATGACCAGGCCGCCATTCTCTGCGATCGGACCGGGGGTCGGTAACGCAAAGGTTTTTGCTAACGCCCCATTGATGAACAACTGCAGACGCTTTGAATCAAACGTGACTGCAACGTGCGTCCAATCTGAAAACAGCGAGCGGTCCAGCAAACAGTCGAACCCGCCTTGAGATTTGGTGACGGGTGCGTTCTGCGAACCAACAGGCTGTGGAACAAGCGTCTGAGTGTAAAGCTGCAGATTGATTTTGTCGGGATCGTCACACTCTCGAAATCCAACGGAGACGGCATATCCGGTACTCAAGGCGTTGGGCAATTTACAGTGATTGTTGACCTTGGTTTCCAGAATGAATGAGCGGTCCGCACTGCCATGATCGGGGAGCGAAGCGGCTTTCACCCAACTGGATGCCGTATAGGCATTGGCATTGTCATCAAGCATCGCACGTGGGACGGAAAGGTATTGGTTATCCGCACGGCTTAGACGTAACGCGCCCCCGCGAGCCCCTTGCGAGTTGACCAACGAAGCGCCTCCTTCCAATTTTCCGTCCAGACGTTTGCCTAGTTTCGAATGGTTTGTTGCGTCCCCGTCAAAGCTCCAATAAGCTCGCAAATCTTTGGCAAGACCGCCGTCCGTGTTGGGACGCAGCTGATCATGGGAAAACGTCTTGGCTAGGTTCACCTGCCCGGAGCCATCCATAAACTTGACGGTCAGGACCGGAACGTCTTTGGTTGTATCAGCGGTCATCGTGAGGAATTGGTTCGGCTCCACACGCGACCATTCAAGGTCTTGATGATAGACGTCCAACGAAGGGATCACGCTGGTATGTCCAGGCGAGATAATGAAGTCCTGCAGGTCATACCCGACCCGCTGGGAGTGCGTTAAATAGCGGGACACATGGATGTCACCACCCACCAATACGACTCCGGGAATTCTTTCCTTCTTGATGAAATCAAACAATGCGTCTCGTTCGGCATAGTAGGTGTACATGTCGTCGGTTTCGCGATTCTTTTTGTCTTGCCAAATCTGTCCCTGCAGCAAAACTTTGAAAGGCGCCTTTGAAGCGCGAAGACTTTCCAGCAGCCAATTCCACTGTTCGGTACCGAAACAGGTCGACTGATTCGGATCGACCGGAGAAGGACCGGTCTGAGAGAACCATCGGGCGTCAAGCAAGAAGACTTCGATCGCTCCCTTGTCTACTTTTTGATAGATCCCTTCGTCTCCGTTACCGAATTTTCCCTGTGCACGGTATTCGACGAACGAGCGACGCGTGTTCTCTTTTAGATCGGCAGCACTTTTCCCGTTGGCGTTATTTTTGCCAAAATCATGATCGTCCCAAGTCCCGGCAAGCGGCACGCTCTTGCACAAATCAGCCAGGGCAGGGCGTTGAAGAAGATGACGGTGTTTGTTTCGCAGGTCGGCAAGGTCGCCGGTATCTGCGTAGGGGGTGTCGCCACCGAAACACAACAGGTCAAGGTTCAGCTTCCCCATCTGTTCCCATACCGGATCGGTGGTGTCATTGACACAAGAGATGAACGCCACATTCGTTACCTGGCCGCTGCGTTGCTCAGGTACCGTCGTGAAGTGATAGTCCGCAGTCCCCCCGGCAACAAGTTTGGCACTGCCATCTTCAATCGTTTCGATTTTGTATTGGTAGGTGGAACCAGGATTAAGTCCAGCGACATGGAATTTTGCCACGAAGTCATGCTCAGCTTCGCTAGTACTATCAACAGCCCCCACTTTCCTACCTTTTTCGTCCTGAACGGTGAGCCGCAGTTTGGCAGCCTTATTTCCAGGGCGATAAAGCAAATGGGCATCGGTAGTTGTCAACGTACCGACAAAAGGACCGGCCGAATCCTCCGCGTGAAGGATCACACCAGACCCCATCATAAAGAGGATCATTAGACCGATAAGCTGTTTCGTCATGGCTTCGAATTTCTAAAACGATGGCATTTGGTTGGATGGGAAGTCCGCTAGATATTAATGGATCCGATGACCAATGTCACATTCGTATCCGCAGGAATGGCGTCCACCAGTTTAGTCAACGCCCACAATGAAGTATTAAATTGCAGGTCCCCCATACGATGCGTGGCCGCAACGCCCTCACGCTTTCGTTGTCCACATGTTGTTGCGCCCGGCGGTAACAAAAGATGTCAAATTAGAAATTTTCGCCTTGAACGCTGCTTTCGCGAAGAGGTTCCAAATTTATTTCAGTGAGCGGCAAAAGGACACACTTTCTGCGGGTAGGGCGTGACCTTATGCCTTTTGATTACTGGTGACGGCCCATTCATATCACGTGGATATAGCTCCAATGGTTCAGAGAGTTGCTAGGCGGTCTAGCAGTCGATAGCATGGTCTTCTACATGGACTTACCTCCATGCCTACCATTCGCGGCCCCTCCCCGATCCATCTCACCGGCTCAGCACCCATGCGACATCCGAATCCAAGAGTACCGCTCGGATTGCGAAACACCATTGCAATCCTTTGCTTCGTCACCCTTTTCTCGGGTGGACTTTCCGCCGCGGATGCGCCGAACCGTTTGCTTCGCGCCGGAGCCCATGCGATTGACATCACTCCCACGGAATTCCCTGTCAGTTCCGCAGGCAGTATGACTCACCGCTTGGCTGATAAGGCGCATGATCCTCTGCACGCCCGTTGCTTGGTGCTGGACAACGGAGAAACTCAAATTGCGTTGGTTACTTGCGACAGCTGCATGATCCCACGCGAGGTCTACGATGCTGCCAAAGAACTAGCATCCAAGGCGACCGGTATTCCCGTCGATCACATCTTGTGCTCAGCAACCCACACCCATACCGCGGTCACCGCGGCACCGACGTTTCAGAGTTTGGTTCAGGAAGATTACCTTGATTTTCTATCGCAGCGAATTGCTGAAGGGATCACCAAAGCCCAGTCGCAACTGGAACCAGCACGCGTCGGAACGGCGGTGGGAAACAATCCGCGACAAGTATTCAATCGCCGTTGGTTTTTGCGTCCCGGTTTTCCAATCCAAGACCCGTTCGACAACGGTACCGACAGGGTGCGAATGAACCCATCGGCTAACAGTAAAAGCCTGTTACAGCCCGCCGGTCCTGTCGACCCCGAAATCCCAATCCTTGCAGTCCAAGCGATCGACGGACGTCCGATTGCTTTGTGGGCAAATTACTCCTTGCATTACGTAGGCGGCGTGCCAGCGAAGTCGCTATCGGCGGACTACTTCGGGGAATTCGCTCGGCAGTTTACAAGGTTGATTGACGGGCAGAAAACCGAACCAGCCTTTGTGGCGGCGATGACCAACGGGACAAGCGGCAACATCAACAACATCAACTTCTTTGAAGGAAGCGAAAGGCAGCAGCCCTTCGAACAGATTCGTCTGGTTGCGTCCGATGTCGCGGGATCGGCCCACGTGGCGTATGAACGTGTCGAGTATGAAGATTGGGTCCCGCTGAAAATTAAAGAAGCGGAGATCGAATTAGGCGTCCGCCGGCCGGACGCAAAAGAATTGGCTCGTGCCGAGAAACTGATCGAAGAAGCTGGCCCCGGCCCATATACCGACCGCCGCTTGATCTACGCCAACGAGACTTTGGACATGGCCAAATATCCCGCAACGGTCCAGGTTAAACTGCAAGCGATTCGCATCGGCGGTTTGGGAATCGTCAGCAGCCCCTGCGAAACGTTTGTTGAAACGGGTCTAGCGATTAAGAAGAACAGCCCGCTTAAGCCCACCTTCACCATCGAACTGGCGAATGGCTACAACGGTTACCTACCAACCGCCGAACAGCACGCACTGGGCGGTTACGAAACGTGGCGAGCCAAGTCGAGTTACCTAGCGGTCGATTCGGCCGCAAAGGTCCAAGAAACCCTGCTCAGCTTGCTGGACGAGGTGGCTCGATGAACATGAAAAATTACGCGGTCGAACATACGGTGACGTTTCGTCTGGCTCATGCCGCAGGATCGCCTGCAGAGCAAGAATTTTTAAACGCTGCCGCCGAACTTGAAGCGATTCCGGGCGTGCAAGATTTCCAGATTCGAAAACAGACGAATCCAAAGAACACTCACTCGTATGGGATCTCCATGCGGTTCGCCAGCCACGATGACTACACCGCGTACAGCGAACATCCGTCGCACGTCGATTTCGTCCAGCAACGATGGCTGAAAGAAGTGGCTGATTTTCAGGAAGCCGATTTCGAACCGCTATAAACCGATTCGCCCCTTCGCGAATCCCAACGCAGCACGCAAGTGTCGAACTTGCGTTCTTCGGATCCATACCCCTCGATCTTTGGTGCTCGGCGAGGGGGGGGCCTTTCGACTAAATCAAGAAGACGGCAAGCGAGGGATTGTAGTCCGTGTTCCCGGTCCCGCGCTTTCCGGCTTGTTGATTTAGGGATTGTCGCCTTTCGCTCGGGACGTGAAATTTACAACTGACGAAAGTCTGGCTCCCCTCGCCCCTAAGCAAGCTCTTTGGTGCAGCAGAAATCTTAGCTATCTCATTCCGTGGTCTCTGCCTTTTTGTTTGATTTCGCGGAGCTTGCTTGGGGGAGAGGGGCTGGGGGGGGGGGGGGAATTTCCGCGAGGCGATTTTGCAGTGCAGGCCCAGATAACGCCCTGCATTTCAAGCGATTATGTCATCCCTTGCCTACCTCGGTCGGCCCCCTCTCCCCCAGCCCCTCTCCCCCAAAACGAGCCTTTGAGTCGAATTCAATTGAACTCGAAAGCGAACAATTGATTCAATATCAAACCTGTTTTTACGAGCTTGTTTTGAGGGCGAGGGGAGCCAGATTGTCTTTGCTTATTCTTGCACGTCGCCCGCAAAAGAACGCCCGCCTAAAACCGCATTCGCTCTGCGAATGCAGCTCACAAAGGACCTTCTTTCGCGGAGCGAAAGGCGACAATCTTTCTCCGCTTTCGACTAAATCAGATTGCTGTTCTGTCCACGCTCTGGCGAGCTTAGCTACGTGACTGTCGTCGCTACCGTCACCAGACGATGGTTCCCGCTCCGTTATTGTCACGACGGCACTCGCCGCGTCGCTGACTTGCACCCGCTGGTTGTCTCCCTCGGGTTCGCCACGACCGGTACATCAATAGGGGGCTACCTCCGCGCGTTCTCTCCCAATCATCCTTCTCCGAATAGGTTCGCAGTTGCCCCACGACGGTCCTGCTATCGATTAAGATCGGCTCTTTCAGAACGTTCCCAGCGTTCTAAAAATTCCCACCTGACTACGCGGATGCGTCCCCATGACACTCTTGATCCATCTATCCAATCCAATTCCGTTGCGATCGTCTCTATTCGGTTCTCTCTGCTTGGTTTTCAGCCTCTTGATCGCCTCGCCTAATTTGTCTTTGGCGGATGAGGATCCGCCGTTAAGCATCGCTTTGTTTCAAGCGGACGTAACGCCGCCTCTTGGATCGCCGTTATGCAATGGAGGAGTGAAGCCGGCGATGGAGATCGTGACTCCTTTGACCGCTCGTGGAATCATTCTTCTAGGCGCCGACCGACCGATCGTGCTGTGCGCGTTTGATTGGGTCGGGATTGCCAACGAAAGTCATGATCGGTTTCGAAACGCGCTGGCCGAAGCGGTCGGTACCACTCCTGAACGGGTGACGGTGCACACGTTGCATCAGCACGATACGCCTGGCAGCGATTTTGCCACCGAACGATTGCTTTCGGAGCACGGACTGGAACGACGTTTCTCGAACGCCAGTTTCGATGCAGATGTGATGGATCGCCTAGCCGCCGCCGCAAGGGATGCCGTCGCTACGGCCAAGCCAGTTACCCATATCGGACTGGGCAGCAGTAAAGTCGAAAAAGTCGCCTCCAACCGACGTATCCTTGGCCCCGACGGCAAAGTGGTTCTGCAGCGTCAAAGCAGCGGTGGCCGAAACCCAGCGGCACGCGAAGCGCCCGAAGGGACGATTGATCCGCTGGTCCGGCTGATCACTTTCTGGAACGATGACCAACCGCATGCCGTGCTAACCTACTACGCGACGCACCCGCAAAGCTATTACGGACAGGGTTCGGTCAACTGGGATTTCGTCGGAATAGCTCGCGAAATGCGTGAACAGGCTTTGCCCGGAGTTCCGCACATCCACTTCGATGGAGCTGGCGGCAACGTGGCGGCTGGCAAATACAACGATGGATCGAAGGAAAACCGCCCCGTGTTGGCTGAACGGTTAGCAGAAGGGATGAAACAGGCTTGGGAATCCCAAGTCAAACAACCTATCACGGCCCGCGACGTTGACTGGCAGGTCGAGCCCGTTTCGATGCCGGTTAGCGAGGCTCTGCAGGAAGAAGCGCTGTTGGCGAAGTTGAGCGATTCAAAAAGGAAAGAAACCGATCGACTGCGAGCCGCCAGAGATTTGACGTTTTTGCGCCGGACCGTCGGTGGACATCAAATCTTGATCAACTGTTTAAGTCTGGGGACAGCGAAGATCCTACACATGCCGGGCGAGCTGTTTGTGGAATACCAACTGGCCGCTCAACAAATGCGTCCTGATGATTTTGTTGCGATGGCAGCTTATGGCGATTACGGGCCAGGTTATATCGGCACCAAAATTGCCTACACGCAGGGTGGATACGAAACCGGAATCGTCTCCCGTGTGTCACCGGAAGTGGAACAGGTGTTAATGGATGCAATGCAAAAACTGTTGCAGCCCGAACCGGCGGAAAACCACACGTCTCTGTTTGAAGTTCCCGAAATTCGCTCCTCTTGGGACGATCTGACAGACGGGATTAAAACTAAATCCGACTGGCATCAGCGCCGCGCCGAATTGAAAACCAAATACCTCGAACTGCTGCGGGACCAACATAAACCGGCCAAGCCTGCACTTGATCTGAAGGTTCATGAGGAAGTGATCGTTGATGGAATTTATCGTCGTCAATTAATCAGCTATGCCGTGGAAGAAGACGAGCGTGCACATGCCTATTTGGGCATTCCGCTGGACGTGACCGACAAAGCACCAGCGGTGGTGGCGTTACACGGAACCTACGAATTCGGCAGCAAGCGAGCCGCCGGGATGATTCAAAATCCGGACAAGGCTTACCTCGATCACCTTTGCCGTCGTGGTTACGTCGTCATCGCACCAGAACATTTTGTGTCCGGGCATCGCGTCCCACCGGAAGGGGCCTACGACACGGGGCGGTTCTACAAAAAACATCCGGAATGGACGGCTGTTGGCAAATTCACGTACGAGCATTCGATAGCGATCGACGTGCTGGAAACCATGGACCAAGTCGATAGCGAACGGATCGGAGCATTAGGGCATTCGCTGGGCGGCCACGGAACCTTTTTTCTTGCGGCCTATGACGACCGCATCAAAGCGTCGGCCTGCAACTGCGGGGCTTCCTTCTTTCGGCACAACCCAAATGTGACGGGATGGTCGCGAGATCGCTGGTACGTCTATTTCAAACCGATCCGAGAGGATTTGCTGAATCAAAAAATGCCGCCAATCGACTTCCACGAAATCATCGCGTTGATTGCGCCCCGAGCCTTTATGGATCTGTCCGGTCTGAACGACGGCAACGGTCCGACTCAGCGCCAACGTCTGCTGATGTTGATGAAAATTATGGAGGTCTATGAACTGGAAGAAGCTCCTCAAAATTTCGCCTTCTACGTTCACGGACGAGGCCACTCGGTCGCTCACGAATCGCGGCAACTGATGTATGGCTGGATGGACACTCACCTCAAACCGCCCGCAGCAACCCAAACAAGTCTGGTCGAGTAGCGAACGGCGCGGCATGTCCGGCCAATGCATTTGTTTGCGTTGGTTCAGCATGCCTGCGCACACCTATCCACAGGGCGGCGTCAGAGAGAAAGTGCGCTGCATGCCACAATTGGATAAACGTGTATCGCTTCTAATTTCTTCCGGCTGTAGGACTAGCGAACCCAAACGAGTACAATCAACCCCTCATTTAGGTGACATCTCAAACAAAAGACTTATGAGGATTTAGAGGCATGGAACTTTTTGATAGCCTGACGCGGCTCGCAGTACGAATGGAATCGCAACATGAGCTACTAGGAACCGAAGAGGCGACGAAGAACGCCGTAATCATGCCGATCATCAATGCTCTCGGATACAACGTCTTCGATCCAACCGAAGTGATTCCGGAATTTACTGCCGATGTGGGAATGAAGAAAGGAGAAAAAGTCGACTACGCAATTGTCATCGATGGCGACCCAACGATTCTCATTGAGTGCAAAGGGATAAATACGAAACTGGATTTCAAACACGCCTCCCAGCTGTATAGATATTTTGGCGTTACCACTGCACGGTTCGCAGTCCTTACCAATGGGAAACATTTTTGGTTTTACACCGATCTTGATTCGCCCAATAAAATGGACACCAAAGCCTTTTTCCAGTTTGACCTTAATGACTTCGATGCCCGCGACGTTGCGGAACTGAATAAATTCGGCAAATCCGTTTTCAACTTAGACAACATCCTTGCGAACGCAACCGAACTAAAATTCACTCAACAGTTAGCCGCTGTCTTAGAATCTGAAGTCGATTCTCCGAGTGATGAACTGGTAAAACACTTAACGTCCAAAATCTACGATGGGCGATTTACATCCTCAGTTTGCGATCAATTCCGACCATTGGTCAAATCGGCGTTTCGAGATTTTATCAATGTTAGACTGAGCAATCGACTGAAGTCCGCCCTGCAAGGTGTCGATTCTTCGCTGACGATTTCAGACGAAAACAACGAAAACGACGAGTCAGATAGCGGGATCCTAACGACCGCAGAAGAAGTCGAGGGGTTTCATATCATCCGAGCGATGCTCGCCAAGCACGTCCCGATCAAACGTGTTGTAATGCGAGATACCAAAAGTTACTGCGGAGTTCTTCTGGACGATAACAATCGGAAGCCAATTTGCCGACTGCACTTTAATGCGTCACAAAAATATATTGGCACATTCGATGCGGATAAAAATGAAACTCGAAATCCGATCGATAACTTAGAAGCCATCTACGATTTTGAGAAACAAATCATTTCCACCGTCCATAGCTACGACGGCATCGGAAATTCCTCTCCGGAATCGTCATCGAACGTTTAGTGCGCCCGGTATCAGCTTGCACACACAACCTCTGCGTCCGATCGGTTGTAATCAATCGAACCTTTGGACGCTTCGTCTGTTTGTCGCTGTCCGACTGCGCCCCCTCTCACTTCCTCCGCAAACACAACGCGGCCCAGGAACAATTGCCGACGGACGACCGCCACGCTAGATCCCCCTCGACAGGTTCTCCTCTTGCCCTCCCCACGAATGGTCCTACAATAAATGCAGGTGCAAATCTTGCACCTCTAGAAGCATTAGCGAAGTTAGCAATACCGGAAATACAATGGCTGCGATTTCGCGAAACGATTTTCTGTTAGACCCACAAGGCAAAACGTTCTCCGATGTGGTGAACGACGAGAAACAGCCTTTTGAATCGGTCCTTGCGTTCTTTAGCGACGAGAATCGTCAACGAAGAATGGAAGAAGCCGAACTGCATCACGATCGGGCGCCGCTAGCGGGCGTTGTTCGCGATTTGGAATCACAGCCCGAGATCGATCGATTCCTGGGGCATGCGGAGACTCGCCGCAATAATCGGTTTCGCCAGGCAATCGGTGTTCTGGTTCGTATCGTCATGGAAAAGCGTGGCTGGCAAAAGACCGGCCGCAAGGGTTCGCTTGGCGTGCGTGCATCACGGACATCGAATGTGGCTGCCCACAACCAAGGTGGGCTATCACTCTGGTTTGTACGAGCCGAGAGATACGAACCAGAAGAGGGATCCCCCTATCAATCGGTTCGATCGCGATGCGAGAGCCTTGAATCGGGTAAAATCGAAAACTAGCAGTGAATGGCTGAAATCTATTTTCGGCTGTCGGATGATTTGCAGAGGCTTCGCGTTCCCTGTGTGAGACGCGAAGCGAGATCTAGATTTGATCAGGCCCACGCGGACCTGACTACGTTGGTCATTCTTTTGGCCGCGTGAAGGAAGGCTGCATCGAGTGCAATCGTTCTCTCGATGAACCGACGACGTCTGCCCCTTAAAGGAGGCAGGATCCATGGAAGTATTGGCCAACGCATGGCTGCCTAACGGCAATCAAGTGATGTGGGGCGCTGCGGCGATCGGATTTCTGATCGCTCTTGTTGTCGTCGGTCTGTTCAGCAAATGGGGATCGTACTGGATCCAGGCGTATATGTCGGGCGCGGAAGTGTCCATGACAAGCCTGATTGGCATGACCTTTCTGAAACTCGATCATCGCATGATCGTGACGGCCAAAATCATGGCCACCCAGGCGGGCTTGCCGATCGATCGCCAGAGTGGAATGAGCACCGCACGACTACAGGCTCATACACTGGCCGGCGGTGATGTCATGAACGTCGTGAAGGGGCTGATCGCCGCTCGACGGGCAGACATCGACCTAGATTTTGAACGGGCCTCGGCGATCGACCTTGCAGGCCGCGACGTCCTGCAAGCGGTCCAAACCAGTGTTTCGCCTCGTGTCATTCATTGTCCCGCGAAAGACAGCCAAGGCAAGAAACGGCTAAGCGCGGTCGCGAAGAATGGAGTCGAACTTCTTGTGTCAGTTCGAGTCACCGTTCGCACCAATCTAGAACAGTTGATTGGAGGGGCGACCGAGGAAACGATCATCGCTCGAGTTGGTCAAGGGATCATTACGGCGATCGGTTCGGCGAAATCGCACATGGACGTCCTTGAAATGCCTTCTCAAATCTCAGTAGGCGCGTTGGCTCATGGATTGGACGTCAACACCGCCTTCACCATCGTCTCGATCGATATCGCGGACATTGACGTCGGAGAGAACATCGGGGCTCGTCTGCAATCGGACCAAGCCGACGCGGACATCCGAATCGCTCGTGCAGCGGCTGAAGTTCGCCGCGCCGAAGCAAACGCACAGATCCAAAAGATGTCTGCACTCGTGGTTGAAAACCAAGCGTTTTTCGTGCTAGCCGAAGCGAAAGTGCCGATCGCACTTGCCGAGGCATTCCGCGCCGGACGCATGCGGGTCGCTCGCCTTAGTGCGGACCAAAACAAACAACCGAATCTCAATTTAAGGATACATGATGAACGATCTTCTCATTGAAACTCCCAAATTTGTACTGCTTCAACAGAGCGAACGAATCGGACCAGCCCTCAACGCTTTGGAGACCGGAAAGGATTGCCTCGCGATCTACGGTTTTTCGGAGAAAAAACACTTCGACACGTTTACCAAAAACAGTGACCTGTCGGTGACCCCCTATCCGCTGGTGATCGGTTACTTGCAAAACCGGCTGGACGCTGATGAAGCCGCGATTTTGATGGTTGCCCTGAATGCTACAGGACCAAACGATCCGGTCGTCAACGCAACATCCATGCAGTCGGTCATCGAAGCGCTAAAGAAAAAATCGCCCCAAGTTGCGGTGACGTATCGGCTAAGCAAAGACGAATCGTCCGCTGGATACAACGTCGAAGACCTAGGCTCCGTCCCCGTCCTACGAATTCACCGCTAACACCGAGAGCACTTTTTTACGATTCACCAAGCGACTGTTGGAAAAACATTCTCGATTCCAGGGACTGTCACGTTGGTCCAGCGGCGGAAACGGTATCGTGGATTGCAGCGCGGATACCCGTTTGCAGCAAAATTTCCCCGCTTCGTCGGAACCTCGGTAAGCGATCAAACTCTACCGAGTGCTCAGCAAGGTTTGCCTTTCCTCCCGATATCACCGATCGAAACCGAAGCCGGTTGGCTGGTATTGACTCATCGAGTCGACCCGATGCGGCAGGATACTATCGGCGCGATCTTGCTTGACCTTGATGATCCATCGCGTGTTATCGGCCGCCTGAAGAAGCCGCTACTCTCGCCAAACGAAAACGAACGAGAAGGCTACGTCCCCAACGTCGTCTACAGCTGTGGAGCCGCAATTCACAACGGGCACCTGATTCTCCCCTACGCGATGTCCGACGACGCATCTTCATTCGCAATCGCTCCACTAAACGACCTCCTCTCGGAATTGACGTCCTAGTAACGAGGCAAAACCGATTGGTGGGCGCAAATATCGACTCAGTAACCGCCAAAATTATTAACTTTACCGCAGCGTGAACAATTTCGTTCGCTATTAACCGAGGAGAGACCGATGGGTGACAAGGGAAGTAAAGACAAGGGCAAGAAAGAACAACAGAAGAAGGCGTTGCTCACCCCGAAGGAGAAACGAAAAGCGAAGAACGACAAAAAGGCTAAGGGCGCCTAGCGGTCAGCCCTGCGGCACCTACAAACTTTCGGTTGGAGGATGCCGCAGCCGCCACCATTCGGAGGAAACCTCTTGCAGACCCTAGTGCCATCGGCCTGGGGTTGGATGATCCAACGGAAACCGTTGTCGAAAACGAAAGGGCGGAACATTGGTTTGCAACGATCAATTCGACTGAAACGAAGAAGTTCCAATCTACACTCGGACGATATTGCACGTCTCGGTTTCTGGATCGAAATTGATTTCGACGTCGCCGCTGACAAGTTGCCGCATCACCGCGGCGACGCGTTGCTCCACCGAACTATGATCCGTCCCGTCCCGAGTCACAAACTCTTGAACGACCGCGGCAAGGGTATCGGGCTGAAGCGCGTCATGTGGAATTCTCATCCGGATCGATTCCCATATACGAAGAGTAGGTGGCTCGATTGCATCGACCAGATTGGCCTATCCTTCAATCGCTAAACCATTGACAGCGTACCGTTCGCAACAAGCGAACATTCTGTTCCAAGTTCCTCCCGCGAGTCGTCCTGGCGTTTCATCCCGGCGGGGTGGGACGCTAAGCAAGCGACTGAAAGCTACCACGATCCGAAACGCGACGTGGTCCTCTCGTGGTTGGCGTTTCGTTAGTTGCCCGCAGTTGCTCCGATCGCGGGCAAACCCGGCGGAGGCCACGCTTAGCCGCTTTAAGATATCGAACGATCGATGTCTTCATCTATTCGCCAACCCTTTCCAGCTTTGCCGCTTTCATGATCGCGAGCCACTTCTTTTGAGTTTCCTCGGATGGCTGGTCGACCTTCACAGAATAGGCCAAGCGGTGGACATCGTTGTCTGCCCGAAACAATCGCACCAATTGATGACGCTTGGCAAACTGAGGACTGCCCGGTAGTTCAAGGGCAACGATCACAGAGTCGTCCTGGACGTCCAAAATCTGATGCTCCATTTTCGGTTGAGCCGCTTTCACTTGAGCCACAAATTTTGCGGCGATCTCTTTGCTTGTCCCGATGTTTGCGGCTCCAAGGATCCTTTGGACTTCGACCTGCTCCGTCCAATTGGAAATCATTTCTCCCGGCAAATAATAGCGAGCGGTGACTTGACCGTCCGCTTTGTTGCGAATCCCGCATCGCCATCCACGGCCATCCAAATCAACAGAAACAATTTCTGTCGGTCGAAACATAGCCTCGGTTGCGTTTCGCAAATCGATGGTTTCATGGATTCGTCCTGCTTGGAAATCAACAGCATAGAACGCATAAACATACCGTTTGCGGTCGTCCCCCAAATCGACGATCTGATCGGGTTCGCCCAGCAAACCGGTCACGGTTTCTGGAGGAACTCCCACCGTAAAGACGCCCATCGATTCAAATTTATGAAACAGTGCAGCCAGCCCCATCGCGGCGCCTGCATGTTTCGGATCCACCTTTACCGCAACGCGCAACTGGGTCCAGGCGCGCGGATAATTTCCGATTTGATATAGCGCCATAGCAAAGTTTGCTCGAGCACCAGCATCCAGAGGGTTCGCGGTGGTGGCGGCCTCCAAATCAGGCAGCCGCTGAGCGATAGCTGCCAGATCGACGGCAGGTACCGGAGCGGGATCCTTTTCGGTCAGATTGGAAGCCATCTTTGGCAATGCTTTTAACTCGCCCTTTGCCGATGCAGCCGCCGGGGCGCTGGTCGCCGATAGTTTCCCGACGTCATCTAACCGCATAATCTTAAATCTGGAACCGTCCCAAAGGGCCATCACCTCCGCGGTCGCTTCATCAGTGGTGTGATAAAAACCATAACACTGCGTAATATCAACGTTGGCGCGATCCGCGTGATTCGCAGCTCGTTCAGCTCCGAAAGACTGCGTGGCGTTACCAAACGCAGCGTCCTTCGTTAACACATCGATTCCGGTCTGCGAAATTTCACTTCGTTTGATAAACCCGTCGAGCATTTCCGGGCGGAAATTCGGAGGTAGCACGAAGTATTCGGACGCGGAAACATAATCCTCCTGTTCCAATAGTCCAAAGACCTTGTTCAAGGTGTCGATAAGAACTTCCTTGGTCGGCCCCGCCGGCTGTGCTTCGGCATCCGTTGCGAGCTGCTTCAATCCATCTTGACCGCTGCAGTTGAGCAGCGAGTTCGCGGGCAGCCCAAAACCGCACGCGATCAAAGATACCAGGCCGAGAACCCGGCAATGGTGCAGACGGTTGATCATGATCTTATCTTTCGCGGAGCGAGGTGTGAAATTTGGTTGACCGAAATGGATAGTATCGTCTTCCACGACGCGAAAGTAGTGTTTGCGGGCTTTGCTTTCGCGGGGAACGTGAATGATAAAAGTGACCGTTCCTGAGCGGGTTGCTATTGTACGGCAATACATCAGAAAATCCCAATCCGCAGCGTCAGCGAGCGACCGAAAACCCGGTCCGCAATCCCTCGTTTACCAGACTGCGGCATTAGGCGCGAGCCCTCCGGCCCATACGCCGTGCTTCAGAAGCGATTGCCGGACGGCTTGCGCCGTTCCGCTAAGAAGACGGCCGCAACAAGTCAGCAACCTTCTTAGCGGCAGGGCGCGAGCCCTCCGGCCCATACGCAACGTTTCAGAAGCGATTGCCGGACGGCTTGCGCCGTTCCGCTAAGAAGACGGCCGCAACAAGTCAGCAACCTTCTTAGCGGCAGGGCGCGAGCCCTCCGGCCCATACGCAGTGCTTCAAAAGCGATTGCCGGACGGCTTGCGCCGTTCCGCTAAGAAGACGGCCGCAACAAGTCAGCAACCTTCTTAGCGGCAGGGCGCGAGCCCTCCGGCCCATACGCAACGTTTCAGAAGCGATTGCCGGACGGCTTGCGCCGTTCCGCTAAGAAGACGGCCGCAACGAGTCAGCAACCTTCTTAGCGGCAGGGCGCGAGCCCTCCGGCCCATACGCCGTGCTTCAGAAGCGATTGCCGGACGGCTTGCGCCGTTCCGCTAAGAAAATTGATGGCATTGGTCGCAAGCACGGAAACGGAACCCTTTCGGCAACCAGCAGGCGCGACGCACCTACCACCAGGCCCTCAAGACCGCCGCCAACCCGCTGACAAGGCAAGGCAGCGAATCAATCGCTCTTCGGAGCGTCTGGGATTGAATCTGTTTTGATTCCTTGCTTTTCCAAACGGGACTTCCATCGCTCTCGGGCAAGCATCTGCATGTCGACCGTCACATCCTCCTCATCGACAATCTCCAAACCTAGCAGGGTTTCCAGAACGTCTTCCAGCGTGACGATTCCTTCGACGCCTCCAAAACGATCCATCACTATCGCGATATGAGCGCGAGCGTTTAGCAGCGTATCAAAAACGGCTGTGATACTATCATCTTCGTGGACCGCAAGAATTTCGCGAGAAAACGACTCAAGCGGTTGGTCCATTTTCCCCGCAGCGATTGCGGTCAACAATTCATTTTTCAACACAAAACCAGAAATTGCGTCGCGACGCTGATCGTACAAAGGGATTCGGGAAACAGGGACTGAAGCGATTTCCGAACTGATATCCGCAAGCGTCTTTGATTTCTCCAGCGAAATCACCACGGAGGCTGGCGTCATCACGTCCTCCACGGTGATCGATTCAAGCGTCAGAAGGTTCCTTAAGATGCGTGACTCATTCTTCTTTAGCAGCCCCTCACTGGTGCCAAGTTCTGCAACCGCAGCGATTTCAGCCCGAGTCACCAATTTCTGCGATTGGTCTCCGGCCAACCACTTCGTCAGAATCTCCGACATCCAGACCAGGGGAAACATCAGCACAATAAGCCAGCGGACAAAGATCGAGACCACGCCAGCCAATCGCCGCCAGTGCAGTGCCCCAATCGTTTTCGGGATGATCTCACTTAACACCAGAATCAGCAACGTCAGTACCGCACTGATCAAGCCTACATAGTTATCCCCCCACATCGAGGCAGCTTGGGCGCCGACGCCAGCAGCACCAACGGTATGGGCGATGGTATTCAGACTGAGGATAGCCGACAGAGGGCGATCAATATTCGCTTTCAGAGCGACGATTCGCTGAGCGGATGCTGTCGTTTCCTTCCGCAGATGCGCGATGTAGCTGGGAGTTATCGAAAGCAAAACCGCTTCGGCAATCGAACAAAGAAACGAAAACCCTATCGCGACAGCTAGATAGGTGAATAGCAGCACATAATCCATAAGGAAAATCCATTGGGGAATCGCAGAATTCACGCAGTTTAGAGAATTCTCACCGTCCCCACCACGCTAGTCACCCGCTTCCAAAGTTCCCATGCGATTGGAGGCGAATCAACGGCGATGAAAAGTTGAATCCACGGCGTCAAATGATGGTCGATTGCCGGGCCCGCAAGGGAGCTTGGAATGGTCAAGCTGAACTGACGGCGGTACTGACATTACCAGGATCTAGCAGTTGGTCGTTTGATTCTTGCTCATTCGCCCAGACCTCCAACTGCGTACCCTCTGCGTCCCCACGGATCGTGCTAAACGCGACGTCCGCCGCATCTCGTCCGGTCCCAATTCGCACGAACCCGCCGACCGGGGCCAACCGAGTTGCATCGAACAAAAACCAGCGTCCATCCAAATAGGCTTCAAAGAAACCGTGAAAGTCGGGTGGGTTCAGATTGACCGCGTATCCGGCAACGTACCTAGCGGGAATCCCCATGGCGCGACAGAGGCTGATCGCCACGTGCGCGAAATCGCGGCAGACGCCTGATTTTTGCTCCAGCACATCGCATGCTGTCGTCGTGGGCCCCGTGCTGCCAGGCAGATAGGCCAGTTCATTGAAAGTCCAATTGCAGATCGCCGTCACGCGGGAATAGCCGGGAAGCAACGTTCCGAACTGATCCATCGCAAACCGTAATAACTTGTCCGATTCGGCGTACCGGCTCGGATTCAGATAAGTCAGAACGTCTGCCGGGAGTTGTTCATACGGAGTTTCACCAACCTCCGTTGCATCGGCCTGCTGGGCATTCATGTTGACGGTCGCGCGATAGTTGACCGTCAGCGGCCCTGGTGGAACGGAGAGCCTTACTAAACGGTTGCCAAGCGGACTGACCGCGCATTCTTCGAACTGATGAAACGGTTCGACTTCGAGCGATTCAGAAACCGTCTGCTGATGCTCATTCTGCGTGACGGATATATTAAAAAGAAACGTGGTCGGCGAATTGACTTGGTAGCCGATACGGCAACCAACTTGGATCTGGTTCATGGATAGCCCTTAACGTCCTGGAAAAATTTGAAATGGGCCGTTCGGCGAATAACGGCGTACTGAATGGATTTAGGTTCCCACCTTCGGCACACATCTTGCTCTGTTCATTCTGCTAGACGACTGGAACGACGCACATCCTGTGCCAATCCCACGTTTTCAGTTTCCCACAGCCTGCTTCCTTCAGTGTATCGAAACTTTCAGACATGAATGACGAATCCGCCAGCTCTTCTTCTTGGCTTGTCCATCAATGGGTCATCGCCGGGATCATCTCCGCCGGGGCTCGGTTCGTCCCAATACCGTTCGTCGATGAACAGGTACAGAAGCGATGCCGCCGATTTGTGGTCCAGCAAACGCTTGTCGCTCATCGATCCTCCTTGACGTCCGAGGACCTAGCATCGTTCTACTCGACCGACAGCGGGTGCCTAGGCGGCTGCTTGGGAATGGTGGTTCGCGCACCGTTAAAGCTGTTGCTATTTCCAATTCGCAAGATTGTGACGATCTTTACCTCCGTTCGCGGCGTTCCACTGGAGATCATGCGTACGGTGCTTATCGGACGCACTTTAGACCGCTACTTGGAAACAGGTTGGCTGAGCAAAACAACGCTGAAAGAGGACGGGCTACCGTCGCGTGCCATGCAGATGCGGACGGCATTTGAAATCGCGTACGCTCAAATGGACTGGCGAACACTAAGGGCCGCGATGTCCGACGCGCTCGGAACCGTCGACCAATGGAAAGCTGCGGCGGTTTCCGGAGCCCAAAAGGTCTTCGCTCACAACGAAGAGGCAGTTGAGCAGACGGAATCGATCCCGGCAATCGAGGCGAGTGCAAATAAAGTCCAATCGGTTCTCAAACGATCAGAAACTCTTGCTCTTTTCGCTGAATTCGATCACCGTTTTGACGAAGCAATTCAGGACTTAAGGAAGAACGTTCATCCATAACCCAACGTCACTCAACGATTGGACTTCGGCGCAGACGCCCGCTCGGTTTGATCCTGAAAAGCAATGTTTGTGGCTTCAAAGCGAGCAGTGTGCGCGGTCATCGGACAATGGGAAACGCGTCGAGGGACTTACGATAAATATCGTTGCGAGTCGCCTCGCAGACCGCCAGAACCCCAATCGGCTGCGAAACGGCCTGTCGACTTAATCGAAAACGGTGAAAGGTGAGCAGCCCTTTGCTCGGGACGATAAGGCGACAATCACTAAATCAACGAAGCCGGTAAGCGAGGGATAGCCGACCGTATTCCCGGTCCCTGGCTTACGCAGCGGGTTGGAATTTTGGTCTCTTGCCACACCAATGCAGTCCGCTGGGCAACCGCCCACTCGTTAATCGCACGTCCCTTGACGACGGACCTGGGGAATGGGTTTCCCTGAAGGATGGCACAGCGTTCGCACTACCTTCCAGTACGAATTTGTAATTAACTGAAACCCAAATCAATTGACCAAACCCTTAGGAGCAAGAAATGGAATCGCACGAGAAACTTGTCAGTCTTATGGAACATTTCGACACGGCGATGTTGGTCACGAACACCGTTGACGGGAAACTAGAAGGACGCCCGATGGCCGTCGCCGACCTGACCGATTCAGGGGAACTCTGGTTCGTCACCGATCGTCATTCAGGAAAAGTTGCCGAAATGGTGCTGGACAGCGAGGTTGCCATCACGATGCAAGGATCCAGCAGGTTCGTGTCGATCACCGGTAAAGCATCGTTGGTCGATGATCCTGCGAAGATCAATGAACTGTGGAGTGAAGCATGGAAGGTTTGGTTCCCCAAAGGAAAAAACGATCCATCGATCACGCTGATAAAGGTTACCCCAGAACGTGGCGAATACTGGGACAATAGTGGGTTCAGCGGCATCCAGTACATGATCAAAGCGGGTAAAGCTTACATCCAGGGAAAGCCACCTGAAAAAGACGAAGCGATGAACGCATCCGTTACGATGCAGTAACGCCAGAGGCCAACAGACTTCATTTTTAGAAGTGGTTGTTGGTGATGATGATTTCCTTGGGCCCGTTGGTTCCCTGCTCCATTAGAATGGGCATTTTGTAGCGGGGTGGAACGGGCGAGGCCGAATTGCCGCGGGTTTCGGAAATGATGTTTCCGGTGATGATGACGTTTTTCAACGGAGGGTCATCCGGTTCCTGCCCGCGATCCAGACGGATCGGGAAACAGGCGTGCTCATCGTGGGGCCAGATCCATGCCGCGTCCCCGTAACCGAATTCGGAAATAATGTTGTTTGCGATGATACTGTCGCCATCTTCATTCCCCCGCTCCGACGCGGCACCTGGCATCAAACCTATCGCCCAGAGTACCGATTTGGAAAACTGGTTCCCGGTGATCAGGGTATAACGAGATCCATGCATTGCCTTCATACCGATGAAGGCATTCACCACGATATTTCCTTGAACCGTGACATGGTCGGCGTGAATATCGATTCCCTGAGCCGCGTTTTCGATGTGGTTGTTTAGCAATCGCACATGCTGCGTCTCGGTCGGAGAAGAAACAATGATTGCGGACCCTTGGTGCCAATTATTGACGTACTTCGACTCCCATGTCTGTTTGGAAACCAGCGTGCCGGCAAGTTCATTCTGTTTGACAAACGTTCCCAGTTGATACTGCTGCTTCATCTCTGGCGTGGCTCTTAAAAACTGCTCAATGACGCGATTCCCTTCGATCAACACATCGCTGCATTTGGAGACCGAAATACCTGTCCCATCGATGCAGTTAAAGGCGTATCCGTATTTCTTCCCATCGTTCGCCTGAGTTCGATCGTCGACGGTAATTCGACTGTAGTTCTGAACCAAACAATCACGAATCGTTACGTGGGAGCTGTCGGTAACGGTGATGGCGCCATCTTTCGCGCGGTTGTTGATGACTTGCACTTCGTCGATTCGAACGAACGACGCGTTATTAAAACGCAACGCTTCACTTGTGGCCTCTTCCTTCCCCTCGGACCGCGTCAAAGTCACTCCGCGAATCGTCACGTGATCTGCATCCAAAAACCGTACAACCGCGGCGTTCGGGTTTTGCTGGATCAAACGACCGTGGCCAAACAATTCGGTTCCGTCCGTTGAAATCGTCACGGATTCGGAAAGCAGATGATCGCCGGCGGGAATGTAAATCGGCCGGCCCGGATTATCGTCGACGGCGGCTTGAATCGAAGGATAATCGGCGACCGAACAAGGTTTCCCCGGTTCTTGGGCGAAAAGACCCGACGGAGTCACCAAAACAATCGATAGCCAGGAAAGAACAAACAAAATCGATTTCATGGTTTGGTTTCAGTCGGCAGAAAAGCAACACGAAGAATGACAGGCCTATCCTGCATCCGAACGGGCAGGTCTTAGTTCCTTAGCAGTCGCAGACCGTTTGCAATGACCAGAAAGGATGTGCCCATATCCGCAGCGATCGCGGCCCAGAGGCTTGAAAACCCGAAAAACGTCAAAATCACAAACAGCAGTTTGATGCCAAGCGAAAAACCAATGTTCTGGCGGATGATTCGGAGCGTCCGGCGTGAGTGCTGTACCAACCAGGGAAGTTTGGAAAGGTCATCCGACATCAGGGCGACATCGGCGATCTCGATCGCCGCATCCGTACCCGCTGCCCCCATGGCGATGCCAAGGGAAGACCGGGCGAGCGCTGGCGCATCGTTGACACCGTCCCCGATCATCGCGACCTGACCGTACTGGGCTACCAATTGTTCCACTGCGGCAACTTTATCCTCGGGCAGCAGTTCCGCGTGCACTTCGTCAATACCTGCCTCCGCAGCGATAGCGTTGGCGGTCCCCAAATTGTCTCCGGTCAACATCACAACATGTTCAATCCCTACGGCGTGTAGGCTTCGGATGGCCTCAATCGTTTCGTCGCGAACCGTATCGGCCAGCGAGAGGATTCCACAAACGTGCTCACCGGTGCCGACCAACACAACCGAGCGTCCTTTCATTTGCATCGTTTCCAAGTGCGACCGGACGTCCGTGTTATCCAGATCATGGCTTTCCAGAAACCGAGGCGAACCAAGCCAGTATTCTTCGCCTTCGATCGTCCCCGCTACTCCTTTACCGGGAATCGTTGCCAAATCGTCGGCAGCATCAAACTTCAAGCCGCGGCTTTCGGCTTCGGCGACGATGGCACGTGCCAACGGGTGATTGCTGTTCGCCTCCAAAGCTCCGGCCAGAGACAACAACTTCGCCGAATCATGGCCGCCCATCGGGATCACGTCCATGACTTTCGGCTGCCCGTGGGTCAGCGTCCCTGTTTTATCCATCGCAACAGCCCGCAGGGATGCGGGAACTTCGACGAAACCGCCCCCTTTAATCAGCACCCCATGCCTAGCCGCCGAAGCCAGAGCTGCAACCACACTGACGGGCGTCGAAATAACCAGCGCACAAGGGCAAGCAATGACCAGCAAAACGAGAGCCCGATAGAGCCACTCCGACCATTCGCCAGCAAACAGCAACGGCGGAATGACAAGAATGGCAAACGCCGTAGCCATGACGACGGGGGTATAGATCGAGGCAAACTTTTCGACCCAACGCTCCGAAGGGGCTCGGTTCGAACTGGCGGAGTCGACCATTTTGATGATGCGAGCCAGCGTTGTATCCTCGGCCGCTTTCTCCGTTTCGATGGTCAACAACCCATCGCCGTTGATCGTTCCAGCAAAAACCTTATCGTCGACCGTTTTCTCGACAGGCATGCTCTCCCCGGTAATGGGTGACTGATCGATTGCACTGGCGCCTTGAATCACATGACCATCGAGGGGAATTTTTTCGCCAGACCGTACCATGAGCACCGACCCGACAGCGACGGTCGCTGGGTCGACGTCTTTCACGGTCCCATCCTCTGAGCGAAGATGAGCGATCAATGGCGTCAAATCCATCAGTGCAGAAATAGCACGTCGGGCCCGTCCGATGCTCCAAGATTCAAGCAGCAAGGAGAGCGAAAACAAGAACGCCACCGTCGCTGCTTCAAACCATTCTCCGATCAGCATCGCCCCGACCACGGCAACCGACATCAGAAGATTCATATCCGGGCGGAGTGCACTGAGCGATCGCCAGGCTTTGGGAAGAACAAGAACCAAACCACTGAGGACGGCAAATAGATAGAAACCGATCGCAAGGAGCGGAGTCTGTTCGGCGTCTGCCCAAACAACCAATTCCAGTACCAATCCCACCAAGATCATCAGACCACTCAGCGTGGTAAGGATGGATCGTTGGTGGCGTTGCCATAGCGACGCATTTTGCTGTGCCGATTTTTCGTCTTTCCAGAATTCCGCTTTCATCCCCGTCCGTTTGACGGCGGCGATCATGTCCGCCGGCGATGCATCGGTCGAAGTCATGTCGACACTCAGTTTGCCCGCAAGCAGATCAAACCGGAGTTGTTCTTCACTCTCCAACATCGGGACAAGTTCACGTTTCAGCATCGAAACTTCTTCGACGCAGCACATTCCGGTAACACGTAGTTCCAGCAAACTGTTTTTCGTGTCGTTCATTAGCTGCGAACCTCCATGCTGAATTCCGTCTGAATAACGCGAACTATCGAATGAAATTTTATAGACAAATGAATTCGGGCTCTCACTTGATCGAGGGTTTTGAACTGGCAATTTTCCCGCCGCAAGGCATATTCACCATTATCCGTAGAAACGATCCGGTCCGCACCTAGGCATCAACAGTCTAGCTTAACATTCCGGTCCACAGCGCGATCCCCGAGAGCGGTCGTGCGTTTAGACCGAGCCTTCCAAACGTCCCAGAAGAGGGGGCCGTCAAACAGAGGCATGGCGGCAAATAGCTTAGTCATTTCGCTAAGCGTGACGGTGTTTTAATTGCAGGGCCCCAACCTTTGATCGCCGGAAATTGGCCGAATTTACAAACCTCACCAGGCATTCCTGTCCACACGAATCATGCAAACAAAAATCCCTCTACGTCCGACAAAGTCCCAACAACTTTTTAGGCTCGGAAGATCGGGTGAACCACTTTGCCTGCGACATCGGTCAAGCGGAAATCGCGTCCTTGAAAGCGGTAGGTCAGGCGTTGATGGTCGATCCCAAACATGTAAAGCAGCGTGGCATGCAGATCATTGACATGGACGGGATTTTCGACCGCAGCGTATCCCAGTTCATCCGTTGCCCCGTAGACCTTGCCACCCTGAATCCCACCACCGGCCATCCAAGTAGAGAAACCACGAATGTGATGATCCCGTCCCGATCCTTGTGCCATCGGAGTTCGGCCGAATTCGCCGCCCCAGATCACCAACGTATCTTCCAGCATTCCTCTCCGCCGTAGGTCCTGCATCAAAGCAGCCGTCCCTTGGTCAACCAATTTTGCGGTCACAGCGAGCCCCGATTTGATCCCGCCATGGTGATCCCAACCACGATGATACAACTGGATAAAGCGGACGCCTCGTTCGGCAAGTCGCCGGGCCAATAAGCAGTTCGAGGCAAAGCTACCATCGCCTCCCTCGGTGCCGTACATGTCCAAAACATGTTGCGGCTCGTTCGATACGTCCATCAATTCAGGAACCGATGTTTGCATCTTAAATGCAAGTTCATACTGAGCGATCCGGGTGGCGATTTCGGGATCGTGAAACGTTTGATCGCCGATCCGGTTTAATTGCTGGACCGCGTCGATCACATCACGTTGCCTTTTCTTATCGATCCCCTTGGGGTTTCCGACATACAGAACGGGGTCGCCCTTTGAACGAAATTCCACCCCTTGGAAGCGACTGGGCAAGAATCCGCTATGCCACTGACGTGAGGCGATCGGCTGCGACTGTCCACCTCCAACCGAGGTCATGACGACATACCCGGGCAAATTGTCGGCTTCGCTACCCAAACCGTACTGAAGCCACGATCCCATCGAAGGTCGACCTGGGATGCTGGTCCCGGTATTCATCAAAGTATGTGCAGGATCATGATTGATTTGATCGGTGTGCATCGAATTAATCACACAGATGTCGTCAACGATCTTGCTCATGTGGGGCAGGGCACTGCTTACTTCGATCCCCGATTTTCCCTGTTTCGAGAATGCGAACTGCGGTCCCATTACCTTCAGTTTATCGCGTTGCCCTTGCAACTGAGCAATTTGTTCACCATCGGTAAACGATTTAGGCATCGGCTGGCCATCCAGTTCCGCCAACTTCGGTTTGTGATCAAAGGTTTCCAGATGCGAAGCCCCACCAGCCATCGACAAATGAATCACTCTTTTCACACGAGGCGGAAAGTGGAGTGGTTTGACAACGCCAGTCCATGCCGCTGCGTCGCCCGGCGCTGACGCGTTCGATTTCGAATCGCCCGCCAACAGAGCAGGATTCATCAGCGCGTTCAGAGCAACCGCTCCGATCCCGGATGCGGTACGGCCAAGAAAGGAACGCCGCAGTTCGCTTCGCTGTCGTTCTTCAATGGGATTCATGATTCGTTTTCAATCGTCGGCGAAGGGAGTCCGTTCTTCACAATGTTGCGAAGGTGAAGAAGTACTAATTGCGAGTTATCGTTTCATGCATGTTCAAAAGGACGCGTGCCAGCGACGTCCAGGCCGCAAGTTCGGCCTTAGGAATAGCCGAATCGGATCCGGACATTCCAATGGTCAGAACTTGCTCGGCATCCTGAGGAGCTTCGGTGTACGCCTTCAGGTGCTTTTCTAACAGCTCGTGAAAGACTTTTCGCTCCGCAGCATTGAAGCTACGGCTGATCGTCTGCTGCGAGAGCCATTCCAAACGTTCGTCAACGCTATCCCCGCCAAATTCGATCGCGTGTTCCGCCAGCTTTCTGGCCGATTCGACATACGAGGGGTCGTTCAAAAGGACCAATGCCGCCAACGGCGTATTGGACCGAGGCCGCTGAGCGGTGCACTCTTCACGCGCCGGAGCATCCATGGCCTGCAGGGCAGGATGCAGGAACTGGCGCTGCCAATGCGTGTAGACTCCGCGCCGATACTGATTCTGATCTGTATCCGGTTGATATTCTCGCGCCGGAAAATTCAGATGCTGGTAAAGACCGGCAGGCTGATACGGTTTAGCACTCCGGCCACCGATTTGAGGAACCAGCAGTCCGCTGACTTTCAACGCGTTATCGCGAACCATTTCCGCATCCAAGCGGAAGCGTGACTGGCGAGCGACCAAGCGATTAAACGGATCGATTTCACGCAAGTCCTCACGTCCATGCGAAGATTGTCGGTAGGTGTTCGACATTACCATCCGCTTCAAAATATGTTTCACATCCCAGCCCGAATCCATGAATTCGATCGCCAACGCATCCAACAATTCAGGGTGCACAGGCGGTTCCCCCTGCGAACCGACATCGTCGAGGACTTTGGAAAGTCCCACGCCAAACATCAGGGTCCACAATCGATTGACAAAGACGCGAGCGGTTAGCGGGTTCTGGCGATCGGTCAGCCAATTGGCTAAATCCAGGCGACTCGCTCGCGAACCGTCGGCTGTGGGAATCTGTTCCAGAAAATGAGGGACACCGGGCTGGACCACTTCGCCCTTTCGATCCATCCAATCACCGCGTTCCAGAATCCGAATCTCTCTGGGGGTCGTCGCGACCGTGATCAACGTCGTTCGCGTATGCGACGCGATCAACGATTCTCGTTCAGTCTTCAGGGCCGCAAGCTGCTGACGGATCGTTTCCAGGCGAGGCGAAATCGTCTGGTAATAGGCCGATAGCGTTTGACGATCCTCCGGAGTGCGAGCCTCCGGATCCTTACCAAGCACGGTCTGGATTGGTTCAGGAACGGTTCCCGGGAAATCGAGCTGCGTCGCGTTCTCACGCGGCGTGTGATGCAGGCGAAAACAGCCAAGTGTGTGAGTCGGATTGGTATGGTTCTGATCGATTTCGACGACCAATCGGTCGGTCGCCGCCGCTTGAACGGCTTCGGTAAAACCCACCGTTAAGAAACTTGTCTTGCCAGCTTGCGGAAGGATCGCCCAGCCCCAAGTGGCCCCTTTTACGTCGCCATCGATGGCGGCTTCCGCAGCCCATTTTGCGTAAGGGTTTTTAGCACTGTCAGCCTGTTCAATGGAAGCTCTCGCCTTGTTCAGGGGGATCGGCTTTCGGTCGCCGTCGGCGTTTTCCAGAAAGGCTCGAACTTCGGTGATCACAAAGTTTCCGTTACCCGCTCTGCCCGGCCCACTCTTAGGCAGCGAAGCATCCGGGAGCACCTCAACACAAAGGCCGGTCAACGTCGTTTGCGGAAGCGAGCAAACAACTCGGTATTGATTCTGCCCTGGGTTGGCACCCGAAGCCAACAAAGACGAATTGTCACGCACGGTCAGAACGGTGTCGTGGTCCGCAGTTGCCGATTCCGGCAGTAGCGGTTTCCATGCCGACAACCGTTTCTGAATTTCAGGCTCCCAAGCGATTAGTGCGTCAGCGAGTTCGCGTCGGACGTCGTCGGAAGGAGATTGCAGTTGCTGTGTGAGATCAAGAATCTGCTGATCGATTCCCTCCAATAGAACCGGCAACTGAACATCCGGGACATCGATCGTCGGCCCCCATTTCCCGTCGCGGTTTGCGCCACTGTACAAACCGCGTTCCTTGATATCAGAAAAGAAAGCGGCAAAGCGATAAAAATCCTTTGCGGTCATCGGGTCGAACTTATGGTCGTGGCATTCCGCACAGCCGAGGGTCATCCCCAACCAAACGGTCGAAGCCGTCCGCACACGGTCCGAAGCGTATTTCACCAAGTACTCTTCCGGCTGAACACCTCCCTCGGCGGACATCATGCCAAGCTTGTTGTATCCCGAAGCAATCATTTGATCGGTTGTCGGATTTTCCAGCAGATCGCCGGCCAATTGTTCACGCGTAAAACGATCAAAAGGAAGGTTCTTATTAAACGCGTCAATCACATAATCACGAAATGGGGAGACCGAAACATCTTGGTCGCCGTGGTAGCCAACCGTGTCGGCGTAGCGCACAAGGTCCAACCAATACATTGCCATACGCTCGCCATAATGAGGCGATTGGAGCAGTCGATCGACCACCCGTTCGTACGCTTCCCCCGACGAATCCTCCAAAAAATCAGCGACTTCTTTTTGGCTGGGGGGCAACCCCGTCAGATCGAAACTTAACCTGCGAATCAATGTCCGTTTCGCTGCTGGACTAGAAGGCTGAATTCCACGTTTCTCCAGATTTGCGAGCACAAAATTGTCGATCCAATTCTGTGGCCAATCGACCGCTTCGACCTCCGGCACTCTCTGCACTTCCGGCACGACATACGACCAATGTTCGCTCCAGTTCGCCCCCTGCTGGACCCAAGCAACCAATGCTTGTTTTTCGGCCTCGGTTAAGCTTTTAAGATGATCGGCGGGAGGCATGACGATATCATCATCGTCGGAAAGGATCCGCTGCACCAAGTCACTTGAATCCAGATCGCCGGGGGCGACCGCCACGTATCCACCTAGATCAGCGAACGCGCCTTCCTGCGTATCGAGTCGCAATTCGGTTTGCCTTTGGCCCGCATCTGGACCATGGCAGGCATAACATTTGTCCGAAAGAATCGGCCGAATTTGGGTGCGGAAATCGATTTGCGGATTCTCGACCGCCAACACCTGTCCCATCACGCAAAGGGAACAAACAGCGGCAAGCCGGACTGTTGACCAGAAAGGCAATAAGCGAAGCAGGGCAAGCATAAGAAACCAGGCGGGAAGGTTGGACGCGTCAAGCAAGCCCTTCTATTCTAATACAATCGCCACCGGCAGGGTGGTCGGTAACCGCGATGAGTACGCCGAAACGATTCGTGCCCTCCAAAGTAATCGCTGACCACAATCGCGCCGTCGATTGCGTTTTGATCCACAATGAGTGAAGCGTTAGTTTTTTATGCGGCCCTTTCCTTAAACGGACTCAAAATCGATGTTACGACTGGCGTTTATCGCCTTCCTGCTGACGGTGATCCAAATCCCCACGGTTTCCACGGCCGACGACAGGGGGAATCTTCTATTGGACGTTTCCACGAACGATGAACCAACACCGATCAGGGTGGTTGCAACTGCTGCGAAGGGTGAATTATCGATCCAAAGTGTCTCTGGCATCGGGAGAGCGGTCATTCGTCGCAAAAGCCAATCGTGGCCCACCACCGTTCTACTGCGACTGCATTTGAACGGCCTGGAAAACTTTCGCGTCTCCAACGGGCAGGTCACGATCGGAGCTGCCGTGTCCAACGCATCGCCCACAAAATATCGCGTTTGGAACGAAGCGGATGAAGCAACATCGGTAACGGACAAAGACCCTCTATGGATCAAAATCAAGCAACCGATCGAGCGTCCGGAAGCCAATCTTGCCCCGAGGGATGCGGAACCACTCGAAGGGCCCGGCGCTAACAACGTAAAACCATTTTTCCAGATCGAGCTACCACCAGCGTTGTTCAAAAACAATCCAAGCTCTCTACAGATCGAGTGGATTGACTTTTACCGCAACTAAGCGGAACGGATCGGCGCCCCGTAGAAGACCGCCAGCCAGACCGTCGGCTGATCGGGAACCGTCCACTCAACACGATGCTTTTGGTGCGCCGGGATATCGATAAAGTCGCCCGGTTTCATGCGGACCGAGGGTTGATCCTCAAACTGCAACAAAGCCTCGCCCTGTAGCACGACCACCCACTCCGCTTCAGCTTGGTCGTACCAGAATCCTTCGGGACTGTTCTGTCCATTTGAAACGATGCGTTCGATTCGTACGCCCCCGTTTTCAACCAGAACCGAAACAAGTTCCTCGGGCAATGCGTTTGGTAAATCGGCAAACAGATTGGACATCGATTCTCCCACCAAAGTTTGGCCCGAACCGCCGCGTTACATTCAGCGCGGTGCGACCGGAAGGCAAGACTTGTTTCACCACCAGCATTATTTTTATCCGCGAAGCAGGCGTTGATACGAATGCCTCGCAGAGCTAAATGCAGGCTACAAAATCGACGCGGATCAACTTCCGATGTTGGCCAGCCAAATCAGCAACAAGATGATAAGCGCACAGACGACACAGGACGCCAAAAACCCAAAGACATCAAACTTCGTCGGACGAGTAAATTCCCAGTCGGATCCTGGATACAATTTTCGTTTGCATGCGGATACCGGAGCCAGGTAGGCTCGTTCAAGGGCTTGCCGGTCGGCTTCATGGTCGGCCAATACGGGCGTATTCATTTTCGTAAAGTAACGATTCAATACGTCGGACCGACCTCGCGGCGTTACGTAACTGAGCAAGAACAGGACCAGAAAAGGAGCAAACAGCCGAGTCGGCAAGCGGAGCGTTTCCAACATCGTCGACGAGACTCCTGACAGATCGACGCCGAGCGCCGAATAGAGCAGGAAGTCAATATTAAGCGATCCGGCCCCGACCTTCTTTCCATCGATTCGGTAAGTCTGGACGCGGGTTTCTCCATCGTCTTGCTCTTCCACCAAGAAGGACTCTTGACGTCCGACAGGCTTGACGCCTCCACGCCAAAAAATCGACTTGCCTCCGGTTGTCTTCTTTAGCGTGATTGGCTGACCCAGGATCGCTTCCGGCGGCTCGGGGCCTAACAGATCCTTGGCTTTTACACCCGCCGCCTGATCGTCGATCCCCTGGCTTGCTTCCAACCACGCTTCACGACGTGCAACATCGGATTCGGTAGCGGGCCGTACGATCGTCGTTGTCACGGTTTTGGTCGTGGCAGCCAATCCAGGGGAATTATGTAACCCCGGAGCGACTAGCGGCACCGCAACGGGTAGCACAAAGAAGAACAAGAACGAAAACGCGATCGTCCCCCAGACGGCGGTTCGATTCACCCGTCGCCAGTACATCCCCAGCCAAAACGGAGCCGCAAAGAGGATCGGTAATTCCAGCGTCATCTTAAACTGCCCAAACACGTCGCCATACAGCAGGGCAAAGAAAGCCGCCCCGATGATGATGATCAGGCCGGTCAGGCGCCCCACCAGGACGTACTTCTTTTCGTCTGCATTTGCATTGATATAGGCCGCATAAACATTGCGTACGACAAGCCCCGACGTGACGATCATGTACGTATCTGCGGAACTCATCATCGCCGCCAACAGGCAGGCCAACATTAAACCGACCAAACCGAGGTTCAACGGCCCCAGAATCTCTCGAGCGGCGACGCCCCACACGCGATCGGGGTTGGCGGCAATTTCAGGGCTTCCCGCCAACAACGCCAGCGCGATCAGCGCGGTCAAAGCCCAACCTGCCGTGCAAAGTCGTTTCAGAAAGTTACCGACCACCAAACCGATTCTGGCCTCTTCTTCGGTTTTCGCGGAACCACCACCGGTGGCGATAAAGTGCGGCTGGACCACAATCCCGATCATGCCCAGAAGCGAAAGCGACAGGATGTAATGAATCGGGAATTCGCCACTGCTTGGACCATTAAACAGGCTGAAGTAATCGCCGGAGACGCGTTCATGCATGATTCGGAATCCGTCCATCATGCTGGTTTGACCGTCCGTGCCGAACTGCTCGGCTAGGGCCCACAACCCAAACGGAATCAACAAGGTCGAAAGCAAAATGATGAACAACCCTTGGATCAAATCCGTCCAATACGCGGCACTCAATCCGCCTAAGACTCCGTACAGAATGACGACCACCGCGATCGCGGGGATCAGCGTGTACTTCAGTTCCAAACCGAACAGCCCGGTTTCGACGCCCATCAACGGAACCGCAAACGCGGCAACCGCCGAGAACATTGTCGACAGATAGAACATATAGAAGACGATGGCGAAAAGCGTATAGGCCGCTCCCATCGATCGCGATTCGTAGCGTTCAACAAACCAGTCGCCCAACGTCAAATGCCGCATCCGCCGATACCAGACCGCAGCAATCCAGTAGACCGGAGTCACAAACAGCCACATCAGCGCGGACCAGACTCCGCTTAGCCCACTCGTCCACGTGGTACTGCCTACCTGGACCGGTTCGTGAGCCCCCGTCCCGGCACCAAAGGCGGCAAAGGTTTGCAGGATTTTCCCGAAACCACGGCCCCCCATGAAATAGTCTTCTTGGTCACTCACGCGTCGCATCGCGTAAATACCGATGGCAATCATCACCAGGAAATAGGCCGCAAGAACAATGTAGTCGATCGTGGTCATTAAATTATCAAACAGTTGGATGCCGAGCCAAACAAGCTGGGCCGTCTAGGCGGGGAGAAGAGTGAAGCATGATAGCACAGTCCAGACCACGGTTGCGGTCCAGGATCGATATCCGCTTGCACAGAGGGTACGATGAAGGGAGCCTGGCAAATTGCCCCTTCCCGGTAAGCCATTTCCACGTCTCCGTCGACCATTTTTCGCCAAACCAACGAAACCATGTCCCAGGACAAGAACTCTGAAGAGAGCGCCAAATGCCAGCCGGCCTGTCCGGTATGCGGCGGCACACTGATAGAAATCCGAGCAAAACTACAGTGTTCGCGATGCCACACGATCTGCGAAACATGCTGTGAAGGGGGGCGCGGCTAGGGTTCCTAGCGTCCCCCACCTAGGCCGACACGCGAATCCGCGTGTCGAGGAATGACTAAGGGTGTCCTTCCACTTCGATCTGTTCGCCCAACAAGTCAACGACATCCCCGGGGAACAATTGCTTCCGGCGACGCGTTTCGACCTCGCCGTTCACTCGCACATCGCCAGCTTGAATCAGAATTTTCGCTTGCCCGCCGGTCCCAACGACTCCGCAAAACTTAAGAAAGTCGTCCAACCGAATCGAAAGCGGCTCGGGCGGTTCAACTGCGGGGACTTCATCGTCGGTAGACATACGTATGAAACACGATCTTGCGGTAGGAGCGAATGGATTCGGCACCAAACCGAATTGTTCGCTTTCCATTTTGGACGCTGCTCCGATACGAAGCAAGCCGTCCCAGACGGTGGGCGTTGTTTGCCCCTACGCGGTTGCCGCTACGCGACCGGTTGCAAACCGGGATCGGCAGGGCAGGGGCCCACGATACCGCTCATCGCTGCCTGTTCATCATCCGATGACTGCAGCGTGTAGAAATAGGTTAGGCAAGCAAACGCTAAACCTGCGGCCATCAGCGTCCAGATCGGCTGATACATTGCCGAACCGTCGACGTTTGTGGTCAAAAACAGCTCGGTCCCCTGAAGTCCAAAATCGGGAATCCGCGACATGCTGACCGAAAGCGCGTTGTTCGTAAAGTGAATGATCAAGCAGGGGAGAACGCTGCCGGTACGCAGCGCAATCCAGCCCAACATCAATCCCATCACGGTCGCCGCGATCGACTGCTGCAACAGCCCGTGGGAAATCCCGAACATGATTGCCGAAACCACGACGGCTCGTGACCGACCGCCGCCTCGTACCAATCCACTAAAGATGAATCCTCGGAACGCCAACTCTTCACACAGTGCAGGGATGAAGGCCAAGATAAAGATGATATGCCAAAGCGGGGCGGTTGCGATCAACTTGGTCATCGGCTCCAAGGCTAATTGCGTTTGCTCGCTGATTGGATAGATGTCGGTGATCAGGTGCCCCAAAGTCACGTAGACCGGGTGCATGGTGATTCCCAGCAGCAAGGCAATCGGTAACGCCGGCCAATGAGGCATTCGGAATCGAAAGGTTTCTCGCAAGGAAGTGGTCATGACAATCGCCATCAATAGCGGCGGAGCCAAAATCAAACCGATCTGGGGTGTCAAAAGGAGTTTGGTTAGACCGGCTAGATTCCCCGGCATTTCCGTGACCATCAATTTGCCAAAGAACAATCCAACCAGAATGATCACGCCACAGGCGAGTGCCTGAGCAGGGGAGGGGACTGCTTGACGATCCCGCCAAAAATGCCGGACCCAAGACCGCAATTCCCATTGTTCGCCACCACCAAACAAGACGGCTTCGTCTTCGAATTGCCGCTGTGCCCAGCGGGTCGCCAACCACAGGCAACCAAAGGTGACTCCAGCAACCATTGGCAAATGCATCAGTGCCAACAAATACTGGCTTTCGACCAGTGCCCGCACCAGAAGAAACATTCCAGTTACAGGAATCAAAGAAGTCCCTGTGTTCAGGTTCATCCCCGGCATCATCGGTAGCAAGACCAATGGCAGCGAGACCATCATCAGGGGCATCAGGTAGTACTGACCTTCCTTACTACTGCGAGCCATCGCAGCGACCGCAAGTGCCAAAGCACTAAACAGTGCGGCCAGCGGCAACAGCGCCAAGAGCAGCCACATCATCGATCCCAAGGGTGGAGGCCCGAAACTGCCGCCGGTTGGATCCAATCCCATCTGACGAAAAATCAGGGTACTGGTCAACGTCATGCTAAAGACATTCAGCAGTGCCGTCAGAGTGCTAAACGTGGTCACCGCCGCCAACTTACCCCATACAATTTCACTGCGTAGTGCGGGGCTGCATAGCAACGTTTCCAAAGTCCCTCGTTCTTTTTCACCCGCGACCAAATCGATCGCCGGATAAAATGCGCCGGTCATCGCCCAGATCAGCATCACAAATGGCAGCAGTTTGCTCCACAGCATCGCGGTCCCGGCTTCTGCGTTGACAGCCTTCTTTTGTACGGTAAACGGTGAGAGAATGTTGCTTGCAAGCCCTTGATCAAGCAGTTCTTTCGAAACGATATCGTCTCGCCATTTTCCCAGCACGGAGTAAACCCGCTCCGTAGCGATCGCGGCTCCATCGGAACTGGGGCTGGTCACGACGTGCAATGAATTGACGAGGTCTTCGGTCTCGGCGTCGGAGTGCCTGAGTTCGAAATGGGGGGGAACAAGAAGCACCGCATCGTAAGCTTCGCGATCGACGAAACGTTGGGCGATTTCTGCGACGGAGGCTTTTTGCGCCAAGTGCCGCCACTCATAGAATTCAAAACTGGCGTTCCCTTGCACTTCGTGATACGCGTCAGCCAATCCCTCACCATCTATCAGTGGAGTCGACTGCGGAAGGTTCTCGGTCCCGATAATGCAAATTTTTGGAGCATGTTGCTGGGTGAACTGAGCGATCTGCAGCAGCAACGTCCCGACCAGGGGATACAACAGCATCGGTAGAACCACGATGGTCATGATCGTCCGGCGGTCGCGCAACTGATCGCGCATTTCGCGGGCATAGATCATCCCGATCGTACGAAGTCGAGGCGAATGTTTTTTGTTTCGGCTCATTCCTGCACTCCTAATATTTCGCCTGATTCCTCTTCATGCTTCGACAGCAGACCAAAAAAGAGGTCTTCGAAGTCATGTTCGTCGTGACGTTCGCGGAGTGCTTCCAGGGTCCCCGTATCGAGGATGCGGCCACGATGCATGATCGCAATTCGGTCACACAGGCGTTCGACTTCACGCATGATGTGCGTCGAAAAGATCAGACATTTTCCCGCTTCGCGAAGGTTTCGGATCACCTGCAACAAGTTCCGAGCAACCATCACATCCAGGCCGAGCGTCGCTTCATCAAAGATCAGGATCGGTGGATCATGGACCAGGGCTCTGGCGATTGAAACCTTTTGTTTCATTCCGGTAGACATTTTCCCTGCGGGGACATCGCGAAAATCATTCATTCGCAATTGGTCGAACAACGATTCCAAGCGATCTTTCAGTTCATCGCTCCGCATCCCATGCAGTCGACCGAAATACTGCACTGTTTCCCAAGCCGTCATCCGGTCGTAAAGCGCGGTGTTGTTGCTGACAAACCCGATTCGGCTGCGCACATCCGCTGCATCGGCTGCAACATCGTAGCCGTGGATTCGAGCCGTTCCTGAAGTCGGTTTAAGAACCGTGCTTAAAATCCGTAGAACCGTTGTCTTCCCAGCACCGTTCGGCCCGAGAAGGCCGAAGATTTCTCCGGGAGCAACGTGAAATGAAACGCGATCGACGGCTACGAACCGCCCGCGCTGCAGGTCTTCGTACGTTTTGGTCAGGTCTTGAACGTATATCATGGTCGGGGCAGACTCCTGTTGGTAGAGCATAGATTACGTCATGCTTTCAGGCGGTCGTTCCATGAAGATTTCAGCTTTGTTGCAAAAATCGTTTCCTTGTAACCCGTCTGACCACCCTGACCCCCGTTTCCACCGTAAAGGTTTAAGTTTTAGGAACCATGCTACGATTGCACCTGATTCGTCACGCTGAGAGCGAGAACAACGCGAAACCGGAAAACGAACGCGTAGAAGACCCCGGCATCACCCCACTGGGTGAACAGCAAGCCATCCAACTTGGCAGGTGGCTGGAATCCATGCCGATCGATTGCCTTATCACCAGCCCCTTCCGCCGGGCGTTGCAAACCACCAGTTTCGTAGCCCAGACCAGCAAGGCGGCGATTGAAATCGACCCCGAAACCTACGAAGAGGGTGGCTGCTACCGTGGTCACGGCACGAACGTCAGCGGAGCCCCCGGCTACAATCGTGCAGAGATTCTGAAATGGATCCCCAACGCGCAGGTCCACGAATCGATCCAAGAGAACGGATGGTGGAATGGGCGAATTCCGGAGACGCGCGAGCAAGCCATCCAGCGGGCGGACCGGATCGTACAGAATTTAACCGAACGTTTTATCGGTCAAGACGTTACGGTCGTCATGATCATTCATGCCGACATCATCCGCCACATGATGACCACGATGCTGGCGGACTGCGTCAATACAAAGCGACTGGGGCCACTCTGTAATACCGGAATCACCCGATTGGACTTGGTCAACGATTCGTGGAACCTGCAGTGGTTGAATTCGATTGGCCATCTATCCCCAGGAATCGTTACCGATTCAAACGGCTAAACGAATCGGCTGCCCCATTATTCTTCGCTGCCTTCGGCGTCGTCGCCCTGTTCCAGTTTTTTATATTCGTCCAGGCGACGATATAAAGTACGCGGCCCAATGCCAAGCGTCCTAGCGGCCTCTTCTCGATTGCCCCCCGACAACCGCAGGGTCTCTTCAATGGCCCAGCGTTCGATGGTGGCCAACGGTTTCCCGATCAGATTCACCGGTCCCGAAACCATGTTGGGGGAAGGGGCATCCTCGGGAACTTGTTCGCTTAACTCGGGCGGCAGATCGTCTTCCCCTAAACTTCCGTCGTTATCCAAAACGACCATCGTTTCGACAAAGTTCCGCAACTGGCGAATGTTGCCCGGCCACTGGTAAGCGAAAAACCGTTTGGTCACATCGGGAGTGAAATGGGCGGTAGGTTTTGCGTGACGTTTGAGAAACGATTTCCGGAAATGATCCATCAGCGGAATAATGTCGTCGCGGCGATCCCGCAGGGGAGGCAAAGTGACCGTGACCACCTTGATACGGAAATACAAATCGTTGCGGAAAGATCCGTCCTCGACCATTTCTTCCAGGGGCCGATTGGTGGCACTGATTAACCGGACGTTCACTTTGATCGGTTTGTTGTCACCAACCCGCGTTATCTCGTGCTCTTCTAGAACTCGCAGCAACTTGATCTGGGTGCTCATGGGCATGTCCCCCACTTCATCCAGAAACAAGCTCCCTCCGTTTGCATATTCAAACGCACCAACGCGATCGCTGACGGCGTCGGTATAGGCACCTTTGACATGCCCGAACAATTCACTCTCGACCAGATGCTCCGATACCGCACGGGTATTCAGTTCGACGATCCGTTTATTGCGGCGTGGGCTGTTTTGGTGGATTGCCTGAGCAATCATCTCTTTGCCCGTCCCACTCTCACCGGTGATCAAGACGGTCGCATCGGTCGGCGCGATTCGCTTCAGGCGATCGATCACCTGCTGCATTTCGGGGCTTGCGTAAATGATCCCTTCAAACCCAAATCGCTCATCAAGTCGCTGCCGAAGTTCCGTGTTCTGTTGCCGCAGTCGCACCGCTTGGACCGCTTTTTCAGTGACGGCACGCAGGCGCTGCGGCGTGATCGGTTTCTCCATGAAGGTGAACGCCCCTTCTTGCATCGCTTCGACGGCGATCGGAACCGAGGCATGCCCGGTCACCAAGAGGACTTCACAGTCAGGCAATCGTTTGCGAGCGAGCGCCAGAATCTTCATCCCATCGATATCGTTCATCACCATATCGGTAATCACGACATGAAACGTTTCCCGCTCGATCAGCCGTGCCCCTTCGGGACCACTTGTCGCTACGGTACATCTGTATCCGACGCGTTCCAGACTTTCGGTCATCGCTCGAGCGTGTGCCGGGTCATTATCAATGATTAGCAACGAATATTCGGCCCGCGAAGCCTCGGTAAGCTCATCACCTAGCGAGGAATCGGTTTTGGCAGAGGGAAGTGTCGAATCAGCCATATTAAAACGGGATATTTTTTTTCTAGCGACGAAAGATGGAGCAATCTGCGACCACTGAGTTCCGTTGGTTTACCTTAATACTCTGACGAATTCGAGCCCTTTTGGGCAGTGGGGAGAGCCAACAAGGAATCCCCTTACAAATCGTGGCATTTTGCAGTTCGCAATTTTTTTCGGTTTTTTTGCCCATCAAGACTTCCCTTTGCAAGTCAGCCCGCTAGAATACCCAACGTCCGGCGGCAATCACTGCCCCGATTGCCCCGGAAGCGTGAGCCCCCTCGAGTACCTGCCCCACCCGAGGGGGCTCTTTTATGCGCTCACCTTTTTTTGTTGGCATTTTCTTACGCCAACCGCCTGAACGGACGTATCGTCGTCGCCCGCAGCAGAGAATGCAGCTGCAGCGAATCAGAACGTGTGGATCGCCAAATAGCCGGCCAGACGCAACAAAACGAGCGGCACAAGCCGCCCGGCAAATACGTTGTGTTTTCGATGCGATTGCCGGTCTGTCCACGCTCTGGCGAGCGTAGCTACGTGGATGCCACGCTAATGTCGCCAGACGCTGGTTCCTACTCGGAAACCGCCACTTATTGATTTCACGTCCCGAGCGAAAGGCGACACTCTTCGCTTCCGCGACGGCGACGAATTTACGATTCGGGTTGGCCGACGTCGACTTGGTCCCAATCGACCTCGATATCGCGATACTTTTTCAGCAATTCTTCGGCTGCGGGCAAATCGACTTTGCGGACGACGACCCGCACCCAGCCGGGAGCCTCGGCTTGAAAGCCTGACGTGAAACTTCCTGTCACGGTCGCTTTGATCCCGGCATCGACCAGGAAACTAGCGATCGCGTTCGCTTCAATCGACGTGGGAGCCGAGGCGACCAGAACGGGCGAATCATCCGAAACCATTGAACAACCTCAATACGTTTTTGACCTTAGTACCGGCCCCCGGGAAGGGGATACCTCCAAAATACAAACGTCACCAAATTGCCTGCCAACCTCTGTGCTGCTGTTCGCTTTTCGGATGAGCATACCGGTTCCAGTTCGCGGCTCATTCGACCCCGATTATAGCGGAAACGGGAACACGGTATCTTGTTCGTTGCCGATTGCCGGCCTCATTTAGGTGTCCCAGTGCAGGACGAAGCGGTCTTGCTATAATCCCCAGGGAATTTGAATCAAGGGATACAGTGTCGATATTTCCAACGACACTGGATCCCGTCCTTTTGACCGGGGCTTTATTGTCTTGATCGCCGCGTCTGCCACCCTATTTGCGATTGACAGTCTGTCGAAGCAAGAAATGACCACCGAATGGGTAACGTCCAAGACCTTTATCCTGCTGGCAGTGGTCGTGGTTGCTTTGGGCATCGCCACGTTGGTCGGATTCTTGTTGACCCGCCGGGAAAATGTCGCGATTGAATCCGCCGTCGTCAGGCGATTTACGCAACGCCTGCGAATCTGGTGGATGATGTGCGCTATTTTGGTCTGCGGATTCCTGCTCCACCGAGTCGGCACCATCATCCTGTTTGGGCTGGTTTCCTTCTGGGCCCTGCGCGAATTCATCACGATGACCCCAACGCGGCGTGGAGACCATCGGGCCTTGTTTTGGGTCTTCTTTATTTTTACGCCGCTGCAATATCTTCTGATCATTCTCAGCAATATGCCGGCCAGCTGGATTACCGCGGGCCGCGAGATCAATTTCTATGGTCTCTACAGCATCATGATTCCGGTCTACGCAAGCCTGTTCATCCCCGCTCGGATTGCGTTTGGAGGCGACTACAAACGATTCCTTGAACGGAGTGCCAAGATCCAGTCGGGACTGCTGATCTGCGTTTACTCACTTAGCTATGCCCCGGCACTTCTCGATTTGTCGCTTCAACACGCCGATGGGCAAGCATGGAGTGGCAGCAACGTCACGCTGCTGTTTTTCTTTCTGTTGATCGCTCAACTATCGGGAGTCCTACAGCGCGTTTGGAGCGTGCTGATTGGCAGTCACCCCATCGCTCGAGACATCAACGCAGGGCGAACGTGGGAAGGTTTAGTCGGCTCGGTCGTCACCACGGGTCTGCTGGGCGCCGCCCTTTTCTGGGCGACGCCGTTTGCCCCTTGGGAAGCAGGCGTGATGAGCATGGTTGTTGCCTGCATGGCCTTTGCCGGCACGATGACCATGAGTGCAATCAAACGCGACCGAGGCCTGAACGATACCGGAACCCTTGTTGAAGGGCATGCCGGCCTGCTGGATCAAATCGACGACGTTTGTTTCGCCGCACCAGTCTTCTATCACCTGACCCGATTTTTCTACTCTGGCTAGTCCACCATTTTTATGTTGTTCGACACCCACGCCCATCTAGACAGCGACCAATTCAACGACCAACGCGATGCGGTTGTGCAACGAGCAAAAGCGGCGGGCCTGGTCGGGATGATGACCATCGGCACAACCGCCGCCTCCAGCCGACGAGCCTGCGATCTGGCTGCGGAGTACCCAGGGTACGTCTATGCAGCGGTTGGCATCCAACCTAATTACGTCGGCGAGGTCGAAGCCGATGACTGGCAGACCATCGAAGAACTGGCTGGCTTTCCAGGCGTGCGGGCGATTGGCGAAACCGGGCTGGACCAATACTGGGACGATACTCCGCTTGTCGAACAGATCGATTATTTCCAGCGGCACATCGAATTATCACAAAAGGTCGGGCTGCCGTTTATTGTCCACATGCGTGAAAGCTGCCCTGCCATTATCGATACGCTCCGCCCGTACGCGGCCAAGGGATCGTTGGCCGGAGTCATGCATTCGTTTACGGGCGACTGGGACCAAGCCAAACAGCTGCTTGATTTCGGTTTGCATATCAGTTTCGCCGGGATGTTAACGTTCAAAAAATCTCAAGACCTCCGCGGGGTCGCAGCTCAGGTCCCCGAAGACCGTTTGCTGATTGAAACCGACGCCCCCTACCTCAGCCCCGAACCGCTTCGTGGCAAGCGGCCCAACGAACCGGCTCGTGTTGCCCACACTCTGAAATGTTTGGCGGAAGTTCGCGGCAAAAGCGTCGAATCGATGGCAGAGATTACGACCCACAACGCCCGTCGGTTCCTCGCGTTGCCCGAATAAATCGGCAGCGACGGATCACACGGTAATTCCCTCTTCCACATCTTTTCGCAGATACTGAAACCATGATCCCTTCCGCCGATGCATTCGAGAAGCTTGGAGCCTTTTATCTTGGGCGTCAGTACGATCTAAAAGCAGGCAAGCTGCTAGACGAACTGCAAATGTACGATTCCAAGGACCTCTGTACGCACGCGATGTGTGTCGGGATGACGGGAAGCGGGAAGACCGGTTTATGCCTGTCGCTGCTGGAAGAAGCCGCGATCGATGGCATCCCTGCGATTTGCATTGACCCCAAGGGGGATCTTGCCAACCTGCTACTAACCTTCCCCGACCTAAAGCCCAAAGACTTTGCTAAGTGGCTAGAGCCCGGAGAAGCAGCTCGGAAAGGTCTTTCCGATAAAGAATACGCGGAACAAACCGCTAAAAAATGGAAGGCTGGTTTGGCCTCATGGGGGCAGGCGCCCGAGCGAATCGCCAATCTGAAAGAGGCGGCGGATTTCGCGATCTACACCCCTGGCAGCCAGGCGGGTCTGCCTTTGACGGTCTTAAAAAGCTTTGACGCGCCTCCTCCCGAACTGCTTTCCAACGGGGAAGCGATGCGCGACCGAGTCAGCGGAGCGGCATCGGGTCTGCTGACGTTGCTGGGAATCGATGCCGATCCGTTGATGTCCCGCGAACATATCCTGCTTTCGTCGATCTTTGACCACTGCTGGAAGAAAGGCGAAAACGTTTCGGTCGGTTCGTTGATTGGCTTGATCCAGTCCCCACCGATCCAACGTGTTGGTGTCCTTGATTTGGACAGTTTCATGTCGACCGCTGATCGCGGCAAACTGGCGATGCAGCTGAACAACCTGCTTGCCTCGCCAGCCTTCGCCAGTTGGTTGGAAGGGGAGCCACTTTCCATCCCGCGTCTGCTGCACACGCCCGAAGGAAAACCTCGCATATCGATCCTCTCGATCGCTCATCTGAACGACAGCGAACGGATGTTCTTTGTCACGATTCTGCTGAACGAACTGTTGGCGTGGATGCGGACCCAAAGTGGAACAAGTTCGCTGCGGTCGCTGTTTTACATGGATGAGGTCTACGGATACTTTCCTCCGGTCGCCAACCCGCCTAGCAAGCAGCCGATGTTGACTTTGCTGAAACAAGCCCGCGCCTTCGGTCTGGGAATGGTGCTGGCAACGCAAAACCCTGTCGACCTGGATTACAAAGGTCTATCGAACATCGGAACCTGGTTCTTGGGAAGGCTGCAAACCGAACGCGACAAGGCAAGGGTCTTGGACGGGCTGGAAGGAGCCGCAATTCAGACCGGACAAGCTTTCGACAAAGCCCAGATGGAACAGTTGCTGGCCGCCTTGGGCAGCCGCGTCTTCCTGATGAACAATGTGCATGACGACGGACCAACGGTTTTTCAAACGCGGTGGGCGATGTCCTTCCTCGCCGGCCCGTTGGCTCGAAATCAAATCGTTGACTTGATGGCGGAGCGGAAGGCAGCGATGGAAGCGGCAGTGGATGCCACGGAAAAGGTTTCCGACAAAGAAAAAGCAAGTGCGAAACCGATCGCTCCATCGGGCGTCTCCGAACAATTCATTGTCCCGAATCGGCCCCCCGCGGCGGAGACAAAATTGGTTTACCGCCCGGCATTGCTGGGGGAGGGGTCGATGCATTTCGTCCGCTCCAGCGCCTCCTTAGATCATTGGGTCGACGCAAAGATTTTAAAACCGTGCCATTCCCCGATCTCCGATCCGATCTGGGAGGGAAGTCTTCCGCTGAATCCCGATATCGAATTGGCCGACCAACCGGAGGAGGGTTTCGAATTCTACGAATTGCCTCCGGAATTATGCAGTTCATCGAACTACAAATCTTGGGCGAAGCAATTAAAAGACTACCTCTACCGCCATCACCCGATGACGCTGTTCAATTGTCCCGAACTGGACGTTTACGCCCCACCCGGTTCAAGTGAAGGGGAAGCTCGGATCGCAATGAAACAAGCGGCTCATGAAGCCCGCGACCTGGAAACCGAAAAACTGCGAAACAAATACGCTTCCAAACTCCGCACGGTCGAAGGTAAAATCCGCACGGCCGAAGATCGTGTGGCTCGCGAAAAAGACCAATTCAAACAAGCCTCCGTCTCTTCGCTGGTCTCCTTTGGATCGACCATCCTGAACGCCTTTCTTGGCAACAAGATTTCCCGGCGAACGTCGACGACCGTTCGCGGCGCCACACGAGCTGCCGCACAACATGGCGATATCGCTCGAGCGGAAAAGGCCGCGGAACAACTGCGGCTGGACTACGAGGCGTTGGAAGTCGAACTTCGCGAGGACATCGACGCGCTCGGTTCGACCTATGACATTCAGAACTTAGAGCTAGAAACCGTCATCGTGGCACCCCGCAAAGGTGACCTGAAGATCTCGGAGGTCCAGCTGGCCTGGGCCCCTTGGCAAATCGATGCCCATGGTATGGCTCAACCCTTGTTCGAAAACTAACAACTATCATCTGCCCCCCCTCTCCCTGATCTCCAAACGCATGACCTCACCTGCAATTGAAATTGAATCTTTACTTGGCCCAGCAGCCGATCCGGTTGCTGCGGGGACCACGATGCGGCAGATCGCGATCGCCAATGCCACCGAGCAAGCGACCGAATGGTTCCAAGCACTCTGGGAATCGAAAACAGAGTTGGAGCAAACCGATCCTGCGATTTTGGGTGGATTGTTCCGTGCCATTCATACATCGATTTTGAATTCCGAAGATCCAGCCGCAACGATCCGCCCCATCAATCCGACTTTGGTCTTTGGGATCCTGGAACGGCTTCCGGAATCGACGCCAAACCGGCATCTGTTGATGCATTTGATGACGTTGGCTCGATCGGGCGACCACCTTCATATCCTGACTCAAATGTTGGTTAAATTCCCACCCGCGGGTTGGATGTCGGTTGGGCAAGTCCTCAGTCCGCTCCTGCAGTACAACGATTGGGAAGTGTCGGACTTTTTTCCCGATGTCCTCGAAGCCCTCGCACACCCCAGCGTCGCATCGCCTGTCCTTGACGTGGCCAATTTCCTCACACGAACCGGTCGTGTCGAAACGCATCCGGCAGCCTCTCGCATCGAGAACCTGCTTCGCTTGCTTGACGCAGTCGTGCAGAAGCTGGAACGGTTCGAATCGAATCCGACCGAATTTGGCAACGATGTTGAAACCATCCAATCGGTGTTAGGGGAAGCGGTCGCCCTGGCGGTTTCTCTTTGCGACGCGCTTGGTTTGATTGGGGACGATCGGGCAAAAGGGAAACTCCATCAGGCGATGCAGATCAAACATCGACGAGTGCAAAGCGAAGCCGCGGGCGCGTTGACTCGGCTGGGCGACGAAGCGGGCCAAGAACATTTGCTTGGGTTAGTGGCTGAACCGGCCGCTCGGCGACGAGTCCTCCAGTACGCAGAAGAACTGGATATTGCCGATGCAATCGACGAGGAGTATGCGACTCCGCAGGCGCTGGCCGAAGCCGACGTCGCGGTCTGGCTGTGCCAACCGCAGAACATGGGCGTCCCCCCGACCGAGATCTCGGTCATCGATTCCAAACGGATGTTATGGCCAAGTTATTCGACTCCCATCGATTGCTTCCTGGTCCGATTTGAATTTGATTTCGGAGACACCCAGTACAGCAATGTGGCGATCGCCGGTCCCACGGTCCACGCCTTTGCAGCTGACTTGGCAGAGCTTCCGAGCAATGACATCTACGCCGCCTACGCCGGTTGGCACGCCGAACACAAAGATATTTTTGCCATCACCGAGGACCACTGGAACGCCGCTCAAAAACGAATGGTATCCCCACTGGTGGAATACCTGCGGCGTGAAGGTTACGAATCGATCCAGCCTCGCATTCTAGGGTTCCTACTGGATGAACATGCGATTGTCTGCGAAGCGACCCGTGAAGATCGCGAATGTGTGGTGGTTACCGACGGGCTGGAAACGATCGAGCAAACGACCGTCGGTCGCCCGCGTCCGCTGGGCACTCAAGAAATGTGGTACATCTATCTTGGCCGCAAGATGCTGCGAACCTTCAACGGTTAAACCACTTCGCGAATTCGCTCGATCAAACCGTTGGTCGATTCCGATTCCGTTCGCATCTTGAACAAGGAAGCCGCCAGAAAACGATCCCGCCAAGCGGGCGAGATCGTCTGGTAATCTTCAAGCACGGCAGAACTATATTTATAGTCGTGCGAATCGCGGCCTTTCTGGAAAATCAACCGCCGGGCATGGGTCACCAAATCCGTCGCCGGCCGCCCCGATTGGAGGAACTGCAATGCCTGCTCAGCCGCTTGCGTTTTATCTTTTCGCAAAGTCGTAAAGATTTCCGTCAAATCGCTGGCCGGCGTATCTTCTGAAACTTTTAGGCGATCGATTTGCAGGTCTGCCAATTTGCCGCGTCCGGTGGCCGCATCGCGAAAACGGGCCAGAAAGGAAGCGTTTTGCAGGAGCAAAAATCGCCGGTTTAAATCCTGAGTTCCCATCTGGTAGGTGTAATGCATCGCGTTGGTGGTCGTCATCGCATGCAGCGGAACGATCGCCGGTTGGCGCATCGTTAGTTCCGCGGCCGAAGCGAACATCGCGTCGTAGATCGACTGAGGCGCAACGCCTCGATTCAATTGTTCTGCGACCAGACGACTGGCGTCATCCGGGCTCACTTCCCGCAGCGCGGTCAATAATTCCAACGTCGCCCCATCGTCAATTTTGCCTTCATACCAGTTGGCTTTAAGTTCGGCAGCTCGCGGCCGATTGATCCGGCTGTCCCGGTCGGCGACAAGGTCGCTCTTCGCCGGATTGGGTTCTCCTTGGTGATTCAGCATCGCATAGACAACGCTGCGCAAAACCGGTTCCGCATGCTCCCAGCCGATCGTCTGAAGGGTTCGATACCCATTGGCAAGGTAAATCGCCTTATGACCAATGCTGCGAAAGTCACGCGGAGCGAACTCTGCCAATAGATCAAACGCGGTCCCAGCAGACTGCCCACGGCAAAGCGATACAACGGCCACATCGGCGGCCGCTTCGTCCCAATTTCCAAGAGCCTCTCTCAAACGCGGAATCGCCAAATGGGACGCTGGCACGGCCGCTTCATCGACCTCCGACATCGTCCAATTGTTTTCACGGGTGTCACGAGCCTGAGCGCTTTTGAAATTGTCGAGCGCCCAGAAAAGGGGCAGCCAACGATCGACATCGGGTGAGGAAAGACTGGCCAGGTGTGCCGAATGGACCACCAAAACCGCGTGAAATTTATGCCCCACCGAAGGCCTGGGCTGGACATTGCGAATTCCCGCCAACAACAAAGCCGCCAACAATTGCCGATACTGCACGTTACCCTTCCGAACTCGGTCGGCAACTTCTTCGATCACTCGTTGACGCGGAGTCTCCTCGATCAAACGAATCAGAGGTTCGACATCGTCATTGAAACGAACACTACCGGCAGGCAACTGCGACTCTGCGGCCGAAACGGCCCCTAATCCTTCCAGTCCAGCCAGCGCCGGCACCCCGGCGGCTGTAGCCATCGCCGTTTGACGCAGAAAGTTTCGTCGATTGGAAGCATTCAACGGATTCACCTCACCAAAGGTATGTGCCACGGCCCGCGATCTGAACCGTTCATTATACCGTTTTCGACAGGGTGATTGAGAATAAATCAACAGCTCCTGCGGGCAAGTTCGCCAATTTCTCGGAAGCCCCAAATCACCGCGGCCCCGGTTTGCAAACGAACGTCCAGCCACAGCGATGGAAAGATGAGGGTACCGGCGTGCCGATACGATCGCTCGCTCGCAAACGAAAGAAGAAAATCACTTCCTTGGGAGCGTGTCGAAATCGATTTCCGGTTTTTGTGCTGCGGTCGACTGGCGTTCAAAATTTTGATCGAACGAAACCGGCTGTGCAAAGAAACCGCAGTTGCGAAGGAAGAAATGATCGCCTTCACTTCCGCCGCCATAATCCAATCGATGGCCACGACGAGCCGTATTGTCGGCCGTGAAATAGGCCTTACTCGATTCGTGCCACTCTCCTTCGGTATCACGCACCCACTGGTTTCCGTAATGCGCGGAACGACCGATATGCCCGTACGCTGGCGAGAAATTTTCCAAGAAGGAATGAAAGCCTGTCAGGTGTTTGTCGGTTTTCGGACGCCGGAACGTAGCGATCAAACGCCACTCATCCTTTTTCTTGTCTCCAAACCAAGAGGTGTAAAACGTGTTCCCTTTTCCATCCGGTTTCACTTCGGTCAGAAAGCGATAGGTTTCACCCGCTTTCCACGGGTAACGCAGAAAGCTCTGCCCACCTGAGCCTTCGTTACCAAAATCTTGAGCCGACACGCCTTCGCCCTTTGCTACCGTTTCAATTCGATCGGCGTCAGGGATCTCCGCTGGGTTGTCTGTCTTAAAGGGACTCCAGACCGAAAACAAGACGCGGCGTTCGCGGTCACTGTTGACCTGAAACCCAAAGTACCCCTCACTAAAACCATTGGACATGAAGTAGGAACCAATCGGGTCTTGTCCGACGGGGACCGTGATTTCGTTGTAGGCGTACGTCAACTGTTTGCCCGGCGGCAACTGATACCGCAAGTGAACCGACGGCCCACGACGCCCCCAGTAAAACATATTGCCGTCGTTATTGCGGACGAAGTCGACCTTCATATCGGGCACTGAAGCGCTGACAAGCAGTTCACTGATCATCGCCACACCAGATCCCGATCGATCTCCATCCCGCAAATCAATTCGCACATAGCCGGGCTGAGACACCGAGACTTCACCCAGCGGATAATCAACGGCTGGCGCCCCCTTCAGGTCGACAACAAATTCCTGGTCGCCCACCGAAGCTTGCACCTGAGAATCACCATCCAGTGAACGGGCTCGAATGGCAAGTTTCAATTTCCCTGGTCGATCGACGCGGAAGTAGACCGAAAAGACCTGATCGGAACCACTACAACGCAGGTCGCCATTTGCGTCAAACAGTCTTCCGCCCGGTCCCGGTTGGCTGCGAAAACAGTTCCCAGCCAAGGGGACGGACCAGTCTTCCGCCAAAAGGGCAGGGACCGCACCGATCGATAGCAGCAAGACAACCACAAGACGCAACACAGTCAAATTCATTTGGATCGATTGATTTGCTCGCCTTATGGAAACACCAGACATTCAAAGCTCAGATGAGCAGCTTTTGGATTGATCCCTGCGAGAATGCCTAGTATACCCAAACGTTCGCGTTGTGCAGCTGCAAATAGTGATTCCCAGGTCCAAGTCTGTGGGAAAACGCGCTAGTCAACCTCCTGCACTTATCTGTTGCAGGGGGTCCGATAAACCGCTTTGAAGTTCAGGCAGCCGCAGCAGACCCGCAGGTCGAATGGGGTGGCTCCGTTCGTTTGACCGGCGACCCCAGAAGGCGATTTGAATATCGCTTTTGGCGCGGCGAATGAAGACGCCCTTAACGCCGAGTTAGCGGGAAACGATGCGGAATCGATTGGCGCCGGCATCAAGAATCTGCAACGGTATCGCTTGTCTGCCCGCGGGGTTTCCCCCGCCAGGTGAGCCAAAAGGCAACACCTCTGCCTTCAAACGGGAAGCGGAACTAGTAGTTCCAGCGTGCCCCGAACTGAATCGCTTGGACCCAGAAACTACCGTAGGAGATCACGCCTTTGGGAAGCGTTGGATCGTCGTTCAAATCGGTCGCCAATTGTGGGTCAACCAACCGCCAAGGCTGCACGGCATCGGTCAGTCCGACGACGCTGTAACCAACCGAAAGATCGATACCGCGGCGGGCTTGGTACCCGACGTTCACGTTGAATTCCGGAGCCCATGCAAAGGTGCTGCTGGTGAAGGTTCCTGCACTGCTATCGCGGACCAACAATCCTCCACCGGCTTGTGAAATCGTTACCCCACCATTTGTGATGTTCGTGACACCACTGCGGCGGGCTTCTCGCGTCAGGGCACCAAAACCAAATTTCATCATCGTATCAAGCGACCAACGTCCCTCGCGATGAAAGCCACTGAACCCAAGCTGAGCTCCATGGAATTCATTTCTAGTTTCAAACTGATCGGTGACGTTAAACATCGCTCCGACGGGAAGTGAATCGTCCGCCAAGATCAATGATTCACTATTGATCGCCAGGTCTTCGTTGACTCGCATGTACTGGTATCCGTACATGAAATCGATTCGGCCGCCCAAGCCCTCCATCGACAGTTGCCGCATCGAAAGATCGGCCCCGTACACATCACTCGATCCTTTGATCGTCAGAAATCCACTTCGTTGTCCCGGATACGAAATCACATCCGCGTTGGAAACGCCGTTCGGATCGGTCGTGAAATCCAGATAGGGACGAGCGATGATTGGTGTTGTCGCTGAATTCCAGTCGCCACCGTACTCTTGGTTGCCAGTGAACCAAAAACGTCCGGTCAGCGAAGCGAGCCCCGCGTTGTCCAACCAAGTTCCGAGAGTGAAGCGACCGCCAACATTCATTTTACTGCCGACCTGATCTTGGCCAAAAAGAATGCTTGTTGACCCCAGCCCCAAAACCCCCGCGTCGGCGAAATCCGTTCCCGGATCGCTGGTCGTCGCCAAGGCAGGAAGCCCCTGTGGACGACGCCAAAAGAGCATCACTTCGGCCGACGCAAACCACGGGCTGCATGGCAAACAGGCCGGCACCGTACAGACTCCACAACCACTGCACCCCATTCCATCACATCCACCGGCTCCGGAATAATGCATCTCTTCTTCGTACATCGGCCCGTCGTACATCACCGGCGGTTCCATCGACTCAAAATCGACAGGGCGGACGTCGCCCGAATCCTCGATCACCAAATCACTAAACGGCTCCAAGACATCATCATCATTGGAAGCAAGTGTGGGAGCCTGATAACTCCCACGGTCCTGTTTTTTCACCCGTACCTGAGCAGAAACGGGGATCGCTACTGAGGCCAGCAACAAGAAAACAAGAGCCCCCACCAAAGAGGTGGACTGCAGGTGATTGGTAATTCGATTCGATCGCACGGTTGGTTGTCTCATTGCCGGAACCTATCGGGGAATTCGGTACAGAACGACTCCTCCAGTGGTTTTATCGACAATGCCGATCGCGACAATTAAGAAAACCTGGCAAGTTTTACCGGTTACGAAACTTCTGCCGGCTAGCGGGCTTGTTTCGGCGACCGGCTGTGGCACCCTACAGGCAGACAAATCTTCCTAGCGGATCGGCGCGAGCCGTCCGGCAAGTACGCATGGGCTTTTTCCTAGCGGAACGGCGCGAGCCGTCCGGCAGGTACGCATGGGCTTTTTCAAGCGGAACGGCGCGAGCCGTCCGGCAGGTACGAGTGGGCTTCCAGGGCGGTGGCCGGACGGCTCGCGCCGTTCCGCTAAGAAGTTGCGGCTGGTTTTTCCAGGGCGGTGGCCGGACGGCTTGCGCCGTTCCGCTAAGAAGTGCCCCCATTTTCAAGGGCGGTGGCCGGATGGGTTGCGACGTTTGGCTATGGGAACGTCGCTGGTTGGGGGCACAAAAAAAGCCACTTCCCCTTTGTGGGGGAAGCGGCATTTTTTTTCAGCAACCGTCAAAACGGCGTACCGAAGACTCGTTCTCTTAAACCATGTCTTTCAGGTTTTTCAGAGGACGAATGGTCAGCTTCTTGCTTGCTGGTTTTGGGTTCAACCAAATTTCTTCACCGGTCGCTGGGTTGCGGCCTTTTCGTTTTGGCTTGGCATCAACCACTTTGACAGTGATTTTGCACAGGCCAGGAATGGTGAATTGGCCCGCAGTCTTCAGCGATTCAGCGATCTCATCGGACAATGCATCAAAGACAAGTGCAACGTCTTTCTTGGTCAGCTCGGTTTGCTCAGAAATGTTCGCCAAAATCTGAGTCTTGGTGAGCGGCTTTGCGGGAACTTTTGCCATTTTGGACCTTTCGACAACGGAAACAGGTAAAGGAAGTTTTTTTTGTTTCAAACGGTCGGAGCCTTCCGACCGGTTCAGAGGTGATTTAAGGGTCTGACCAGTCCGTTGGCAACCCGGTTAGGCCGTTCTCACTAGTGTTTTCCTTAGTTTTTACCATTCCGGACCAGATTAGCTGACCTGCGAAGAGACATTCTATCTCTATGCACAGCCATCAACTAACAGGCATTAAGGAACGTAGAACTCCACTAACCACCGCAAACAACCCACTCGGCGGCTTACTTTCTTCCGCAAACCGGGCGAGCAGCGGAGGACGTGGAAGTCGCATCGGTTTTTTCTTAGGTTTTTTGTTGAAAAGGTGTTCAAAAACAAAGGATCCAGGCCAGATTTGCCTGAACGGACTCAAAAACGGGATCTGCAATCGCCCCGGTTGGTCGATTCCAGTCGATCATTGGGAATCCCGGGGGGAGCGACGCCTAGACCGATCGGGCTTGCTTTCCTAGATTGATCGAGAACTGTTCGCGGCAACGGGCTGTAGAATTCGTCGTTGCGTAGATCTCCAATGGCAGTCCCACCCCATCATGACGCCCTATCCGTCTGCTGATCGTGACAAACTGATCCAAGTCGCGGGATATTTAAATTTCTCCGCAGGCTCACGCGATCCGGTAACACTCCGCCACCTGAACCAATTGCATGCCGCCGCAGCCGCCGGTCCCGTCCTCTCAGGACAACCGGAGTGGTTTGATGTCCATCTGTGGCTTTCCAAAATACTGGACGAGTGTGAGGGTACGACCGCGGCGTTTGCCGACGTCCAACGAGCTCGTCGAGCGGTGCGGATCGTCTACAGCCTGCTTCCACCGGCTTACCTCGATTTTCACAAAGACCTGCTGTTCCACCAACAACCTGAATTGCTCTTCAATGGGTTATTCATGGGACGGTCTGCCGAAGTCGTTCTGGACCTGCTTGACCAGACCTCCGATGACGCGGAGGTCGTGCAACTGGCGATCCAAAGCCTGAATGACTTTGTTGGATACCGTCCGGTCCCTCAATTGGAAAACCGGATCTGCGAACCCTATCCGCATGAGTGGGTCGCTCCCATACCGGTCTACTACAAAGGGGTCGGTTTTTCCGACGGAATCTACCACCGGCTGTTTCGCCAGACGCTGGACATTTTGAAAGAGACGTCCGCGGATACATTGCGTCAGGCAAGCTTTGACGTGGAGCGTCTGGCAGAGCTGACGATTGACCCGCGTGCCTTTGATTTTGATCACCCTGTCAACAAACGTCCCAACTACCAATTCGGGCAATGGGATCCCCACGCGATTGACTCCGAGGGCTACTTCTATCGTTTCGTGGTTCAGCAGATCACGTTGGATGCGTTGCTCAGCCGGCTAGACGACCCCGAACAGGACATCCCGCGAGCTCAGATCCATTTCGAAGCGGCCGCCGTTTTGGCCGGGACCATCTTGATGGCTTCGGGAGTGAGCGGCTGGGGCCCTGGCGCTCACACCAGCGAAACGACGCTAAGCAGCCTGTTGGCTCCGATCGCCCGCTACCGCGATCAGTTCTACGAAGAACTGCTGAACCGCATGGAAGGCGAACATGGCGACCGCCTGCGTGAAGAACAGTCGCTTCGCCAGCAGCCATTTGGAGCCGCCCGCCAGCATCTGAACGCATCGCTCGCAAGCCAGCGAGCCGGACAACAGCAGCATGCCCATCTGGCTCGCCTGTATGCACGCATGGGCTACACGGTCGAAGCGAATGAGGAAGTCGACTTGGTTCAGGCTCCCGCGTCGCGGATGATGTGCCGGATCGATTGTTCGTTGATGCAAGGCTTGGCTAGCCTGCGTCGCGGCGATCTAGAATCGGCCGCCAAGATGCCGCAAGACATCGTCGATCGAATCAAGCGTGCGATCTACTGCGGAGCGGTGGTCGATCCTTGGGACATCCTCGGCTTTGGCGGAAACTACGCACGCTTCCACGACATTGAAAGTTCGGTTCACGACCACCGCGTCGATGAAATCATTCAGTTGACCGATTACCTGTTCGGTTACATGGCACGGGTCTGGAGCGAAGCTGCAGCAAGAGATGACAAAGATCAATACGAGCACCTCGCAAAGATCTACCGTGAAACCGCCGAATGGTGGCGACAGTTTTCAGCGCATACCATTGACGACCTGCAAGCGACCGACCCGCTTGAATCGTACGAATCGGCTCAGTTGGTCGCGCGCGGATTACGAGTCTGGCATCGAGGTGGTGCGGCCGCAGGGGACGTCAGTTTTTGGGCAGAGCATGCGGCGATGTTCGATTCGCCGCGAGCTTACGCGTTGGTCATTGATGCCCTGTTGGAACGACGCGATTTTGTCGCTTCCCAGGCCTTGCTGATCCACTGGCTTTCCAATTCAGAAGAAGTCGGTCTCCGCCGTGGCAACAGTTCGTGGCCGCTGCTCGCTCAGCGCTGGCTGCATCGACTGCAACAGGCTTCACGGCAACACTATGGTGGCTCGGACGAGTTGTCACCGGTGCCCGAGGGATCGCCCCCTCCCGCCGGGATCGATCGTCCCTGGTCGCTGGTCCGTCGGTTCTTCGACATGGTCGAAGCGAACGCCGAAAGCTTCTGGTCTCCGCCACAATTCTCCTGCGGAGGCAAACCGCCGAAACGGGACTGGGACCGAACGCTTGCCGATCTGGATGCGGAACTAACAACCGACGAAGATAACGAAGACGACGACGAAGACCCCAAAGATCTGTTTGCCGCCGCGTATGAAGACGTCACCTTTCGTGACAGTACCGATGACGGCATGGACGGTGCGATCTTTGATGAATCGTCGACCGAAGACGACAACCAAGATTCCCTTGATCTGGAATCACGACGCATTGGCGAACACCTGGAATTCCATGTGGCCCTCGCCCGAATGTGGGTGATGGCCGCCGACATGGGGACCGCCACCAGCCAAGAAGCAGCCCGCGCAGACAATCCTGCACTGCTAGAACAACGCGACCAGAAACTGGTCGAATGGGCTTCCCAGGCTTCGATCAATCGACGCGGCCTGTTGGAACTGCTCGATTCGGTTCGCAGTTACCGAATCAAACCAAGCGGGACCGATAATGCAGCGATGATGCGTTATGACCGGATGCGAGTCGTCCGCGATGCCTTGCTGGAACGGATCATTGCAACCACGGTCGAATCGAGCGACGCAAGACGTTTGATGATCGGAGTCCTTTTAGGGGAACGTCAGGAACGTGCCCATCAACAGGCCCCCGCAGACGGTTCCGAGTCAGCCGAGAAAACGGACGCGAATCAAGCGACCGTCGAAGAAGGTACCGCAACCGATTCAGAATCCGCAGACGAGAACGAAAACGATAGCGAAAACGTTTCCCCCGATTCGCTCACCGCGATCAAAGAACTGGAAAATGAACTTCTGGACGGACTGGGCGAAGACGACCGCCAAGCCGTACGGTTGTACGCTGCCCTTGTTTCCGGTGACAGCCAACGCGTCCGTGATGACTTTCCGCCGCTACTGCGTGCGGTCCGTACGAAGAGTCTGCTTTATATTCCGCTGGTCCGCGGCGGCGACCCGGTCAAAATTTTTGTCGCTCGGCTACGGCAGCGCGTCCTCCTGCACCTGCTCCGCTGGTTCCCTCGACGCGGCATGATTTTTGAATCGTGCCAATTGCTGGAAGCCGCCAGAATGATGGAACAGCAAAATCCGATTGGCCCCGGTGCAGTCACCGAATTTGACGGCTTGTTTAAGATCGGCTTTCGCGCTTTGGTGCAAGCGACCACGCATGCCGCCAAACAATGGCCCGAAGATCCAGACCGCGACCGCACGGACATGCTGACTCAGGTCTTGGAATCGTTAACCGAGACCTTGCTTGCCAGTTGGTTGACGCACAGTCGTTCGCTCCGCCTGTCGGCGCTTGAAACGGTCGCAGATCCCAAACGCTGGGAAAAGCTGGTCCATTTCATCAAGACGTACGGTGCGCCACTGTTCTGCCAAACCTGTCTCGGGTTAGGGAACATTCGCGCGATTTTGCACCAGGGCGTCGATGCTTGGATGGATCAATTAAAAGAAGATCCTGGCACCCTGGCCGATTCTCGCTTCCTAGCAGACCTGGATGGTCCGCTAGGCCGCAACGAGGCGAAACAACACCTGACGATGGTCTATGAAACGATTCTGGACCATCACTCCGAATACCTGGACTACACCAGCACAACCACGCAAAGTGATCGAGGCGAACTGATCTACATGTTCCTCGATTTCCTGCGGCTTCGCGTCCGCTACGATCGTATCGCGTGGAACCTCCGACCGGTCATGTGGACTCACGAGATCTTGGTACGTGACGGCTTTGAACAGGCCGCGATGCGTTGGCAACGTTCGCTGGAAGAGCGGATCAGTGCCGAAGCGGAGATCTATGTCAAACGTTTGCGGCGACTGCAGCAGCAGTACTCGATGCGAATGCCAACGGTAGCCGATCGAATTCTCGAACGTTTTATCCAGCCAATGACCATCGACCGGATGCGTGGTTTGATCGAACCGGCGATTCGCGGCGTCCGCCAAGGGACCGCAAGCACCGAATTTGAACTGCTACGCAAAGAAGCAAATCTACTAACCGAATATCCGACCGGAGCAGGGCTGGACCTTCCAGCATGGCTGGAGGCGTTGGAGGAAGAGGTGGAGCTGGCGATCAATCGCCAAGAAGGTCTGGACATCGACGGCGACACACTGCTAACAATCGATCGCCAAGCGATCGAGTTAGACGATCTGGAGCAACAGCTTTCCAGCGCCCGCCGCCTAGGTCGACGTTTACCGTTTATGGAAAACTAAAAGCGACGCCAAAGGTTTGCTGACGCATTTTATAAGCGGCACCGCGCAAGCCGTCCGGCCAGTGCACGGCGATCTTTCCTAGCGGCACGGCGCAAGCCGTCCGGCCAGTGCACGACGATCTTTCCTAGCGGCACGGCGCAAGCCGTCCGGCAAGTCCACGGCGATTTTTCCTAGCGGCACGGCGCAAGCCGTCCGGCCAGTGCACGACGATCTTTCCTAGCGGCACGGCGCAAGCCGTCCGGCCAGTGCACGACGATCTTTCCTAGCGGCAGGTTTAGTGATGTGGCCAAGGTTTACTGTGCGGCTGCCGGACGGCTCGCGCCGTTCCGCTAAGAAGTTTGTGATGTGGCCAAGGTTTACTGCGCGGCGGCCGGACGGCTCGCGCCGTTCCGCTAAGAAGTTTGTGATGTGGCCAAGGTTTGCTGCGCGGCGGCCGGACGGCTCGCGCCGTTCCGCTAAGAAGTTTAGTGATGCGGCCAAGGTTTGCTGCGCGGTGGCCGGACGGCTCGCGCCGTTCCGCTAAGAAGTTTGTGATGTGGCCAAAATTTGCTGCGCGGTGGCCGGACGGCTCGCGCCGTTCCGCTAAGAAGTTTGTGATGTGGCCAAAGTTTACTGCGCGGTGGCCGGACGGCTCGCGCCGTTCCGCTAAGAAGTTTAGTGATGTGGCCAAGGTTTGCTGCGCGGTGGCCGGACGGCTCGCGCCGTTCCGCTATGAAGTTTAGTGATGTGGGCGACGGTTCCATTGCCTTTGGCTTATGCCGATGCAAAGATCGTCAATCGTGCTCTCCTTTGGTTAGGTTCCCACTGTGGTTAATCGCCAATAGCAGTCGCAACATGATCATCAGACTCAGGACGGCTCCGGCGATCCCGAACAATGAAAGTCGATGAAAACCTAGAAAGGGGTTTTCCGGAAAGACGACTGGAGGCACCTCATAGGCCAGCATCAGTGACGCCCCTAAAAATAGCGAACTGGCCATGATCCCCAGGACCAATCGGTTAACCGATGGGCTCAGACGACGGTGTTCAAGGTTCATGCTCAAACTGCCTTGCCTGGCTTGTGTTAACAGCCCCATGACTTGATCGGGTGCAAATTCAAGGAAGTTTTCGGCTTCCAAATAGATCCGTCTGGCCTGCCGAATCCGCCTGCGGGGACTAATCCGACGGAGCATTGCGCGTCGTACGAATCCGCCCATCACCTCTAATGAATCAAATTTTGCGTCGAGCGCACTGAGCGTTCCTTCCAAGGAAACCAGCATCTTCAACAGCAGTGCAGACTGACTAGGCAATTTGATCTTATGACGATGCAAGATTTCGCTTAAGTCATTTAAGGCGGAGGTCAGGTTAAACCGCCCGAGCCCCTGCCGGCCATAGATGCCAACGTAATCGCCAATGTCGACCGACAACGATGCATCGTCCAACGTCGCTGGAGGGTTACCGACTCGCTTCACCAATCGCAGCAGCATTCGCTCATCTCCGGCCGAGATCGCGAATAACATCTCTTCGATCGTTTCACGCAATCGGTCGTCGATCCGGCCGATCATTCCGAAATCAAGGATCCCCAGCCCTCCTTCAGGCATGACCAGCAAATTGCCGGGATGAGGATCCGCATGGAAAGTTCCATGATTAAACAGCATCTTCATGTAGGAATCGGTGACGCGGTGGGCAATCGTTTCCCGTTCCTCAAGGCTGCCGGAATCCCACTTCGCAATGCTGGGACCTTCCAAGCGAGTCATCACCAAGACGCGGCGGGTACAGAGTTCGATAACCGGTTCAGGGACCACCAGCTTAGGATCGTCGGCGAAGAATTCGCGAAACATCAACATGTTGGTTAGCTCACGCTCAAAATCGAGCTCGCGTCTTAGCATGGGCATGATCTGCCGTGCAAGTTCCGCGGGTCCAAACGCCGCCAACGTTTCGACGTGTTCAGCCAATTGAGCCAATCCGGTCAGGACTTCCAAATCCTGAAGAATGATATTTTCGATGCCATCGCGTTGGACTTTGATCACCACTTGGCGGCCATTGGCAAGCCTCGCTTCATGGACCTGTCCAATCGAGGCGGTTGCGATCGGGGAGTCGTTCAATTCGACAATTTCCAGTTCGAACTGAGCCCCCAGTTCCTCTTTCAAAATTCTCCGCACCACCTCGGGGGAATCGGGAGAAACATTCGCTCGCAGTTGTTTTAGTTCGTCGGCTAATTCGGGGCCGACCAAGTCGGGGCGTGCCGATAGAATCTGGCCCAGTTTAATGAACGTTGGCCCCAGTTCGGTCAACGCCATCCGGACTCGCTTTTCTCGCGAGTACTGCGTTAAGGGAACGCCGCTGCGGTCCTTTAAAATGTCGCGAAACGGCAGGCGAGGGAAATGGCTTAACCAATCAGCCAATCCATAGCGGCGCAGTACCTGCAGGATCTGACGCCAACGCTTCAGATTTCGGTACAGCTGCGGGATCGACGAGATTTTCATTCTGGTTGTTTGTCGCGGATTGTGGAGACGCTACCGAATGCCAGCTTGGTATCAGGCTGTTTTCTGGAGGACGTTACCGAACGGCCTGCGTCGGTCCGCTAAGCAAGGAAGTGGCACTGGGTACGAATTCGCGGCTTTCCCTACCAATTTCCGCGGACTCCCCGCTTGAGTCTAGGCCGAGGAAAGCTGGCTTCGAACCGCTGGCACCGAAAAAAGGCTGTTTTCCTTTCGTTCCGCACCATTAAATCTTTGGGCCGCTTTTCAACCGGAGTAAACTTTCGCTCCTGAAATCGGGCGGACTGCATTGAAGCGAATCGCAAAACGGTCCTTCCCAGTGTAAATCAAGCAACCTACTTTCCCACTTTTGAGCGTCGAAAAGAATTCGCGTCGGCCGGAACCGGGACGGGAGGCGGGGGATTTGCCAAGCGGATCCTAAACCGCACCGCCTCGCAAGCGTTAGAATCGCCAGAATCCCACTTCCCCTCGCCCCTTCCGAATCCAATCTGCCGACATGCAACCTTTGGTACTGACGCTATGCCTGATGGGAGCCGCCGCATTGATCGCGGTCCCGCTGGGGATTGGACTTGCCACGGCACTTGCTGGATGCGGAGGTGGCCGCCTGGGTACGACGGTCCGCCGTATCGCAATCACGATGCTCTTTGTGCTGATCGCGCTTCCCCTTTATGTTCATGCGGCGGCCTGGGAAGCGACCGCAGGAAAATTTGGTTGGCTGCCGCTGATGCAGACCAGCGGAAATCGGTTCTGGTTCGGAGGCTTTCCGGCGACCGCATGGATTCACGGCATTTCAGGATCCGCGTGGGTATCGCTTGCCATCCTGTGGGCCTGGCAACGTCTGCCCCGATCCCTGAGTGACCAAGGGCGAATGGACCTGACGCCGTTTCGCCAATGGTGGGTCATCGCCCTGCCTGCCGCGGCTCCGGCGATCGCCACGGCCGGGTTATGGGTCATGTTGATCGCCGGAACCGAGATGACGGTCGCCGACCTATACGGAGTCCGGACACTCGCGGACACCATTTATTTGCAGTACGCCTTCGATCCGCACTGGAAACCGATCCTCCAAGCATGCGTAACGCCGTTGTTGGTCGGAATCCCCATACTCTGGCTAATCGATCGCAAACTAGCCCTCCCGTCGCGTCCGACGTTAGGGACGACGCCTTGGTGGTCCGACGACGTCTCCGCTGGTCAGTCGACACGCTGGCCAATCACAACTCGCATCTCCGCCTCGCTTGCGCTGGCCGGTTTGCTTCTTTTTCTCGTCGCGATCCCGTTGATTAGTTTATTGGTGAAGGGAGGGATCGTGGTCCGCGCCGCCGACGCGTCGGTTCCAACGGTTCCCGCAGGACGGTACGCCTGGTCATGGGAACGATTTGGCATCACGATGTCCGACGCGTTTTCGACTTTTTCGGCGGAATACCAATGGACGTTCGTGATCGGTATTGCCGTCGCCGTGACGGCGACACCATTGGCGTTGATCGCCGCTTGGTGGGCAAACGGTTCCCAACTTCGTTCGCGGATCGGTGCCGGTATCGCGTTGGTTTTGATGCTGCTGCCCGGCCCTGTGGTCGGAATGGCTGTGATCTTCCTCTTCCACAACCGCGGCGAATGGCTGGATTCGCTTTACCAAAGGTCAATCGTCCCGACGGTCATTGCTTGCCTGCCGCGATCCTTGCCAGCAACCTATTTTGTGCTGCGAGTCGGCTATCGGATGCTGGACGCCAAACCCACCGAAGCGGCCCGGAGCGAAGGAGGCACATCCTGGCAAATTTTTGCTCGCGTCGAACTGCCGCGACTGTTTCCCGTGATTTTCATCGCCGCCTTGGTCGCTGCAACCGTAGCGACGGCGGACGTCCCATCGACTCTGGTCATTTTGCCTCCAGGGATGACAACCGTTGGTACGCGGACGTTTGCCCTGCTGCATAGTGGCGTGCGATACCAAGTCGCAGGACTAACCCTTGGTTTTTTAATATTCGTTGCCCTTTTTGCAATTCTCTGCCCGCTCCTCTACAAACGCGTTTGGCGAAACCGAGTAAGATAGACCGTTCACGATCGTAATTGAGATTGCGAAACTGAAGATTCGACCCAAGAGGAATGGAAGCGAATGCGTTCGATTGCCCAAGCATGGATTACCCCCCTTCTCATCGCTTTCAGCATGACATGGATTGCTGTCGGTTCGTGCGGTAGGTGCGAAGCGGTCGAAAAAATCAAATTTAAGGATGCACGACAACGCGAACAAAATGTCACGGGCGAATCGCTGGTAGAAGCCCGGGACGGCGGTCTGCTTTTACTAGGTGACGATGGGCGTATTTGGACGATCCAACCGGGACAAATTGAGTCCAAGGAAACGGATGATTCAAAGTTGACTCCGGTGGATGAAGCGACGGTGCAACAACGCCTGCTGGAGGAGATGCCGGCAGGGTTCGAAATCCATCAAACCAACCACTATCTGATCTGCCACAACACCAGCGTGCAATACGTCACCTGGGTTGGGTCTCTTTTCGAACAACTCTATCGCGGCTTCAACGCATACTGGAAAAACCAAGGGATGGTCTTAGAAGAACCGCGTTTCCCGTTGGTCGGATTGGTGTTTGCCGACCGCAAGAGCTTTGAGGAATACGCACGTCCGGAAGTGGGCGAAGCGGTCGGAGGGATCATTGGTTATTACAACCTAGAAACCAACCGCATCACCACGTTCAACATGCCCAATCCCGAACGAAACATCGCGACCATCATCCATGAAGCAACGCATCAGTTGGCATACAACACGGGACTGCAGCAGCGATTCGCAGACAACCCGATGTGGGTCAGCGAAGGGCTGGCGGTCTTTTTTGAATCCCCCGATTTTTCCAGTTCCCGAGGCTGGCGGACCATCGGCCGCGTCAACGCCGTCAACCTACAGCGTTTTAAAAAATACCTACTAAGCCGGCCAGCCGATTCACTCTCGACACTCCTGAGCGACGACAAACGCTTCCGCAATGCGGATTCGGCAATCTCGGCCTATAGCGAAGCCTGGGCGTTGAACTATTTCCTCTTAAAGACCAAACGCAAAGAATACGTCGCCTACCTCCAAGAACTAAGCAAAGGGGAACCTCTCAAATCGCGCAGCCCTCGCGAACGCATCGAGATGTTCGAGAAATTTATCGGCGCGGATCTGCAAACGATCGAACGACAATTCGTGCCCTTCGTCACCCGGCTTCGGTGACCGCAAACACTTGTTGCCAGGGCCGAAACCGCAAAGTCCAGATCGCAAAAATCTGGCGGCCAAAAATCAGGGGCCCCAGATGAATCAATCAAAAAGCGCCGTCTACACAGGCTGGTCGCGCAAGAAGACCGGCACCTGTTCGGTCGAGCTTTCGGGATCGTAACGGTAACCGGCTTCGGAGAATTGCGTCAATTTGCGGAGGCTTTTTACGCGGTTCCGAACCACCCAGTCCGCCATCATCCCGCGAGCGACTTTGGCATAAAAACTGATCAGTTTGTATTTCCCATTCTTCAAGTCTTTGAAGGTTGGCGAAATCACTTTGCTGGACAATCCGGCCGGTTGCAAACTGCGGAAGTACTCCTGCGAAGCCAGATTCAACAAGACGTTCGAACCGATCGACTCGGTCGCGCGATTGACGACGGCCGTCAGTTCAGTCCCCCAAAACGCATACAGATCGGCGCCGCGGCGGTTTTTCAATTTCGTTCCCATCTCTAGGCGATAGGGGAGCATCCGATCCAATGGACGCAGGATCCCGTACAACCCTGACAGGATTCGTAGATGATCCTGAGCGTACAGCATTTGCTTTTCGGTCCACTTGCCCGCTTCCAAACCCTGATAAACGTCCCCCTGAAAAGCCAACACGGCCGGTTTTGCTTCGGGGTCGCCCGGCTGTTGCAGCGAGGCGGCATCCCAGTCCTGGTAACGTTGGTGATTCAAAGTCGCCAATTTGTCGCTGATTTTCATCAACGAACCAAGACGGTTTGCAGATACCTTTTTTAACTCCGCAGCCAACAACGCTGCTTCGGATAGCAATTCCGGAGTGCTGGTGAGCGGAGGCGAAACGTTCGTCGCAAAATCAAGCGTTTTTGCTGGCGATAAAACAATCAACATAAAAAGCGTTCAGTAGCCCGAGCAGGAAAAATTGAATCGCACCGAATGCGGTACGAAAAACGACCATGAAATCTTAACGAATCCGTTCCCATTTGAGGCGGCCAGGCGGATAGAATGCGAGCGCGGGATTTTTGGAAAACGTTTTCCGATTCTTGGTCTCACTGGATGTTGTCATGTCTGTATTACGCTTTGCTGCCTGCCATCACTTGATGGCGATGCTCGCCCCCCTCAGTCTTGGGTTACTACTCTCCAGTTCGATTTCCGCTGCGGCTCCTGGGATGACGCCCGGACCGGTGGAAATTCAATCGATCGGGCCGATGACCTTTGCCGAGGACCATGTTCTTTTGGTCGGAGACCCGAAAGCAGCAACGGTCTACGCGATCGAAATCGAACCGACGGCTGAAACCGCTGCCCAACCGCAAGCGGCCTACCAAATCGAAAACGTCGCCCAAGCGATCGCAGCAGCGGCTCAAACCGAGGAATCAAATGTCAGCCTTGGCGATATGGCTGCCGACGCGAAGAGCCAAACCGTGGTCCTGTCCGCGTTGGTTGGCGGCAAGGTAAAGCTGTTCCGAATTCAACCTGACGGGGCGGTTTCGGCCATTCAAACGGACAAAATTCCTCACGCGAAGAAGGAACTTCCGAATCCTCCTGCTGACGAAATGACAGGACAAGGACGCCGACAACGCAACCTTCGGCTGGAATCGATCACCGACCTTGCTTTCTTTGATGGCAAAGTGCTTGTCTCGGGAGCCTCTGCCGGCGAAGCGAAATCCGCGGTCCGGGAATTTCCGTTTCCGTTCGGCGAAAATAGCTTGATCACGAACGTTGAAATTTTTCATGCGGCACACGGACGCGTTGAGGATTCGACAATTCGCACTTTTGTCCCAATGACGATCGAGGGTTCGCCTTCCTTGTTGGCCGGATTTACCTGCACCCCACTCGTTCGCTTCCCCATTGCCAAAATGCGCGGCGAACAGAAAATCCGCGGAACCACCGTTGCGGAACTGGGCAACCGGAACGTTCCGCTTGACCTAATCGTTTACGAACAAGGTGACAAGCAATACCTGTTGATGACCAATTCGGCTCGCGGTGTGATGAAAATCAGCACCGATCAACTAGGGGACGACGAAGGGCTGACCCAACCGGTTCGGGGCGGCGGTACTGCCGGCCAAGCCTTTGAACAGGTCAACGACTGGAACGACATCGTCCAAATGGACAAGTTCAGCGATAGCCAAGCGGTCATCCTGACAGGCAAACCGGATGGAGTTCAGAAACTTTCCGTCGTCGACCTGCCGTAAACCGCGACCCGGTGTTCGATAGCAAAGAAAAGTGCAATTGCCAGCGAGAGAAGATTCAAGATATAGAAGGGTTATGCCGATTGTTACAGGCTGCCCCTATCTCTTACTTTCTCTCGCTTTCGGACTTATTTGCTATGAACCATCGTTTTGTAGGCGTCTTGATCGTCCTATCCAGCTTGATCGGTTCAACCGCGAACGCTCAAGGAAACACCCAACGTGGAGCTGCCTTGGGTGGTGTTGCCGGAGCGATTGCGGGGGGAATCATCGGTGAAAACAATGATGAAGCGGGAGCCGGTGCGGTAATCGGAGGCCTGTTGGGAGCCGTTGCCGGGGGATCGATCGGGAATGCAAAAGACCGTGAAGCCCAATACCAGCAACAACAATATCAATACCAACAGCAAGCCTATCAGGCTCAGCAACAGCAGTACGCTCAACAGCAGGCAGCCGTAACGACGGCCGATGTGGTCTCCATGACCCGCAGCGGCCTTCCCGATACGGTGATCATGAATCAGATCCAGCAGCGTGGCATCCAACGCCGCATCGAAGTTTCCGATATTATTTCGCTGCACCAGCAGGGCGTTCACGAACCGGTGATCAACGCAATGCAAAACGCGTCGGTAGGACCTCCCGCAGTGGCGGCCCCCACCACCACCATCGTTCAGCCAGCTCCGATCGTCGTCGAAGAGCGTTACTACGCTCCTCGACCAACTGTGGTAGTCCCTGCTCGCCCTCGCTACTATCATGACCATCGTTACTACGGCCCACCTCGACATCACCGCGGACCTCCCCGTGGTGGCAGCATTTCGATCGGCTTCTAATTCTCGGCGGTGAACCAAATTGGGCGTCGCTGACCTTCCACTTAGCGACAGTTCAATTTAATGGAATCCCAACCTTCTCACGCCAAGATTCAGACGTTCTGCCTAGTGGTCATCGCGACCGCAGTGGTGATTTACCTGATCTATTGGCTCCGACCGGTTCTGGTTCCCTTTGTCGTCGCCGCTTTTGTCGTTAGCGGTGTGACCCCAATCGTCGAAGCTTTTGAAAAACGGCTTGGCGTTAGCCGGGTTATCGCCGCTGGCCTGACATTTTTGATCGGGTTGATGGCAACGGTCGTGCTGGGAATTTGCCTGTGGCTATCGGTCGCCCAAATGGCAGAACATGGCGACCTGTATCGCATACGCGTTCTGAAACTTTCCACAACCATCGACAAAGTGATCACCGACACCCACAACTGGGCACGGCAGTTCTCTCTTACAAGTGAACTAGATTACGAACTAGATGGTTCAACCGACGCCGAATTCGCAAGCCAATCCAACCTAGACTTGCATGGCGAAACGAGCGATCCCCTTCGATCCGACCTAGCGGCCGCACCGACGGGAGTTCAACGCGAGATAGCCAATTCAAAGCATCCAAGGGTCGAGTTCCAGAACTCGATTGACGCGATGCTAAAAAATGGCCTGACAAAACTGTCCGGCGAACTATTCAGTTTGGTGACGACCAGCATCATCGTGTTAATCTACGTCTTCTTCTTGCTACTGGGCTCGGTCGACGTCCCTTCCCCCGATTCGTCTCTGCAACGCATCAATCAACAAATCCGCAACTACCTATCGCTCAAAACCCTCATCTCGATGGCGACTGGCGGTCTGTTCGGATTGACGCTTTGGATTTTTGGTGTCCCGATGGCGTTAACGTTTGGAGTGATGGCCTTTTTGCTGAACTTCATTCCCAACATCGGCCCGATGGTTGCAACCATTCTCCCCATTCCACTAATCATTCTTCAACCGGAAGGATCGATTGCTTGGATGACGGTCACCATCCTTGCCATTTCAAGCATCCAGTTGACCAGCGGGAACGTGATCGAACCCAAACTGATGGGAGATTCCTCCGGCCTTCACCCCGTCATTATTCTGTTGGCACTGATGTTCTGGGGGATGATGTGGGGGATCACCGGCATGTTCTTAGCAACCCCCATCGCGGCCGGAATCAAAATTGCCTTAGAGAGCATTGATTCGACGAAACCAATCACGGAACTGATGGCAGGCCGCTGGAACGAAGCCTTCTCCCGGAAGGCGTAAACCGAAATCAAAACCAGCGGAACGCCTTGGTTACGTTCCTTTCAGATCGCACGCCCCGCCCGTCAGGTGACGATCACCGCAGCCGATTCACTCGATCGATTCGGGAACGTCGTCCAGTCCGTAGTACTGATGTTCGATGCCGTCCTCTTGGACCTTAACGATCCGAAACCCCGAGGGGTCTTTGCCCAGCGGACGACCGACAGGGCCGGTCGTAATCATTTCCATCGCTCCCGATCGACCGTAGGCGTTTCGGTGGTAGTGCCCCGCAAAGACGGCTCGAACGTTCGCAGCCTTTAGCTGAGCCAACAATGGTGTTCGACGTTCCAGTGGGATGTTGAAGTACTGATCCGGCTCGTCGTCCGTTTCCAGAAACATTGGATGATGCTGAAACACGAACACATGTTTCGCTTTTTCGGTTTGCGGGTTCTGCAATTGCTTCTCCAACCAATCTTGCTGCGACTGCAATACTTCAGGAGCTCCGCTGGGATCTCTCAAGACACTCGAATTGAGGACGACATTAAACACGCCTCCAACCCAAAAGGAGAAGTAATCGTCTCCAAAGTTCGCGTCATACTGAGCAATCGATTTCGCCGTTGGGCGGTTCCCAATATCGTGGTTCCCGCAGACACAAACCAACGGGATTTCAGGATCGACTTTCGAAAAGTCTTGGTGGTACTGAGCCACCTGAGCCTGATAGCGAGCCTGCTCGGGCGTCGCATTGGTTAGGTCGCCACAAACGATCACAAATCGGGGCTTAAGCCGATTGATGTGTGCGATCGCTTGCTGGCAAAGTTCCTTCTCTTTCTCTAAACCTTTGTTGCCGGTGAACATTCCGTACTGCGTATCGGCAAGCTGCATGAAAAAGAAGGGTTGTTGCCAAGTTTGCTCTTTCTCGGCATCAAACGCACGAAAGGTGCGATCCTTAGCTTGCTTGAAGCGAGCGTCGACCTTTCCTGTCGGCTCTTCCGCATGCAACAGCGAAGAAGCGAAGAGGGAACATGCGGTTAAGAGAATCGTTCGAACGAGATACATGATGTTGAGGTTTCGTTTTGAATGATGCGAGAAACGAAGGGATATTGTGTCAGGCTAGGGAAGTGAAATCGATGGGCGACCTATTGCCGATCGGTCCACGCCCTGGCGAGCGTACTTACGTGGCTACCGTGGCTACCGTCGTCAGGCGGTGGTTCCCACCGGGAACCCGTCACCAATAGATTTTACATCCCCCAGCCTATCCCTCCTTGGGAGAGGAGACTTATTTCGAGACGGCGGTTCCGATGCCTGCGCGTCCGTAACCGTTGCCACAGTAAAACAGTCGCAGGTGATCGCCTTCACGCAATACGCTTGGATATTCGACCATCTGCTTTTCCCATCCGTTGCCGGTTGGCAATAACTGAAGATTGTCCCCCACTTCAGGGCCTCGACGCCAATGAATGCCGTCGTCCGATTCGGCATAACAAATCGAATAGTACATATGACGTGACCCGATTGCCGAATACCACATCCGGAACAACCCGTCCGGATCTTGCAGGACAACCGGCCCGGCAACGGCGATGTTTTCGTAATCTCGGTCAGGATTGCGAGTCATGACCACGCCTTTTTTGGTCCACTCGATCCCATCATCGGAAACGGCAAGACAAATGGTTTTCTGTTGATGCAATTCATGGGTAGTCCCGATTGTCGGGCATCCCGTGTAGTAGAAGAACCACTTCTCCGTCCCATCCTCTTGCCGAAGACGTTGTACCGACCCACCAGCGATCCCGATCGCGTCGGGGTCGCCATGTTTCATGCTGCGCGACAACACGGGCTGTTCACTATAGCGTTTCCAGTTCAGTCCATCTTTGCTTGTTGCCACTCCAATTCCAGGAAACGCACTTAATCCTGCCCCCTTTCCTGAATTGCCTGTGTAGTAAAGGTTCCAACCTTTGTCCTTGGTCTGGATCGCGTGGGGCAAAACACACCACAGTGCATCAAAAGCCCCAGCAGCACCCGTATCGAACAGAGGTTCCGTACGTTTCCAGTCGGTTAGATCATCGACATCCGCCACAGCGTATGCCAATCGCTGCTTGCGATCGGCGCCTGCACCCGAATAATAAACACGGTACTGATTCCCTTCACGCACCGCCCATGGATTCATGCAGCGATAGGAATCAAATTCACCCTCACGAGGAGGAATCACGGGATTGTCGGGATGCCGAATCCACTCAACCGATCGTTGCAGTTCCGCGTACTCATCCGAGTGCGACAACCGCATCGAAACGACTTCCTTCTGGCGACGATCGATTCCAAACAGCGTCCCGATATCACTTCGGTCCCAGGCAATTCCCTGACCGGTAATCGGAGCGGCAATCGTGGTTTTGTAGGTAAGGGTTCCGCTTTCCGCCGGAACATCTAGCACATACAGTTCCGGGTGGTCATGCCCGGTGACGAACAACCGACCGTTTGGCCCAAACGATCCGCCCGAATTACTGTTGGGCAGAAATCGTTTCACCACGTTTTCAGGAAACGTGAATTCTGCGATCGGTTTCCAATCGTCGTCATAACGAATCAGTTTTGTGCGAGCAGCTTCGTCCGCTCCATAAAACGCATACACAACCCACCAGGAATCGCGATGCCGATCGACCCAGTTGATCGCCCCTGTGGATTTTTCAAAGGGAAGCGACTCCAAATGCTTGAGCGACTCGGCGTCAAAAACCTCGATCGTATTATTGAGCGGCGTCGCGGGCCAATTGGAATGGGCACAGTACAAACGCCCATCGACAACGACTCCGCTGTTTAAATGCTTGATCCCCGCGTCTTCTTCGGCTTTCCAAGCAACCAACGGCTCATTGGTCGATTTGTCGTAGCGGGTGATCGCTTGATTCGAAATCGCAAAGAAAGAAGCTGCATCGACAGCGACCGCTTGGTGGGCTTCGGGAGCAGCAACCCGCTGCCGTTGTTGAACGGTTAGGTCCGCAGCGGACAAAACATTTCCGAATAACACTGCGAGGCACAAGAAGAACGCGCAAGGAGGGTATCGCATGAAACAGACAATCCGTGAAGCGAATGAAGCAGGTAGGAAGAAACGGATAGCGAATAAGCTACCCGATCCAGAGGCGGGGTAGGGCGGATGGGAACCAATTCCCGATGCCCTAGAAGAACCAGTATATTCGACAAGTGCCTGCGATCATCGCGTTGGCTGCCGATCCCAAAGCTTTTCAACAAAAAAATCGGCTCGACGCCGCTTTCCATAAGCACTTTCTCCCGCGCCATGGCCGCGGCCCGGGAAAACAATCAGCTGAAAATCTTTGTCCGCTTTGATCAACGCGTCGACGACTTGCATCGTACTTGCCGGATCCACATTGCGGTCCAGTTCACCGACGGTCAACATCAGGTCCCCTTCCAGGTGCGAAGCCCGAGTCACATTCGACTGCTCCGCGTAGTGGGGGCCAACCGGCCACCCCATCCACAATTCATTCCACCAGATCTTATCCATTCGATTGTCATGACAGCCGCAATCCGCCACGGCCGCGTGGTAGAAATCGCCGTGGTTCAGCAACGCCCCAAGCGCACTCTGACCGCCAGCAGATCCTCCCCAAATCCCGACCCGCGTCAGGTCCATTTCAGGGTGCTTTTTACTTGCCGCTTTGATCCAGGCAATCCGATCGGGAAATCCGCTATCCGCTAGATTCTTCCAGCAGACATCATGAAATGCCTTCGATCGATACGACGTCCCCATCCCATCGATTTTGACGACGATGAAACCAAGGTCTGCCAGATCGGCTAGCCCACGATGCAAACCAAATTCCTTCGGCACAAATGCCGCGTGTGGCCCCGCATAGATCGATTCCAAAACGGGATACTTCTGTGTGGGATCAAAGTCATGGGGACGAACAATCACGCCGAAGATATCGGTTTCGCCATCGCGACCTTTCGCTATAAATCGTTCCGGTGGTTGCCAGCCTCGTTCCAGTAACGGGGATGCGTCGGCAGCCGACAGCTGACAAACCCGTTCACCGGAATCACTGCGGCGAAGTTCCGAAATAGGCGGAAGGTCGACGCGGCTATGCCGCGCGATTAAGAACTTCTTCGCCGGGGAATCGTCCCAGCGATGATCACCATCGGCAGCGGTCAAAGGGGTGACATTTGCGGTTTCCAAGTCGACCATCAAGCAGTGTCGATAGTAGGGATCCTGGTCGGGATAGAATCCGCCCGCCGTGATGCGGATACTGCCAGCGCTGTCATCGACATGATCGACACCGCGTACGACCCACTCACCTTGCGTCAACTGCCGCACCGTATCGCCGGTCCGTTGGTCGATCAGGTAAAGGTGGTTCCAGCCATCCCGTTCGCTCATCCAAATCAACTGGTTGGCTTCATCTAGATAGTGCAGAAACCGTTTCCCAGCGTAATCGACGAACGTGTCGCTGTGGTTCTCCACGATCACGCGGGGCTGAGTCGATTCGGCGTCGACACCGATTAACGAAAGGCGTTGATGCCCGCGTTCATTGAACAAGAAACGAAACGTCTGAGAATTTGGATGCCAGGAAAACTCGTTCAGCGCGAACGGGTTGGCGAACAACGCATCATCGATTCGCGAAAGGCTTAACGATGCAACCGATCCCAAGTAGGGTTGCGGATGGTCCAGCGGATCGCCTGGTTTCGTGTAGTCAAACGTCTGCAAGACCGGCTGCAACCGATCATCGGGCGCCGAATCGATGATCGTGACCTGGCGACGTTCCGCTTTCTTGGTCCGCAGCACGGCAAAGTGGAGTGAGTTTGGGGCCCAGTAAATCCGCCCACCAAAACCATCACCCTCGACTCCATCTTCGGACAACACATGGGATGCCCACTCCTCCGATTCGGAACTGCGAACTTGCAGGACGACATTCTTCTCTTCAAAACGAACACGTTTGAGTCCATCGGGCGATAGCGCTGCGTTGCGGCTGCGTTCACGGCGTCCGGTTGGATCTTGTTTGCTGTCCCTTTGTTTCCCCGACGACCGACGCGGTGCCGGAGCCTGTTGATCGGAAGTTATTTCAAAGCGAGCCGAATAACTGGGCGTCTGAACGGCGACAACAGGTTCTTTGGCCTGGGAAGTGACCAACCAAACGTGTCCGGCGTAAGTCGATTGAGACCGACTTGCGCCAGCGTCCAGGTTCCCGTACTCGACCCTTGAGCCATCGGTAGCAATCCACACCAATCGAACGGGGTAGTCAAGCTGATTCACAAACGTCAATTCGGTTTGCTCACCGCCGCCTTCCGAATACCGCAGGCGTTCAAGCGGTTTGAGCGATTTTCCACTTAGATCCACATCCGCGTTCTTTAAGATCGACTGCTGCCGATCGAATTCCCATGTTTTGCCCGCGAACCGAAACCGGACCAGATTCAAGTCCTCGCCAAATTCAAGTTTCCGAAAGGGGAGGGCAGTCGGTTCCACAACTTGTTCCGCTTGTTCGCTCAACTGAGCGGCAAGCGTCTGATGATCGAACAGGGGCGATTGATTTCCGGTGCTGGTATCGATCCAAACGAAGTTCCCTGCCTGGGACGTGGTTTGTTGATAGAACCACAGATGTTCGTCACGCTCACCGACCCAGTTCCAGATTGGGCGTTCATTAAGAACTTGATTACGCAGTTTCTGTCCCGCTTCGGCAACCCAGCGGTACTGCGATTCGGTTCCCTGAGCTTGAATGTTTGCCTGACTGAAGCCCCCTTGGACGGCTGCAAAGCACAGCACCAGGAAAAGGAACGCAGGCATCGAGAAGGCGCGGCTCCGACGGGCCCGAGGCGAATCGTTCACAGCCGAGTCGTTCTGGGCGGGGAAATTCAGAGCGATCGACTTTGCCTGATCGACCGAGACGATTCGAGCATTCAGCAGCGAGCGTTGTTTTTGCGATCGGTGTTTGCGTCTCCATCGAGAAAGACTTTCAGCGCCTTTCGATTGGAATCGAAAGCCATTTGCGAAAGAGTTTTCTCGTTGCATTTCGCCCATTCCCAGGATGTTACTTCGACATCATCCGCCCGAACCACTTCGTTCGGGTCCACCGTACAGACATAGAATACATCAAGGACCTGCAGAATGACTCCTTTGTAGCAGTAGGTATTCGGGAATGTGGTCAACTGGTTCATCGAAAGGACCGTCAACCCCAACTCTTCACAGACTTCACGCCGCAGTGCCTCCTCGGCTCGTTCACCCGGATCGACGAACCCACCGGGCAATCCATATTGTCCTTTTCCAGGATCTTTGGCTCGCCGAATCAGCAAGATTCGGTCCTGTTTGTCAGCAATAATTGCTCCCACCGCTCCTACCGGGCCAAAATAGAAGACAAACGAGCAGGCATGGCAGCGGAACGGATTACAAGATCGACCGGGATTCGTCTTGACCGCCTCCGCAGCACCGTCCTCGGAGGACGCATCCTCGCGGGGCGTCCCACAACGAGGGCAATAATGAAAAGACTCAGCAACAGGAATAGGGGCATTCATCAGAAAAGCTCGCGAAGGAATCCATCAACAAGAATCATGTGCCGAAAAGAGGGTCCTTGCAAATTCGTCCCCCGTATCCGAACCTGTAGATAACATGTTGAACGTCATTACGCTAGCTTTTCTGAAAGAACCCCCATGTCGGAAGCGAAAAGTGCCGCCGATCTTCTGCGACATTTACACCGGTTACATCGCCAGATCAACGATCTAAAGGATCGTCTGAGCCGTGGGCCGCGGCAAATTAAGGCGGGTGAAGCAGCGGTTGCCGCCTGCGAGAAGGCCTGCACCGACGCCGCCGAAAAATTAAAAAAAGCACGTCTCGCGGCAGATGACAAGCAATTGCAGCTAAAAACTCGCGAGCAACGAGTCGAAGATACTCAGGCGAAACTGAATACCGCCTCCAGCAACCGCGAATTCGACGCTTTGAAAGAGCAGATTGCTGCCGACAAGCAAGCGAACGAAGTCCTTAGCGACGAAATTCTGGAAGCGCTTGAGCACATTGATGAACTGGTCGAAAAAACCGAAATCGTCAAAGAAAATTTGGTCGCTCGCGAAAAAGAGCATGTTGCGCTGACTCAACAAGTCGAAGAACGGACCGCCCTGATCACTCCCGATCTGGAACGGGTTCAAGCCGAATTGACGGAAGTGGAAAAAGAACTTCCTCCGGATATGCGTCAGGAATATCAACGCATCATCAAGGCCAAAGGCGAAGACGGTTTGGCTCCTGCCGACGGCGAATCGTGCGGTGGTTGTTACCAAACGCTTTCACCTCAAATCATGAACGAACTGTACCTTAACAACCATGTTGTCTGCGCCGCCTGTGGTGCTTGGATTTACTTGCCTGAAGACCGCAAACTGAATCGATAGCGTGAGCGATGCATCGCCGGAGCCGCGGTCGGGCGGCCCTCCCGTTTTTAATGATCCGCTTCGCGACGAATGGGCCAACACGGTTACTCACGGCGCATCATGCGTAATCGCTCTGGCAGGGTTCGCATACATGGTCGCATTGACGCGGCCAATGTCGATCGGCGGACAGATTGCCTGCCTAACCTACACGGCTTCGGTCGTGACGGTTTTTCTATTTTCGACTCTTTCGCATGCCGTCCGGGAACCTTACCGCCGGCACCGAATGCGAGCTTGGGACCAAGGCACGATCTATTTGATGATCGCTGGGACCTATACCCCATTTGCCTGGGCGTTTGGTGGCCCCTGGCAAATTCCGTTACTCATTTTTTTGTGGGCCGTCGCCGGGTTTGGGTTTGTTTCCAAAGTCTTCATGAAACATCGAGTCCACAGCATCACCACCTGGACCTACCTCTTTCTTGGCTGGGCTCCGGCAATTGTGCTTGGCCCGCGAGTCCCCATCGAGTGCTTATTCGGGATGGGAATGGGCGGAATCCTATACACTGCGGGCGTCGTCTTCTTACTGAAAGACCAACACCGCCGTTTTAACCACGCGATTTGGCATCTATTTGTCTTGATTGCCGCAACGGTTCACTTTCTGACAATCTGCAATCAAGTGGTCCAACCGCTGGTCAGCCAACTACCGAAAGTAGCCAGTATTTGGTAAACCATCGGTCCGAACTATCTTACAAAACCCCTTCAACAGGAGCCTTTCCGACGATGGACATGCACGAATTGACTCGCAGCCTGCAAGTAAAAAACAAAGCGAAAATCGTGATGTTGGTCGGGGATGGCCTTGGGGGCCTGCCGATGGAGGCGGGTGGCAAGACCGAACTGGAAACCGCCGTCACGCCGAACCTGGACCGCTTGGCCAAGAACGGTGTCCAAGGAGCCAGTATTCCTGTGAAACCGGGGATTGCGCCAGGTAGCGGCCCAGGACATCTTGGCCTGTTTGGTTACGACCCATTGAAGTATCAGATCGGCCGTGGAGCCCTTGAAGCGACCGGCATCGGATTCGAACTGCAGGACGGCGACGTCGCCATTCGCTGTAACTTCTGCACCCTCGATGCAGACGGAAATATCTCGGACCGACGTGCAGGACGCATCCCTACTGAAGAAAGTGCACCGATCGCGATCAGCCTTCGGCAAATCAAAATCGACGGGATTGAAATCTTTGTCGAACCTGTCAAGGAACACCGATTTGTTGTCGTTTTCCGAGGCCCGGGCCTAGGTGGAGAGGTCAACGATACCGATCCCCAAGCGACCGGCGTCCCACCGCTTGAGCCCGTTGCCCGCGATTCCGGCAGCAAGAAAACAGTCGAAGTCGCCAAAGAATTTCTCCGTCAAGCGAAAGAAATCCTCAAAGATCAACCCAAAGCAAACTTCCACACGATGCGTGGATTTGCCGCCAAGCCTGCGCTCCCTACCTTTGACGATGTCTACGGTTTGCGAGCCGCTGCGGTCGCCGTCTACCCGATGTACAAGGGCCTCGCCCGGTTGGTCGGAATGGATATCGTCGGGAATGCTCAAACGCTTGAGGAACAGATGGAAGTCCTCAAACAGAACTGGGACGATTACGACTTCTTCTTTCTGCACTACAAATACACCGACAGCACTGGTGAAGACGGCAATTTTGCTGAAAAGGTCAAACGAACCGAAGATTTAGATGCTGCGATTCCCAAGATCGAGGCCCTGAAACCCGAAGTACTGATCGTCACTGGCGACCACAGCACGCCGGCTTACCTGAAAAGCCACAGCTGGCATCCAGTGCCAACCCTCCTGGTCAGTGATTGCTGCCGTCCCGATCCCCATGATTCCTTTTCCGAATCGACTTGCATCACGGGCGGTCTAGGGCAGTTCGAAGCGAAATACTTGATGTTGCTCGCGCTGTCCAATGCGGAACGCATGGGCAAGTACGGAGCGTAACAAGCGGCGTCAGTACGTCGGAATGACTGTTTTTTCCTTCCTTGTAAGGTTTGATACGGATGAGCGAAGAAGAAGAACTTTATGTCGCATCCCCTGCGATGTTTCGGAACCATCCGATCGCCTACATCCTGACACTCATCCTTTGTTTGGTCGGGGTCGGAATCATCATCTGGGTCGTCTGGTACATCCGCAGCCGTTCCACCGAATTGACCGTCACCAATCTTCGCACTCGGCTCCACCGAGGCTGGTTGAGCCGGTCGATTACGGAGGTTTGGCATAGCGACGTACGAAATGTCCAGCTTGATCAGACCCTTCTGCAAAGGATGCTGGGGACCGGGCGCATTGCGGTCAGTAGTTCCGGGCAGTCGGGAATCGAAATCGACGTCAACGGCCTGCCCGATCCCGATAAGATCAAAACCTTGATCGATTCCCACCGCGTCGCCGCCCAAGACGATGACGACGAATAACGAAACCATTCGCTTAGAACCACCATCTGGCGACGGTAGCACCTAGCTACGCTCGCCAGAGCGTGGATGGACCGGCAATACGTCACGTATCGATTGCACGTCCCCCGCGGAAGCAGCTGCCCCCACCGCCTGTCGACGGTAGCTACGGAAGCTGCGGCCCCCTAGAGCGTTTCGTTTTCGGCCCTACAGAGGGGAAATTGCTTCGATTGACGCTTTGTGGGACACCCTGCTGGGTTGGTCGACAGGTTTTCCACCGGCGCGTTTTCCCTTGTCGATTCAATCCGACCCGCGATTGGTTTGCTTTTTATAAATTTAGGCTCAAGCCCTTCGATCCAGGCGGCCCGACTGCTAGCGTGTGTGGAGCACTCAAGTACTTCTCCCACGAACCACAAAGGATTGACTTTGTCGGACTCTCCAATGCCTTCGCCGTCAGAATCTGAATCGACATCCCCCTCGGCTCCCCCTCGTGAAACCACCTCCGAGGCGATGCCTGAAGAACCCCAACAAGCCCCTGCAGTGCCTCAAGAAGTCGTACCAAGCCAAGAAGATGCCGTTTCTGAAGGAGTCGTAGAGACTCAGGAAGTCAACGATTCCCCCGCTGCGGAAACGGCTGCCGAATTCCAATCGGAAGCGGCTGTCGCCACCGTGACCGCGGAAGAAATGCAAGAAGAATCGAGTCCAGTTGAATCAGACGCTTCCCAGCCCGCCAACGAAAGCGGTTCGGAAACGGATGAAGAACGCACCGAATTTGTCGCCGCTTTCGATGATTCCGTCGACGAAGCTCAGTTCGATGCCACCAGCGAGCCTTTTGTGGGGCAGTGGCAGCAACTGGTCAGTTCAACGAACTGGGAAAAAGGTCGGATCATCAGCGAATGGCGTGGAGCTTTACTGGAAGCAGGCGCCCATCCGACCGAATATTCCGACGAAGCTTGGGCACGTCGCGCCGGTGGCGTCACTTCGCCACACGTAGGGCGACTGCGTCGCGTCCACGATCGTTTTGAGAAAGAACACAGTAAGTATCCAGGTTTGTTTTGGAGCCACTTCTTGGCGGCTCTGGACTGGGAAGATGCCCCGCTGTGGCTTGAAGGCGCCATGCGAAGTGGCTGGAGTGTTTCGCAGCTGCGTGACCAACGCTGGCAAGCCAACGGCGGCGACGCCGACAAACAACCCAAAGCCGAAGAGTACGTTGACGCCGACGAGGACGATGACGTCATCATGCCCGCCCAAGGGGGTGGACGGCCTGAGCACGAAAAGGGCGAGCCGGGCGACATCACCGCGGGGCCAACCTTCGAAGGTCCCGATTTCGGTGAAGAGGACGACATGCCGGCTCGCGGTGGCAGCGATCCCGCCGGATCGACAATGGTTGCCGATGAAGCGGAAGGTGGAGAGAGCGTCGAAGAAGGCGAACGAATCCAACCGTTCCGCAACCTCCCCGAACTGCCAGACGACCTACGCGACGCCGTTGAATCCCTCAAGCTGGCGATCCTTCGCCACAAAGCGACCAAATGGGAAGCGGTCGAAGCCGAAGATGTCGTCCGCTACCTGACCGGCCTGCGAATGCTTGTCGAAGCTCGCACCGAGTAAAAGTCAGCAAGCTGAATCCCTTTCACTAGCAAGGACCGCTAGTGAAGGTGCCCCCCTTAGCGTAAGCGGGTTGCTGTCTGAATCGAATGCGGAGAAAGATCGCAGCCTTTTGCTCGGGACGCTTTTAGCCCAGCGGGCGACAGACAATTATGGTTCTGTCGCCCGCTGGGCTTTTCTTTTCGCGATACCCACTCCGGCGGCTCACGCCGCCGGCAAGTATCTGCCGCCCTCCGGGCTATTCCCACGAAAGAAGGTTTAAGGGAGCGTTCTTTCGCGGGGGATGTGCGATATATAAGTTGACGGTTTGACAGCAGCTGGCACCTGCCCAGACATCCAAGCGCCACGTCCCCTCGTCGGTTTACCCGACAGGAACGCAAGATTTGAAATTAGAGGTGGTTGTCCCCACGGTTTTCGCTTCCCGTTCGGATTGCCGCTGAAAGCGGCAATCCGAACGGGAAGCGTTTTTCTAGAGCCATGCGAACTAATTTCAAATCTTGGCTTCATGCCAGGCAAGCTGGCATGGGGCCTTTTCTCCCTGCCACACTCACTATTTATTTATCGCACAACCCGAGCGAAAGGCGACAATCACTAAATCGGCGCGCTGTAAGCGGTCCGGCACCAGTCGTGGAAACCACGTGTATCTGCGGGTCGGCTGGCGCCGATCCGGTACGAAAACCGGCCAACGCCTTTACGAACGAGGCTGAAACTGAAAGTTCTTGCTCTTCGAAAAGAACTCGATCGGATTGTCGTAGACGATCTTTTTGATCAATGCTTCCGAGTGGCCTCTCTGCCGCAGTTCAAAAATCAGATCGGGGACAGCGGTTGGTTTGCTTGGGCCCCAGTCGCCAGCCGAATTGGCAAGCAGGCGTTCCGGTCCAAACATCTCGATCATGTCGGCGGCTCGCTGAGGCGTGCACTTGGAAACGGGGTACAAAGTCATCCCGGCCCAGTAACCATCATCCAGCACCGCCTGAATCGTATGCTCTTCCACGTGGTCGACCAAAACCCGCGAGCGATCGATTCGTGAATCCCCATTCAACATATCCAGAATCATCCGCGTCCCTTTGTACTTGTCTTCCAAGTGCGGGGTATGGATGAGGATGGGTTGTTGATGGGCGATCGCCAGTTCCATGTGTTCCAGGAAGATGATCGATTCGTTACGCGTATTTTTATTTAAACCGATTTCCCCAATCCCCAAGACTCCTGGAGCGTCAAGGAATTCAGGAATCATCGCGATCACTTCACGAGACAATTCAACGTTTTCAGCCTCTTTGGCGTTGATACACAGCCATGTGAAGTGCTGGATCCCGTACTGAGCCGCACGTTTTCCTTCCACCGCGGTCAGCTGATGGAAATAGTCGCGAAATCCATCCACACTTCCTCGGTCAAAACCGGCCCAGAAAGCTGGTTCACTGACGGCAACGCATCCCATCCTGGCAAGCGTCGCATAGTCGTCGGTGACACGAGATACCATGTGGATATGCGGGTCGATATAGTCCATGCTCGGTACGATTATGCAAAGGTATTAAGGAAGGGAAGAATGATCTTTGAGAAAGGTCTGTGGATGGTCAAACCTTCAACTGGGTCCGCCAGTCCGCATCGTATGGTTGCGAAAACAATCTTTGCAATCGTTCGGCTCTTTGTCCTTCCTGATCGGTCAGGATCTTCAAAGCTTCCGCCAGTTGTTCGGCGCGGGGGTCGTCGGTAACGCTGCCGCTTGCGCGTTCCAGTCGATCCAATGTCGCACCGACCTCTAACAATCGAGCGCGAACTTCCAAAAAATGACGTTCTAGTAACGACGCGGCATCGGCGGGCGAAGACATGGCAATGACAGACTAAAACAATGCAGTAAACCCAGCGACTGGACCATCCACCGCTGCAAATATCTGGCCGCCAAACTCGTTGACGACCTTCTATCAATATACTCGGTCATCCATTGTCCTGCAGTCCACCACAATGGAGCGATCGAATAATCCGATCGAGCCAAATATACCGGCATCGATATCTCGAACCGCGTGAAACCTTGCCGGATCGGTCAACTTTTCCGGTCAGGCGATCGATACAGCCTGAAGCGGCATTTCGTTAGTTCACGTAATGGTCCCAGGAATGACAAGGTGTGATTCCAGCCGCGTCCTCAAACCAAGTCTCCGTCAAGATGAACGGTTTAGAGCTCACGTTCGACATTCTCGCCACGACGCCTAATGAGGCTTCGTTATCGTTGTTGGCGCCTGCGCTAACATCGGCGGACCTTAGTGTCCGTGGGTTGGCGGTCGATGCGTTGTGCAATCGGGATTCGGTCGAAGCCAATTTCCGATTGATCCAAAACTGGGAAAACCTTGTTCCCGATCAGCGTCAGCGAATCAAAAATGTGGGGCCTCGATTTTGTGACGCCCTGCACATCGCGTTTGCCGACAACGATAAGGCCCTTTCGCTGATCGCCATCCGAATCATTGAAGCCCTACAAATTCATTCAATGTTTCCCACCTTGGTCGGCCTTGTTGAAACCGAGCCAGACGGCCCTTCGCGGAATTTGGCGACATTGGTGGTGATGCGGATGGCAAGCACTCAAGGCAAAGCCGCGCGAAGTGACCATGACCGGCCCGCCGTTCGTGGCCCCATGATTCGATCGCTGGCCGAAGCGACCAGACGCTATCCCAGCCACAAACAGCAGACTCTCGTCGATGCCTTCCTTGTCGCCAGCAAATGGACCGATAGTGAATTCTCCAGTCAGTTCGCGAAGAATTCGCACCAGCGTCAACTGCTCTTGGATCGATTCCAGAACAGTGATGAACGTGGGATTTGCGAACTCCTTTGCAGCGCCCTCCAGCGGTCACGCGCTAACATCGATGTGCTTGATCTCATTCGCAGCCGGTCCGGGGAAAACTTTCGCGAATCTTTGCTCTCCGCAATCAGTCCTCATCCCGGACCCAATTGCATTCGCAACCTAGTCGCAATCGGAATCCCTTCCTGTTGCCAACTGACGCCGCTGCAGACTCAACGCCAAAGTTTTCGCACCCGCTGCATCTTGGCCATCATGCAAGGCATCGCGGGAACGGATCACGTTGCCGCCTTGGAACGCATCCTGGCATTATTACCTCCGGCAAGTGAATCGCTGAAAAGCGGTTTGCTCGCTGCCCTGCATCGGTTCCCGCCGCTCGATCCGGATCGTCTCCTGCAAGCAGCCATTCAGTGGCGACCTCCCGGCGAAGCGGCCGTACCCGTTAGCGACTTTCGCCGGGGGAGCAGCCTTGAACAAGACGTCGCCGTCCTTACTCGAATTCTGACGATCATTCAGAACCGAGACCCACAACTGGCAGAAATGCTTCGTCCGCTACTGAAACCACTGCACGCAACCGAGCTTCTGCCTCAATTGGGGCGGTATCGCCCCAGCGTTCGCCGCCGTCTGGGGAAGGTCATGTCGATCGTCGATTTGGATTTTGTTCACGTCATTGAAGGTCAGATGCGCCACCCGGTGATGCTGAAACGCCTGGAAGCGATCGGCGGCGTCGTCGCACTTGGTTTAGCCGATGAGTTTAGCCGTTCGTTGGTTCACATCGCCCATAACGATCATGTCGAAGCTCAAATCCGAGCGGCCCGTGCCCTTGGGACCGCTTCGAATATCGAATCGCTCGATGCGTTGCTGGAATTGACGATGCGCCCCGACAGTTCGATTCGCGATGCGGCGGTCCTTGCCCTCCGCAAACGGACCAACCCTGACCTCAACCTCCAGACGGGGGATTCCATTGATTGATTCCCTGATCCCCAAAATGGTCGTACACGGCTTTCATCTGCTGGCCGATGGTCGCATCAATGACCTGGGATACCATTTCCAGAACTCCAGTTCCCGCTCAAGTATCGCCTACTACGCGCTGCTAATGGTACCGATCATCGCTGCGATCGCCGGGTACAGCGTCTATCAGTTCAACAATCGCCCCAAATATGTAATCAACACGGGGGAAGGATTGCTGCGCGAACTGTGCCGCGCGCATCGCATCCGTGGCGGGCACCTCCTCCTATTGATGGCGATCGCAGAAACCGCGGAGGTATCGCCGCCGGGACTTCTATTCACCGCCCCAGGGCTCTTTGACGAAGCGGTCAAAAAAGCCAGTGAACAGATTCAATTCAGCATTGCCGAGCGTGAAGCGATCGGCCAGCTAAAGCGACAAATATTTGAAAGCGACAAAGTAAAAAGATAGCGATGGCCGCCGAAAAACGTCGGTTACGACTTTCTACGAATTCAAGACTTCGCTGCAGGATCCTGATAGCGGACTTCGCCCGTTCCCTCGACGATTTCGCCAATCGGGAAACAGTCAAAACCGGCCGCGAGGATCCGCTCACGGACGCTGGCGGCGTAGTAGGAACTAACCACCATCGTCATTCCGATTCCCATATTGAAGACTCGCTCCATTTCGGCTGGTTCGACATTCCCCAGTTCCTGCAACCACGAAAAGACAGCAGGGGGGGTCCAAGCGTTTGGATCGATTAGAGCATCGACGCCCGCAGGCATCACTCGCCCCAGATTTTCAGCCAGTCCGCCACCGGTGATATGAGCGATCCCGTGCAAGACTTGCTTGACGCGGTAATGGCTTTGTACGGCGCGAACCGCCGCCACGTAGATCTGCGTGGGCTGCAATGTGGTTTCGGCGATTGTCCTGCCTTCAAACACATCCGGCGAATCGTTCCAGCCCAACCCTGCGTCTTGGATGATTTTACGGACCAAGCTGAAACCGTTGGAATGCAGACCGCTGCTGGCCAAACCAAGCACCACATCTCCCGGCGAGATCAGGTGCCCGTCGATCAATCGGCTCTGTTCGACAACTCCGACCGCAAAACCAGCCAGATCGTAATCATCCGTCCCGTACATATCGGGCATGATTGCCGTTTCGCCGCCGAGCAGCGCGCTGTCTGCCTGCAGGCATCCGTCGCTGATTCCCTGAACAATCTTTTCCAGTCGATCGGGATCGTCCCGTCCCATCGCGACATAGTCGAGGAAGAAGAGGGGCTCGGCACCTGTGCAGAGCAGATCATTGACGCACATCGCCACCAAATCGATCCCGACCGTCGCATGACGGTCGGTCTGCTGGGCGATCTTCAACTTCGTCCCCACCCCATCGGTACCGCTGACCAAAATCGGCTGACGGTAGCGGCGCGAGAACAATTGGCCTTCAAAGTCCAGACGGAAGAGGCCTGCAAACCCCCCGTCGCTGTTGATAACGCGTGGGCTAAAAGTCCGATGCATCAAAGAGGGCAGTCGCCCCATCGATTGGGCGTATAAGTCCAAATCGACTCCGGCATCTTTATAAGTGGCTGCCATGACAGTCCAGGAGCGAGAAAAGTTGGGGTAGGAATGATTGCGGGCATTATGCCAGGAGAAACGATTGATTGCATGTAGGGCCCCTATCAAGAGAGGGCGGGAATTCAAAGGTTTTTTCCTGAGCCGCTCGATTCCCAGCGACGAGCCAATTGCAGGCCCCCTGACGGCAGAGGGAAGGGCTCCCTAAAACCATATCTAGGGACAACAATCTACCTTTATGGCCAAGACTGCCCAAATTTACCACTTTTCCCGGCGGGGGCACCTGCTCAGCGGTTAGACTCTAAGCGGATTTTTTGAAGGCGCCTGCCGAATGATTTCGGACCTACAGAGCCCTCAATCGGAACACTTTCGGTTATCGAAAAGGAGGGCCTCTTTCGCACGCCTCTGCTAGACGGCAGTTCAGGCACCTCATGTAAAGGAATTGCCCAGCATTTTTCCGTGTAAAGCGGCTAAATCCTGGGGCGCGTGTAGGGTTTCCTATCAACCCTAATCACGTTCACGTGAAAGCGAAAGAAGGACCTGCTATATGCTAATGCGTCACCCGCATCCCGAGTTACAATTCGCCTACCAGACTCCCTTTGGCGCAAATGCATCAGAGGATGGCGTTCAGTTCTCCGTATTCAGTCGCTCCGCTACGGCGATGCGACTACTGTTATACAATCGCGTCACGGACCGCGAACCATCGGAAATCATCGATTTTGATCGTGACTCCGATCGCTGGGGTGACATCTGGAGCATGAAAGTTCCAGGTCTGAAACATGGCCAACTGTACCACTTTCAGGCCAGCGGCCCTTGGAACCCAGCGGAAGGGCAGCGTTTCGATTCGTCCGCTCGGTTGATCGATCCGTACGCACAAGCCCTCGCCGGCACCTTCCAGAAGGGAGAGGACGGAGTCGTCCGCCCACCGAAGTGTGTCGTCGTTCACGATGACTTTGACTGGGAAGGGGACCGACACATCCGTCGTCCTCTGGATGAATCGGTCATCTACGAAATGCACGTCCGTGGGTTCACCAAAAGCCGAACCGCCAAGGTCGATGCGAACGGTGGTTACCTAGGCGTCATCGAAAAGATTCCCTACCTGCAGTCTCTCGGGATAACGGCAGTGGAATTGATGCCGATCCATGAATTCCCAATCATGGATACGATGGGTCAGAAATCGTCTCGTCCCAATTACTGGGGCTACGATTCGATGGCCTTCTTCTCACCACACCGTGGCTTTGCAACCGACACGACTCCGGGAGCCCAGGTCCGCGAATTCAAAGAAATGGTCAAGGCACTGCATGCTGCCGGGATCGAAGTGATTCTGGACGTGGTCTTTAACCACACCTGTGAAGGAAATGAAAACGGACCGACGTTGTCTTTCAAAGGTCTAGAGAACAGCGTTTACTACATCCTTGAAGACGACAAACAGTACTACGCAAACTACAGCGGTTGCGGAAATACGGTCAACGGAAACCATCCTGTCGTCCGCGAAATGATTTTCCATTGCCTGCGGCACTGGGTGCATAACTACCACGTCGACGGATTCCGCTTCGATTTGGCAAGCATCCTCAGTCGTGATCAATCGGGCAACCTTGTCCCGAATCCACCGATGGTTGAACTGATCGCAGAAGATCCGATGTTGGCCGACACCAAAATCATCGCGGAAGCTTGGGATGCCGCCGGAGCCTACCAAGTCGGATCGTTTGGATCGGGCAGTCGTTGGGCCGAATGGAATGGTCGCTATCGCGACGACGTCCGTCAATTTTGGCGTGGCGATTCCGGAACGCTCGGAGCCCTCGCGACACGTTTGGCCGGTAGCAGCGACCTTTATCAGCACAGTGGCCGAGCCCCCGCAAGTAGCATTAACTTTGTTACTAGCCACGACGGGTTCACCATGAATGACTTGGTTAGCTACAAAGACAAACACAACCTTGCCAACGGTGAAGAGGGACGTGACGGCGACAACAACAACTGTAGTGACAACTACGGCGTTGAAGGGCCGACGCGTCGCAAAGGTATCCGCGAAGTTCGCACCCGCCAAATCAAAAACATGTTGGCGACTCTACTGCTCAGCCAGGGAACTCCCATGCTGGTCAGCGGAGACGAAATTCGTCGTACGCAGCGAGGCAACAACAACGCCTACTGCCAAGACAACGACATCAGCTGGTTCGATTGGCGACTGGTCGAAAAGAACGCGGAAATGCTTCGCTTTACCCAAGGCCTGATTAAGTTTCGCCTGGGACAGCCAACCGTTCGCCGACGTTCATTCCTCACCGGGCAACCAACAACCGGTCGCCTGATTCCTGACGTCTCGTGGTACGCTCCCGATGGATCGCCACTCGACTGGGGACAAGGGGAATTGGCAATGGTGGCTTACTTGGCAGCTCCGCCAAAATCGGAAGACGCCGATTGCCAGGGAAGAGACGTCTTGATGCTGTTCAACTCGACGGGACAACCGCGTGAGTTCTTGCTTCCGGATGTCGGCCGCGGGATGGCTTGGAATCTAATGTTGGATACCGCCGCCACTTCGCCAAACGATATCTTTGTCGATGAACCAGGCCCCCACCCTCCGAGCAACCGAATCGTGGCAATGCCATACCATTCGATGCAAGTTTACGTCAGCGAAACGGTTAACAGCTAGGCAACCGGATTCCGGTTGACGTGCAGAAGAACAGGCAAAGTAGCGGAACGGCACAGGCCGTCCGCTAGCGGCATTTCAAACCGGGCAGATGATGGCAAATTGCCTGCAAACTTCTTAGCGGCACGGCGCGAGCGCTATCCCTTCTACTTTGCCATCTGCGGGTAATTTTCTTAGCGGAACGGCGCAAGCCGTCCGGCAAATGCATCCTGTGTTCCGAGCGCTTGCCGGACGGCTCGCGCCGTTCCGCTAAAAAAGCAGATGGCATTGAACGCGAGTCGGCGGATAAATACGCGGCAGCCCCGGCGTTGGGCATCTCCCCCGGAAGTATTTGATAACCGCAGGCACGGCACTGGCTAAATGAATTAGAATGAAGCTCCATACGCTCCCATTCCTTTAGTCCCACCTGCCATGAAAACGCTTCGAAACCTTCTGATCCTACTCTTGTTCTCGACCGCCAGCCTACAGGCGGCGGATCGCCCAAACATTGTCTTTTTCTTCGCAGATGACCAAACGACCAGTACCGTCGGTTGTTATGGGAATCCGCTGATCCAGACTCCCAACATCGACGCCCTCGCGGCCCGTGGGACTCGATTTGACAATGCCTGTGTTAGCCAAGCCATCTGCTGGGTCAGCCGGACGACAATTCTGACCGGGCTGACCGGGCGGAGCTACGGAACGCCAACGAATCCCGAGCAAACCCGTCCCGACGCGGCACAAACGCTTTACACCGATCTGCTTAGCCAACAGGGTTACCGGACAGGCTACTTTGGCAAATGGCATGCGAAAATGCCCAAAGGATTTGTACGAGAAAGCCACTTCGATCAATTTGAAGCGATTGGCCGCAACCCTTATTACAAGAAACAGCCGGACGGGACTCTTCGACATGAAACCGACCTGATTGTCGATCGGGGTATCGAATTCCTGCAAAATCAACCGAGCGACCAACCGTTTGCTTTGAACATGTGGTTCAACGCTTGTCATGCCGAGGACAGCGACCGCCGGCCCGGAATCGGGCATTTCCCGTGGCCTGAATCGACCAACGGAATGTATGAAGATATTCAAATCCCACCGCCACGTTTGAACGACGCGACGATCTTTTCCCAGTTGCCCGATTTTCTAAAAACGACGATCAACCGGGAACGCTACTTCTGGCGATGGAATACGGACGAAAAGTACCAAACGAACATGCGTGCGTACTATCGAATGGTTTCGGGGATCGATAATGCAATCGGTCGATTCCTGGACGCTCTTGAAGAAAGCGGATTGGCCGAAAACACCATCGTCGTCTATTCGGCCGACAACGGTTATTACATGGCGAACCGTGGTTTGGCCGGCAAATGGTCTCACTATGAGGAAGCCCTTCGTGTTCCGCTGATCATCTCCGACCCTCGCGCCCCGAAAGAGGCTCAGGGGCAAGTCAGCGACGCATCCGCCCTGAACCTTGACCTACCAGCCACCTTCTTGGATTGGGCCGGAGTTCCTGTCCCTGCAAAATACCAAGGGCAAAGCCTGCAACCGATTGTCGCTGGCAAAAAACCAGCGGACTGGCGTACCGAAACCTTCCACGAGCACTTTGCGGTTCGCAACCGAATCCCTGCCTTTGAAGGTTTACGCAACGATCGCTTCAAGTACGTTCGCTACTTCGACAACGACCAGTATGAATTCCTGCACGATCTAAAAAACGACCCAGACGAACTGCAAAACCTGGCTCATGACCCGGCGCATGCCGAAACACTTGCTGCGATGCGGAAGCGGACGACCGATCGAGTCGCCGAACTTGGTGGCCCGCTGGCTCCTCTGAATCGCTTTAATCCCTCCACCGTTCCGTACCCAGAATCGTCCGCAATGGTCGGCGTCAACGCCGGTAAAAAATCGGACGGTTTCGTCCCTGTGTTTGACGGAAAAACCCTCCGCAACTGGGCGGGCGATAGTGCTTACTGGTCGGTCGAAGATGGTGCGTTAACAGGCGTCACCGATGGCTCGCTAAAAGCGAATCAGTTCATTACCTGGACTCCATCAACGATCCGCAATTTTGACCTTCGAGTTAAAGTAAAAGTGACCAAAGGCGGCAACAGCGGTCTGCAATACCGGGGGACTTCGCGGCCTGATCTAGGACTGTACGTGGTGACCGGATACCAGTGCGACGTGGTTGCCAACGTCCCGAAATACAACGGTATGTTGTACGAAGAGAAAGGACGCCGCATCCTTTCTCACACGGGCGAAAAGGTGATCGTCGATCCTGCGGGCCAGCCGTGGATCGTCGATCACATGCCCGTCAAAGAGTTCGCCCCCGATGAGTGGCACGATTACCGCGTCCTCGTCGAGGGTAATCATCATCGTCACTGGATCGACGGACACCCAACAGCCGATCTGATCGACCTGGATGAAAAGGGAAGATCGCTAGAAGGGGTGTTGGCCGTCCAAGTCCACGTCGGACCGGCGATGAAGATTCAGTACAAGGATTTTAAGATCAAACATCTTCCGGACGTGATGCCACTGCTTTCGGCCGAAGAGGCTCCGATCCCAGCCGGATCGGTCGGCGTTCGTCCGCAAGGAAAACTCCCCAAAGATTGGACGCCGCCAGTCTACGGCCAACGATAGGACTCGTTAGCCACATCCAGCAACGAGCCATCGGGCCTTCCTTTTATCCTTGCGCATCCACCGGGGCTTGGCAGCCCTCGGTGGAGATTGTGCCAGCCTTCCAGGCTTATCTCAGGAGAGCCAAAAGTCTCCGATGCTTTCCAGGCCCGAAGGGCCGACACAATCTCTGCCGGGGGTGAAGCCCCCGGAACAGGAGCCAGTCCCAGCGAAAAGGCCCGAAGGGCCGAAGGGCCGAACAAAGGCAGAAGGGAATGCATCCAGATGACACAACTTCAAAACTGACGCAGCGGGTTGGGATTTTGAATGCCCGATGAGCCAAGGATCATGGAAGTCGAAAGGTCAAATCGCAGCACGCAGTTGCTCGTCGACTCGGCTGGCAAAGTCGGCCGATTTGGAGACGAGATCCGGGTACGTCTGGGCAAGGTCCTCTAGCTGCTTCTTCAATCGCTCAGCACTCTCGGCCATTTCGTCATGATAGGATTTTCGATAATCGCTAAACGCCTGATTCAAATTTTTGACATGAACGTGCGGCGCCTGCCAAACCTCTAAATCCGACACGATTTCGGCTAACAAAAAAGCAAGCTGCCAATGCCCCTGGATGTCTCCCGGGATCGGTTGATCGCTCAGGCTTCCCGACCATGCCGAAGCAAACTCGGATGCCTCTTCGCCGTCTGAATCGCTTTCGCTGAAGTCGTTCTCTTCGTTCGACTCGCTAAGGAAATCACCATTCTCGCGCGCCCACTCTTCCCGGGTTTCATAGATCGAAAAGGCGAATTCCTCGTCCTCCTCCAAGACATAGCCATCCATGCCCTGCAGCCCCTGCACCTGGGATCCCATCATCCCGTCGGCCATCATCAGACAGATCGGACAATCACAATCGAGGATATGCGATTCCTCTTGAATCCCTTCGATACCAACAATGGGTACGCCCAGTGCTTGCGGTACACGACGCCGACTACATTCCAAAGTGAAGCGTACGGGGGCTTCTCCCTCCATCGATCCGGCTAACCATTCGTCTCGGACACGCGTTAGTTCGCCGATGAGCAGCTGCGAGGTCTCCCGTGGATGACCGGCGAGGATTTCTTCGGGATGCTGACGGCACCACTCCCACCCGGCGGCGATCACTATCCGGCAAAGATCGTAATAGACCACCAGTTCCTCCGTCGACATCGGAGCGGTCTGAACGGCTGCCAAGTCCTGAGGGATCGCCACCACTTCGGCTCCGTCAAACAACCGCAACTGCTGTCCCCAGATCAGACTGTCGATCCACGAACGCCCGCGGTGAAGCATCTGCCGCGGATAAAGTCCTTGCAAATCGTCCCGCGGGGTCATCAACCAATCGCGATGAACAATGATGGTAAATCCATGCCGCGAGCGAAAATGCGATGCCGCCTGACTTTTCACCCAGGCCTCACTCTGCACGGCGTTCAAGATTCGTCCCGCTAAATCTTGCACCATCGGCAGACCAAAGAGGACGTCGCGGTCAACGCGGGGAATTTTCAGCAGACTCTCCCGCCCGCGTTCGATCCGTTCCGCTTCGACATGCTGGTGCAGTTCCCACCACGGCGCCAGATGAACGCTTAACGGAAACGGAGACTTACCAGCTTCCTCATCGTTCATGTCGTAGACCGCGTCTCGCTCGATCGCCTGAAACGATCCTCCGGTTAGGACACGCTTCTCCGCACAATCGATGACAACCCAGGCCTTGCTTCCTCGGATCGCTTCCAGCACTTCTTGCGGATCGGATTTCGCAAACGGGATCTGGCTGGCAAATTCGCAAACCATTGGATTTCGATACCGTGGCCAGCAAGCCAATAGCTCTGCGAAATCGATTGGATCCTCCGACGCCACCGCCAGAAAAGTCAGCGCCGTGTCACTGCCAACTTCTCCGGCTAACTGCCAGCCTTCGGAATCGAGTACAGCCAATACTGCATCGTCATCTTGAGTAACCATCGTTCCTACCCCATAGAGATCGAGTTACACACACTGCCCGGTGCAATCTCCAAGGCAGTGAAACGGAAAAAGCCCACACCAGAACTTCACCCAGAAAGCCTTACTCTGCTCGGTGACATCCAGCGACACTCCATCATACCGATGATCATTTTGATCATCAACAAGCACTGGAGCAAACGTCCGATTCACGCACGAAGGGACGATTGTTCGCCAAGAGGATGCGTCGCGACTAAGAACTGCAAGACAACATCGAACAACCGACTTTATGCCGTGCCCACTCAGGACGTTTTGCAAACCATTTTTCGTATTGCGGATTTTCGCTATAGGGCTGCCGGAGGACTTCGGCAATCTCCTCGATGACCGAAAGGTCCCCTCCCTCTGCGGCGTCGATGGCTAGTTGAGCCATATAGTTTCGCAGGACGTATTTTGGGTTCACTTGGTTCATTTCCTGGCGTCGTTGTTGATCGCTGGTGGTCGACTGATTCAAGCGATAGAAGTACATTTCGAACCAATCTCGCCACCGCTGCAACACTTCGCCGACCAACTCGTCCGGTTGATAAAACGCCTCGTAAACGGGAGCAAGGAAGTCATCGGCCTGCAGGTCCATCCGATCGGGTGATACGTTGGCCAGCAACCGATAAAACAAGGTCATGTCGGTTTCGGTTTCCTGCAAAGTGGTTTCTAGAACCGTCAGCAACGCTTCGTCGCTTGGCTCCGGATCCAAAATCCCCAGCTTCCGGGCTCGCATCGCTAGATCCTGAGTGCGAAAGTCATTCTGAAACTCTTCTAGGGCCGCTTCGAATGGCTCCGCCTCTTCGACCAACGGGTAGAGCGCATTGGCCAACTTGATCAAGTTCCAGAACACAATTTCAACTTGGTTGCCGTATCGGTAACGACGCTGAGCCCGATCGGTGGTATTTGGCGTCCAATCTGGGTCATACCCTTCCAACCAACCGTAGGGCCCGTAATCGATCGTTTCGCCATGGATCGACATGTTATCGGTATTCATGACTCCATGAACAAAACCAACCCGTTGCCAGCCCAGCACCATTTGCAGACTTCGCTGACAAACCGCCTGAAAAAACTTTCCGTACGGTTCCGTTTCTCCGTCGCGGCAGTCGGGATAGAAATGGCGGATGGTGTAGTCGGCCAGCTTTTTCAGCAGTTCGATTTCCCCTCTTGAAGACAGCAATTCGAAATTGCCAAACCGGATAAAACTGGGAGCGACGCGGCAGACGACTGCACCTGGTTCCATTGCAGCATGCCCGTCATACATAACGTCCCGCATGACTTCGTCACCGGTTGTCAGCAGGCAGAGCGAGCGGCTGGTCGGAACGCCCAGATGAAACATCGCCTCGCTGCACAGATGTTCGCGGACGGAAGACCGCAGCACTGCCAATCCATCGCCCATCCGTGAATAGGGCGTTGCCCCGGCTCCTTTCAATTGCAACGTCCACTGCTGATCGCGATGACGAACTTCAAACAAATTAATTGCACGGCCATCGCCCAACTGCCCGGCCCAAGATCCAAATTGGTGCCCGCCATAAGCCATGGCGTACGGACGTGTCCCTGCCGCCACCTGCTTGCCACTAAACAGGTCGCGAAACGAATCGGAAGCGACCTGCTGCTCGGTCAATCCGACCAGTTCGGCCACCTCGCGGGCAACGTGCAGCACTTTGGGAGCCGTCGGAACCCGCGGAGTCACGTAAGAGAACAGTGCACCACTGACCTGACGACGACTATTTTCCTCATTGGGATCTGCGGGTAATTCTTTGCGAAATCGGTCATCAAAATCTAATCGCATATCGCAGTCTTTCCCAATTTCCCAAAAAGAACTCGAACCGAACCGAGGGCGTCATCGGCGTTCAATTCGAATCGACGTGAATCGGTTCGATGATCACCCAGTTCAGCGTGGTATTGCTTTCCCCAGCCGCTTGTCCAATCTGAATCGTTAGCCGTTCGTCGGTGATTTCAGTCTGGACCTGCACCTCGTGATAGCCGCCCGCCATCGTATCAACCGACTCCGCGACGGATACTCCCTCGATTCGGACATTTTGATTCAATTGCTCGTGATCGGAATCCCCCAAACAAATCGTGACCCGGTACTTCCCGTTCGCCAAACTTCGTTCCCAGGTATCTTCGGTTCGCGTGAAGACGAATCCGTCGCGAAGCGAATCCTCCAATACGGCTCGAAAACGAGTATTCGCCGAGAGGTCGCGAGCCCAGCCATATCCGACTTTTTCGTCAAACAGACCTCCGCAGTCTTTATAAAACCCGTCGGGAACCGTAGCACCAGCCGAGGTAAAATCGAACCGCTCCGCTCGCTCTGCCAAAACGGGTTCAGCATCAGGGATTCCGTCTTGATTGGCTTCGATTTTCCACAGCGTCTTCCCCGGAGTGAAGGGCAGGGGATCTTGAACATCGGCGATGCCATCGTCGTCCGCATCCCCGGCGGCTTTCCAAGTTCGTTTTGGAGTCGGCTGCTTTTTCAGTTCATTCCACAATGCAACGGCGAATTCTTGACGGGATCCTTTCCGTTCGATGTCGATTGAAACGGGCTCGTACCCGCTTGCCTGCAGACGTTCGATAACCTGTTGGCACCACGCTGCGGTCGCGTCCTCGTCTGGCTGAAAACTTGTCTCTCTGGCGGAAAGCGGTAACAAACGGCGTAGTGCCAAGTGCTGAATTGCCGCAAACCCGTCATCATACGGATCGACGTCGCCGAATGGCCAAATCACCAATCCAGCTCCATTCTCAACGTCCAGCAGGCCCTCCCAGATCTCCGCCATCGCCTCGGCGTCAAACGCCAGCGAACCGGCTGTTTCATCCCGTTTCAAACCGATCGCGGCCACGGCACCTGCAGCTTGGCCGACCGCCATCGATTGATCGTGCAAGCGGCACGACGATCCAACGATACTGGTGTAACCGAGATTTTTCTGAGCCCCCAGCAGACCGGTGGTTTTGACGGGGACCAAACTGCGAAGCGGAAAGACCGCACGGCCGGTTCCCCCATTCCCAAATCGTCGGTTCCCACGAAACCTCGCGTCCCAAGGGCCCGCGGCTCCTTCATCTGACAACCAGTGACGCGCCGTGGGATGGAAATCCAATTCAAACTGCCAAGCGAAGAGGGCATCGGGGAACATCGCATTGGCATAGTACGAACGCCCCCCAAATCCCAAGACCTCTTGTTCTTTGACGATATGTTTTGCAACCAAGCGAAGCCCTTCGCGGATGTACGGCTTGGGTGGCATTCGATCCGCGGTCTGGAATTCTTCACTTAAAGCCAGACGCCGGAACTTCGGAAAGGAGGACTGCAAATAATACAGATACTGCAGCGAATGATTTTTAGCATCGGCGAAAACGATTTCGCGCTGGTTGGAAGTCAATTCAACCAAGTTCTTCTTGGAGGCTCCCGCTTCGGTTGCTTCCAAGGCTGCGGCAACCTTCGCGGGCCAAACGTCCACGGGATAATCAATGTTGGGGTTGTTGATCAGGAGGACGTCGGGATGCTCGATTTGCGAAAAATGTTTCGCATCGACTAAGCGGCGAGTCGAATAGGCGAACTCCTCTTCAATCCAGTTCCAAGTCCCTAGAAAACGCCGTTTGTCGTATCCCTCTGGTTTCGCAATCCGCGTCTCCTCCGGCTGTTCGACGACAATCATGCAGTAGGTGATCGGATTCATGTCGGTCGGCGGATCCCCCGATGCCGGAGCCCCCGGTTCTCCAAATTCGTCCTTCGCATCGATTCCAAAATCGTACGCGGAACCCGACGCCTTGATCACGTCCCCCCAGTCGCTCGCGTCGATCGTCATCGGCGCACGAACGGTTAATTTGTTTTCGGGATCATCCTGCGAATGAAAGACAACTCCGGTCAATCGTTCGTTCGCCATCAACGCTTTGGCGACAACAAAGTCGGAATAGCGTTGGATCTGCCCGGTTTTCTCATAAGGTGCAAGCAGGTGCAAAAAGGCGTCGCGGGAGACTTCTGGACGGGCCGTCGTGATCACACGGGTATTACCGGGACGCTTGACGCCTGCATACCGACGGGCATTCTCGTTTTCAATCCAGTCAATGGTTTCGCGAAACAGTCCGGAACGAGGGACGGGTACCGAACCGTCATATCCGTGGGCACGATTTTCATCGATTGCCCCCAACGCTTCCGCACTGAACTGGCCTCCAACCCATTCGATGTCATTGACGATCACAATGTGTTTGATTCCCATTCGGGCCGCTTGCACCGCAGCCGCACATCCCGATTCGGTCCCACCGACGATCAACAAGTCCGCATCGACCTGAACGTTCTCGCGTCCTTCGCCCGGTTCATCGAATCCCCATCCGATCGCACAAAAAACGATCAGCCCCAGTCCCAGAATCAGACGCAACATCAATACGACTCCTTATGCGATACATCGACAGCAACCATGGTAGCCTCCCGCACAACAAAAGCGGCCGGATAGGGACCTCGACAGAGTCAGGGTTTTGCCAAAAACCGCACGCCAACCGAGCGGAGAGGGGGGTCCAGTCTATCGAACTCTGATCCGCGGGGCGCGCTACGACGCACACGACTGCTCTTATCGCAAACACCCAATGTCATCCGGTCCAGCCTAGTCCGGCGGCCTCTTCGGAGCGCGTTTGGTTTAACGTCTATTTCGATATGGAGTTTCCGCCATACGGACGAACCGAAAAAAATCATCCAGACGAGCGACCGACTTTGCTCAGGCGGTCCCGATTTCAGCCTCATTTCTCGGGACGTGAAATTTATTGGTGACGGATGACCGGTCTGTCCACGCTCTGGCAAGCGTAGCCACGCGACTGCCATAGCTATCGTCGCCAGACGGTGCTTCCTGCGACCTTATCCCTCTTCTAAAAACATCCCTTACTGATTTCATGTCCCCCGAAATACCTGCTAAACCAAGCATGAGACGGTTTTGAGCGGTGATTTGTCTTGACGGTTGAGCCACAGACAGGATACACCCCACGGATGGTGATCCCTCGCTCGATAGCCGTCCTGCTGGTTTTAATCCCTGTCATGACAGGGTGTGGATCGCTGCTGAAGAGCCGCTACGCGATGGACGATCCCGTTTATGCTGAAAAATACCAGGACGGAGCCGAGAAAGGAGACTTGGCCGGCAAACTAAAACAATCGGTTGATGCGCGCCACGTTTCCGGTCTTGGTGGTCCCTTCGTTTCCGGCGGGGCTCAGTTTCGTGGCAAAGGAGAGAGTGCCTTGGCTGGGGCCGAAGTCGGTTATGAGAGCTACGGAAGCAGCTGGCACAGCTCCAGAATCAGCCTTTCCGGATTTGTGGGACACGAGGACTGGTTCGCTGGCCTGGATACGGGCGTTCGCCTGCAACTACCCGCTCGCGTCACGCCGTTTGTCGGCGTCGGGACCTTCAATGGGCTGTCCACGACACGTGAAGACGCAACGGATGACGGCGTCGATAATGATGACGATGGCAGGACCGATGAACGGGGCGAAACCAAAACAGAGCCAGATGCCTGGCTGAGCAGCGTCTATCCGGAGGTGGGACTGCATTTCTGGCCAACAGGAAAATCACGACTGACGTTCTACTCGCGATACCTGGTCACGACTGAAGGCCGCGACAGTGATGATTGGTTGACCGGATTCCAGTACTCGGTCTTCTCCCGGTAAACACCCGCCTGGCGTCTAAAAGACTGCGACATTGGCTGATTGGCCACATTTCAAAAACGCTCCACCTGCGCCTCGATTTTCGCTACAATAGGAGCCCCACCTCGCAGCCTCCGTCCCGCCCCACTTGCTGTTCGCCGCTTATGTTTTCGCGTTTCACATGCCTACTGCTCGGGCTGTTTATCGTTTGCACCCAAGGTCCCGCTCTGTGTGCTGACCAACCCAATGCGGATGGCGTCGAATTCTTCGAACGGAAAATCCGCCCCCTCTTCGCGGAACACTGTTTCTCATGCCACTCCGCCGATGCGAAAACGGTCCATGGCAGCTTGCTGCTTGATACCGCTACGGGTTTGGCCGCTGGCGGCGACAGCGGAGAAACAATCGATCGCGAAAACCCACTGGACAGTTTGCTGATCGAATCGATCCACTACGACGGTGGCATCCAAATGCCTCCCAAAGGCAAACTGGATGACCAAGCGATCGCGGACATCGAACACTGGGTTCAACTAGGGGCACCCTTTCCCGCCTCCAGTGAAACCGAGGCCGACAAACGCCCGAACGGGGAAATTGATTTTGCCGCGGGGCGTCAGTTCTGGTCCTTTCAACCGCTTCGCGAACTGCCATTGCCGACCGTCCAGAACCCTTCCTGGGCCAGAAATCGCATCGACACCTTTCTGTTGGCGAAGATGGAACAACAGGATCTTCAACCGTCCCCACCAGCGGAACCACTTACCTTGGTTAGACGGTTGTACTTTGACCTGACCGGATTGCCTCCGACTCCCGATCAAGTGAAAGCCTTCCTGGAGGACGATTCACCGAAAGCCTACGAACGCTTGGTCGACGAATTACTGGACACACCTGCCTACTCCGAGAAGTGGGCCCGCTGGTGGCTGGACATGTCGCGCTACACCGATCGCACCGCCAGTTGGTTACCCAAAACGACCAAGGCTCACCTCTATCGCGACTGGGTAATCGAAGCCTTTCAATCGGACATGCCCTATGACGATTTTGTTCGCCGTCAATTGGCAACCGACTTCCTTGATTCGACCGGCCCCGAAGATACGCCGGCACTCGGCTTCCTGGCCCTCAGCCCGGCTTACTGGAAAGAGCTGAAGTTGCCGTGCGAGATTATTCGCGTCATTGTGGCGGACGAATGGGAGGAACGCGTCGATGCGGTATCGCGAACCTTCTTGGGTTTGACCGTCGCCTGTGCCCGTTGCCACGATCACAAGTTTGATCCGATCAGCACCGAGGACTATTACGCAATGGCCGGGATCTTCGCGAGCACCCGAATCGCTGAGCGACCGATGATCGAAGCGGAACGGTTTGCACCCGTTCAGATCGCACGTGAAAAGGTTGGCAAGCTGGAAACGGAACTGGCAAAACTGAAAAAAGCCAAACCGCTCCCCAAAGAAAAGATCGACCAACTGACCGCTGACATCAAACAAATTAAATCTTCGACGCCAGACTTTGACACTCCGATGGCAAACGCTTTGGTTGAGGAAGCCACCTACGTCGTGCGAGCCGGTAAAACGCCTCAAGAGGGGACGCGTCTGGAATACCGACCGGGACCACGCGACCTCCCCGCCTTCATTCGCGGCAATCCCAATCGCCCTGGCCCGATTGTTCCGCGGCAATTTCTGCAAGTTCTATCCGAATCCCCCCAGCCCTATCAGCAGGGCAGCGGTCGTCTGGAACTTGCCGATTCAATCCTCGAAGAAGCGGCTCCGTTGACCGCTAGAGTCCTTGTCAATCGGATCTGGTTAGCCCATTTCGGTCAAGGGATCGTCGCCACACCAAGCAACTTCGGAAACCAAGGCGAACGGCCAAGCCATCCCGATCTACTGGAAGACCTTGCCGGCAGGTTCATCAAAAATGGTTGGTCAATGAAACGACTGCACCGTGAAATCGTGCTGTCGGCAGCTTGGCAACAATCCTCGATGCCGGAAGCGACGCGGGAACAGAAGGATCCGAGCAACCGGTGGCTCTCGCGAATGAACCGTCGTCGGCTCTCCTTCGAAGAGTGGCGTGACGCGATGCTGTACGCAAGCGATGTACTGGACAGCAAAATCGGTGGTCCATCGATCGAACTAGATTCCTCCGCCAACCGCCGACGAACGGTCTATGCAACGATCAACCGTCGAGACATGTCCTCGACTTTGATGGTGCACGATTTCCCCGATCCAACGCAGCACAGCCCACAGCGAGTCGCCACGACCACCGCCCTGCAGGCACTCTACTCGCTGAACGGCCCGCTCCTTGCAGAACAGGCAAGTGCACTGGTCGAACGCTTCAAGACCGAACAAATCGACGAAGACGGTCCAAGGATTGAACGCCTTTACCAGTTGCTCTTCGGGCGTGCGCCGACCGACCACCAAAAACAGCTGGGATTATCTTTTCTTGGCGATCCCCAATCCAAAGAACACTCCGACCGCTGGCTGCAATACGCTCAGGTCTTATTGGCTTCCAACGAATTCATTTTCATCGACTGAGGACCGTCCCATGAACCACAATCAACAGGCCTCAACGAACCTCGGCCGCCGACAAATCCTCCAGCAGCTTGGAGGTGGAATGGGGATGCTAGGCGCTTCGCAGCTGTTTGCCTCGACGCCCCCAACACCGACGAATTTTCAGATTTCACCAGGCGTTCACTTTCCAGCGAAGGCTAAGCGGGTCATTCATCTGTTCATGAATGGCGGCCCCTATCAAGGCGATTTCTTTGACCCGAAACCCGCGTTAAAGAAATACGAAGGGACAAAACCAAAGGGTGCCGACCTGCTGACCGAACGTCCCACCGGAGGCCTTTTTCCCTCACCATTTAAATTCAAGAAACATGGTGAAAGCGGCCTGCAGGTTAGCGAGCTCCTGCCGAAACTGAGCCAACATATCGACGACATCTGCGTCCTCAATTCGATGCATGCCGACAACCCCAATCACGGGCCTGCATTACTGCAGATGAACAATGGCACCATCATCCCCACGCGTCCAAGTATGGGAGCTTGGTTCCTGTATGGACTGGGGAGTGAAAATGCAAACTTACCGGGCTACATCGTCCTTTGCCCCGGTCGTCCGGTCCGCTTTTCGATCCTCTGGAACAGTGCCTTTCTGCCATCCAAGTTTCAGGGAACGTACATCAATCACTCGACGATTCAGCCGGAGAAAATGATTCCGCACCTTAGCAATACACGTTGGAAACCGGAATCGCAGCGAGAGCAACTTGATCTGTTGCAGCAATTGAACGCGGAACATGTTCACCAAAGAGGCGACGATTCAGAAATCGGAGCTCGCATGGAGGCAATGGAAACCGCTTATCGGATGCAATTTGAAGCGAGCGAAGCGTTTGATCTGAACCGCGAAACGCAGACGACTCGCGATGCCTACGGGGAAGGGCACTTCTCCAACGGTTGCTTGCTGGCTCGGCGCATGGTCGAACGAGGCGTCCGCTTTGTACAGGTCTACTACGGCAACGGTCAACCGTGGGACACTCACAGCAAACACAATGAAACGACTCCGAAACTATGCAAGGCGATCGACCAACCGATTGCCGCTTTGCTGGGCGACCTAAAACAACGCGGGTTGCTGGAAGACACACTAGTCGTATGGGGAGGCGAATTCGGGCGAACGCCAACATCCGAAAGTGGTAGTGGACGCGATCACAACCATCACGGATTCACGATGTGGATGGCAGGTGGCGGAGTCAAAGGTGGCATGACCTACGGAGAAACCGACGAGTTCGGTTTCAAAGCGGTCGTCGATAAAATGCACGTTCATGACCTCCACGCCACCATGCTCCATTTGCTGGGATTAAATCACGAACAACTAACCTACCGCCACGCCGGCAGAGACTTCCGCCTAACGGACGTCCACGGCCGAGTCGTCAAAGAGATCCTGGCATAGCTTGCAGAGGTGAACTCGTACCATCGACCGGAGCGTAAGGAAGGCGATGCAACAAGCTCAGGTGCATCGGCTTCCCAGAATACCAAGATCGTAAAACGCTGCGATCCATCGACGTTCGCATCGGACAACGACTCCTAAAGTCGTCGCCTTCTGATCCGCGAGTGCGGATGATGAAAGGCGTTCTTTCGCTTCCGACGATACCGACGGCACATGACGCAGCGGGTTGAGATTTTCTGGTGCCTCGCGTTAATTAGCGTAGTGGACGAGGCCACGAGTCCGGCAAAATGGGACTCGTGGCCTCGTCCACTACGCCAGTTATGGCTTCCCAACAGCGTTGACACTGTCATCTTCGGTTGACGCATTACGCCGGAGTTTTTCCCGCTTGGAAATGGCGGCTGGCAATCTTGGATTGTTTTTTTACGCGATTCTACAAGGGAAACGGCTGTATCTGAGCGATCCACAGAACCTTCGTTTGATAACACGGCACGTTGATTGCGTTAGGTCTCTCACATGTTACCCATGGATAGGATTGGTCTTTGACTCACAATCTGGAGGTAGACATGTATTCAACAGATACCAGATCCCTTGGGAAGGCTCAGCGAGGTTTTACGGCGCGAGTTGGAGGATGGACTCAGAGGGAACGATTACTCGGCCATCTTCTTTTAATGGCTCTACTTGGAATCGCCCTTACCCTTCGTGCGGCACTCTAGTTCCCGCCCAGTATGGACCGATCGGTTTTCCGCCGAACGGTCCCTTCCTCTTTTATATTTTGTTTTGATATTTGACCATGAACTCTCCTTCTCCACTACCGATGAGCCCTCAAATCATTACGGCATCCCAGGTCGACGTGACTCGGCTTCAGCACCTTCTGACCACGGAGTTTGCCGCTTCGATCGGGGCAGCGCGTCCGCACATTCAAAACCTGACGCTCAAGCTATCCTCTGCCAATGTCGTCGAAGCTAGCGCGATTCCGGCGGACATCGTTACGATGAATTCAACCATTAAGCTTTGCGACTTGGATAACCACGAAGTCGATACTTACACGCTCGTCTATCCTGAGGAAGCGTGTATCGCCGAGGGAAAACTATCGATCCTTTCGCCCCTTGGATCGATCTTGTTAGGCAGCCGCGCTGGCGAGAATGTGACCTGCCGTGTCGCTGATCGGGAAAGCCGAAAGCGGATCGAAAACATTTCGTTTCAACCGGAACGCGCCGGAGCGTTTCATCTATAAACCGCACGCGTGGAATACGGTCCGCACAAGACGTGACCGTAAGCCTAGGGAAGCATTTCCCAAAATTTTCAGCGATCCCATCGGTTCTATGGCAGGTCGCTCATTAACAAGCAGTCCGAACTTAGCAGTCCGTTAGAAACTCTTAATCGCCGCGGTCCCTGCTAGATTCATTCAAGGCTCCTCTTAGCTGCCCGGTACTTCGCATCCGACAACGCGTGGTAACACGACTTGGAAACAGGTCCCTTCGCCAAGTTTACTAATCACTTCGATACCGCCTCCCATCGCGTCAATTAGACTTCGCGACACCGACAGACCGAGCCCCATCCCTTGTCGCGGGATTTCGGTCTTCGTTGAAAAGAACGGATCGAAAATATGAGGCAGCACATCGGCCGCGATCCCGGCTCCTTGGTCTCTCACACGAATGATCAGTTTTTCCGAAGTGGTATGAAGCTCGATCGTTACCCGGTCTCCTGGTTGCGACGCCTGAAGCCCATTGTGTAACAGGTTTAGCAAAACCTGCTTAAGTTCTCCTTCACGTAACACGACCTCCGTTTCCTCCAATGAATCGACCGGCACCGTGTCCCCCACCGTCAACCAGATGGAAACCCCTTGCTTCGTGACCATTCGCAAATCGGTTGCCGGAATCGGCTCATCCGAATCCTCCGTCCGATCTTCCGAATCAGCTGACGACCGAGGTCCCCCCGGGCTTCCATCCAACACCCCACCTGGCGAACAGCCTTTCATTGCGGCAGGCTCCAAAAGTGAAACAACCTCAAGCAGGGACCGCCGCACGCAAAACCGTGCCGGCTGCTGCTGACTCGGTCGATAAAGCTGATACATTTGATGGGTGATATTGCCAATTCGCTCGATTTCGTCATCGATCAAATCCAGCATGTTGTAATACTTGGAATCCGGCGAAAGGCTGGACTTAATCAGTGCAAAGGCATTTCGAATCCCCGCCAATGGGTTATTTACTTCGTGGGCCACCCCCGCGGCCAATTCCCCTAACGCCGCCAACCTTTCCATTTTTCCGCGGTGTTTCTCCAATTCGACAATCCGAGCGGTCCGTTCTTGTACCAGTTGTTCTAGGTGCTCGTTATGCAATTTCAACTGCTCACGCATCATCTGGCGTTCCGAGATATCGCGGACACTTGCCCGAATCCCCAGATACTCATTCCGAGAGCTATACATCGGCTGCCATGCGACGGCCATCCACGGTTTACTGCCATCACGGTGCCGAACCTGGAATTCAATATCGGTTTCGCTTCTCGCCTGCTGCGCGTCCTGTACAATTCGTTCCACACGCCCATGATGCTGGGGGAGAATCAACGGAAGCGGATAGTCGTTCATCGCCAAACATTCTTCCGGCGTGTATCCGGTCAACTTTTCGACCGCCGAATTAACCCATAACAATTGTCCCGTCGGGGCGAACCAACTTTCCCAGTCGTATGTATATTCAGCGATGGCTCGGTAAAATTCTTCACCGATCGGTTGCATGTTACTCGGCAGACCACGCCCCGGATTTTCGTCGCGAATCTCTTCCTTGCCAGCCACTTTCTGTCCCCGTTCTCAGTACCAATTTAGGAAAAGTCCAATTCAATGAAGCGTCCCCGCCAAGCTAGAATCCTAATCGCTGACGATGAGCCGCTTTATCTTCAAACCACGGGCGAGCTCCTTCGTAACGAAGGCTACCACTGCACCTGTGTTTCGGACGCAAATGCAGCGATTCAGGCACTCCAAAACGAGCCCTTCGATCTGCTGCTTTCGGATCTTAGCATGCCGGGAAACATGAAACTTGAACTGCTCAAAGAAAGTCGCAGCAAGCATGCCCATGTCCCGCTCATTGTGATTACCGGAGTCCCCTCGCTGCCGACCGCAATCGAGAGCATCCGCTTGGGGATCGCGGACTACCTGCTGAAACCAGTCAAGCTGGAAGACCTGCTGGGCAGTGTCCAACGTGCCCTTCGTCAAGCTGAAATCAGTGCCCCGAAGACGACTACCGAAACCTCTGAAACGTCGCCCCCGTCCGCCCCGAATGCTACCGACCGCATCAACGTGGAATCGTCAGCGTTCGCTGAAATCATCGGCGAAAGCAAACCGATGAAAGATCTGACCGAGATCATTCAGCGGGTCGCGGACTCAAACGCCAATGTGCTGCTCACTGGCGAAAGCGGGACCGGCAAGGAGGTGATCGCCAAGGCAATTCACCGGCTTAGCGCTCGACATGCAGCTCCGTTTCAAGTCATCGACTGCACCGCGGTTCCGGATTCCCTATTCGAATCCGTTTTGTTTGGGCACATCAAGGGCTCATTTACCGGGGCGGTCAAAGACCAAACAGGTCTGTTAACCGAAGCAGACAAAGGGACCACCTTTTTTGATGAGCTGGGTGAGTTACCGTTAGGATCGCAAGCGAAACTTCTAAGAGCCATCCAGGAGCAAACGTTTACGCCTCTCGGGACCTCGAAACCGGTGACCGTCGACACAAGGTTCATCTGCGCGACCAACCGTTCGCTCGCAAACGAAGTCGACGCAGGGCGATTCCGTCGTGACCTCTACTACCGTCTGGCCGTCATCCATATCGATATCCCGACTTTACGCGACCGGAGCGAAGATATCCCTCTGCTTGCGAATCATTTCCTCAAAAGACTCCGTCCCCCTGAATCGAACATTGAAGGGTTTTCGAAAGAAGCGCTGGAACGTCTTCAGTCCTATCCATGGCCTGGAAACATCCGCGAACTTCGCAACGTCGTCGAACGAGCGCTCGCACTGGTCCGAACGTCGACGATCGAGGTTTCCGACCTTCCGCAAACATTGCGCAACGACCTGCCAACCCCGCTTTCGGCCATCCAAGACCTGACCGAAATCTCGCGCGATGAAGCGATGGAGAGCGCCGAGCATGAATACCTGATCAAGCTGATCACAAAACATGCAGGCAATATCTCGCAATCCGCACGGCAAGCAGGCCTCTCCCGACAAGGGCTGGACAAACTGCTCAAGCGTCACAAAATTCGAGCCGCCGAATTTCGCCCATAGTCGCCTTACACTCAGGACGTGAAATTTTTTGGTGACGGACTAGCGATCTCCGAAGCGGTTTGCATTGCTTCTGCCCGTCATTGAATGAGGCTGACTCTCTGGGCCAGCAGGCAGTCGAAATTCCAACCCGCTGCGTAAGCGAGGGATCGGGGCCACGCTCTGCAATCCCTCGATTACGCAGCGGGTGGGGATTTTCTGATGCATCGCCGCACAGCAGCGACCTCACTCGGAAACCGTCACCTGCTTGATTTCATGTCCCAAGCGAAAGGCAACAATCACAAAAAAGCTGGACAGCGGCATACCCGCCCGTTAGACTCTGCACAATCGATTGTGCAAAACCCTTACGAACCATCCAAAGGTCTAATTTCCACCATGAGTTCCCGCCCCACCACCGTCACACTGAAACAGGTAGCTGCCGCTGCCGGAGTCAGTGTTTCCGTGGCGTCACGGGTGCTTAATGGACATGCCAAGGCGTATCGCATTAGCGATCAAACCGAGCAGCAGGTGCGTGGGATCGCCAGCGAGCTTGACTTCCGTCCCAGTCAGATCGCGCGGTCGCTACGCTTACAAAAATCGAAAATGATCGGGGTGGTGATTCCGGATCTTTCGAACCCGTTTTTCGCGGCGATCTCACGCGAGATTGCCTTGGCCGTCGAAGCGGAAGGCTTTAGCGTCCTGGTCGCGGACAGTCGCGAAACAACCTCCATCGAACAAGAGCTGACGGGCGAACTGCAATCGCGGCAAGTCGAAGGACTGGTCGTCTGTCCTGTCGGCGTCGACGGATCCCACCTCCTAACCGTGCATCAGTCCGGGTTGCCGATCGTGTTGGTCGACCGCGGGTTCCCTGATTTCCCCATGATGCAGGTCACGTCCGACCACCGACGCGGGTCGGAGCAGGCGGCCGAACTACTGCTCGCCCAAGGTCACCGGACCATCGGAATCCTGCAAGGCCTGCCGGGAACCCTACCGAACGAAGAGAGGCTTGGCGGGCTACGGGAAACTTTACAGCGACACGATTTGAAATGGGATGCGGATCTGGTCGACGGCGATAACTTCACCGAGCAGTCCGGGTACGAATCAACGCACCGTTTGCTTTCTAAACGCCCTGACATCACCGCGTTGTTCGCTTTAAGCACCCCCAACGCGATGGGCGCCCTACGAGCCACACAGGAACAGGGGATCCAAGTCCCCGATGAACTATCGATCGTTTCGTTCGATGATTCTCCCTACTCCGACCTGATGGCCGTCCCCCTGGCGACGGTTTGCCAAGACGTTCCTAGGATTGGAAAACAGGCCGCGGCATTGATCATCCAATCGATCCAAGCCAAAAGCCCTCCCAAATTTGAAATTCACCAAGTTACCACCAAAATTGTCAAACGTTCCTCTATTGCAAAGGCTTCACCACGATGACGCGATTGACCGCTTTACTAACCTGTCTACTTTTTACCGGTGCGTCGCTGCACTTGCAGGCTGAAGACAGCCCCACGCAGCCGATTCCGATTATCTTTGACACCGATTTCGGCAACGACTGCGATGACGCACTTGCGCTTGGCGTGATCCATGCATTGCAGTCACGCGGCGAATGCGATCTGATCGCAGTGACGCTTACCAAAGATCACGAACTGGCCGCCTCCGGGGTCGACGCGATCAATACGTTTTATGGACGAGGCGACATCCCCATCGGAGTCTGCGACAGTGGCGTGACCAGTGCGGAAGGCAAATTCAACGCCTTCGCAAATTCCAAGACGGATGGCAAACTGAACTACCCACACGATCTGCTGTCCGGCAAATCGGCTCCGGATGCCGTCTCGGTTCTTCGCAAAGCCCTCGCTGGGCAAGCCGACGGTTCGGTCGTCATCGCTCAAGTCGGTTTTTCGACCAACCTCGCCAACCTACTTGATTCTCCCGCAGACAAGTACAGCAAACTAACCGGATTGGAATTGATTAAGAAAAAGGTCCGCCTGCTGTCGGTGATGGCTGGCGCGTTCCCCTTGCCGGACAATCCACTGGCACACTTGAAGGGCCATGGCGAATACAACATCGCGAAGGATATTCCTGCGGCACAGAAACTTGCCAAAGAATGGCCAACGCCAATTGTCTGGAGCGGTTACGAAATCGGTGTTGCCCTCCCTTATCCACACGAGAGTATTGAACAGGACTACGACTACGTCACGCATCATCCTATTGCGGATGCCTATCGTCGTTTCCAACCGCCACCACACAACCGTCCTACCTGGGATTTAACGTCCGTCCTGCACGCGATTCGTCCCGACCGCGGCTACTTCAAAACCTCTGAAGCCGGCACCGTCGCGATCGCTGACGATGCAGTCACCACCTTCAAACCGTCTGCCAATGGTCGTGATACGTTTCTGATTTTAGATCCGAAACAGACTCCAGCAACGTTGGAAGCCCTGGTTCAGTTATCCAGTCAGCCGCCAAGCAACCTTGCCCCCACGTCTGCTGAGTAAAACGGATGGAAGCCAAAACATCGCGGCGTCCCAAGATCACGGTTTTGGGATCGATCAACATGGACCTAGTCGTCCGCTGCAGATCGTTCCCGAATCCGGGACAAACGATCCTTGCGGAATCGTCGACCGAGTTCTGTGGTGGCAAAGGTGCAAACCAAGCGGTCGCCGCTGCCCAAGCCGGTGCGGACGTCACGATGATTGGGCGGGTGGGAAGCGATTCTTTCGCGGACCGCCTGCTGCAGAACCTGAAGGATCACCATATCGGGACCGAAAACGTCCAGCGAATCGCCGACGGCGCAAGCGGGATGGCGATTATCTCGCTGGATCGTTCCGGCCAAAATTCGATTACCGTCGTCCCGAATGCGAACCTAGAACTATCGGAAACCGATGTCGAATCGTATCGGGACGTCATCGCGGCAAGTGATGTGTTGATGCTGCAATTGGAGGTTCCGATCCAGACCGTGATCGCCGCGATCCGGATTGCGAAACAGTCGGGGGTTCGTGTCATGCTTGACCCGGCTCCCGCACCTCATGACTTTCCCAGCGACCTGCTGGATGTCGATTTGCTCTGTCCCAACCAAAGCGAAACCTCACAATTAACCTCGCTGCCAGCCGAATTGATCGAGCAAGCGAAGGTAGCCGCGAACCAACTGCGGTCACAAGGTTGCCAGAATGTCGCGATCACGCTTGGCGACCAAGGGACCTATCTTTCCAGTCCGACCTACGAAGGGCAATTGCCCGCTTTCACCACCAACGTCGTCGACACGACAGCCGCCGGAGACGCATTTGCCGGGGTCTTGGCCACCTGCTGGGCCCAGCAAAAATCTCTTCCCGAAGCCGTCCGTTACGCGAATGCCGCAGGAGCCATTGCGGCTTCGCGACTTGGTGCCCAATCCAGTATGCCCTCTTGGCAAGAAATTGAACAATTAGTGAGCTCCCAATCATGAAACGTTACTGCAATCACCCCGCCGCGTACGCTCTGATTTTCTTCTCAGCGGTCTTACTGATTGGCTGTAGCAAGGGGACCGATCAAGGGAACGCCCCCGGTTCGCCCCAAGACCCAGATGCCACCGACAAGCCTCGTGTCGCGCTGATCATGAAATCGTTGGCGAACGAGTTCTTCGCGACGATGGCGGAAGGGGCAAAGGAACATGAACGCGAACATGCGGACCAGTACTCACTGGTCGTCAATGGCATCAAAGACGAACGCGACCTCAGTCGCCAAGTCGCTTTGGTGGAAGAAATGGTCGCCAGCGGAGTCTCGGCGATCGTGATCGCACCGGCGGATTCCAAAGCCCTGGTGCCAGCGCTTAGGCGAGCCCAAAAAGCGGGCGTGGTGGTGATCAATATCGACAATCGATTGGACGCGGAAATTTTGGAACAAGAATCGGTTTCGATTCCCTTTGTCGGTCCTGACAACCTGGCCGGAGCCAAGAAAGTAGGAGATTATTTGGCCAAAAACCGGACCGGTGACAAGGTTCTCATTCTGGAAGGAATCCGAACCTCCTTCAACGCTCAACAACGCTTAAAAGGATTCCAAGCGGCGATGGAAGAGGCCGGAATGGAAATCCTCGATAGCCAGTCAGCCGAATGGGAAATGAGCAAAGCGAATACGATCGCCTCTTCGATGTTAAGCGAACACCCCGAAGCGACCGCGATCCTTGCGGCCAATGATTCGATGGCCCTGGGCGCGATTGCGGCGGTAAAAAATGCTGGCAGAACGGGCGAAGTTCAAATTGTTGGGTTCGATAACATCACCGCCATCCAACAAGCCATCCGTGAAGGAAAGGTCTTGGCGACCGCCGACCAACATGGCGATCAATTAGCGGTCTATGGAATCGAAGCGGCGTTACAGCAGATCGCCGATCAAGAAAAAGGCGAAGACCAAGAAACGCCGGTTGATTTGATCCACAAAGAAAACTTGGATCAATAAAAACATGCCCGATCCCCAGGATGCGACCGGTAACCTGACCGGTCCACTGCTGACCACCGACAAACTTTGCAAACGTTATGGTGACGTGACGGTCCTGCGCGACGTTTCGCTGACCATTCGAGCGGGTGAGATCCATGCGCTCCTGGGGGCAAACGGAGCAGGGAAGAGCACCTTCAGCAAAATCATTAGTGGGCTGATTGCGTCGTCCGGCGGATCGATGCAGTTGGCGGGGAATTCGTTTATTCCTCACAACAAACAGGACTCCGAAGCAAACGGTATTCAAATCGTTCAGCAGGAACTGAGCCTGATCCCCACGCTTTCGATCGCTGAAAACCTTTTCCTGGCGAACCTTCCCACCAAATTTGGCATTCTGGACAACCGCCGTTTGCACGCGGATGCTCGTAAAGCCCTCGACCGCTTCGACCTTCAAGAACTGGATACGCATACCAAAGTCGAAACGCTTGGCGTGGGGCACCAGCAAATGATCGAAATTGCCGCGGCGCTTGCCCAGCGCTGCCGGTTGCTGATCTTGGACGAACCGACCGCCGCGCTCTCAGGCAAAGAAGCCGCCCACCTATTCAAACACCTCAAACGGCTGCGCAACGAGGGTGTGGGGATCATCTACATCAGTCACCGCCTGGCGGAGATTTCAGAACTGAGCGACCAAGTCACGGTCCTCCGCGATGGCAAACAGGTTTCGACGCAGCCAACCGATTCGATCACCACCGATCAAATGGTCGATTTGATGAGTGGGACGCAACCGACCAACAGCGAAGAACACACGTCCTACTGCAGCCAAGAACCTGCGTTGCGAGTCCGCAGCCTTTGCACCGCTGTCATCCACGACGTTTCCTTCGAAGTCTATCGAGGCGAGCGACTGGGGATCACCGGTTTAGTGGGATCCGGACGCACCGAACTGCTGCGAGCAATCTTCGGAGCCGACACCGCGACCGCCGGTCAAATTTTTCTTCAGTCCAGCGATCGACCGCAGCGTTTCCAACATCCCAGTCAAGCGACCGCAGCCGGTTTGGCAATGGTCACCGAGGATCGCAAACAAAACGGATTGCTGCTGCCAAAGTCGATTTCAATCAATACAACGCTGTGCAGCATGCAACGCAAGTTTTCTCGGTTTGGCCTGATTCAGCAATCCGCAGAAATCGCCGTCGCCGAAGAAATGCGAGCGCAATTGGACACCCGTTGCGACAGCATTTATCAAGCGGTCGGAACGTTAAGTGGTGGTAACCAACAGAAGGTCGCAATTGCCAAATGGTTGGTTCGCGACGCCGAACTATTTCTTTTCGACGAACCGACACGTGGTATCGATGTTGCGGCTCGCCGACGAATCTATCGACTGTTCGAAACGCTTGCCGCAGACCAAAAGGGACTGGTCATTGTCAGCAGTGATTTTGAAGAGCTATCAGCAACGTGCGACCGAATCGCAGTGATGTCCAAAGGCAGGCTAGTGGCAATTTTTAAACGAGGCGAATGGACCCAAGAAAACATCATGCAGGCCTCTTTCTCGGAATACCTTAAATGAACCAACATCGACTTACAGCCAACCTGGTTCAGCATGTCGGACTGATTTCGGTCCTGTTGGTACTGATCGGGATCTTCAGTGCCTGCAGCGACAACTTTTTTCAAACCTCGACGCTGTTCTCGATCGCGAACCAGGTTCCGGCCCTCACCTTTTTAGCGGTAGGAATGACCCTGGTCTTGATCGTCGGCGGGATCGATCTCTCCGTCGGATCCCTGCTTGCGCTTTCCGCAGCCGTCCTCGGGGTTTTGATGGCCAAGTACAACTGGCATCTTGGGACGGCCTTGCTGGCCGCCATGTTTGTCTCCGGGTGCTGCGGCTGGGTCAATGGATTTATCTCGATTCGGTTTGGCATCCCATCCTTCATTGTTACTTTGGGGATGCTGCAGATCGCCCGAGGCAGCACCAAGGGAATTACGGAATCGCAATCGATTTTCATCGGCAGCCGAGTCGAATGGTTTGCCCAACCGCTGGAGGGGATCTCGCTTTCACCCGCCTTTGTGGTTGCCGTGTTGGCGGTGATCGCGGGCCAATTCATTCTGTCGCGAACGGTGTTTGGACGTTACTGCATCGCGATCGGTACAAACGAAGAAGCGGTTCGGATGTCCGGCATTCGTGTGGCCCCCTACGCGATCGCGGTCTTTGCCATGAACGGAGTTCTCTGTGGCCTAGCTGGATTCACGCAGACGTCGTTGATGTCGACCGCCGATCCAAACGGTGGCGTCGGGATGGAACTGGACGCGATTGCGGCTTGTGTGATCGGAGGCACAAGCCTGATGGGCGGACGGGGAAGCGTCGTCAGCTCTTTCCTTGGAGTCCTGATCATTCAGGTACTACAATCGGGCTTGGCCCAAGTCGGCGTCTCCGATGCCAACAAACAAATCATCACTGGTACCGTCATCGTGATTGCGGTCTTATTGGACGCCTTGAGAACCCGTTGGGGAAAATCGAAATGATCCGTTCTTGCATACTTAGTTTGCTGGTCAGCAGTTTCTGCATCCCGTCAGTCTTTGGCCAGGCCAAGCCACCTGTGCCGATCATTTTCGACACCGATATCACCGGGGATGTGGATGATGTCCTGGCGCTGGCGATGCTTCATACGCTGGCGGACCGCCAAGAGTGCACGTTGGAAGCGGTCACGATTTCGAAAATTAATCCGCTTACAGCTCCTTTCGTAGACGCCGTCAACACATTTTACGGCCGTCCGGACATTCCGATCGGGGTCACTCGCGATGCCCAGGAACGTGACAGTAAATACCTTCACCTAGTCGAACAAAAGGATGGAGACGATTTTCGCTATCCACATGACCTACTTTCCAGTGACGACGCTCCCGACGCGGTCACGGTCCTTCGCAAAACGCTCGCCGCTGCCGACGACGGGTCGATCGTCATTGTCCAAGTCGGATTAGGATCCAACCTCTCGGAATTGCTCGATTCGCCCGCGGATAAAATCAGTGATTTGAGCGGCCTGGATTTGATCAAGAAGAAGGTGCGGTTGGCTTCGGTCATGGCAGGGGGCTTTCGACCGGTAAAAGGACAACCGCACTTCCTGGAAGCCAACGTCCGCAACGGGATAGAATCGATGCGGAACTTTGCCGCGAAATGGCCGAACGAAGTCCCGGTCGTCTGGAGCGATTATTTGATCGGAGTTGCCGTCCCTTATCCTCGCAGCAGCATCCGGAATGACTTTCGTTATCAAACGCCGCACATCGTCCCGGAATCTTACCTTCTCTACTGCGGCCCCGACCACAACCGGCCGACCTGGGACTTAACCAGCGTCCTTTACGCCGTCCGTCCCAACGAAAACTATTTTGGACTTTCCGAACCCGGAAACGTCGAAGTGGAAGCCGACGGATTTACGACGTTCACCCCCGAGAAAAATGGTCGTGACCGTTATCTAACGTTGAATGCGGTTCAAATTCCAAGAGTCATCGAAGCTCAACGTTCGCTGGTCAGCCAGCCCCCCCAGGCAAAATGAACCAGCGACGACGCGTCCTTAAATCGACGGCTGTGAATTCGCCAACGGATTCCGCTTGTCAGCGACAATGCGATCATCGATAAAATCTGTAGAAAACAGCATTTCCGCCGCTTATTTGTTGCGTTCGTGGCGCGGAGGTCTCACAATGCCAGTCCGGTGTACAATGGGTGTCCGCTCACGCGGATACCCTACCTAAATGACGTATCGTTTCGTTACCGAAACGGCGGCGATCCAGTTTGTCGGTTAACGACAAACGATGTGCAGTGCCGCGTTGCTCCACTCCCCTAAAACATTTCCAAATCGCAAGCCAGTGCGTTCCGGCTTCCACGGATTGAACGAAATGCGACGGTCCTTCGGGACTCCATTTAACGCATCCATTTTCACAGATGATTCATTGGCTTCCTTCCACGAGTTCCCTCCTATGATCCACACCTCCATATTCCGCTGGCTTACTCTCGTTCCGCTTCTGTTTGGCATAAGCAATTACGGAGCGGCAGACGACTGGAAACTGCAGCCTCTGAAATACAACAATCCCGATCTAGCTGTCGACCTGGGCGTCGGTTTGTGGGCATGGCCAATGCCGATGGACTACGACAACGACGGAGACCTGGACTTGCTGGTTGGGTGTCCCGACAAACCATCCAACGGGGTTTACTTCTTCGAAAACCCGACGCAGGACGCCAGCGTGAAGACGCCTACTTTTCTTCCCGGCGTGCGACTTGGTTCCGCGACGCATAACATGCAGGTCAGTTATGTCGACGGTCAGCCTCGGATCCTACGCAACGGTCACGAATACCCTCGAGACCCTGCAACCGGAGAATTCAATTTCGCGAAACCAAAACGCATCTTCCCCAAAGACAACATTCACGAAAATCGTGTTCGCGGAAACATGTGGCGTTACGTCGATTACGACGGTGACGGGGATCACGACATCGTCGTGGGCGCCGGTGATTGGACCGAATATGTCTGGGACAACGCGTATGATTCGTCGGGACGTTGGCGAAACGGGCCGCTGCACGGTTACGTCTACTGGATCGAAAACCAAGGTAACGATGATTCGCCAAAGTACAGCGATCAACCAACCAAGATCCACGCAGCCGGGGGGGCCATCGATGTCTATGGTTGGCCTTCACCGAACTTTGCAGATTTCGATAACGACGGGGACCTGGACCTGCTGTGCGGGGAATTCCTAGATGGTTTTACCTATTTTGAAAACGTCGGAACTCGCAATGAACCTGTGTACGGGGCAGGGCAGCGTCTGCAAGACGAAAACAGCGCCCCCCTGGTGATGCACCTTCAGATGATCACTCCCACCGCCTTTGACTGGGACGCGGACGGAGACCTTGACCTGATTGTTGGCGATGAAGATGGCCGCGTCGCTTTGGTAGAAAACACCGGCAAGTTCCAAGGTTCCGCTCCTGTATTCTCCGCACCACAATACTTTCAACAACAGGCCGACACGCTGAAGTTTGGTGCGTTGGCAACCCCCTATGTCTACGACTGGGATGGTGACGGCGACGAAGACATTCTGTGCGGAAACACCGCAGGGAACATCGCTCTGTTCGAAAACCTTGGCGATGCCGATAACGGGTTGCCAAAATGGTCCGCTCCTCAATTACTCCGTTCGCAATCCGCAGCTGGCGGTGAAGAAAAAGAATTCCGAATTTTGGCGGGCGAAAGTGGATCGATCCAAGGTCCCTGCGAAGCCAAGTGGGGTTACACCACCCTTTCCGTCGCCGACTGGGACAAGAATGGCGAACCGGACATTCTTTACAATTCAATTCTCTCCAAGATTGGGTTGCTGAAGAATCAGTCCGGCAAACTGATCGATGTGGCATTCGATAGTGGGCAACAAGAAACTCCCCCCGCTTGGTACTGGTGGCAAACCAAATCGAGCGACGCCCTTTCGCAGTGGCGTACGACTCCGGTTGCGATCGATTTCGATGACGACAAAGAACTTGATCTAGTCATGCTGGATCAAGAGGGCTACCTGACTTTGCGTTCGGCGGGTGGTCCTGCTGAGCGAATTTTTGTCGACGAGGACAACCAGCCTCTGCAACTGAACCCCCGCAGCTGCGGTAGTTCGGGACGCGTAAAACTGGCGGTTGTCGACTGGGATGGTGACGGAAGAAAAGACATCCTGACGAATTCAGAAAACGCGACTTGGTATCGCAATTGCGAAACACGCGACGGAAAAATCGTCTTGAAATCGATTGGGAACTTGGCCAAACGCAACGTAGCCGGCCACACATCCAGTCCAGCTGTTTGCGATTTCAACAAAGACGAAAAACCAGACTTGATCGTGGGCGCCGAAAACGGGCGGCTTTACTTCATCGCGCATGATGACTGCGTCGATTACGCCGCTGACAAATTGACCGCGGCTCCCGCCAAAGAGTCTGCGGCCCCCAAATTCCTCAGCTGGGAGAGTGACACGCTGATCAATGATAATGCTCCTTACAAGGAATGCCACGCATCGACCATTTGTGAAACCAATCGCGGCCTTGTCGCCGCATGGTTCGGCGGCACAAAAGAGAAACACAAGGACGTTGGGATTTGGACCAGCTATCACGACGGCACAAAATGGTCGAGAGCAACAGAAGTTGCAAACGGCGTCCAACATGACGGACTGCGTTACCCCTGCTGGAATCCAGTTCTCTTCCAACCGCCCGGCGACGCTCCGACACTGCTGTTCTTCAAAGTCGGCCCGACGCCTTCGACGTGGTGGGGCGAAATGATGGTCAGCTATGATGGCGGCCGCACCTTTGTGGAACGTAAACGACTTCCAGAAGGGATTGACGGGCCGGTCCGCTGCCAGCCTATTCTGCTTGCGGACGGCAAAACGCTTCTGAGCGGCAGCTCCACCGAATACGACGGCTGGACCGTTCACTTCGAATCGATCGGTTTGTCCAACGGGCAACCTGCAGGAACATGGAGCCGCGTCGGACCAATCAATTCCGCCAAAGAATTCAATGCGATTCAGCCCACGTTTTTGACTCATAGCGATGGCCGAATTCAAGTCCTCTGCCGGACGAAAGAAAGCGTCATCACGACCAGTTTTTCGAAAGACAATGGCAAGACATGGTCGAAGATGGAAGCGATTGATTTGCCGAATCCAAATTCAGGAATCGATGCCATCGACTTGGCCGACGGCCGCAAGTTGCTGATCTACAATCCGCTTGGCTCGGGAGAGAACGGATGGGGACGGCGTGCGATCCTAAGTTTGGCCGTTTCCAAAGATGGAATTCACTGGAAGAAGTTTGCCGATATCGAACGTGAAGCCAGTGGTGAATTTAGTTACCCGTCCATGATCCAAGCTGCCGACGGCAAGGTGCATATCACCTACACCTGGATGCGCAAGAAGATCAAGCACGTGGTGCTGGATTCAGCAGAAATTCCAGCTCCATAGTTTGAGCAAACAACGGATGGATCATCCGAATGAGCCGCCGACATCAGGTAACGCAGTAACGTAACCTGGCCCGGCGGCGGTCGCCGGGAACCAGCCAAACGCAAGGGGAGCCCAATCATTCCTAGCGGAACGGCGCAAGCCGTCCGGCAAATTCACTCTGTTTTCTATGCGATTGCCGGACGGCTTGCGCCGTTCCGCTAAGAAAGGTGATGGCATTCGCCGCAACCCGTCCGGCCGCACCATCTAAAAACCACGCCTCGGTCGGTAGAAACCTGCTCTACATTTCAAGCATGTACGTTTGCTCGCCTTCGAGCTCCAGCAGACGCTGCTTTCTCCATAACCCGCCGCCATATCCGGTTAGTTTGCCATTGGATCCAATCACCCGATGGCAAGGGACCAAGATGGAAATGCGGTTGGCTCCGTTTGCGTTTGCTACGGCTCGGACTGCCGTGGGATCCCCCATCCCGGCCGCTTGCTGTGCATACGCGCGGGTCATTCCGTAGGGGATGGTCTGCAGAGCCTCCCACACTTTGACTTGAAAATCGGTCCCGACAAGATGCAAAGGCAAACTAAATTGTTTGCGTTCTTTCTTAAAATACTCCTCTAGTTGGCGCTTCAGTTTCTTCAGCATTGGAGTCTGCCCCAACAGAACGTTCGCCTGCAACCGTTTCTGAATTTGGCAAATCTGTTTTTCCTGTCTTGGCGATTCCATGTATTCCAGAAGGCAGATCCCAGCCTCAGTCGCGCCGGCCAACATCGGCCCCAGCGGAGTCTCTAGCTGGTCGACGGTCACCAGGCTATTCGCTTTGCAGGACATCGGAGCCTGTCCCAAAACGCTTTTTAGGCTTTCGCTGAAACCACTTAGCGATTCGTATCCATTATCCAATGCCGCTGCGACCACCGACGTCCCCTCTTTTAATTGCCCAACCGCACTGTTTAATCGACGATTCCGCATGAAAGCGGCAAAGGTGATTCCGCGGTTCTTCTGGAACCACCGCCGAACACGTACGGGGTCCAATCCCCAATCCTTTAAATCGCTAGCCTTGAAGATTTGATCTGCGTTTTGATCGATCTGGTCGAACAACGGTTGCAGCCAATCGGGAACTTTTCCCAGTGCCGTCAACGGTTGGCAGACCTTGCAGGGTCGGAAACCGTTTAGAATGGCTTCGTTCGCATCACGGAAATATTCGACATTCGCCTCTTTCGGTTTTCTAGCCGTACAGGAGGGGCGGCAAAAGATCCCTGTGGTGCGAATCCCTGCCACAAACACCCCTTCATACTGCGAATCCTTGCGAACCAACGCATCGTACATTGTCTTGCGATCAGGAAGCATAGGAATCGTCACGCGTCGTTCGAACGGGATAGAAAACCGGATAGGTCAGCTTCACAAGCTACCGATTCGCAATTTTACCGCAACCGAAAAATGACCAACCAATTCAGGATCCTCGCTTATGTCTAGCAATTTAACTGGCATTCTCTCGCTCATTCTATTGGCACTTCCGTTCAGCCCCTTCGGTGCCTCAGCGGCGAATGCCGCGGATCCGTTTCAAATCGCAACGTTCTCGGTCGATATCACGGTCCCGATCGGTCACCGAAGCATGGCGATCATTCCACGAAAAGTTGAGCGATTGGTCGATCCTCTTTATGCACGAGGGATGGTGATCCTTAGTGACCAAAAACCGATCGTGATCCTGGCGTTGGACTACTGTGAAGTACGCAATGGTGCGTACGATGACTGGCGCAGTGCAATCGCTCTTGCGGCCAAGACCACGCCTACACGCGTGCTGCTTAGCTCGTTGCATCAACATGATGCTCCCGTCACCGACACCGGCGCAGAGGCTTTGCTGGAATCCGTCGGCCTGGGCGGCGAGATGTGCGACGTGGCGTTTCACCGCCGCACGGTGCAACGGGTCGCTACAGCGGTCAAGGAATCGCTCAAGAAAACGACTCCGGTAACGCACCTGGGAATGGGAAAAGCCAAAGTCCATGAGGTCGCTTCGACGAGGCGTGTTGTGCACCCAGACGGGCGAATCGATTACAGTCGCGGAAGCGGCAGCGGAGGAGACGCCTTTTACGCCGCGACGGATGAAGGGGAGATCGATCCCTGGCTAAGAACGATCAGTTTTTGGAACGACAAACAACCGGTCGCCGCGATCAGCGCGTATGCGGTCCATCCGATGAGCTATTACGGGCGAGGCGACATCAGTGCCGACTTCGTGGGGATGGCCCGGAAACAGCGACAGGACGACAACCCTGCGATTCATCAAATCTATGTGAGTGGCTGTAGCGGAGACGTGACCGCAGGAAAGTACAACGACGGGGCGCAGGCGCGCCGAAAAGAATTAGCCGACAAACTTTATCAGGGAATGGTCGATGCCTGGGACAACACTGAAACGATGGCACTGCAGCAGATCGACTTCCGCAGTCGCCAACTCGATCTAGACTTTCACGAAGGGGACGCGTTTACCGTCAAGGCGCTTACCGCGATCCTGAAGGATAAAGAAGAACCGATTCGCGAGCGGATCCTGGCTGCGATGGGATTAAGCAGTTTGCAGCGTATCGATGCGGGGCAACCGATCGATCTACCATGCATCGATTTTGGCCCCGCTCAGATCGTCCTATTCCCGGGTGAAGCTTTTGTCGGTTATCAACATATCGCCCAGCAAATGCGCCCCGACTCGTTCGTAATGCCGATCGGTTACGGCGAATGCTGGCCTGGTTACATTCCGACGAAACAAGCATTCGATGAAGACTTCGGTCACAGCTGGCGATGGGTTGCCGCAGGATCTGAAGCCAAAATCCGACCCGCTCTACAGACGGTGCTTGCGACCGATCAAAACAAAACAGATCGTCCGTAATTCAACGCCTCAGGTGCAGCCCAACCGATGACGGTTGTTGCATGATAAATACGTTTAAGACCAATTCTTACAATCCACCGGTGCAAGAAATCGTAAAAAGGGCTTAACCAGCAAAATTCCAAACAGTTAAAACGATAGCAAACAGTTGGTTTTGGCTAGCTAAAACAGTAATTCGAGAAGTTCTCAGAATATCGTTGACTCAAGCCATAGCCTTTGCAGCGAATCTCCGATAGACTGATTACTTCGCAGTACGGCATGTAAACACACTGTTTGAATGCGGTGCGGCAATTTTTCTAGGAATGATGAAATGGCAGAAGGCACGATCAAGCGAGTTACGGACAAGGGTTTTGGATTTATCGACAACGGTACTGACAAAGACCTGTTTTTTCACTCGTCTAGCCTGCAGGGAGTGAGTTTTGATGACCTTCGTGAAGGTCAACGCGTTACGTACACAGAAGGTCGCGGACCAAAAGGCCCATGTGCCGAAAACGTCCAAACCGCGTAGTTTACGCTTTATTAGTGATTAATTCACAACAGAGCAGAGTGTTTTAAGGTCGTTCATCGAACGATCTGCGGTCCGAGCGGTTTCACCTCAGGTGCAATCGCCGACGCCTTAAAAATCATTCTGTATTTTTGCACTCCTTTTATAGTGCAAATGGAATCGCCCAGAGCCTAATCGCAATCATGCGTGATCGCAGCGAAGAGGGCTCTGGAACGGTTACCATCTAACCCAGTAATCGCACCATCGAGTGCTTACTTTCTTGTTGACAGCCAATCGAAAGAAGACTTGGCAGCGTTCGTCATGATATTCACATATCAATCGATTTCGCACCGGTTTTCACTCGCGGTAAACGACGTTCCCAGCCTTAACCGTTCTCTCTTTGAATTGACGATCCAGGCCTATAACGAAGTTTGGAGCGACATTCTTTCGCGGAGGACGTGAAAAGAATAAGTAAAGAAAATCTGGCTCCCCTCGCCCTCAAAACAAGCTCGCCTAAAACAGGTTTGACATTGAATCACCCGTTCGCAATCGAGTTCAATTGAACGCGACTCAAAGGCTTGTTTTGGGGGAGAGGGGAGCCAGATTTTCGTCAGTTATAAATTTCACGTCCCGAGCGAAAGGCGACAATCCCTAAGACAACGGCCCGTGACGGATCTAGTTGAGTTTCTTTAGTGCCTTGCCGCACAGCAACGGCCTACTGGGAAGCCTGGCCTTCTAAATCGCTCGCTCCGAAAACCCGAGCGACGTTGGCCTTTGCAATTTTTTTGGCGATACAAACGGGCTGTTTTCCTTGTTAAACTGGTATTCGCATTGACGCTCCGGCGCCCCCACAAACTCCTCCCTGCTACTCCCCACATCTTCGATGAAACAACCTCGTTTTTTATTGGCTCACACGCTCGCTCTGTTTGCGATCCTGTCCTGTTGCTCCCCTCTCTACTCGGACGATGCGAAAGATCGCGAACCGCAGCCGGGGGTTCCACAGGGCAAGGTGACGAACGGCACATTTGACTCCAGCGAGATCTACCCTGGGACGACTCGTGAGTACAGCGTGTATGTGCCCGCACAGTACGATGCTTCCAAACCAGCCAGCCTGATGGTCTTCATGGATGGCAAGAACTATGCGAAACCAAATGGATCGTTTCGCGTTCCAACGGTCTTCGACAACTTGATCGCTCAAAAAGCGATGCCGGTGACCATTGCGGTCTTTGTAAATCCCGGCACCGTTGCCGCCACCAAAGAGGGTGCATCCAATCAAAGCAATCGCTCCTTCGAATACGACGCGCTCGGAGATCGCTACTCCAAGTTTTTGCTCGATGAATTCCTCCCGGTCGCTTTGAAGGATCTAAATGTTTCCTCCGATCCGCAGCAGCGAGCCGTTTGCGGCATTTCCTCCGGTGGCATTTGTGCGTTCACGGTCGCCTGGGAACGCCCCGATCAGTTCAGTAAAGTTCTTTCGCAGATTGGCAGTTACACCAATATCCGTGGCGGCTGGGCTTACCCTGGATTGATTCGCCAAACCAAGGATGCGCCCAAACCGATCAAGGTCTATTTGCAAGAAGGGAAAGACGATCTTTCAAACCTTCACGGAAGCTGGCCCTTAGGGAACCAAGACGTTGCCGCAGCCCTACAGTTCTCCGGATACACGTATAAGCAGGAAATCACCGAAGGGGGCCACAGCAGCAAATGGGGCGGAAAGGTTTTCCCAAGTGCCCTCCGCTGGTTATGGGATGACTCCGCCGAATCGACGCATATCGAACAATCCCACGAAGCCCCCAAGTGGGAACCACACTCCGATGCAATCGTCAACGAAAACGTTCCCCAAGGAGTTGTCGAAGCGATGCCTCCGTGGGAATCGAAAGTCTTAAAGAATACGATTCGGGATTGGTCCATCTATGTTCCGGCTCAGTACAAGGCTGGCGAACCAACAGCCTTTATGATTTTTCAAGATGGGCTTGGATTTGCCAATACGAAACGCAACTGGCGTGTCCCGGTTGTGTTTGACAACCTAATTGCCAAAGGGGAAATGCCTCCTACGATTGCGATCTTCCTCAACCCAGGGCACGACCAAACGAAGACTCGAGGTAAAAACGGTAGACCCTCCGATCGCTCGTTGGAATACGACAGCCTTGGGGACCGCTATACGCGATTCTTATTAGAAGAAATCATTCCTGAAGTGAGCAAGAAATACTCACTCACGTCCGACCCCAGCCAACGCGCCATCGGCGGCAGCAGTTCCGGGGCAATCTGTGCTTTCACCGCTGCCTGGGAACATCCCGAAGCGTTTGGCAAAGTCTATTCCAGCGTTGGCAGTTTCACGAACCTGCGTGGCGGAAACGTTTATCCGGCGCTGGTCCGTAAGACGGAACCCAAACCGATTCGCGTCTACATGGCGGATACCAGCGGCGACGTCGACAACGCATTCGGCAGCTGGGCGTGGTCTAACCAACGCATGGCCGCTGCGCTGCAGTACATGGGGTACGACGTACGTTTTGATTGGGCAGAAGGCTATGGCCATAATTCCGAATTCGGCGGCGCTAACTTCCCTGAAGCGATGAAGTGGTTGTGGCGTACCGAAACGAATGAACCCGAAATCAACACCAAGGATGACCTACGAAGCGATTTCACGTTGCTAAACCTGTTGATTCCCGGCGAATCCTGGGAACCTGTCGTGCAAGACCTCGGTTTTGCAGACGCTCCCTGCACCGACGCGGAAGGCAATTTCTACTATTCCGACATGCGAGCCCCCGGCGTCTACCGCATCAACGTCGCCGATGGGTCTCAGGATGAAATCGCCAAAGAATCGATCAGCGGGCTGGAATTTGGTCCCGATGGCCGGCTGTACGGATGCCAAGGATCGCAGAAACGGATCATCGCCATCGATGTTGCGTCGGGAGAAACCGAAGTCATCGCTACCGACGTGGCACCGAATGACCTCGCAATCACCTCCGACGGACATTTGTTCTTCACGCAAACGCGGGATCAGCAAATCATCCATATCGACCTAAAAACAAAAAAGGTCTCGGTCGCAGATACCGGCATTCTCCGTCCCAACGGGATAGCCTTAACCAATGACCAAGGAACGCTAGCGGTATCCGAGTACGGCGGTCATTCCACCTGGACCTTCCGTGTTAACTCAGATGGATCGCTTGATGCCAAAATGCCAACGATGACCCTTCGTCAGCCAATTGATCCCAAGGGAGAATTCAACTTCAATCAACCTCCCCCTTACATGCCTTCGGCTCGAGGCGATGGCATGGCTGTCGACAAACGTGGGCGATACTACGTCACCAGTGCCCTAGGGGTGCAGATCTTTGATCCGACCAGCCGGATGTGCGGAGTCCTACCCACGCCGGATAGCAGCCAACCATTGACCAGCTGCATCCTGGCCGGCAAAGACCATCAGTATCTCTATGTGACAAACGGAAAGACCATCTATCGTCGCAAGTTAAGCGTGCAGTAACCTCACGCGCCTGCTTAACGCGTTCTCTAGGGTGGCTATATTGAACGCTACCATCGATCAAACAGGCAGCCGCGGCGGTTCTTACCGGCCGCTGCGGCGGATCTTTTTGAGCGGTGCAAAAATCTGGCCCGCATGGATTCAATCGCCTGATAGGAACGCTCCCCGATGTACCGAATCGCCAGCATTGCTACTGTTGTCCTCTGTTTGCTGCTGCTCGCTCTGTTCATCACCCAGCGTCTTTGGAAATCTCCGGCCCCGCTCCGCTTTTCAACAGGTTCGGAACTTGGGGTCTACAACACGGTGGGGACACGGATCGCGGAAGTTGCCCAGCAAGAGCGACCGGATATCACCGTCCAGGTCCAACAAAGTTCTGGCAGTCAAGAAAACATCTTGCGTCTGGAACAGGGGACCGCGGACATTGCGATCGTTCAAAACGATTCGATCGGCGGCGACGGACTACAAAGCCTGGCCGCCTTGTATCCAGAAGTCCTCCATCTAGCCTGCCGCAAAGAGGCCAACATCCTTTGCCTGAACGACTTGGTCGGTAAACGAACCAATCTTGGCGCGAAAGACAGCGGAACGTTTCAGGTCGTTGCCGAACTGCTCAACTTCTCTCGGATCAACCTGCAAGAGATCAACCTCCAGCACCAATCCTTCCAACAAGCTTCCGAAAAACTGCGTAGCGATGAACTGGACGCGGCGTTCTTTCTTGTTGGAATCGGCGCCCAGGTAATCGAAAACCTGATGCAGGACCAGGAGATCGAACTGGTGCCGATTCGGCTGGCGGATCCAAAACAATCGGGGACCTATTTCGAACCGGTCGACCTGATCAATGGTTTTCAGGTTCATTATCCCTATGCCTCATATATTCAGATCCCGATGATGACCTACGCGGGGCGTCCACAAACCCCGATTTCGTCGGTCGGGGTCAACGCGGTCCTTGTCGCACGAAGTGACCTGAGTTATTTCGATGCGAAATATTTCACCGAAACCCTTTTCGCGCAGCGAGCCGTCCTCGGCCGAGAAATCGCCCAGCTAAGTCAACTTGACGAAACGAGTGCGCAAGCGTTTCTGCAATTCCCAATCCATCCCGGCGCCGAAGCGTATTACCATCGCAATGACCCTGGGTTCCTGGCCGAGAATGCCGAATCGATCGGGCTGATCGTGACCCTGTTGCTACTGGGTTTCAGTGGATTGCACAGCGCCCATCGCTGGTACGCTCAGCGTCGGAAGAACCACGTCGATACCTACTACCAACGGATCAAAGAGATCTTGCTGGAACTAAGCGACCAACCGAATCGATCCCAGTTGTTGGCGCTGGAGAATGAACTAAAGCAGATCGAAGCGGCCGCCTGTGAAGAATTGATCGACGAGCGTCTAGACGCCGACGATACGTATATCATTCTGCAGAACATGCTGAAAATGACCGCCGATCGCTTGGGCAACGCTCAAGCGATCCTGCTAAGTCCAGAACCTTCCAGCGAATGAATAGGACCGGGTTGGTGCCAGGGCAGAGGAGGGGAGGAGACTATCGGCCCAGTTTTTCGCTGACCGACAGGCTGGCAGCCTGTGCTACCGGGCGTGCCTTCTTCGGCCTACGTTCATTTGGGAACGAAAATAGGGATCGTCCATCAAATCCGGAGCCTTGAAACTGCCGGTTCGATATGGATCGTAGGTATAGCCATAACCGTTGTTGGGATACACACCCCGGTATCCATAACTGAAATCCTGCGGATTTCCGAAAAAACTGGCGTCCAGATGGACCCTGCCGGGAGTGGCGGGAGATCTCCAGTTTCGACCATTTCCATGGGCTTGAAGGCTAAGACTGTCCGTCACCACGAAGAGTGAAACGACGGCTAAGAAGCGAAGAAACACGGCAAGCTCCATTCAGAGAGGAATCGTTCGTATGGTAAAAGGTACCCTCTCATTCGATTATCGCGACTGAAAGTCCGGATTCTCTCCCCGATTCATGCCAATCTTCGAGCGATCCTGACGATTTAAAGTGTAGCAATGAATCCAATCATCTAGCGCACTCCTTGTTCATCACGCAGTGGCTGAAATCGACAAACCAATGGCAAACCTACCCCTCGAAGACGAAGTTGTCTTTCGTGCGCCCAGTCGCGAAACCTGTTTTGAATCTCGACTGGTTCTCGAAGCGGTTGGAATTCCCTCCGACATGCGCCCCCAAGCCGGATCTTGGGTCCTGGTTGTCCCCAGCCAATACGTTCCCGCCGCATTTGCGGAATTGCATGCGTACCAACAAGACCACCCCGCAGAGACCACGCGGCCGGCAAGCAAAGTCCAAACCTATTCCGGCGCGATTGCCGGAATCGTTCTCTACGCAGCAACGATCCTCTCCGTTGCGTTATTGGCGAACCTATCGGCCTACGGCTGGGACTGGAATTCGATTGGCGTGATGCGAGCCGGGGAGGTGACGAGTGGGGAGTGGTGGCGGACAATCACCGCCCTGACACTCCATGCGGACAGTCGGCACCTGGCGTCCAACCTTCTGTTTGGAGGCCTGTTTGGCCTGATGGCAGGACGCATATTTGGAGGTGGAGTCGCGTGGCTGTGCATCACGTTAGGGGGCGCCCTTGGCAACGCCATGAACGCCTTTGCCCAGTCGGCCGACCATGCGTCGATCGGTGCTTCCACAGCCGTCTTTGCCGCATTGGGGATGATGGTGGCCCATGCCCTTCGGCCCCGTTCCTTTGAACGCGGGAACCGCATGAAACGCTGGAGCCCCTTGATCGCCGGCGTCCTCCTGCTGTCGTTCATCGGTGTCGGCGACGAACGGACCGATGTCTTGGCCCATGTCACGGGCTTTATCGCCGGCCTGGGAATTGGCTGGGGTGCCAGTCGGCTGCCGGCTCGATGGCTGTCCAACGAATTCGTGCAAACCGGCTGTGGCGTCGCGGCAATCGGATTGGTGATCGTTGCCTGGTTCTGTGCTGCAAACTTTTCGTAACAAAGAATCAAACCAGATCCGCACAAGACATCGAACCTTAACGGACCAGCCTTACGACCGGTCCGAAGGGTCGACCGGACGGCTAATCCTTGTCCGCTCTTAACACGGAAACAAAAGCTTTCTGTGGGATATTCACATTGCCAAATTGTTTCATTTTGGCTTTCCCCTTCTTCTGTTTCTCAAGCAGTTTCTTCTTCCTCGATACGTCTCCACCATATAGTTTCGCCGTCACGTCTTTTCGATAAGGCTGAATGGTGGCGCGAGCGATAATCGACCCTCCAATCGCTCCCTGAATCGGAATCTTGAACTGATGCCGAGGAATCGCTTCGGCCAGTTGCTCACAGTAGTGAAGCGCCCGGGCTCGGGATTTATCGCGGTGCACCAGATACGAGAGCGCATCGACCGGTTCTTTGTTGACCAGGATGTCCACTTTCACAACGTCGGTCGGACGATATTCAATGGGCACGTAGTCAAAGGAACCGTAGCCGCGGGTCAGCATTTTTAGTTTGCCATAGAAATCGAAGAGGACTTCCCCGAGTGGCATTTCACTGGAAACCTCAACGCGTCCCGCGGACAAGTAGTTCATCGTCTGACTTTCCGAACGATGTTCGCGGCACAATTCCATCACCGGACCAACATACTCCTCCGGTATCAAAATCGATGCTTTGATATAGGGTTCGGTAATCGCTTCGATAACGGTTGGGTCGGGCCAATAGGTCGGATTGTCGATTTCGACCTCCGAGCCATCTTTCAGTTCCAACTTGTACTTCACCGACGGTGCGGAAATCACCAACCCGACGTCAAATTCACGCTGCAAACGCTCCTGAACAACATCCAGATGCAAAAGCCCCAAGAACCCGCAACGGAACCCGAACCCCAAAGCGGCCGAGCTATCTTTTTCAAACGTTAACGCCGCATCGTTGATCGCTAATTTCTCAAGCGCCTTTGTCAGGTCTTGGTATTCATCGGTGCTCATCGGATAGACCGAGGAGAACACAACCTGCCTAGCCGGTTGGTACCCGGGAATCGGTTCCGCTGCCGGGCGATCGACCAGAGTAATGGTATCCCCAATTTCGATGTCTTGGACGCTTTTAACCCCCGCGACGATGTACCCAACTTCACCGACGCTTAACTGTTTCTGCGGATTCAATTTGAATTGGTTGTACCCCAGTTCATCCACTTTGTAGTCCCGCTCCGCATGCATGAAGCGGATTGTATCTTTAGGCTTCAAAGTCCCTTCCATGACTCGGCACTGAAGGATCACGCCGCGAAACTTATCGAAGTGAGCATCGAACACCAACGCCTTTAGTGGCGCGTCGGGGTCTCCTTGGGGAGCGGGCAGGTGTTTGACGATGCCTTCCAAGACATCCTCGATCCCAACGCCTGTTTTCGCCGACACAGGGATCGCCAAAAATGGATCCAGCCCCAAATCCGAATCGATTTCTTCGCGGACGCGATCGACGTCCGCGGCAGGCAAATCGATTTTGTTGATAATCGGCAGCAGTTCTAGATCGTATTCCAACGCCAAATAAAGATTTGCCACCGTTTGGGCTTCCACCCCCTGCGAGGCATCCACCACCATCAACGCGCCTTCGCAAGCCATCAGCGAGCGGCGGACTTCGTGTGAAAAATCGACGTGTCCCGGCGTATCGATCAAATTCAGTTGATAATCCTGGCCATCGGGCGAGTGATACTCCAGAGTGATGGTGTTGCTCTTGATCGTGATTCCTCGCTCCCGTTCGATATCCATCGAATCGAGCATTTGGTCATGCAAATCGCGTTGCGTAACCCCACCGCAAACCTGAATCAAACGATCGGCCAGCGTCGATTTACCATGATCGATGTGGGCGATAATACAGAAATTGCGAATATTCTTCATGCGTAGCGGTCTTCTAAGATTGTGACGAAACGGTCGCTGGCTAGTAAAATCGTAGTGAATCCGCCGCGAAACCAACAGGGAGTGCCTTTTGGGTGCCTCGCCAAAAGGACGTTTCACGGTTCGCTTCCGACACACAGGCCAGAGCTAAACCGAAATAGCCCGCTCGGTTCCCTGACGGGCAGGGGCTCTTCACCGGTGTCCGGAAATCCGGCTACCCCAAATCTTAACGCTGCCGATCGATAAAGGCAGGGTTAAACGGTTAACATTCCATGTGAACGATTAGGTTCGAACCATGTATCCACAGGAAAATCGAATGACATCTTCCATCATCCTCCGCCTAGCCTGCCTAGTCCCCGCGGTACTCTGCCTGCTGCTAGTCTGTAAGCAACCAGCCCAAGCCGCCACAGAGGCCTCCATCGTCGACTTGCAGCCCGTCGACGCGAAACGTGAACGAACGGTTCCAATCCGAATCTATCTTCCAGATCAACCCGAATCGCGCCCGCTGATTCTCTTTTCTCACGGACTGGGGGGATCCCGCGAAAATTCCGTCTATTTGGGCAAACACTGGGCCTCCGCCGGCTACGTCTGCATTTTCCTGCAGCACCACGGCTCCGACAAACAGATTATCCAAAGAAAGCCACTTCAGTCCCAAATGGACTCTCTCCGCTCAACGCTTAACTCCAAGAACGTGATGGACCGTATCGAGGATGTCTCGTTTATCCTGGATCAAGTCGAAACCTGGAACACCGAACCATCGCATCCCTTGTTCGCACGTGTCGATTTAGAGCACATCGGAATGAGCGGTCATAGCTTTGGCGCGGCAACCACCCTCGCGGTCGCAGGACGCAAGTTTTTTCGTAATCGTTCGTTTCCCGAACCTCGCATCGATGCCTTCCTTGCCATGAGCCCCCAACCGGTCCGAGGTTTATCGACCGAGAAAACATTTGGATCCTTGTCCAAGCCCCTTTTCTGCATGACAGGAACCAAAGACGCAAGTTCCATCCAGCCCCAAGTGACTCCAGCCGCAAGGCAATCGGTCTACGCCGCGTTACCTGAAGGCGACAAGTTTCAACTCGTTCTGGAGGGAGCCGAACACCACGCATTCAGCGACGAAAAACGTCTACGTACGAAGCAGCGCGATCCAAAACACCACGGTGTCATCCAAGAACTAAGCACCAAATTCTGGCAAGCCTACCTAGAAGACGACACAGCGGCAAAGAAGTGGCTTCAGTCAAACGCGCCGCAGACCGACGAAGTTCTAACCAAGCAAGATCGCTGGGAATGGAAATAGGTATTCCCGCGCAACCTACGTTTCAAACGCAACCGCAACAAATCGCCGCGAGCCTGTGAATTTACGTTGACCGCGCTGGAGTTTGTCGCCTTTCGCTTGGGACGTGCGATTTATAAATGAAGGAAATCTGGCTCCCCTCGCCCTCAAAACAAGCTCGCCTAAGACAGATTTGATACTGGATCAACGGTTCGCCAGCTAATGCAATTTAGGTCGATTCAAAGGCTTGTTTTGGGGGAGAGGGGCTGGAGGAGAGGAGCCGACAGCGTTGGGCAAGGCGTGGCATAATCGCTTGAAATCCGAGGCGTTCACCGAATCTTCGCTGCAAAATCGCCGCCTGGAAATCTCCCCCCCTCCCCCAGCCCCTCTCCCCCAAGCGAGCTCCACTAAATCAAAGAAAGAGGCAGAGATCACGCAATGAGCTAGCAGAGATTTCTTCCGCAACAAAGAGCTCGCTTAGGGGCGAGGGGAGCCAGACTTTCTTGATTTATTTATCGCACGTCCCCCGCGAAAGTACGCCCGCAATCGGTTTTTCACGGGGGACACGAAGTCAATAGGTGACGGTTTCCGAGTTGGCTTGCTGCTGTGCGACAACGCATCCGAAAATCCCAACCCGCTGCATAAGCGAGGGACTGGGAACACGGTCCGTCATCCCTCGCTAACGCAGCGGGTTGGGATTCGCTGCGTCGACGCTCCTAGCCCGCAGGCTTGCGAAAGAGTTCCGTTTTCGGGCTTGCCCCGGCGGACTCACAACTGGCAGCTACCCTCCTATGCAATCGAAATGCGGTTCTCCGCCAGCCCCGAATCGCCTAGGCGATTCGGGGCTGGCGGAGAAGGATGAACGGGGACGCAGCAATAGGGTAGCTGCCAGTTGTTGTCCCGACTGGGACAAGCCCAGCGGAAACAAACAGCGGCCGAAATCTTAACCCGATGCGGCAGCGACTTAGGAATTGTCGCCTTTCGCTTGGGACGTGCGATTTATAAATGAAGTAAATCTGGCTCCCCTCGCCCTCAAAACAAGCTCGCTTAAGACAGGTTTGATACCGGATCAACGGTTCGCCAGCTAATGCAATTCGGTACGATTCAAAGGCTTGTTTTGGGGGAGAGGGGCTGGGGGAGAGGGGCCGACAGCGTTGGGCAAGACGTGGCATAACCGCTTGAAATCCGAGGCGTTCAATGCGTCTTCGCTGCAAAATCGCCGCCTGGAAATCTCCCCCTCTCCCCCAAGCGAGCTCTACTAAATCAAAGAAAGAGGCAGAGAACATGCAATGAGCTAGCAGAGATTTCTTCCGCAACAAAGAGCTCGCTTAGGGGCGAGGGGAGCCAGACTTTCTTGATTCATTTATCGCACGGCCCGAGCGAAAGGCGACAATCAAAAATCGCCAGCCCAACCCCGGAGCGACGAAACTGCGACCTACCTTTTCTCATTTCGCGCACGCGGAAAAGAAAGCGGCGCCGTCTAATCGGCTTGCTTCCGAACCAGATTCATCCCTTCTCGACCACGGTAAGTCAGCAACAGGGCTCCGTCGGCGGCACAGGCATCAAAAACCGATTCGAAAAACTCGTGTTCACCTGGCCAAGGGAAGGCAAAAAAGAGATCGAACTCATCCATCGATAGCCCGATTTCTTCATACACATCCCCCTCGCCTGTATCGACATGTTCGATGTCGGCCCCCCAGTCCAACAGACCGTTCACATCGCGGGGGATGAAACTTCCTTGAAAAAAATCGACCCCAATCCCCAGCTCGTCGGCTAGTTCGCTGGACTGTTCCACCAACGATGCTTCGATCTCAATGCCAACGGCCTCCATGTCCTGCATCGCCGCCAGCATCGCAGCCACCCCGAATCCGCTGCCGAGTTCACAAAAACGATCGCCGGCCAGCAAATGATTCTGCTCAATCCAGAGAAGCGATTGACCAAGCAAATGAAAGTCGCAGGTCACAAAGTTCTCGATGACTTGTTGGTCCCGCAACATGAACCGTTCGATCTTCTCATTCGCGCGATCCATCAACTGGGTCGCTTCCTGTGACAATTCGATCTCACGCATCGAATCCGGGATCACAATCGACTGTAGTGACACAAATAAATCTCGCGAAGCGGCAGTAATCAAAGGAATACAAAAGCGTCGCAGTGTAGCCGACCCCTTATCGCGAACGAAGGGTCCTACCCTCGGAGTTCCAACATCAAATTCCCAGATCGTCGCATCCGGGCGTCAGCGCTACGCGCCCCGCTGCGAAAACGTGGCCAAACAAAACCGCAGTATGGGTCACTTCGCAAGCTGAAATTCTACGACCACTGCTCGATGATCGGACGGATACGGATCGATCACGATATCCGCATTCGCTGTCGATTCACCCACGATCTTCGCCGATTTTGCAGTGGAGTGAGGACTATGAAACACAAAATCAATTCGGTCGTGCCGATCCTTTGGATCATCGGGTGGGGTCGACGGAGTCCAGGTAAAGGCGTTGCGTTTCAGCGGGTCAGGATGAACTTGGCGGAAGGAATCGAGCAACCCTGCATCGCAAACAGCGCTTGTCGTTGGCCATGCAACGGCTAGGGGACAGGCTCCCGCAGCTGCCGCGGCCGGTATCCAGTCCAAGTGTGAAGGCTCATTGAAATCGCCGGTAACAAACAGCGGTATTTCCGAATCGATAGATTTCAGTTCGGACAGCATTCGTCGTAGCGGCGCACCGCGAGCTTCATCAGCCTCCAGAATCGCTTGTTCGGCGGTTTCGATAAATCGCCCTTTGCCGTAAGGAATTTTCAATAGCTGGTAAGGCTGATAAGGGGAAGCGGGGAAATGAGCATTAAACAAATAGAGGTTCTTGCCGCCGGGCAAGGCAACCTGCACGCCCCATTTGTTTGGTGTCGAAGCGGTGATCGGAAATCGACTGATCACGGCCGTCCGACCTCCTTGATCCAGGAAATGCCAACCGAGCAATTCGGCTAGGCGGGCACCGTTGTCGATTCCTGGTTTCCCCTCACCAGACTTTGCTTCGGTCTCTTGCAGCCCAACAACATCCGCCTTGGAGGCTCGCACAAGTGTGGCGGACTGTTCCAGAGACTGACCGCCCGCCACACCCCCTAACCACATGTTAAACGACATGATTCGAATCGTTGTCGCCGGATCATCCGCAGCTGCCACCCCCGCCGATCCGACGACGCCAAACGCTACCGCAATCGCCAGATAAATGCAGCTGCCAACCAGACCACGAAATCGAACCATCATTATGCAAACCTATTAATCGTCTATTTAGTTTCCGCAATCATACCTCCAACAATTTTACGCGTCCAAGTCGATCCCCAAGATCACCCACGCGCTGCGTAAGCGAGGGACTGAAAGCGCCATCCCGACATCCCAAACCGCTGCGTAAGCAAGGGACTGAAACCGCAGTCCGTCATCCCAACCCGCTGCGTAAGCGAGGGACCGAAAGAGCCGTCCGCTATCCCTCGCTGACGCAGCGGGTTGGGATTTTGGTCTCCTGTCACACCCCTGCAATCCGCTAGGAAACCGCCAACCTATCAATCGCTCCTCCCCCCACTAACGAACGTTCCTTTAAAGCGACTTTCGCCGAGCGAAAGGTTACAATCTTTGATGCTTCTCCCCTCGGCCCGACGACGCACATTAGGCACTGGATGATGACCGACCGAATGCACAACCTATCTCTGCAGTGGTCCTGGATTCCCTGTTTCCTTTTCCTGATCGCGCTGACGCCTCCTTCGCTTGCAGATTCTCACGCGACCGCAGAATCACCGCCGACCATCCTGCTGGCGTCTGCCGAAAAAGCTCTCCTGCCAATCGTGGTCAGAGAGGACTGCGATGCCATCGTGCTGGCCGCCGCTAAAGACCTACAGGAGTATCTGCAAAAGATCAGCGGTGCTCCCTTCACCATTCAAGAAGCGGCAGCAGACTTCGATGGCAGCCAACCGGGAATCGTGGTTGGACTGGAAACCTCGTTTCCAAATCGACCGGGAAGGCAACCGTTTGACGATTCGGGTATCGGACCTGATCAGTACCTTTTATGCTCCACCACAAATCAGCTCTACGTGCTAGGTTCGACACCCATGGCCGTCGAAAACGCGGTCTGGGGTCTGCTGCATCGCATGGGATATCGCTTGTATTTTTTGACCGATACGTGGGAAGTCGTCCCCGATCAGCCTAAATTATCGATTGCGATTTGTGTGACCGAAAAACCGGACTACGTTACGCGTCAGGCGCCGCGTGGTGCCCCATGGTCCGACCGCGCATTATGGGCTCGCTGGAAAACACGCAATCGACTGAACTCTTCTTACTCCCTTAGCACCGGACACGCCTACGGGAACATCGTCAGGCGTCATCAGGAAGCCTTTTCCGCCCACCCAGAGTATTTCGCTTTGGTTGATGGCGAACGTCGCACGGGACCGAATGCGAAGTTCTGCATCAGCAACCCAGGGCTCCGGCAACTGGTCGTCGACCATGCCGTTGCCACGATCAAGGCGAATCCAAGACTTAAAAGCATCTCGATGGATCCGTCGGACGGAGGCGGGTGGTGCGAATGCGACCAATGCGCTGCAGTGGGAAGCGTTTCAGATCGGGCGTTGACCCTTGCCAACGATGTGGCGACCGCGATTAACAAGTTGGGATTAGGGCCCAAACATGTCGGCATGTATGGATACAACCAACACAGCCCACCTCCAAATATCAAAGCCCACCCCAATGTCGTGATCAGCGTAGCAACCGCATTCATCAGGGGTGGGTACACGGTTGAGGAATTGGTCGAAGGCTGGCAACGGCAAGACGCCGTCATCGGCATTCGCGACTATCACGATGTCTTTGCTTGGAGCCATGACCTGCCGAGGAAAGCACGCGGTGGCAAGATCGATTACCTGACCCGCACGATTCCCTGGTTCTACGAACATGGTGCGAGGTTCATGAATTCAGAAAACATGGACAGCTGGGGTGCCAATGGCCTTGGTTATTGGTTAACGCCGCAGATCCTTTGGGATGTCGATAACGCCCAGCAAGTGGATGACCTGATCGAGGACTTTCTGACCGGTGCCTTTGGCGAAGCGGCTGCACCGATGCGACAGTTTTTTCAGTTGCTAAACCAGGACTCGGTATCGGTTCGATCTCAAGAGGACGTCATAGCCCGCATGTACCGATATCTCGACAAGGCTCAACAGCTGACCTCCGACCAACAAATCCATGCCCGTATTGCGGACCTGATTTTGTACACACGCTATCTGGAGCTCTACCAGACCTACCGAGTCTCCAAAGGCTCCGCCAGGCAAGCCGGGTTTGAACAGGTGTGGCGACATGCCTACCGCATTCAAGACAGAATGATGCTGTCGACCGTCGCCCTTTGCCAACGAGACCGTTTTCGCGACTCCGCTGTCAATGTTCCCGCAGAGGCTGACTGGAAGGTTCCCGAAGAAGAGAATCCTTGGAAAAGCAGTGAACCGTTTTCTACAGACGAAATCCAAGACATTCTCGCAGCAGGGATCAAAGCCAATCAGCCAACCGTCCTTGATTTTGTCGCTCAAAACTATAGTGACGATCTTGTTCCCGCGAACCAATTGAACTTGGCTCCGGTCGCCAAAGGACGCTACGACAATCGCAATCGCGGAACGCAGCGGGTTCATACCTGGCTGCCGAAACCGAAATCGACACTCGAACTACAAGTGACCGGTGGGTTGATCAAACACTATCGCGATCGCGGCAACGTTCGATTCCAGCTTCACGCACAAGCGGAAGCGACCCTCGATGCGGTCGACACCGACAACAGTGTGCCCCCCGATGGCATCCAGCGCACCGTTCGCTTAACCAGTCCCTATAGCGGACTTCATTCGATAGAGTGGAACGACGGCAGCGACCAGACCCAAGTCGTTTGGCCTGCGGATATTCCTTGGACCGTACGCTCATCGATCGAGGAACCGATGCGGTTAGGCGGAAGGTGGGACCTCTACTTCTATGTCCCACGCGGAACGAAAATCGTCGGCGGTTATACCGATTCCACAAAAGGCGAATTGCATGATTCAGAGGGCAACCGCCTCTTCGATTTTTCCGAGATGGATTCCCCCGGATACTTCAGTGTCGCCGTTCCCAGCGGTCAGGATCGCGCACTTTGGAAATTTGTCAATTCCCGTGGAAGCCGCATGCTGATGACGGTTCCTCCCTACCTCGCCCCCAGCGCCGAAACGCTGTTGCTACCACGAGAGGTCGTTGACGCCGATCACGAAGAATAGCCGGTGCACCGAACAATGCGTTCCGCTGCAGAACAGACGGTGGTTGGACAGCAACGGAATTGCAGCACCTGCATCCGTTCCGGACAACCTTTTACCGCGTCGGGGAAGTCAAATCCGGATCCAGTTGCGAATCCGGATCACGAAGATGATCGACCAAAAAGCGTGTTGCTTCCGCAAGGTGAACGCCTCGATAGAAGGCTTTCCCACCATGGCCGGCGTTTTCAAGAACAACCAATTCCGCCTCTAGTCCCGCTGCCTTGTAACGCTGGACCATATGTTGGCTTTGATCCAACAACACGGTCCGATCGGCGGTGCCATGGAACACCAGCAACGGTGGGTCGTCCTTAGAGATATAGTTCGCGGGACTGGCAAACCGTTCCGTTTCGACAGCTAACCTTTCGCCTTCGGTACCGCCCAACAGTGCAAAGCTGCCTGACTGATTGGTGTACGCACGCTCGGGTTGAGTCTGACCTCGCAACACGAAATCGGATGGCCCGAAGTAATCGATGACGGCCTGGACATCGGATGGGTAGTCAAGGTTCCCGCCGGTATCCCCTTCCAGAGCAGCAACGCCGGCAGAGGTCCCGACCAACAGCGCCAGATGCCCGCCCGCGGAACTGCCTGCGACCGCGATTCTGGTCGAATCCAAACCGTAGCGTTTCGCGTTCGCCCGCAACCAACGGATTGCCCCTTTGCAGTCGTGAATTTGAGCTGGAAAGATAGCCGTATCGGTAAAACGATACCGAATACTTGCCAACGCAAACCCCTGTTCAGTCAGTTTCACAAGGGGAGGATTTTTGTTGGATCCAGCTCGCCATCCGCCTCCATGAATCCAAACGATTAACGGAGACGCGGTTTCGCTTTTGGGTAGATACAAATCCAACGTCAGCGGTGCCCCGGCTACTTCGCCGTAGACCAAATCACGATGGACTTGAACTTCCTTTTTCTCCTGACCATACAGCGGCGATAGAACAGCAGCGCTGGCCACCAACGCGGCCAGCAAGGACTTAGCGATCATCACACGCATGGTTTTCCAAAGAAAAGGAGTTTTGCAGCGTCCTAAGCCAACAATCCCTTGATCACTTTTCCGCCCTGGTTATCCAGCAGCGACATCGTTCGGTTGTTGGAATCGAAGTTCAGACGTTCCGCATCCAAGCCAAACAAATGGAGCAACGTTGCATGGTAATCAAAATGATTGACGACGTTTTCGACCGCTTTATGGCCCAGTTCGTCGGTTGCTCCGTAAACGTGCCCTTTCTTGAATCCGCCACCCGCAACCCACATGCTAAAGCCGTAGGTGTTGTGGTCCCGGCCAACACGCTTTGGTCCATTGTCGTTCTCGATCACTGGCAGGCGTCCCATTTCGCCACCCCAGTGCACAACCGTGGAATCAAGCATGCCGCGTTGCTTAAGGTCTTTGACCAGTGCAGCCGACGGAATGTCTACCTTCTTACAAGCCGTAGGCAGCCCGCTGGCGATACTGCCATGATGGTCCCAGCGTTGGTTTTCAGTGAACACCTGTGCGAACCGGACGCCCCGTTCGATCAAGCGGCGAGCGATCAAGCATCGAGCGCCGAAATCTTTGGTCGCAGGATCGTCCAGACCATACATCGTTAACGTCGTTTTGGTCTCGGTGCTGAAATCGACCGCTTCTTTGGCAGCGAGTTGCATTTTCGACGCCAGTTCATAACTAGCGATTCGAGCCTCCAGATCCTGGTACCCTTCACGCTCGGCCAGATGCTGGCGGTTCAATTGTTCCAAGAAACCGAGGGCTTCTTTCTGGGCTACACCCTTCAGATGTGCCGGAGGGTCAAGGTTCAAAATCCGTGGTTCTTTGGGCCGGATGACGGTCCCTTGATAGACCGAAGGTAAGAACCCGTTGGTCCAGTTTTCGACACCCATGACCGGCAATTGACCTGGATCGATCAACGCAACATAGGCGGGCAGGTTGTCCGTTTCGCATCCCAACCCGTAGGTCAACCAGCTGCCGACCGTAGGCCGACCGGTGAGGATTCGTCCGTTCTGCAATGCCTGAATCGACTGGCCGTGATTGTTAACCCCGGTGTGCATCGACCGGATCATCGTGATGTCATCGACAACGCCTGCCAGTCCTGGCAGCAGTTCCGACAATTCCATCCCGCACTCGCCATGTTTGCTGAACTTCCAAGGCGAAGCCATCAGCTTGGAACTTGCTTCGGCGGCGTTGTCGTATTTAATATCGCCTTCGAAGGTTTTCCCATCCATCTTGTCCAGTTCAGGCTTTGGATCGAACAGATCCAGATGACTGGGGCCTCCCTGCATCCAAAGCGAAATCATCGCCTTTGCGGTGGGCTGAAAATGGGGTTTCTTAGGTTTAACGTCGAAGGATTTCGGTTCCAGTTCCGGACGAAGGAACGGATCCTTTGCAGGGGTTTCCGCCTTCAGTTTTTCGTTCTGCAACAAAGTTGCGAGGGCGAACCCCGCCAAACTTATCGCCCCAGAAGCCATGATATGACGGCGTGAGGAAACCGAAGGTCCACTGCGATGCGACCGTCGCTCTCTAGACTGTTGATATTCCATAGCTTCTTAATCTACGTATAGGAAACGGTTTGAACCCAAAAGCGTCTGACAGAAACTAGCGACCGCTAAACGTTGGGGGGTCTGCGTCTTGTCCGCTTTTGCCAGCGCCGCAGCCTCCGCGGAATCGCTTAGGTGCTTTTCTTGTTGGTCAATAAACGCCACAGCCATATCGACTTGTTCTTCACTTGGCGTCTGGCACAGTGCCAGTTCCCAGCCAAGCTTCACCTGAGCTCTTCGATCCTCACCAGCTTCTTCGGCAAGCCGGCCAGCAAAATCGCTTGAGCGCTTCAGTAAGAATTCACTGTTCATCAATAACAAAGACTGTGGAGCAACAGTCGACGTAGCGCGTGTTTCACAATTCGGCGCCATTTTGGGAGCGTCAAAAGTATCAAGCAGCCCCAGCGGACGGCTTCGACGCACCTGTACGTAGACGGAGCGTCTTGAATCTTCTCCCTTCATATCGATCACGGCACCAGGACGACCTGCACTCAGGTTTTCCTTACCAACGACGATTTGTCCGACGCGGTCGGCCATCACGGGAACAGGAGGTCCGAATCGCTTAGCATTCAATTTGCCACTGACCGCCAAGACACTGTCTCGCAATGTTTCGGCTTCTAGGCGTCGAAGCGACATCCCGCTTAACAAGCGATTGTCTGGATCGGTTCCATCCGCCGGCATGGTTCGCAGCGCCTGTCGATAGGCCGTCGAAGTCATTATCAATTTGTGTAACTCCTTGACGCTCCATTCGTTCGTCATGAAGTAAGTGGCCAGCCAATCAAGCAACTCTGGATGCGAAGGGCGATCGCCCAAGATCCCGAAATCACTCGGAGTCGTTACGATCCCTTTTCCGAAATGGTGCATCCAAAACCGATTGACCAAAACCCTTGCGACAAGTGGATGCTCGCCGCTTGTCAAGTATTTGGCGTAGGCCAAACGGCGACCGGTGGTCGGTAGGTTTTCATCGTCGACAGGAATTTCAACCGCTTTGCCAGCGGCAGGAATCGACAAGACAGCTGGTTTAACTTCCTGGCGTGGGTTGCGATGATCGCCTCGAGAAAACAAAAACGTTTCAGGAACCTTCGCTGGGATTTCGGTCAACGCCCGCACGAATTCTTCTTTCGGCTTCTTGGCCCGGATCGCACTGGCACGGCTCCTGATCGCTGCTAATTGCGGCGCACGTTCTTTAGTCTGATCGATTTCCGCTTTCAGCGCCGCCAATTCCGCAGCGGCCGCTTTATCGTGCTTAGCCAAATTGCCCGCGGTCACCACCAGGTCAGGGTGTGCGGCAATCAAGTCTTTTTGTTCTTTCGTACGCTTATCCGCGGCAACAAGCAGAGCGGCTGCGAACGGTTTGGCAACCTCCTCGGCGACTTCAGCGAGAGCCTTTTCTTGTGTCGCGGCAACAACCGTTTCGGTCTTTTCAGCGTAGGCTTTCTTCAACCCGGCCAGTTTGCCGCGTAGCTCTCGATCGTAAAGATACAAAGAACCGGTTGAAATCTTCAGAATCTTGGGATACTTCTTCAGATGGGCATTCTGTTCTTCGGTCCGTTTTTTGACCGGCGTCTGATAGGCCAAGCGAACCGCGTCGTGCAGTTCTTCGGGAACATGATGGACCAACTGGTCTTCTAAGGTCTCCGCGATCAGCTCTGCCGCGCGTTTTTTGTATTCGGCGTCGACCACCTTCGCTTCGGCTTCGATTTCAGCAGCCGTTTTCCGATCGTCGTCGGTATAGAGCGATACCAGTCGGGCGCCGGGGTTTCGCCAATTCTTCCAGTCATAGGCTGGTTCAAAAATCGCGCGAACCTGAAAGTACTCGGCATGCGGAATCGGATCGTAGCGATGGTTGTGACACTGTGCACAGCTGAGCGTTAACCCCAACAACGAACTGCCCACGACATGCAGGGCATCGGCCATCACTTGATTCTGAGCGAGAGGTTTTTCTTCGCCACTAACCTTGCCGGTCCCATCGGGGACCATCCGTAGAAAACCGGTTGCAATCAGCTTTGCCGTTTCTTCACTGGACAGATTTTTCTTGGGATAGCCGATCATTTCGTCACCCGCCAATTGCTCGCGGATGAAGCGATCAAATGGCATGTCATCGTTAAACGCCGAAATCACGTAGTCACGATAATGGTAGGCATGGGAGCGGACAGGGTCATCCACGGTGTATCCCTCGGAATCGGCGTAGCCGACGACATCCAACCAGTGCCGGCCCCAACGTTCCCCATAGGCAGGTGATTCCAACAAGCGGTCAATCAAATTCTCGACAGCCTGCGGGTCGGTATCCGCAATAAACTCTTCAACTTCTGGCCGAGTGGGCGGAAGGCCCGTTAGGTCGAAGGTAGCGCGACGGATGAACGTCTGACGATCCGCGTCAGGCGAGAACGCCATCTGTTCTTCTTCCAGGCGACGCAGCAAGAAGGCATCGATGGGATTTCGAACGCGATCCAGAGCAGCCACTTCAGGGACCTCAGGATTTTGAATCGGCCGGAAGGACCAAAACTCACGCTCTTCAGGTGGAACATAGACACCATCTGGAATCGACTCTGGCTCGGGACGCAGCGTTTTCGCACCCGTCGCAACCCAGCGACGCAGGACATCCACGTCCTCCTCAGTCAGTTTCACCTCTCCAGGCGGCATGTCTTGCGAGGCCGTTCGCTCGACGAGCGGGCTTTCGTCGGGGCTACCGGCGACCACGCCAGGGCCGCTGTCGCCACCGACATGAATGAATCGACTAAGCCGGAGATCTAATTCTCCGCCGGTCTCTTCACCTTCACCATGGCATTCAAGGCAATGAGCCTTGAGGATGGGGCGCACGTCTTCTTCAAACGAAACGCTGTCGGCGGCGTTTTGCTTGTCGGACTCGGCCCTTAGAGGAAGAGCCAAACCGAGCAGAAAAACGGCAGCTAAAATGGAGTGGGATCGCATCAACGAACTCCTGTCGCATGTTGTGATCACAGGCGGGGTAGTGAGCGGATTTACCGCAGGCGGGACTATTAGTGTAACAGAAATCAAACGCAAGTGTCGACTGCGAACACCCTCACAGCCCGCGGATCCGGCCATCGATACCGTTCTTCGACTGCAAGGACGAACATTCGGACTTTTGCGTCACCCTAATGGCATTTTCGAAGCGTTTCATAAAGATCGCAAACGGGCCAAACCACTAAATTACAGAGAATGCTTGGGCTGAATCGTTTCGATCGAATCCGGATAGGGATCGAAGTCACGCGGCCCCCCCAAGTCCGATCCCGCCAGCCGCATTTATCGTCGTCACCTTCGTTCGAAATTTCCTCAGTCCCCTTCGTTAACGACACCGGTCCACTGAGGTTCGTGAAAATCGAAACCGCACAAGCCCCATGCGGTGCACGGAATCGCGTGAGCATTGACCGATCCCAATTTCGCCGAGTATGCTGATCTCCGCAGGCGGCAATGGCATCCCCCTCCAGCATGCAATTGGAAGAGATCAAGAAATTGATCCACGAATTTAGATGATTCTGGTACTCATTCACTTTCTGTTTCTCGCCGCTTTTACCGTGCGAGTCCTCTGGCGTGACGACTTAGCGCCAACATCCCGTCTGGCTTGGTTCATCGTGCTGATGGTCTTGCCCTATTTTGGCGTTGTGGCATACCTGCTGTTCGGCGAAATCAACCTGGGTCGCACGATCCATAAACGACACAAGGAAGTCTTCGCGAAGATTCACGAAGTTGGCGAGAGATCACTGGGAAACTGCCACAGCAATCTCGATGACGATGTTGAGGTCCAGTACCGCGTCCCGTTCCGTGCAGCCGCTTCTGTCGATGGATTCAAAACGACCGTCGGCAATCGAGCCGAATTGATGCCGGACGCCGCAACGGCTCGATCGCGATTGATAGAAGACATCGACAGCGCCAAAACTCACGTTCACGTCCTCTATTACATTTGGTTGAACGATACCACGGGTACGAACGTCGCCCATGCACTGATGCGGGCCGCGAAACGTGGCGTCAAGTGCCGGGCAATGGCTGACGGATTGGGCTCGCGAGCGATGATCAAGTCGTCGCTATGGAAAGAGATGGCTGCCGCTGGTGTCAAAGTTGAAGTTGCGTTGTCTTTCAAACATTTGCTTCGCACCATCCTGTTCAGCCGCGTCGACCTGCGAAACCACCGAAAAATTACGGTGATCGATAATCGAGTGACGTACTGCGGAAGCCAGAACTGTGCGGACCCAGAATTTCGGGTGAAGCCAAAGTTTGCGCCCTGGATCGATATCATGGCTCGGTTTGAAGGCCCCGTCGTCGCGCAGAATCATCTTCTGTTTGCCAGCGACTGGATGCTAAACGGCCAGGAGGAATTGCTGCAGGATTTGCCGCTAGACGCAGCCCCGCTTCCCGGTGGTTTCGCGGCTCAGGTTTTTGGAGACGGCCCGACCGAGCGCCGCGGTGCAACGCCGCAGTTGTTTTCCGTGCTGATGGGAACGGCCCAACGCGAACTTGTCATTTCAACGCCGTACTTCGTTCCTGATCCAACCGTATTGAATGCACTTCTTGCGGCAGCAGCTCGTGGTGTGGAAGTCACCATCGTGTTTCCGAAACGAAACGATTCGTGGATCGTCGCTGCCGTCAGCCGCAGCAACTATCGCAGGATGCTGAAAACGGGCATCAAGATCCACGAGTTCAAAGGCGGTTTGTTGCATGCCAAAACGCTGACCGTCGACGGGGCGGTTACGTTAATCGGATCGACCAACATGGACGTTCGCAGTTTCGACTTGAACTACGAAAACGACATCTTGCTGCGTGATGACCAGTTCACAAAATCGATCAGGGAACGCCAACAGGCATACATTGCGGAATCGGAACAAGTCACTTTAGAGGATGTCCTGGCTTGGTCTCCAATGCGTCGATTCTGGAACAACATCGTCGCCACCATGAGTCCCGTCCTTTAACCACTTGCGAAGGACCAGCACCTACGCAGGCTTTGTCGCCCAGGCGGAACAACCGAACGGGACGCAAGCACTAGTGGAACCCGTTCCTTTCGATGAGGGGCATCAAGGATCCAAATCCTTCACGCCCCCCATGGCCTCGCTTGCTGGAAAACGCGACATGCTTGGCCTACCGGCAGGTTGCCAGTGCGAAGCGCAGGTGAGCCACAAGCACTATTCCACGGTGTACCTGACGATGACTTCGTTGTCCAAAATCACGTTGGTCGACCAAATGAATTCAGCATCGTCCGCCCTGTCGTCAAAAACATCGGTGAAGTTGGTGTAGGCGGGTTTGTTATCAACGCCGATGGTTTCGTTGGTGTAAGTGGTGGCGGCAGGCCAGGACGAATCATCAAAGGCTTCATCCATCCAGTTTGCGGGGACTTTCCAGTGCAACGCCGCAAAGGCGTTTCCGTCACCCACGGCCTCGGTATCGCAACCGGCACTACTCCTAGTCGTTCCATCTTCGGTGGGGCAGGACAAGTCCTTGATAGGAGCGGTATAGAAGGTTTGTGCTTTCCATTCGTTACCCGTCGTAGCAACCGTTTCGCCACTGGCGTTCTTGAATACGGCGACCATGCCTCCGTCGCCGGGATGAAAACTCTTCCCCCGATTCTTTTCAGTCCCCAGTCCAAGGTTCTCTTCCCAATCGACTAGCTTCATCGCAATCGTATAGGGTGCTTCAACCTTGAACTTAACGATATGGGAATTGAACTGAGTGAAGGGGATTGCATCTTTCCCCACGGGAACTCCATTCACATACAGTTCGAAATAATTGTCGCCAAAGATATACGCGGTGATCACTTCCCCATCGGCGTCGATTTCCACGATGTCGGCATCCTTGAAGGCAGCCAACGCATCCGCAGCTGTCGCGTGTTTGGTCCCGTCGGGATTGTATAGATCGGGAGCGAAGGGAAAGGAATCGTCCGTATAGCGGACCACTGCAGGGACGGTCCAAACCGTATTGTCCGACGCGGTAACCGTGCCGACGCCGGCAACTCGTTGCCCGGCAGGATAAAGATTGGAAGTCGTCGTAACGGCCGGCCCAGTCGAAACGGAGGCAGTGCCGTCATAGGTGCCGGTAAGAACCTCTCCTTCACCATTACAGGAAGATCCGATCAACAGCATGCCAAACGCCAAAATAGCTAGTTTCATATTCCATTGTTTCATCGTCTTATCCAGTTCAGTATTTTCCAAAATTTCAACACCCGTCAAAACTTCATTCCAACAAGGTGCACAGAGAGGACGGCAAGAGCAGCATTGTAAGAACCACGCTATTCGAACTGTATAGTACAGTGCGAGATCGCTTGCCAGCGAATGAAACGGCGAACTTTCCAAGTTGATAAAAACGAAATGGTCCGGCCTGCGAAGTGTCGCCTTTGGCTCGGGATGTGAAATCGGTTTGCAGCCGTGGCGAGTCTACATGGGGCCAAGTGAACACCTAGCCCGGAGGGCGGCAGATACTTGCCGGCGGTGTCAGCCGCCGGAGTGGGTATCGCGAAAAGGAAAGCCCAGCGGGCGACAGAACGATCCTTGTCTGTCGTCTGTCGCCCGCTGGGCTTTCATGCGCGCGCTAGGTTTCCGTTGGCTTACGCCAACGGCAAGTATCTACCGCCCGCTGGGCTAAAAGCATTGCACTAAAACTCGGAGGGGCAGGATTGAAATCGTCATCGACAATTTCGCGTCCTCCGCGAAACAACGCTCCCTAAAGCTACTTTCGCTCGGGATGTGAAATGGTTTGCAGCCGTGGCCAATCTCCATGGGGCCAAGCGAACACCTAGCCCGGAGGGCGGCAGATACTTGCCGGCGGTGTAAGCCGCCGGAGTGGGTATCGCGAAAAGGAAAGCCCAGCGGGCGACAGAACGATCCTTGTCTGTCGTCTGTCGCCCGCTGGGCTTTCATGCGCGCGCTAGGTTTCCGTTGGCTTACGCCAACGGCAAGTATCTACCGCCCGCTGGGCTAAAAGCATTGCACTCAAACTCGGAGGGGCAGGATTGAAATCGTCATCGATAATTTTACGGCCTCCGCGAAACAACGCTCCCTTAAAGCTACTTTCACGAAGCGAAAGGCGACAATCTTTCTCCGCATTGGATTGAATCGACAAACCGATAAACGAGCGACCGAAAGCGCTGCCCGCTATCCCTCGCTGACGTAGCGGGCTCTTGCCCCCTGCAATCCGCTTGGAAACCGCCGACTGCTAGTTCGCACGGCCCGAGAGACGGGGTTACGAGACAAACCATCGAAGGTCACGCGAACGGTCCGACAATTGCATTGCGTTGCCATCGCGATTCGCCTGTGGATATCGCGACCGCAGACTCACACCGTCGCTGACTTCGCCAGAATTTTGACTCCAACCAACGTGTCCAATATCTGGCAACTTCGGCCAATTTTGGAACCCTTGAAACATGCACGATCAACTTAGCGAAACGACTTCGGCGCTCCTTGTCGACGGCAAAGGCATCCTTGCGATGGACGAGAGCACGCCCACGTGTAACAAGCGGTTTAAATCGCTTGGCATCCCGCAAAACGAAGAGATGCGGCGTGCCTATCGGGAAATGATTATCACCACGCCAGGGCTAGGTCAATCGATCAGCGGGGCAATCCTATTCGACGAAACCCTTCGCGAAAGCTCCTCCAGTGGCGAATCTTTCGTCAAACTGCTGATCGAACAAGGCATCGTGCCCGGCATCAAAGTTGACAAAGGAACGGTCCCTCTCGCCGGTCACGATGGCGAAACCGTTACCGAAGGGCTCGATGGACTTCGCCAACGACTGAGCGAATACGCACAACTGGGTGCAAAGTTTGCCAAGTGGCGCGCCGTCATCGCAATCGACGACGATTTGCCGACCGCCGGTGCCGTCGAAGCGAACGCCCACGCGCTGGCCCGCTATGCAGCCCTTTGCCAAGAGGTCGGATTGGTCCCGATCGTCGAACCAGAAGTCTTAATGCACGGTCACCATTCGATCTTACGTTGCGGTGAAGTGACCGAAATGGTGCAACGCGAAGTATTCGTACAATTGAATCGGCAACAGGTCACGCTTGAAACGATGATTTTAAAACCGAATATGGTGGCCCCTGCATTGGACTACGAAGCGCAGACTTCCGATGCAGCGATCGCCGACGCCACCGTGCAATGTTTGATGCGAACCGTTCCGGCGGCCGTCGCAGGCATCGCGTTCTTATCCGGCGGGCAAGACCCCGAACATGCCACCGCACGATTAGCCGAAATGAACGCGCGCTATAAAACGACAGCCCCGTGGCCGCTAACCTTTTCGTTTGGTCGGGCAATCCAGCGACCTGCATTGGAATGCTGGCTGGGCGAAAAGGCGAATGTCCCGGCTGCCCGAGCGTTGCTGCTTGAACGTGCAGAAGCAAACGCGAAAGCACGGTGTGCTAATACGCAGCATGAGGTCGCCAAAATTTAGGCGACATCGGATCCAAAGACGAATGGGTTCGGTTCCCAAAATACGATTCAACCCTGCCGACATCAGGCAAACCAAATTCGGCTACCCCCCCCCTTTCCCCGTACTCTCCAAGAAAAACATCATGAACGAATCCAGCGCTCATCCAGCCTCTAGCTCACACGACATAACGATCCCGCGGCGGCAAATGCCCGACGAACTCCAACACCTACGCAAAATTTGGTGGGGCCCGTTCCTGCTGGGGATTGGACTAATCCTGGGTGGCATTGTTGCCGTCACCTTTCCGATCTTCTCAACGTTCGGTGTCATCATGGTGCTGGGCATCGTGCTGCTACTTGCTGGCGTTGCCACGATCGTGACGTCTTTCATGACGGGGAAGTGGAGTGCGTTTTTAGTGCAGTTGCTGATGGGTATCCTCTACACGGTAATCGGCGTCCTGATGGCCGAATCACCGCTAGCCAGTGCAGCGGCACTGACGCTGTTAGTCGCCTCTTTCTCGATTGCCGGTGGAGTGTTTCGCGTCGTTGCCGCGTTGCAATTGCGGTTCTCGCATTGGGGATGGGTGCTGACCAGCGGTATGATCGCAATCCTATTTGGCATCGTGGTGCTGCGGCATTTCCCCGAAGCTGCCCCCTGGTTGATCGGGCTGATGCTGGGACTGGACTTGATCTTCGGTGGTTTAAATTGGTTATTGCTCTCTCTGACGATTCGCAGTCTTCCGCCCGAACATGACGAGATTTGAGCAATTGGACAATTGCCAGAAAAGTCGGCAACCGCTTCGGTGCCGACTTTCGATGTGGCCAGATGATCGAACGTTTTAAGAGGTTCGATACGGCCCCCGAGAAACCATTACTGACCGGGCAATTGAAAATCGAGGAAGAGCCGGTCAGAGGCCCACTTCTGAAACCAAGTGCCAACAGACATCGTCAATTGTTCGTCATCGAGCGAGGAGGTCTCTGCAATTTGCTCAATCGCCTCGCCCAGACAGACATTGTTTGCCAAGCGTTCGAGCAACTGGAATTCCAACGCCTCCACCGCAATCGTGCGGACGACATATCGCAGGCGTGTTACGACCAAGAAGGTCGGTTTGGCGCTCGGCAGATCATCCCGGGTCGCAGTCCCCTTGCGCACCGCGATTGCATATTCATGTGCCCCGCTGCTAAGTCGCAACAGACGCACACAGGGCGCCAATCTCAAGGTTAGCTCGCCAACCTGATCGGGTTCAACCGCCGACAAAGTATCAGCATTCAGGGTTTCCAGGTTCTCGATTCCGGGTCCACTAAATACTTCGCTGTACGTCCGTTCGATCGTCGCCAAGTCGATCATCAGATCAAGCCAATACGCTTCGATTCCTAGATCCGATCCCTCATCGGTCGCGTCTCGGTTTTCGATCAGAAAACGATGGAAGTTGGCGCCCAAGTTAGCGAGCGTGTAGCTTTGCGACGGATAGGACTGCAAATAGTCAAACGCGAAAGCGTTGAACGTCTCTTCGCCCAATAGATGCGTCAACGCGGGATATTCTTCGCTCAGCACCTCTAACAGGCGAGCGTAGTACGCATTGGCGTAAACCTCCATTCTCTGCTGACTGCTCAATTGGCTGGAGGGCAAGATCAAATCTTCGATCGTGGCGGAATCCGACCCGATGGCCGTTTTGGCTACCGTCGACGCGGCACCCGACACAACTCCATCAGGGCTTGCGATCACGGTCTGCATCCATTCCTGGACCGCACGCAGCGATGGTGCGCATCGGTGAAGTGGATCCGACGAGGTTGCGTCGATGTTCGCGGATGCATTGCAGTCTTCAGCAGATCCCACTACTCAATCTCCGCCATCGTGTAATGCGAAGGCTGCGGGATCCCCACAGGTCGATTCGTCTCTGCCGCTGTCACCCCTGTTTTCCTGTCGCGTGATTCACTGTCGGCGGTCTCGTCTGGTGCATACGCATCGCTCATGTACTTTCTGGCCTTCAGTACTTCAGCGTGAACGACGTCGAATTCAGGAATCCCCGCGTCCCATTCCAATAAAGTCGAAGCCCGCACGCCTCGTTGATGCGCGTAGCGATAAAGTTCCCAGACAGGGTCGACCACTTTACCATCGTGCGTATCGATACAGTGCGTGCCCATATCCGTGTGTCCTGCCAAGTGGAACTGAACCACTCGGTCGACCGGAATGGCGTCAAGGTATTCTTTGGGTTCAAACTCATGGTTGACGCTGGACACATAGACGTTGTTGACATCTAGCAGCAACTGGCAATTTGTTTCTTCAGTCAGATACTTCAAGAACTCCCATTCGCTCATCGTTGAATCACGAAAGGTGACGTAGGTGCTTGGATTTTCAAGCACCAATGGGCGTTCCAGCAGATCCTCCACGATGCGGACGCGTGCTGCTAAGTGCTTTAGCGTTTCCTCGTTGTATGGGACCGGAAGCAGATCGTGAGTATTTTTCGCGGCGACGCCGGTCCAACAGACATGGTCCGAAACCCACTGCGCCTTCACGTCCGACGCAAGTTGTTTGAGCTTTTTCAAATAGTCGATATCCAGCCGATCGGTGCTGCCAATCGACATTGAAACGCCATGCATCACAATCGGGTAACGCTCGGCGATCTGATCCAAGATGTATCTTGGTCGGCCACTACAATCCATGAAGTTTTCTGAAATGATTTCGAACCAATCCACCTCCGGCCACTCGTTCAGAATGTGCGCGAAGTGAACCGTTCTCAACCCAATGCCTAAGCCCAGTCCAGTCCGGTCATTGTCTGTTTGCTTCAGACTTTCTGTCGCATCATGATTTGACTGCATACGTCGTCCACCGAGTGTGAGTTGATTAGGACGCGTCCGGCCAGACCTGCAAATGAAGAACTGGCCGCAACGAATTCATCCAATAGTTGGGCTATGCCAACTGCAACCGAGCCGTTTACTTAGGGGCTGGGCCGACCTTTTTGCCAGCTGCCTTCATCAGTTGCTCGAACTGCTTTCTTGCCAACTTTGAGGCTCCAGCATTCAAAGGCACACCACACTCACCTTTTCCTTTGCAGGTGTTTTGTCCAGGATAGCCGCCGCAGCCACCGGCCCCTTTGCATTCATTCGCTCCGGCACAATCGTGCTTAGCAACTGCAGCACAGGACCCCATGCCAGCGCAGTCGTGCTGCCCTTTCCCTTCGCCTTTGCATGTATTCAGTCCTTTACAAGCGTTCGGGGACGCGATCAATAACGCCGGGTCCACTCCAAGATCGACTTTGGCGGCTGCATTGTCCTGGGCCACAGCGTCTTTTGCACCAACGACCATCGCACCGGTCGCCACAAGGGCGAGTCGTCCAAAGTTGCGTCGCCCGAAATTTGAATTACTCATGTTTGACAATCTCCGAAATGTTTACAGCGAATTGTAAAAGAAGAAGCCGTAGGACTTCTTCACGCGAAAATTGTACTTACAGAGCACGCGTCCTAATGTGAGCTATATCACAAACATCAGAATTGCCGCTATCAATGCGACCAATTTTCCCCGGGAAGAGGTAGCTTCCTTCGTGGACGGGGTGATCAGTGAACAAAACCACACGCTCCCGGCAGACAGGATTTAGAAGTTTTTTGACTCTCCCAGATAGCCACCGAGATTTGACTTTAAAAATAGAGAGAAGCAACGCAGCGGACGCGATTGGATTGCCAGACCATTACCGACGACGATTGCTTGCTTTTTCAATCCAGCATGCAGCCGATGTGAACCACGGTTACGATAGGAGATCTCGTCCGCTTAATGTTCAAGCCGCATTCACCATCCAAATGTCTCGAATCAACATGTTCCACTTCGTCGCCGAAACGCAAACCGACGGCTTAAAATCTCGGAATCGTCACCGAACTTTTTCCCATCGTCTAAGACACCGCATAGCAGCCCCCGCCATTTCAGCGGTTGTCGCCCTATTCACGCAAACGCTAACCACGACGCCCCTCAAAGCGCAGGCAGCCGATCGTCCGAACATCATCTATATCATGGCCGATGATATGGGCTATTCCGATATCGGCTGTTATGGAAGTGAAATCCAGACACCGAACTTAGATGCGTTAGCCGAAAAGGGAATTCGTTTTACCCAGTTCTACAATACAGCACGCTGTTGCCCGACTCGAGCGAGCCTCATGACCGGGCTATACCCTCACCAAGCGGGTATCGGTCATATGATGGAGGACCGAGGTTTTGATGGCTATCGAGGCGAACTGAACCGGCACTGTGTGACGATCCCCGAGGCGTTAAAGTCGGCGGGCTATCGTTCCTATATGTCGGGAAAATGGCATGTCACCAAAACGATCGCCCCCTCATCCTTCGCCGAGAAACACAACTGGCCATTGCAACGCGGATTCGACCAATTCTATGGCACGATTCATGGAGCCGGCAGCTTCTTTGATCCCAATACGTTGACACGCGGAAACGACTTCATTTCACCCTTCGCGGATCCCGAGTACACGGCTGCGGACCGCGAAGACGAAACCTACTATTACACGAACGCCATCGCCGATCATGCGGCCGGTTATGTCCGTGAACACCCTTCGCGCTCAAATCCAGAACCGTTTTTCATGTATGTCTCCTTTACCGCTGCGCACTGGCCGATGCATGCGTTGGACAAGGACATCGAAAAGTACAAAGGAAAATACGATGCGGGCTATGCCGCCGTACGTAATGCCCGCTACCAGCGAATGATTGAATTGGGTGTGATCGACAAAGAGAGCACGGTCAATTGGGCAATTCCCGACGACTGGATGAACGAAGAAGAGTGGGAGTGGGATAAACGTAACATGGAGGTCTACGCCGCCATGATTGACAGCATGGACCGTGGAATCGGACGGATTGTTGCAGCTCTAAAAGAGACCGATCAATTCGATAACACGATGATCTGCTTCTTCCAAGATAACGGCGGTTGTGCCGAAAATTATGGACGAGGAGGGCAGGGGGGCCCGCGTGCGAAAACACCTTCCCTGCCACCGGTTCCCAACCAGTTGATTCAGCCCGATATGACTCCCAAACAATCACGCGACGGGTTTCCAATGCGAACCGGCGTCGGCAGCCTCGCAGGCCCCGCCGACACAGCGATCGGATACGGTAAAGCCTGGGCAACCGTATCCAATACGCCTTTCCGAGAATACAAACACTGGGTCCATGAAGGTGGTATTTCGACTCCTTTGATTGTCCATTGGCCCAGCAAGATCAATCGTCCAGGTTCACTGGAAAACACTCCCAGCCACTTGGTCGATTTAATGGCGACCGCGATCGACGTCGCTGAAGGGACCTACCCCAAAACCTTCCATAACCAGAACCCGATTAAACCGCTTCAGGGCAAAAGCTTGGTGCCTCTATTCACCGGTGGGAGCATCGAACGCGACGCCATCTTCTGGGAACATGAAGGGAACCGAGCCGTACGCGAGGGAGACTTCAAATTGGTTGCCAAAGGAACCAAAGGCGAATGGGAACTGTATAACATCGCCCTGGACCGAAGTGAACAAAACAACCTGAGCGCCCAGAACCCGCAACTGGTGAAGGAACTGGCCGATCTATGGCAACAGTACGCAGAACGATCCGACGTGCTGCCAGTATCTCCGCCAAGGCCTGGAGGGCATTCGCAAACAATGAACCGCAAACAGATGCGGTTTCACCTGAAAGGGAAAGAGACGCTTGCAACTTCCTCCGCTCCGTTCATCCCGAACCGGAATCTCCGCGTCAAAGTGGTTGCCGATATCCAGGGTGATGGCTCCATCATCGCTCAAGGGGGATCGTCACACGGATGGGGAATCTACGTCCAAAACGGCGAGGTGTTCTTTGTGGTTACACGATCTGGAAAACGCAACATCCTTGCCAGCGGAATCACGCCCAAAGGGAAGACAACGATCGAAGCGGAGCTCCCCAGACAAGGGCCACTTCGCCTTCGAATCAACGAGCAGAACGTCCCGACAAACATGCGCCCGGGCAGCCTAAGCGAACAACCGCAAGACGGACTTCAAGTCGGCCAAGATACCGGTGGCGCCGTCGGCAACTACAAGACCCCATTTCCCTTTTCCGGAACGATCGATTCCGTCCAAATCGATCTTAAGTAAGCCGGCAGCGGGAGGGTAATTGATTGGTGAAGGATTGACTGCCTGTCCATGCTATGGCAAGCGGAGCCACCGAGCATGCCGTAGCTACCGTCGCCAGACGGTGGTTCCAACAGGAAACTATCACCTATTGATTACACGCCCGCCCATGAGAGTCTGAGTGCAGTGCTGTTAGCCCAGCGGGCGGCAGACAAGGATGGTTCTGTCGCCCTCCGGGCTTTGCTTTTCGCGACACCCACTCCGGCGGCTTACACCGCCGGCAAGTATCTGTCGCCCTCCGGGCTACTTGTCGACTCGGCCCCATGGAGACTCGTCGACTGCTGCAAACCCTTCATGTATAGATTTCAACCCGGCCCATCCGAGTCTGAGTGCAGTGCTTCTAGCCCGGAGGGCGGCAGATACTTGCCGTTGGCGTAAGCCAACGGAAACCTAGCGTGCGTGCCCATGAAAGCCCAGAGGGCGACAGACAAGGATGGTTCTGCCGCCCTCCGGGCTTTGTTTTTTGCGACACCCACCCCGGCGGCTTACACCGCCGACAAGTATCTGCCGCCCGCTGGGGCTACGTGTTCATCGGGGTAGCTGCCAGTTGTTGCCCGGACCGGGACAAGCCTGGCGAAAGCAAAGTAGCCAACGCCCAAAATGCGCAACAACAAAACTGACGCAGCGGGTTGGGATCTTTTGCTGCATTACCTTGCGATTGGCGAAATGCACGAGGTTTCCTTCGATCGCGTAAAACGAGAAAAAAAAACGGCAAGCAAACCTCCCTACCGTTCGTAGAGAACATCCAACGTCGATGCGCCAAGCATCCTCCCTTTCATCGCTTTCCGCAGCTTGGCTCTTGTTGCCTCGCGGGGTGAGATATCAAGTTTCGATGAGAGAGCAAAAACGGTGATGTGATACTTTTTTAGGCCAGGACCTTTGGAGCACATTGGATCGTAGCTGGCTTGGCCCCGGTCATTGATGCCAATGCTGCCGATCCCTTTGGCGTTTTGCTTTAGCGAAGTGACGTTCGCGGGAATGTTGTAGACCACCCAATAGGATTTCTCCTTATCGGGTGCCGTGTGCCAAATGGTAACGGCGAAGGCCTTCGTTCCTTCGGGAGCCCCTTTCCAAGTGATCGCTGGCGATTGCGCGGCACCGTCGCACGTGCAGTCGACCGACAGAAAATGTTTCTCGTCGACCGAAGGGCTGCTCACCTTGAAGCCCGGGGCATTCGTGCGGGACATGGAGGAAAGGTCTACCGGCGCATCGACTCGGCCGGGGCCGCCGCGAGGTGGACGACCACCGTTGCCATCGCGTGGCGGTGGAGGTGGTTGCGGCGGACCGCCTCGCTGCCGATCATCCCCCGGCGAATAGGTCTCCGACGTCTTTCGACCATCGGTATCGACGAACTCAAATTTGGCCGTCCCATCTTTCGCAAGCGTGTAAGAGACCGTTCCCTGCTGGCCGCGGACTTCGTAAACAAGGCGATAACTCCCCGGTTTCGGCTGAGTGAATTCCGTAATCTTCGCGTCACGTAGTGGACGCAAATCTGGACGAATCGGTTGAGCTCGTGGTTGCGGATCAACCTGTCCACCGCGTTCGACCACTTCACCATAAAATCCGCCATTCAGATACGGATAGGTCTTGGTCGCATGGTAGTGATATTGCCCCGCTTCGTCTTTATGGCCGCCCAACGAATCCAGCGGCGCAAAGTCGGTCGCCTGTTGGTCTTGATATCCGAAAATTGGATAGCCGTCCAAAGCGTACGCAATCGGCTGGTCTTTGCCTGTTGTCTTTTCAAGATGAACAGGAGCGATGTGGTAGTGATAATCATCCGCTCGCCCGCAGTGACCACCGTACTCATCCAATTCCCCAAACAGCAGCGCATCGTCGCCCCGGTTGTTCAACGGATTGAAAATCGGGACTCCGTTGACCGCCAATGCGATCGCACCTCGCAGAAAGTTATCCTTCGTTGACATTGGCTGTTTCGCAGGCACGGGGTGCAAAGGAATTCGCCAAGCGTTGTCACCAAAGTACTTCTGTGGAATCGGGACCTGCTGTTGCCATGAACGAATCCCGATCATCATCGGATGGTCTGGCATTCCATTGGAGCCAACATAAAGATAGTCGTCGTCCAAACGGAGCTTCAGTACCTTGGAAAACGGTTGGAAGTGTTCGTAGATCAATGGCATAGCGTTCTCGTTTGCCGGAATTCCATCACCGCTCGGTCGATTCTGCACAACAAAATGCAGCTCGCGTTGCTGGTTGAGCGTATCGATCGCTTCAAGACGTTTCGCAATCCACTCACGGTCTGACGCGACCAGCCGTTCCATCTTTAGAGAGACCAAACGATTGTCGTCGCGGCGGATTTGCACGTCCCCAGCGGACGCGGTTACGAAGGTGCCATGCAAATGAACGCCTTCAGCACCTAGTGTCCAGGTCCTTGATCCTTTGGGTTTTTCTGAATCGCCATGATGCGGACCATCGTGCGCCAAAAGGGCGTTTGGAACCACCAGTATCACTGCGACCGTGAACGCCGAGCGGAAAAATCGGTGGGTGCCCCCATGATTGCTTTTTACTTTCATCGTTTCGGCCTTCTTCGTGGGGAATCAGGAATGATATTGTTTAGGTTTGAAAAGTCTGGTCGCGAAACTCCATCGGGCGAATCGGCGACGAAGTGACGGAAGATGACGGTATTGTCAAGTTCGATGTCATCGGTCCAAATGAAACTTGCCCCGCTGAAGTCATGCTCAAAGAATGGTTCCTTTGGCCCAACTTGCCGCTGCGAATACTCCTTGGCAAACCCCCAGGATTTGTCATCGAAGTCAATCGCATACCAATTTTCCGGAATCGGCAGGTTTCTTACCTTGGGATTTTTGGTGTCATGGTCTATCGGTCCGTGAGAAAACGCTTTGGCTTTCCAGGTTTTATTGGTCACGGTTCCATCGCCAAACTTAAGAATGAAACCTGCGTCTCCAATACTGGTATTGGCGTATTCCATCCCTGTTTCCGAGTCGGCATTGTCTTTCGCCATGACGGCAATCGTCATCGGATAGGTTGGCAACACATCAACACTCACCACGTTGTGCGGCATGAACTTGATCGAATCGACTGCGATATGCTGGCCGTTGATGTACAACGTAAACCAATTGTCTGCGTACACATTCGCTTTCACGGTGTCGCTGATTCGGGGTTTACCGACCCGGTTCGCACTGGACGGTTGGTTGATCGGAGGCTGCGCCCCCAGTTGCAACGCAAGGTGCATTGTGCCGAAACATGCTGCGACACCGATCGCAAGCCAAAGGAAACGTTTCATATCTATTTACTCGTATTCCACGGCCCGCTCGGGTCCGTGATGGGATGCATGGTCGAAATGGTTAGCGGCGAGACCTCCCTCTTCAATAGCGGTCATCGTCAACGTGATTTGCTGGGGTCCATAAGCCATTTCATAAAAACGGAGCTCAAGAATTTTGCCACTTACTTCGGCGTAACGGATCTCTACCCTCGCTGCTCCCCGGAAACCTGGTTTCTTGACAGCGACCAACTGCCGCTCGACTTCACTGCCTCGCGCGGCATCTGGTTTTTGCGTTTCCCTAGGCAACAATTCCAAGTCATAGGCGGTGCGCAATGCTTCCAATCCGTCGTGTAGATTGTTGATAGGCAATCCATCTTCATGGCCAGGAAGATCTCGAGCGAAGTGGATCACGTCATTGCTATAACGCACCGGCCCATCAGGTCGCACGGCCCAGCTTGTTGTTCCGTTGCTCCCGGTTACGAAGTCGTCTCCCTGCGCGGTCTGGCGTTTGAGCACGAACTGGTTCGAACCGCGAACGTCAAGCGTCGCTCCATCTAGCGAGGGCTTGGGAGGACGACGCCGCTCAGGGGTGGAGGGATCTTGATGCCTGGGGGGAATCACGGTGTCACGAACCGATATCAAGAACGTCCGGGCCATCGGCAAATCATTGACCTCGATGATTCGATTTAGCTCAATCATCGCGGCCGAAGCGGAAGGCGTATCGACGGTTTGCCAAAAGATTCCAGCGATCAGCAGAACTGCACAAGCGGTCGACACCACGGCAAACGACCGCCGCCACCAACCACTCGACTGCGGCTTGATGGGCTCCACAGCATACGTCGCGTCATGTTCGGGCGCGGCCAATTCGCTGCGGAGTCGATCATGTAGCATCATGAACGAAGCGAATTGCCGTGCGTTTTTTTCATCCGCTTTGATCCACTGGTTCAACTGGTCTTGTTGCTCACCTGAAAGTGAATCATCTAGGTATCCATGGATCAGTTTTTGGTAATCAATGCTCATCAAATGCTCGCCTCCAACGCCTTGCGTTCAATGCACTCTCTAAGATGATCTCGAACTCGCTGCAGTGCTTTGGCGACGGAATTGGGCGTCATGTCAGCTTGAGACGCGATCGCAGCTGGCTTCATATCGTCTCGGTACCGCAGACCAATCAACTGTTTGGCTCGACCATCCAGGGACCCCAGGCAGTCCTGCAGAAAATCGAGTGCCAGCGAGCGTTCTTGGGCTTCTTCATGAAACGCGACCGCGAGGCAAGCAACCGCGTCGTCATCGAAAACCAACGGATCGCGTCCCCGACGCCGCAAATACAACCCTACCTGCCGCCGCGCGATCCCGATCGCCCAAGGGATGAATGGCGACTTGGAATCATAGGAATGAAAGGATTCGACGACGGCGACCGCGACGTTCTGCAACACATCGTCACGATCGCGGAAATCACGGACCACCGAGGCAATAAACGCCGAGACGGCTGGCTGGGCCAATGTCCATTGACGGGTCGCTTGTCGGGTTGTTTCGTCCATAAATCGCTCCATAAAAAAAAAATGCCTCACATACTTACTTATCCGAGCGGACCCTTTTATGACCAACCATTCCCGAATTTCCGACATTTTTTTCCGCTTGATGCCAACATTACCAAGCGAATCGGGGACGCAAGTCAATTTGTCGACAAAGCAATCCCACGCTCAAATCGATTTCGTGACCTAATATTCCTTTCAAGGCGGACGGTTCGATGAGGCAAGTCCCAGTCGTGCCCTCCGGAAACTCACTCTGTTGACTTGTCGTTATACGCTCAGAAGAACAATCCATGCTCCGATTATTTCGATCTTGCTTAAAATTCGTTTTGCCCGCTCTGCTGACGCTGGGCGCTACGGCCGCCTTGGCTTGTACCGGCATTACCCTTCGGCCCGGCGACGGTTCCGTCATTTTTGCCCGGACGATGGAGTTCGGGACAGACCTCCAATCGAACGTGATCATCATCCCGAGAGGCTATTCATTTGAAGGCACGGCCCCCGGCGATAAGCCCGGCATGCGATGGAAATCCGAATACGGGATCGTCGGAACCAATGCCTTCGATGAACCACTCGTTGCTGACGGATTGAATGAAAAGGGCTTGCATGTCGGGGTGTTTTACTTCCCCGGTTTCGCCAAATACCAGGATGTGAAACCCGAGGATGCCGATCGATCGCTCGCCCCTTGGGAACTGAGCACCTACCTACTCGGTACGTGCAGCAGCGTCGATGAAGCCGTCGAAGCGGCCAACAACGTCCTCGTCGGGGAAGTCGTGATGAAAAAGATGGGCTTCGTCCCCCCCCTTCATCTGATTGCAACGGACGCCACTGGCAAGTCGGTCGTCTTCGAACACGTTGACGGAAATCTGACCACGCACTCCAATCAGATCGGCGTGATGACAAACTCGCCGCAGTTCGACTGGCACCTGACCAATCTGAGCAACTACGTCAACTTGACCGCACAAAACTCCGAGGGAATGGACTTGGCCGGGAAACAAATCGAGGCACTCGGCCAAGGAAGCGGAATGCTTGGGTTGCCGGGGGATTTCACGCCTCCGTCACGATTTGTGCGTGCCGTCGCCTATTCCAAAGCTGCGTTGCCTGTCAAAACCGCAAAAGAGGGCGTCTTACAAGCCTTCCATATTCTGAATCAGTTCGATATTCCCAAAGGGGCGGCTATGGCCAACGAAAAAGGGAATGAAGTTGCCGACTATACCCTCTGGACAAGCGCCGCGGATTTAACAAACCTGCGTCACTATTTCCGCACCTATGAAAACAGCCAGATCCGGATGGTCGACCTCAAACAGGTCGACTTCGACGCCAAGGACATCAAGACCATTTCGATGCGAGGCGAAGAGGTCATCCCAGACCTTTCGAAAACCGCAAAGTAAAGTTGCAAGTCGCTACCAAATCCTCAAGGTTCGCAACAAAGATCTCGCGGATCGCGTTGGGGATGTGGACGGTCTCCGCCCCGTCCGTTCGTCCGCTTCAGCAATTGGAAACCGATCTTACATGTTTGCGTAAGCGCAACGGTGAGGGGAGCGGCCCCTCACCTTCAGCCGTGCCGCTCGCTTCGCAGCAAACGGCTCTACCTTCAACACGCCCTTCTCCACGCTCCGCACAAAGGGGGAGGGTAGGAAAAGAGATTACTACGAAACGATAAAGCTATCGAGCGAAGATTCTACTCGGTGAGCGTCTTGATCAGAAAATCGCCTGCAGCTTGCTCAGCCTCTGTGCCTGTCGCGAGCTGAGCAGCCGACGTCGCGTTTATGGCGTTATATCCGGCTTGGACCGGAGCGGCCAACAATTCAATGCGAGATTCCGAGAGGTCCTTCTTTTCGCCATCCACTGGGCTGACGCACAGTAGAGGGCGAGGTGCACACAGTGCAGCTAGCTGCGAAACATCGGCTACTTTGAGAAGGTTCGGAGCGTAGACCCACAACGGCTGCGGCAAAGGGTCGGCGATCGCATCGACAAGGCTGCCCAGCGTCCGCTCGGTAACCACTGCGTCAATCTGGTCAGAGAGGGCTGCCGCAAGCAGTGCAGTCAACCCGCTACTGCCACGTCCATACACGGCAACTTCCCCAAGACCTTCTTGGTCCGAAAGAGTGCGTGCCGCGACGATCACATCCCAAGCCTGTTGAGCCAATAAAGGACGACCAAGCACGATCGCGTCACTAGCACATTGATTGGCATTGACCACGCCTTCTCCGGTCCCTCGAACATCGAGAGCCAGTATGGCGATTGGTTGTTCGAGCAATCGGCGAACCGTTTCCGATTTCATCGCCGCCTGCTTTCCTTCCGAGTCCAAAACGATCACCAAAGGCAGAGGCTTTTTAGCGTTCTCGGGTTGGATCAACAGAGCAGGTACTTCCAGCTCGCGTTCGGTCCGAATGGTAAGTCGCTTAACCGTGTGACCTTCCCAGTCAAACGATCCGTGCTCTTCCGCAGGCGACTTGAACGCCTGCGGTTTGCCGCCCAGCGTTTCCCAAAGCTGTTCACGTAGGTTTGCTGCCCAGGCAGTGTAACCGGCGGCGTCGCTTGGCACGCTCGGATAGGCCGATACCAATCGGTTTGCTTCCTCGCGAACCAAGTCGGCATAGCTTCTGGCATCGGCAGGAAATTTGCCGTCTTTGAATACTATCAGGTCTTTCGACTTCTTGTCTTCTAGCACAATTTCAGGTTCGGCAACGGGCGAACCATCGCCGCGTCCCTGAAGAAAACGGTTGAACCATCCGTAACCAGCTTCACGCAATGGCTTCGACCAACCATGACCGGCTGGAACATCACGCAGCGTCACGTGATCGGCCGAATCATAAAGAGCATAGATCTGTTCGGCGCGGCGAATCGTATCGCGCGTTCCGGCAATTGGGAAAATGGGATCCTTCTGACCGTTGCCAGCAAGAAACGGACGTGGTGCCGCAAGCCCCACGAACTGGAACTGCTCCATGTTCTGAGCAATACCGGGCAGATGGTTGCAAATACAATGATTGCCGCCATCCTTGATCCAAGCTTCATAAGAGCAAAGACAACAGAACGACGCACCACATGCAAATCGACTATCGATCGGCATCGCATACATCGTATTTAATCCGCCACCTGAATTGCCTGCGATGCCGATCCGCTTGGGATCCACTTCCGGACGCGTCTCCAGATAGTCGAGTGATCGAATGCTATCCCATAGCATGTAACGCAGATTGGTATGGCCGACAAGCAACGCAGGGTAGCTGACCTGGTGGGAGTATCCACGCAACTTTCGTTCACCCTGTCCGATCGGATCATAAGCCAGCACGACGTAGCCTTGGCGAACCAATCCGATCTGAGCGGTACGGTAGAGATCATAGTTTTTGCCGTCGTCCATCGAGTGACCAGCGGTCACCACGATTGCAGGCAACGGGCCTTCCAAGCCAGTTGGGACATACAAATTCGCCGTCACGTAAAAGCCAGGAAAGCTCTCGAAGACGACATTCTCGATCGTATAGCCGTCTCGCTCGGATCGCCCTGTCACTTTGGCGTTGAGTGGCGTTTTGGCAGGGCGCGGCGACAAACCAATCGCTTCGTCCAATTTGACGGCGAGTGATTCTTTTGACTTCTCCCAGTCCTCTAGCCCCACGGGATCCGCGTGCTGGCGACTGACCGCTACGTTGGCATCGATGTTGTAACGCAATGCATTCGCACTGCTGGGCAACCCACCGGGGTAGACCTTCCACGGATCGGGATCGGCAGCCAGCGACGCGCTGGCAATGATTGCGGAGACCAAAATCGCCAACGAAAACGGAGTGCGAGACAAGTTCATGTTCTGTTTCTCTATAGGTGGGGTGCGGGGGCGGGAGGAATGGGAGGCCGATTCGTCGGGGAATCGAAGCATAACATTGTCATCCGCATCATGACAACAAATGCTGCATCCAAATCAAAACTTGGCGACCATCTCTTTTGCGATCGACTTGATTTTCGAAACGTTTGCAGGAGGCGTTTCCATCAACCGATTGTAGTCAGCCAATAATTCATCGGTCTTTGCCGGATCCGATTCACGCATCGATTCAAGCCGGTCCTGCAGGCCCTCAATCGAGCTATTCAGTTCACCGGTGGCAGCAAGTTCCACCAGCACAGCCTTCGCCAACTCCGTGGAGGAAGGTGGCTGAACCGCAACTCCTTCTTCGCGTTTATCACACCCAACCAGCACGCCCACTAACAACATACAAACAAGCAATCGAGCCAACATCAACGATGCTCCTAACAGAATCGGAAAAACAAAAAAAGGAAAACGCTGCAGCACCGCACCTACGGTAGCGTCACGACTTCTCCGCCATTGCGGGAACCTAAACCATGATAAAGCTGTAGATCGACGGTCTCCGTCATCATTCGCACCGAAGCGTCCGCCAGCACGACATTCACTCCACCGGGATGGCGGCTTCTAGCAGGGAAAACTCCCTTACTATCGCCTGCACCACAGGTCGAACAGGTCATGCAACTGGGGTATTTCCAGTTAGGCGGTGCAACGGTGTTGAAAACAGTATAGATATAGACAGGACGTCCCCAGCGATAACCATAATAGCTGGTGTGATTGTTGCGTCCCGCATCGCAGGCTTGTCCATACGCTTCAACCTGGGCATCCGTAATCGGCCCCTGTTGAGTGGATTCGTTGGCTGACCAAGGCTGGGCGCGAACGAGGTCTGTCTTTTGGCGATAAGTACCGTCGTCACCATCACCCGTCAGATGCTCGCTAAACAGAATCGTATTGGACGTCCCATCGACGATCATCGCCATCCGTGTGGGAGCATCCATTCCGAACACGCCATTACGTCGTGACTCGGCAATCGTCCAGCCGATGTTGGACCCCGCAGAGACCGCATAGTTGCAATTGCCTCGCACTGTTGCACTTGGAAACGGCATGTCCGAGGGACAGGAAAAAGCTGCCATCGGCGTCGTCGCAACCAGATTGTCTACCGTCGGACTAATCGGCAGGTAGAAATCGCGAGACACGGTTTTGATTTGATCATAAAGCGCCTGCTGTTCGATGAAGGGGAGGAACGAGATCAGCGGCCCGTAACCTTGAAAGTCTGCTGCCGAAGGACTACCCGCTTTCTGTCGATACGCGGGAAACGTCAGAAACGTGTCGTGATAGTTATGTGATGCCAACCCCAACTGCTTCAAGTTGTTGGAGCATTGCATCCGTCGTGCCGCTTCGCGAGCTGCCTGAACGGCGGGCAAAAGCAAGCCCACTAACACACCAATAATGGCTATGACAACGAGTAACTCAACTAGAGTGAAACCAGCGCGCAGCGAATATGAGCGTTTCATCGCTTCCTCTTTTTTAAAAACTAAGAAGTTTAGAAATCAAGAATCCGTGTGCAAAGCAAGCCACGGAGTAAGGCGGGACCCTCAGGCTAATTACGGGAGAGTGGTTCGTCAATCCTCGAAAGGACTGTTGATTGATTCAGCAAAGTCAATCCATCAACTGCTGTGATCATTCACGACAGCAATCGTCAATGATGCGTTAGCAAAACACGTGGTGAACTGGGTCATCTGAAGTTCTTTGCTATTCAAAAAACGCATTGCGTTTTTCCGCGACCTACAGCGAGCACCTATTTTCCGTGTTCGATTTTTCGGACGACCGCGGAACGAGCGTCTGTCGTAACACGGTTCGATGTCGCCACCGGACAATCACATCCTCCACGACGCAAAGTGCACGGGACAGAACGAACGTCCAATCGATGGACTGGCAAGCCGATAACGGGATGACAGGCTGTCGGTTTAGTGATTGCCGCCTTCCGCAAAACGGAAAAGCGCCCCGTTGAGTCGCAGACAAAAGCAATTGACCGGACATTAAACAAGAATTTGAGCGTTGGCTCGGATGATAAATTATCTGCCTAATCGTCAAAATGCCATCGTTCGTTCAGCCACCGGGATAGTGCTGCGATGTGCCCCCCGCCGTCCTCTCCCTTAGAGTAGACTAGAGTCACCGCCCGCCGCGCGACAGTCCTCTCGCAGCTAAATCCTAACCATCTCTAAATGCCTCAACGCTCATGAAAATTCTGTTTTCCACGTTGTTGTTATGGCTTCTGTGCCCGATCAGCTTGGTATCTGCGGACACCGTACTGCGTGCCGGAGCGTCATCCGTTGACATTTCGCCGCGCACTTTTCCCGCCATCCGCAATGGAGGTTTCCTGCAGGCCAGCGGGACGTCGAGCGCCGATCCGTTGCACGCTCGCAGTTTGGTGCTTTCCGAGGGGAATGAAACGATTGCGATCACCATCGTCGATTCGTGTATGTTTCCCACCGATATCTGCGATGCGATCAAGGCGAAAGTAACAAAACAGATAGGGCTGCCCGCCAATCGTATCCTAATCAGTGCCACTCACACGCATTCTGCTCCCTCGGTAATGGCGTATTGCCTAGGGACCAGTCGCGACGAAGCCTACGCGGAATACGTTGTGCCACGCGTCGCGGAAGCGATCGTTTCGGCGCACCAAAAATTGCAACCAGCAAAGATCGGATGGACGACGATTGACGCTGGTGAACAAACCAATTGCCGTCGCTGGATCACCCGCAGCGACCGCACAGGAACGGATCCCTTCGGCCAACAAACGGTCCGGGCAATGATGCATCCCGGTTACCTCAATCCTGACTACGTCCATCCCGCCGGTCCGATTGACCCGCAATTGTCATTGCTAAGCGTGGTATCTGCCGCGGACGATGCTCCGCTGTGCTTATTGGCAAATTACTCGATGCATTATTTCGGTCATGGTTCCGGCTTTTCCGCTGACTACTTCGGCGAAGTCGCCGGATTGCTGGAATCGGGGATCGCTGCAACAAGCGACTTGCCCCCTAACCACTTTGTCGGAATCATGTCGCAAGGCACCAGTGGCGATTTGCACTGGATGGATTATGGGATGCCGAAACGCCGCATCGACCGCACCGATTACGCGAAATCGATTGCCAAGCCCGCTTTAGAAGCTTGGAAACAGATCCAACATCGCTCGGACCTAACGATCGCCATGGCCGAATCTCGGATGCCCCTGCGAAGACGAGTCCCCGACGCTCAGCGGATCGCCTGGGCCAAACCGATCAATGACAAACGCGGCGATGCGCTCCCGAAAAACCGCGAAGAAGTGTACGCCCAGCAGGCAGAATGGATTCATGCCAATCAGGAAACCGAAGTGGTCTTGCAAGCCGTCCGCATCGGCGACCTGGGGATCACTGCACTGCCTAACGAGGTATACGGAATCACCGGCCTGAAACTTAAACAGCAAAGCCCATTAGAAACCACTTTCAACATGGAACTTGCCAATGGCGCCGAAGGATACATCCCACCGCCCGAGCAACATCGCCTGGGCGGTTACACGACCTGGCCGGCTCGAACAGCAGGACTGGAAGTCGAAGCAGAGCCCAAAATTGTCGAGCGCGTGTTGACGTTATTGGAGTCCGTGTCGGGAAAAGAGCGACGCGTTCTGGTCGATCCGTCGAATCCGTATTCCGAAAAAGTGACGAAAGCCCAGCCCACCGCCTATTGGCGACTGGGCGACATGGTCGCTGATCAAGCCGCCGATGCGACCGGAAATCACCCTGCGCAGTTCAACGGGGGCGTGGCCCTATACCTGCAGGGACCTGACCTGCACGCGTCCGCTGCTACCGAAGCAGGGGAATCCAGCAACCGCTGCGTTTACTTTGCCGGCGGTTCGATGCAGGCTGAGGTCGCAGATCTTCCTGACGACTACAGCCTGTCGATGTGGTTCTGGAATGGCTTACCCGCTGGCAGTGAAAATCCGTCGGCGACCTTGTTTTCAAGAGGCGAGGGTGAGGATCAACAGGCGTTGACGATTGCCAGCACCGATGATGGTCTACCCACGCTTGCCTTCCGCAACGGCGCCGCCGAACAAGATGGTTCCGAGATGCACGTGGGATCGACGCCCCTGGGCACCAAAGCCTGGCACCACGTGACCTTGGTCCGCCACGCCGACAGCGTAAAGATCTATTTAAACGGCAGCGCACAACCGGAGCTACAAACTTCGCTCCATTCAGCCCCCGCTGCGTCCGACGAATTTTTCTTTGGCAATTTCGATGGCAAGCTAGATGAAATCGCCTTGTTCGCTCGTCCGTTATCAGGTGAGGAAACGGCAGAATTCTATCGTGCTTCCAACATGAAAGCCCCCAAGATTCCGTCGAAGTCGATCGTGCAAGGTGAAAAACCGTCGGACTCCGCAGCTCTTAAACGTTACGCCGAGGAAATTCAAAAATCAAAACCGGTCGCTTTTTGGCGACTGCATGATAACAACCGTAACGCCGCAAAAGACGAACAGGCCGCCCACGACGGGACGTACGAACCGAAGTCGGGACCTCGCAAACCCGCCGCGTTGCAGCCGAATTTTTCCGGTGGCCGCATGCTGGCGAGCGTTCCAAAATTGAACGATCAATACAGCGTTGAATTCTGGTTGAACAATCAACAGCCCAACAACAACCGTCCGGTCACCGGGTATCTGTTCACCCGAGGCATCGAAGGTGCAAATGGCGCCCCCGGCGATTGTCTGGGAATCGGCGGCACGCATTCCGGCAGCGGGCGACTGTTTTTGTACAACGGCAACGAACGGGGCGAACTGGTCAGCGGCAAAACCGTACTGACAACCGATAGCTGGAACCACGTGGTCCTGGTCCGCGACGCAAACCAAGTAAAAGTTTTCCTAAATGGCGATCTTGAAATCGACGGTCCGCTAATCAAAACCTACCCCGAAGGTTGCTCGCAAATGCAGATTGGTGGGCGCAACGATAACTACGCAAATTTCCAGGGCATGATCGACGAAGTCGCGGTCTATGACCGTACGCTTTCAGCCGACGAAGTTCGAACGCACTTTGCCACCGCTGGCGCAAAACCGATTGCCCGAAAAAAGTCAGAGACTCCATCGGAACTTGAGCCTACAACCGCCGCAGCCTCCCTCAAAAAGATCCACGTGCGAGAAGGGTTCGAGGTCCAATTGGTCGCCAGCGAACCATTGGTAAAAGACCCCGTCGCCATCGACTGGGGACTGGATGGCAAATTGTGGGTTGTTGAAATGGCGGATTATCCGTTGGGCATGGACGGGGCTGGAAAACCAGGAGGCCGCATTCGTGTGCTGGAAGACCAAGACCAAGATGGCCGTTACGATTCGTCAACACTGTTTGCCGACGGACTCTCGTTTCCCAATGGGATTCTGGTCTGGGGGAACGGCGTGCTGGTTACCGCCGCGCCCGAAATCCTCTATCTGGAAGACAGCACCGGCGATGGCAAAGCCGACATCCGCCGCAGCGTCTACAGTGGATTCCTGGAAGGCAATCAGCAGCTGCGAGTCAACGGATTGCGATGGGGGCTGGACAACTGGATTCATTGTGCCAGTGGCAGTCACCACTCGGGTTACGGAAAGGGTAATCAGATTACCTCGGTACTGACTGGGCAGGCTCACCAAATCGGCAGCCGCGACTTTCGCATTCAGCCCGATACCGGTGACATCGACCCGCAGAGCGGCCCTTCGCAGTACGGCCGTAATCGTGACGACTGGGGAAACTGGTTTGGAGTGCAAAACAGTCTTCCGCTGTGGCACTATGTGTTGGCCGATCAGGACATTCGCCGCAACGCACACTTCGCTCCGCCCGATCCCAAACGGCAAGTGGTCACGCCCAGCAACCCACCGGTCTACCCCGCCGCACAGCTGCAAAAACGTTTCCACAATTTTGACCAATCGGGCCGCTTCACATCGGCTTGTTCAGCCATCATCTATCGCGACAACGTGTTGTTCCCGCGCGCTGACAATCAACAGCATGCGTTCACATGCGAACCGTTTCATAACTTGGTCCAACACAACATTATCACGGACGACGGAGTCAGTTTTAACTTTCACCGCGATCCGGCTGAAGCAGATTTCGATTTCTTTGCCAGTCAGGATCGTTGGTGCCGCCCTGTGATGGCTCGCACCGGACCAGATGGTGCGCTCTGGATCGTGGACATGTACCGCTACATGATCGAACATCCGCAATGGCTGCCTCAGAACGGCAAGGACGAATTGCTACCCTACTATCGACTTGGTGAAAACCGTGGACGTATCTATCGCATCGTCCCTACAGGAAAACTGCTCGACGCTGCTCCAATCGCAAATTCAACGGCAGGCCTGCTAGCCGCTCTGGCAAGTTCCAATGGTTGGCAACGCGATGCGGCACAACAAAACTTGGTCCGCAGGAAAGAGCCCGCTGCCGTCCCTCAGATTGAATCGATTGCAACGGCCGGTGAAACGCCGCAACAGCGACTGCAGGCCCTCTGCACACTCGATGGCATGCAAACCCTCAGCATCGATGTTTTACAGTCGGCACTGCAAGATCCCCACGCCGGAGTTCGTCGACAGGCCGTCCGGCTGGCGGCTGAACATCCTGTCGACGTCAAGCGGTTGGAACCCCTCGCGAAAGATCCGAACGCCAAGGTGCGACTACAACTGGCGGCGACGCTGGGTGCCTACGATGACTTGATGGCGGCAGAACTACTGGCTCGCTTGGCGGTTGATTCCGCCGATGAAGACTACGTCCTAGCGAACGTGATGAGCTCGCTGAACCAACGCAACATCGCCCAGGTCCTGACAGCCACGATTGCGTTATCATCCGATGCGACGGCAAGTGAACATCAACGCCGTTTACAACAACAGCTATTTGGGCAGGTCGCAGCTCTCGGCGATGCAGCTGCGATCGGTCAGGTCGTTGCGACAATCTGCGACAATGCTGGCGGCCCGCTCAAACCGTGGCAACTTTCCGGACTGGCAGATCTTCTGGACGGATTAGCGAAACGCAAATTTTCACTGAATCAGCTGGCGGCGGAGCACCAACAGTTGGTCGATAAATCGATCGCACAGGCTGGCGCATCTGTTTCGGCTGCTTCCGACCAGCTGACGCCGTTAACCGCGGCCTCGCTGCGGCTGTTGTTAAGGCAGGAGAACGTCTATACAGAGGACATGCAACGGTTAGCCAAGCTTTTGGTGCCACAGTCTGCGGTAGAACTTCAATTGGCTGTCATCGATCGCCTGGCACTCCAGGATGATCAACCGATCGCCGACGTGATGCTGGCAGGTTGGCAGTCCTATGGCCCGTCATTACGAGCAAAAGTCTTGGACGTTTTGGCCAGCCGTACACAGTGGAGCAAGGTGCTGCTAACAAGCGTTGTTGCGAAACAGATTTCCGCCGGCGAAATCAGCCCCTCGATGCGCGAGCGTCTGCTGGCGACGAAAGACACTGCACTCCGATCCGGTTGGACCAAAGCCTTCACGACGTCGGCCAGCCCCGATCGCAAACAGACCATCGAGCGTTACCAAGGTGCGTTGGAATTGACCGGCGACGTCGAACGCGGACGGAAAGTGTTTGCGACCAGCTGCGCAGCCTGCCACAAATTTGGCGGCGTCGGACACGTCGTCGGGCCTGACCTTGCCTCGATCACCGACAAGAGACCACCCACGTTGTTGGCAAACATCATGGACCCCAGCGCCGAAGTCGAAGCACGCTACCTGACCTACATCGTCGTTACGGTCGATGGTCGCGTCCACAACGGATTGCTGGCAACCGAAACCGGCAGCAGCATCACCCTGTTATCCAACGAAGGCAAAAGCGAAACGATTCTGCGGACCGAAATCGAGGAATTGCAAGCGTCAGGAAAATCGTTAATGCCCGAGGGATTAGAGAAAGATCTCTCGCCACAAGCCGTCGCCGATCTGATTGCCTTGCTAACGGAGAAATCAGAAAGCGACGACTAACCCATTCCAAAGCAATCCGTCCCCCATCCCGTAACTACCGTCGCCAGACGGTGGTCAGGCCCCACATTCACGCTCCGGCCAGCGTAGCAACATTCTTTGACCTGGACGCTGGACAGGAAAAAGGCGGATCAAATCAGCTAGTAAAGGATGGCAATTCAAAGCCGGAGCGATAGGTTCCGCTCAGTAGTTGATTCGCTTTGGAATTATCGAGAAACGTTTCTGTCGTAGCATCGAACGGCAGCGTCGGACCAAGCCGATAAGACGCGTTCGATAGATTCAGGCTGGCGGTGTCGACCAGATGCCGTTTCATACCTTCGAACGAATCGGATGCAAACTGGTTTTCAGAAAGGGGATGAGGTTCGTTGCGAAATGACGCCTCCTTGCCCAGACGATAGGAAATATTTCCCAGGTGAGCCATAACCGCCGTGCGATGCCCATCAAGGACATCCGAGGCAAGGTCTTCGCTTTTGCGGCTTCGGACACAGTCGATGAAATTCTGCAGATGAGCTCGCGCGGAATTTTCTGGAAGACCGCTTACAGGGGCTCCTTCGATGACTTCTCCCGTCTCCTTACCATGGAGATAGAACTTGCCTTCTTTGATGACCCCTTCGTCGGTATGAAAATCGATGCTCATTTTCAGCGGTTTATCAAAGTGCAGGCCACGTTGCTGACAGACGACTTTTGCGTCGCCGAAATCATACAACGTTAACTGCGTATTGGGGGTATCTGCCTGATCCTCGTACCCGTAACGCCCTCCCAGACTGACAACGGATTTCGGACTTGCGCTTGCGGGCATCGCCCAGCGTACCATTTCGATTTCATGAGACCCAAGATTACCAATTTCCCCATTGCCATAATCCCACATCCAGTGCCAGCGGTAGTGCACCAAATTGGTTCGGTAGGGATTTAGCGGAGCCGGTCCGGTCCACAGGTCATAATCCAATTCCCGCGGCGGTTGGATCGGATTTTTGATGCCAATACTTTTGCGAGGACGGAAGATTTGAATGCTGGCGGTTTCCAGCTTGCCGTACTTCCCATCCCGGATGTCGGTGGTGTAAGCCTGCCACTTCGGATCGGAACGCCACTGCGTGCCGTGCTGAACGATGCGGCCATACTTCTGGGCCGCTTCAACCATTCGGCGGCCTTCCACGATGTTGTGACTGCAAGGTTTTTCGACATACACATCTTTCCCAGCCTGACAGGCCCAAATGGTCATCAGCGCATGCCAGTGATTCGGCGTCGCGATCGTAACCGCATCCACCGTCGGGTCCTCCAGCACTTCACGAATATCTTGCACACACTTCGGTTTCTTCCCTGAATAGCGTTCGACGGTGGCACTTCTGGAAGCAAACAGCCGACTGTCCGGATCGACCAGATGGGTGATTTCGACATTTTTGATTCCGCCCAAATCGCCCATGTGGATTTTTCCACGGCCATTGATTCCAGCAATCGCAACACGAACTCGATCATTCGCACCGATGACTTGGCCAGACGATTTTGTCCCGGAAATTGTCGTCGAAGCAACGATACCGGTTGCAGCAGCGTGCTTCAAAAAATTGCGACGCGTCGGTCGATTCATAGTTAATCACTTAAAGTTATCGTTGTTCACAAATTCGTTGCCGCGACACCGTAGCTGCGTTTATCAGAACGCGGTTGTGGTTCCTGCCGACCGTCTGGCGACGGTAGCTACGGTTTGTTTGAGAGACATTTTCGTGCGATGTTATGACAAATCGGGAGTCACTTCCTTCAGGTAAGGATGAAGGTCCTGAAAGCGATTATCAACGTCTGCGATTTGATCGCTGCTAATCTTTAGTTCGGATATAATCGGCGAAGCAGGAGTCGATTTCCCTCGACCGTAGTTCCTAGACAACAAATTCTTGAAGACGCCTCGCTTCTTCCAAATGATTAAGTTAGCGCCACGCAGACCACCTGGTTTTGCTTTGACCATTTGAATGAATTTACTAAAAACGTCTTCCAGAGTTTTGGGATCTTCACCGCTTTCCTGCAATTCCCAAATACGGGTAAGCACGTCTGCATAAGCGGCGCGTTCGGTGATCACACCTTCCGAGCCAAGCTGAGACTCTTGTAGCCAATGAAATCCACCACGTGCGCTAAACACACGGCGTACAGGAGGCATGGCGGCGAGAGACGTTTTCATCCGCCCCAACACGTCGCCCGCCTCTTCCTTGATATATCCAAAGTGCGGGAACTCGGCTGCCAATTCGATCATTAGCTTGGGTGACGGCACAGGCCCTTTGTAGGCAACGCCGCCGGTTGTCTGAAGAATGACAGGCCGCGTGGCCACCGATGCGAGGGCTGTCCAGTATTGCCGCAGATCCTCTTCGGTTTTCCCGGAATCGGGCGGTCGAGAGATGATCGCTTCCGGTTCCAATTTCTCAGCGTGCTCCGCGAACGCGAGCATTTCTTCGGTGTCTTTTCCCTGCACGCCAAGACATAGCGAAGTGGGCAGATCACGGGCCGTCTTGGCCAGCACCTCCATGCCTTTCATCTTCTCGTCCATCGTCAACAGATCGACGCTGTCTCCCGATTGAGGCCAGATCATTCCAGGGCAGCCACCCCACGAAACGAATTTCGCTTCCTTGGCGAGAACGTCGTAATCCACATCTCCCGACTCCGTAAACGGAGTGGAGAGAATCGGAAACGGCCCGCGAACCTTGGGGTCGGCCTTTGCGGTAGACCCGTCCTGCTGAGCACACAGCGGCTTGCCCGGCAAGACCGAACCAGCCACCAAGCTGGAAACTCCGCATAATGTGCTTTTGACGACAGTCCGTCGGGAGAGAGTATGTTTAGATGTCATGATGCTTCTCGGAATACGAATGGGACATTGCGTTTAACGGTAGCGGGGCAGGGCTCAGCGAATCAACGAACGCGTTTCACGATCAATCGATATCGCAAGCCTCGCCGTAGATTCTCACCGGTATGGCTGGGTCCAAGCTGCTGGCTGAGATTGCCAGTCAGACTGAGATTCATTGCCGACTTTGACAATTTTCGCCCGCACATATAAATCTTCAGGTTTCAATGTATACGCACCTTCGGTCCCCTCAACCGAATCAAGAACAACACCAATCGAATTGGAGAAAACGTCGATCTTCCGTGCTGGATTGCGTGCACCTTTCTGGACTTCAATGCTCTGGCTGGACGGGTCGTAGTCCTTTTTCGTTCCAATGAATTCGATCCGATATCCAGCTTCCTCTCGGACATCAATTTTGACCGTAAGCGTTTTACCATCGAACTGAATATCTTCAAAATCAAGTCCATTCGATGCGTAGAAATCCCCTTCACGAATCGCGGCCAGCAGGTCTTTTACAGCAAGGCTCTCCGCCCGCACGACGCTCCAAGCTTTTGCGTCCTTCGTGTAGTCGTGGCGGTCATCCGATCCGATCCCCAGTAGCAGCGGTTGATCATGGGAGGCGCGGTGCGCGTTGACAATATCCCAAAACTCTTCCGGTTTCCAACCATCAGGATTCGCATCGTAGCGTCCATCGATGCTGTTGTTGTTCAGTTCGAACAAACGGATCCGCGGTTGTGCAATCAAATCCTTTGGAGAAAAATCGTAGTATCGCCACAACGGATGATCCGCGATGAATAAATAGTCCTGTCCGCGGTAGACCTCTTTTCCCTTTGTGAAGGTCTGATCAAAAATCTCGGTCGGTGTCTCGGCTGTGATATACGAAAACACTTCGCGGACGTTAATGAAATTCATATGGACTTGCTGTCCGTTATGACAGCCACCGGTTTGTTCGTATCCCGGGATCATCAAAAACTTCCCCGGCTCGGCGAACTGTTTCTCCAGTTCGGCGAACGTCGTCATTCGAACATAGGTCTGTCCGCCGACGGTGATCGTGCGAACCGCTTCCTCACCATACTTCTCTATCGATTCGTCGACGTATCGCTGCGTCAGCTTGGGCCACCCCTCAGTCGGTGTTATGACTTTCCACAAGGAGGTCTCGTCCTTGAAAGCAGCTAAATCGGACGGTTGATTGTTAAACCCAAATCCATGGAAACGAAGTTCTTCTGACTGGAAGATGTTGTGATCCGTTGGGCAGATAAAATCGTAGCCATGCGTCTTGTACCAATCGATGGCCCAAGGGGCGAGCGGTTTGCCATCGGACCACTGATTGTGCATGTGCAAATTCCCTTTGAACCAGCGTTTTGGTGAAGAGGCACCCGTGCTGGCGGCAGAGAAAGCAGGCGATGTTCCAAGCAGCGTTGCAGTCGTTGCTGCGGTGCCACAAGTCTTAATAAAATCACGACGGCTGGCGTTGTTCAACATGGGGGCAGGCTCCTGCGTTTCCAAGAGGTGTAGGTAGGCTGGTCAAGGAAAGGAAGATTGCGGTCTCTAGTCAAGCTGCCATTCTAGCAACTGGAAAGGTCACCGTTGAAAGAAGCCGAGCAGCCACCACTCAACAGAGCACTCAGAGAAACCGCCGGGAAGGCGGACGGCCCAGCGGGCTGGGGCTGCATTACGGCAGCGGCATTCGTAGAACACGATGGTGGTAACTGTCGACGACGTACAGCCAATCGCCGCGGACGGTCACGCCGTGCGGACGTTTAAGTTTGTAATCGCCCTTGCCTAGCACGGTGGTCAACGTCTTGGCAAGCGGATCGTATTTGCGAATCGTGTGATTCATGTCGTCGGCGATAAACACGTTACCGTCTGGATCAATCGCCAGATATTTGGGTTCCTTCAATTGAGCCTTCAAGGCGGGCCCGTCGGTGTCGCCCGGTTTTCCAGTCCCCGCGACCGTTTCGATCACGCCCGAAGGACGGACGACCCGGAGTGCATTTCCGTTGCGTTCCACGATGTACAGGTTGCCCGCATCATCCATCGCCGCGGCGCGCGGATCGACCAAAGGAGCAGCCGTTGCTTGCTGACCGTCTTTGGGGATGCCCCGCTGACCGTTGCCGGCAAGAGTCGTGATCTGACCTGATTTCATGTCGATGGCACGAATGCGGTGATTGCCCAAATCGGCGACCAGCAACTGCGACTTGTCTGGCGTCAGCGATACGGACATCACGGTATTCATCTGGGCCTCAGCGGCTGCTCCGCCATCCCCTGAAAACCCTCGTTTACCGGTCCCAGCGAAGGTCGAGACCTTTCCGTTGGTTGCATCGATCCGTCGGACGACGTGATTTGCGTGGTCGGATAAGAGGATATCACCGTTTGGCAAAATCGCCAGATTATGGATGGCGTCGAACGTTGCGTCCGTCGCCGGTCCGCCGTCACCCTCGTAACCGCGGGCTCCGGTTCCGGCAATCCGTTCCAATGCCCCCTGACCATCGACGCGGAACACGCGACCGCCGACATACTCGCCGATCACCATCTTCCCCTGAGGATCAAACTCGACACCGAAAGGAATGTTCAGTTTCTCGGTCGTTGACGGTTTCGGTGCTGGCGTCGAATCACCGATCAGCACGGTCACGTCCTGGGCGTGCACCAGCGCGGCCGAAAGGAAAGTTGCCGCCAAGAGAACCGCGGCCAGTGAAGACAGACGCCACACGGCGGAAATAGTTAGAGACTGGTACATGGGTGTGAATCTTTCAAACGGGTTCTATCATGACGGGTGCGGTGCGACACATTGATGACACATCGCGTTGGATTCGGTGCTGTTGCGCACGGTGCTACTACTGCGGTTGGCCTGCCTGCTTCGTACTGCTAACGGCATCGCCAAGACGCAGCGTCAGCAGGTATTCCACCAAGTCGGCTAATTGTTGCGAACTGAAATCAGAGACCAATCCGCTTGGCATCAGCGAAACAGCTTGGGGACGTTCCGATTCCACTTCATCGGACGCGAAGGTTACGCGTTCGCCAGTGGCGATTCCGATCGTGATTTGGCCGTCCTGGCGATCGATTACCAAGCCGCTCAGCACGCGGCCATCTTCCAACAAAAAAGTACTGGCAACGAAATTGTAATTGATCGCACCGCTGGGATACTGGATGTGGTACAGCAGTTCCGTTGCCCCGTACTTCATTCCGATCGAGGATAGATCCGGGCCCACCAAACTTCCAGAACCGTCCACATGATGGCAACGGGCGCAGGCGGCGTCTTGACGTGTTGCGAACCACTGCCGTCCGCGATCAGGATCGCCCTGCAAGGCAAGCACCGCTTGAACATTGTGGATTTTTTTCCCGCTTGTGCCCGATGAAACCGGTAACGCTTGTTCGGCCAATTGACGAATTCGCCGGTCGGCCTGATTGTGTAATAGGAAGGACAATTCCTCGACCAAATCTTGGGGAAAGGAATCCTCGCGGTAAACTTGCAAGATCCGTTCGACACCCTTGATTGATGACGTCATCAACTGCAGGGCGCGGCGCCGCACGTCCAGCGGCATGTTGTCGCTGGTGAGCACGTCCACCAACACGTCGTCGGAAGCCGCCCCGTCCAGACGGGTCGTGGCCTCCAGCGCGGCCAATGCGATCGGTCCGCCGCTCGGTTGGTTTCTAGCCGCTTCAATCCACTGCTGGATGGCTGCTTGCGCGGGCTGATGTTGCAGTTCACCCAAAGCGGCCACCGCAGCGGCACGGATGGGAACGGCACCACCGTCGGCATCAGCCAACTCCAGCAGCGACGGACCGAACTTGATCATTCGCCCCCGAGCAATCGCGGCGATCGCCTCCTGCTGCAGAGCCGGATCCTGTAAAGCCGCTGCGAACACCTGATTCAACGAATCCGAATCCGCCAGTTCCTGCCAAGGTCCAACGATTCGGCCGCCCAGTCGCTTTAAGATTTCGCGCCGCCCGGATGCGTCCACGGTGGCGGCCGAGTACCGCCGAATCAGCAGTTCGCCCGCTCGACGGTCCTCCATTTCGGACAACGCAATCGTGGCGGCTTGTTCAACCGACGGAGACTCGTTTGCATCCAAAATCTTACGAATGGCCGATAAGGACTCGGGACGCTGCAGCGCCCACGCAACCCCGATTACTTGGCTAGCCGAATTTGACGGCGGAAGCGTATCGTCCGGTCGCAAAAAAGCGTCGTTTGTACCGGTCGGATAATAGGGCGGAACGGCGATAGGACGGTTATCCCAGCCAGCAAGGATCGCTCGTTCCGCCAAACTGTCGAACAAAATGGTCAGGTCCGCCGCCGAGCGGTCCACCAATGCGGCTCGTACGGCTTCCAGATAATATCGGTCGCGACCGTCCCAACTTGCTACCAATTCCAACAATGCATCCCCCAGGAATTCACTGGGCACATTGCGCAGCGCCAGCAGCAACGCTCGCCGCACTCCGGAATCAGGATCGTCCACCAGTGGCATTAGTTGATCGAGGTACTCGAGAGCCGGGGATTTCAGCTCCGTTCCCGCGGACGAGGCGACCAACCCTTCACGCTGCGTGTCGCGGGCAAGCAATTGGACGGCCGTTTCGCGGATTCGTGGGTCGTTGTCGTTCAATGCGGTCAACAAGTCTTCATGCTTGGTGCCGGGGAGCGCGTCTAACACATACAAAATTCGAGCACGAACATGCGCGGGCGCCTTACCAAACAACGTCAGCAACCGCGGCCGCACGGTCGCCCCTTCTGCAACCAAACGATCGCGAGTCGCTAGCCGCGTGACAGTGTTGGGCGATTGCAGATCGGAAAGAAGCCCCGCCACAGGGTCGTCGGAATCGTCCGCTGTGGGAAGTGTATTAGCTGGTTCGGTCGACGAAGTGCTCAGTCGGTAGATGCGCCCCGTGGTCTGATCCGAAAAACGATTGCCCCCCACGCCAGCGTCGTACCAGTCACAAACAAACACCGATCCGTCCGGTGCCACGGAGAGGTCGACCGGACGGAACCAATCATCTTCTCCCTTCAGTACAACTTCATAATCCGATCGAAAACCGGCCCCGTGACGGTGTAACGGGTGAGCATTCACCTGCCGAGTTCCCGAATCGATTTGCAGCACCGCGCCGAAATAGCGTGCGGGCAAATGGTCTCCTTCGTAAACAATCAATCCGCCCGGTGCGCCGTTGCCGGTTCCGACCAGTTTAGGAATGATGCCGGGCAGTTCTTCAGCCCAGTGCCGATTCGATTTCGAGTGCTGGTAACCGTACTGTCCGCCATCGATCACCCAGTACATTCGCGAGCCACGATTGCCGTCGTCATCGTTGTCCGACCCAAAGACATTTCCAAACGAGTCGACAGTGGCTCCGTAATTATTGCGGTGTCCGGACGTCAACAATTCCAGTTGGTGACCGTCGCGATTGACTCGAAGCGTCGTGCCAAAGTTATTGCTGGATAGTCGCCGGCCGGACGGATCGGTCACGTCAAACGTTGATTGGCGAGCCTGCACGCGATCGGCTCCGTAGCGTGCATCACCGACCGTAAAATACAGTTTGCCATCAGGACCAAAGGTCATCCCGTGCAAACCATGATCGCTGTCAACGCCCCGGAAACCGCTTAGTAATTTGAAACGCCGGTCTGCACGATCGTCGCCGTCCGTATCCTCCAGTACCAGCAGGTCAGGAGAGTGACCGATGTAAACACGTGTGCCGGTTTGTTGACCGTCGGTCCAAATCTCTTCAACGGCCAGCCCAAGGGGGACGGGGAAAATATCGTCGGCGAAAACGATCACCGAATCAGCGTGGCCGTCGCCGTTGGTATCGCTGAGGATTTTGATGCGGTCAGCACCGTCAACGCGTTTGAGTTGATCGAATTTCCGCTGCTGCATGCGATAGTTCAAACCTTCCGAAATCCACACACGTCCTCTGGAATCGATATCCATCGAAGTGGGATTGTTGACCATCGGTTCACTTGCCCATAACGACACCTCCATTCCGTCGGCGGGACGCAAAGATGTCAGCGATTCCGTTGGCGTCTGCTGGGCATGCGACGGCACTCCCGGAAGGGCAACGGCCAACGCGATCGCCAGTAAACCACAGCAAGTCGACAGCCGACCGGCGCAAACAAAAACGGATGCCATTCGAATCATCAGGTCAGATCGCCTCAGCTGGAACGTATCACTAGGTGTTTCAATGCCGCAAGCTGCAAACGTCTGCAACCTCCTTCGCCAGAAGCAGAACGGTTCCGCGGCAGCTACGCCCTGCCGAGCGCAGCCATCTTTTCGCGTTGTTGCATTAGGAAAACAATTTGGCGATCGGAGTTCCCTGGTCGGTCACGGGAACCGGGCGGTCCCCCGCGTATAGGTACTTGCTGTAGTCGACGCCCATGCATCCGCAGATGGTGGCAAAGAAGTCAGGAACGCTAACCGGATCGGCGACAATTTTTTTGGCCAGATGGTCGGTTTCACCGAACGCCCCGCAATGTGCCAAACCGCCTCCGGCCAGAACACAACTGAACGCCGACCCCTGATGGCCGCGACCACCACCGCTGTCGAATTCCGGCGGCCGCCCGAATTCACTGGTGATCACGATCAAGGTTTTGTCCAGTAAATCTTTTTTCTGGAGATCGGCGATCAGCGTCGCAACCGCGGTATCCATTTCCTGGATCAACTTGTGCTGATTGACGATCCCGCTGTTATGAACGTCCCACCCCGATCCGTTCAAGAAGTTCAGGTTATGGCTAACTTCGATAAATCGGACTCCGCGTTCGATCAAACGGCGGCTTAGTAAACAGCGTTGACCGAATTCGCCACCGTACTGATTACGCAAATCGTCCGGTTCGCCATCCAGATTGAAGACTTGATTGAATTCAGGACCGCTCAGTTTCATACTCTGTTCAATCGCGGATTCGTAGTCGAGCAATTTGCTTACCGAAGTGGAGCCAGCGTTCTTGCGCAACGAAGCGAGGAACTGCTCGCGTCTGTCCTGGCGCTGCGGCGTGATGATATCCGGTCGAGACAGCCCGGCTGGTCCCCGTCCGGTTTCGGTCAGGTATAGATAGCCGTGTTTGGCTCCCAAGAACCCTGGGCCGCGCGTCACGTTTGGATAACCGATCAAGACGTAAGGGGGCGCGTCATCGCCAGCCGCACCACGCTCGTGCGCGATCAACGATCCAAGTGATGGATAGGTCACCGTACCGCTAATCGCACGTCCGGTGTGCATGCGATTGGTGGCCGCCGCATGTTCATCGATCACACCATGGTTCACCGTCCGCACCGCAGTCACGCGATCCATCACTTTAGCCATCGAGGACAGATGCTCGCAGACCTGTACTCCGTCTACGACGGTGTCAATCGAATCATAGTAAGCCCCCGCTTTGCGAGCCTTGGGGTCCCCTTTGGCTTTGGGATCAAACGTGTCAATCTGTCCCATGCCGCCGCCAAGCCAAATTGAAATCACATGTTCGGCTTTGCCTTGCAGCAATTTTTGGGAAGTGCTCCCTTGAGCGAGCGGAGCGACACTCAGGGCGCCGGCGGTCGCCATACCGCTGGCCAAAAACTGTCGTCGGGTTGGATCTTGCATGACTCGCCTCAAATTCGTGAAGTGGAGAAACGGTGCAGGTGGGAACGGGCGACGCGGCGCCGCCAGAACCGATCAATTGGGGGACTAAGGAATCCAAGCAAACTCGCGATGGTTTACCAAACTCCATACGATATCTTCGTAGACTTCACGCCACTCAGGCTGGAGTCGCGGATCAACTGCAGGGCCACGACGCACGCGAGCCTGCAATTCTTCTTGGATATCGTTGGCTTCGGGGACCAAGTGGTTCGACCAAGTCGATTGCGGCAGCGGCGGCAGGGGAGTCGGCCGAATCACTTGATCCGCAGGAACCACGCGGGAATCAAATCGGTTCGCCAACGCTGGCAACAACTCGGCTCGTTCCTGCTCACTGGGGTAACGAGCCAGGAACTGCAGGAACAATGTGTCTAACAATTCGTCGGGCGTTGAAGCCTTGAGTGCCCATTCCGCCAGTTGACTCTGGTCGGCCGCACGGGTGAGCGACATCGACAGCGTACCATTGGCCAGGATTCCCGGCTGCAGCAGGTTCGGTTCGGATTCACGCTGCATGATCGGTTGCTGCCGGGTGCCGGTCCAACCAAACGCTTCCAATACGTCGGCGATCGGCTGGGCTCGAGGCAGAGACAAACTAGGACGGTCCCGCTCGTTATTTAACCCGGCAAACATCCAGGCTCGCGTCGGCGATCCCAAGGTCTGACGCGCAGTAATCGGTTCGGCTCCGTCGTGCACGAACGTCAATTCTCCCGTATCCATGCGCTGACCAGACGCGGCGAACATCGAATCAACAATTTGTTCAGCCACCAAGCGACGCGGATCCGGAGCGTTAAAGAAACGCTGTTCGGCGGTAGCCTGTTGATTGCGGCCGATCGCTTGGCGTTGATAGGTTTGCGATGTCATGATCTGCTGAATCACGTGCCGCAAGTCGTAATCGTGTGTAACCAACTCATCTGCCAACCATTGCAGCAGTTCCGGATGGCTGGGCGTTTTGCCTTCCCAGTCGTTGACAGGCATCACCAAACCGGCCCCCAACAGTCGATTCCACAAATGGTTGACGACCACCTGTGCAAAACGGTGGTTCTCGGGCGAAGTGACCAGCGCCGCCAACCGTTCACGCGTGTCCTTCGGGTCACGCATGAGCGAGTCGATGTGCGGTCCGTCTTCGACGCCGGTGAACGAAGCGAACGGCCACTTCGGTTCAACTTGCACGTCCGGTTTCAAGGTTACCCGGATCAGGGATTCACGTCCGATCCCTTCAAAAAAGGCATCCGGGACGCGGCTGGTTTTGGGTGGAGCCAACGACTTACGGTTCAACATCGCGGCCAGCGAATACAAATCTTCTTGAGTCGTGCTGTGGTAAGGCGAATCGTGACATCGCGCACATTGCAGTTCGATGCCCAGAAAGGCCGATGCCACGATATGCCCTTTCGCCGCCATCGGCGAATCGTTTTCACCAGCCATCGCAAATCCGGCACTCCCGCCTTCGTGACGACTACCACGCATCAGCAACAATTCCGTCACCATCCGGTCTAATGACTTGCCGTCTCGCAGCGAATCGTGCAGGAACCAGCGGAACGGGCCGGTCGAATTGAGCGATTGATTCAGGAGAGTCGGGTTTTCGGCCAACACGTCCATCCACAAACTGATCCAGTTGTCTGCATACCGTTCGTCCTGCAGCAATCGCTCGACTAGTTTGTTGCGTTTATCGGGATCGTTGCTGGCCAAAAATTGACGGGCTTCGTCGGCATCTGGACCGACGCCAACGGTATCTAGGTACGCACGTCGGAGGAACGAGGCATCATCCACCACCGGCGCTTCGGCCACTGCGGATGGATCGATCGGAGGATTGGGCCAGGTGGCACCATCTTTGACCCACTGTTCAAGCGTCGCGATCTGCTGATCGCTCAGACCTTCGTCGGTGGGGGGCATATCGCGATCACGGATCCGAACGATCATTTCACTGCCGTCGGGATCCCCTGGAACGACCGCCCGCATTTCAGACTCGCCCATTCCCAGCGCGTGCTCGCGAGAGTTCAGCCGGAGGCCACCTTGTTCCTTTTCGCCGTGGCAACGGAAACACTGATCACGCAAAATCGGTAGGACTTCGCTATGGAAATGCTCGGTTGTCGCCTCGTCGGCCTGAGCCGCTTGGCCGATCGCTTTTGAAATTTTACTAGCCACAAAGCGGTCGATAGGATGCCTGGCGGAATCGGTGTCCGCTGTCTTCTTGGGCTTCACGGTTTCTCTCGCCAGATCGTGCCGTTGCTGCCAGAAGGCGTCTTGCGAAGCGGCAGCGGCACGGCGTGTTTCATCCTCGAACGCGACGAGGTCGGATTCGAACTGACGCAGGACCGGTTCGACCGACGCATCGGTCAACATCAACGGTGAGGACGTGTCCGGCTGCAGCACAAACAAAGGACCTTCACCGTCCGGCTGAAACGCCACACTCACTTCACCCGATTCGGTCCGATCTCGATTGCCCCCAACCATAACTTCCAACACAACGCGTACGTTACGCGGGCCGTCCTGTTCCGATGGCGAAATTTCGAAAGACGTGAATGCTTCTTGCTGAGGGAACGGCAGCAAGCGGGCGCCCGGTACCAACGGATCGGGGATCGGAATGATCGGTTCAAGATTGCCGCCACGGCTGCGCACCGTTTTGGTCTGAGCGACCAATTCACCATCGACCCACAATCGACTGAGAGAACGAACGCGAACGAGGAAGCGATGGTCACCGGCGGGCAATTCGATATCCCCGGCAATCCGCAACAGCAACGGAGCCTTCCAGCTGGAACGAATGCCCCAGTCGTCATACCGAACGGGGATCCGCGACAGCAGAAACGCATCGCCCAGCCAACGTGTCGATTCGGCTGGCCACGATTCACTATCGTACAACCAGCGGTCGCCCGCGGGCATATTTTCGGACAATTGAAACAGGACGCGACCTGGCGGAACCGGCCCCATGTCGGGCATGACCTCGGGTGCCATTCGAACAACGCGTTCTTCTCCGACGCGATTAAATCGAGCGGCCAAAGTTTTGTCATCCAGCTCCGCGCGATGGATGGCGACCGCATCCAACATGCCAGCGAAACGTTCGCCGATGCGGACTTCATCGTCATCGACGACCGGCGGATCGACTGTTGGGCCGCCCATATCCCAGCGACCGTCGGTCGGTTTCCCGTTGACCCAGCCGCGGATCGATTCCGGTTCACCAAAGCGGTAAGTGATCGCCACGTGGTGCCAACCCGTATTCACAGGAAAGCCCATTTTAGAAGTCCAGCGGTGCCAGTGTTTGCCGCCGCCAACTGGTTTGGTTGCGAACAGGAAGTTCACCTTGGCTTCGCGTTCAGCCCCCACGATTCGCAATGCCCAGTTCTGATTATCGCGTGCAAACCCGGGGGCATTGGTGCGTCCCTTCCCGATAATGTATCGCGGCTCGCCTTCGCGGATTTCGGCGGGGTTCACCCACGCTTCAAGAGTAATGGGATCGCCGTTCTTAAAATCGAATGCACTGTCTGCTCCCGGATCGGGAATCGACAGGTAGGCTCCAGCATCGACACGTACCGCCGTATTGTCGGACGACATGTCAGGGAATTCAGGGGAACGCGGACCGGCTTGATCGCGTGCTACGTTGCCTATCGCTTTTAGCGGCCTAGTTTCTTCGCTGCCGAAATCCCAACGAACGGTCGGCTCGGCTGCAAACGCAGCGGTGGACGAAACGAGTACTAGCAGGAGGGCAACGTAAATGGGACGCATTACAAAACTCGTAGGCGTGCAGCGGGACGGTTGGGGTGAGGAAGGTACGCTACAAAGCAGCCATACCAAGCTCGACTCGGCGCCAGTTCACAAGTGAGGTGGGTCGGATTCAAGCTATCGAGGTGGGACGTCTGGAGCGTCGCTAAAGGCGGGGCCTTCGACAGCAACCCCATTATACACGATTTACGCGGCACTATCACCCTTTACACCGACACTTGTGGACGATTGTCGGGTTCCGAATGGTCAGAATAACGGCTCGTGCAGCCCATTTAGATAGAGTCCACAACAGTCTTCCGCAAGCCGGGAATTGCTCGAATTCGCACGTTTTAAACAACGGCAAAACGTCCGTTTGGGGAATCGTTCAAAGGGAAATAGGGGGATAGGCCATGCGGAGCAAACGGACAATTCGCCGCAACGCATTCCTCTCTACCTTTGTGCCGGCCCTTCGAGCCTTTTCGCTGGCATTTTATCCTATTCCGAGGGCTTCACCCTTGGCAGAGATTCAGTTGCCCCTTCAAGCCTAGATAAGGATGCGAGCCTTCTAGCTCACCTTCACTTCTCGGTAACCAATGTTTCGGCAACATTCCTGGCGTGGTCGCGTACCCGAATGTATGCATTCAACGAAGCCATAAAGGCAACACTGACAACCGGTGGAATGGTCCCCGCGGAGAGCTCTTCCAAGTGTTTCCTTCGCAATGATTTTACTTCATCACGAATTCGTTTCGAACTTGCTTCCGTACTGTTCAACACGTTGTGATTCTCAGAACGGAGCGCGTCATGGACCGCTTCAACGTAATCGCGAACACTCTGATTCAGGTGTCCCAAATCGACTCGCTGGGATTCGGTAAAGCGGAATCCGTCACGTCTTAGCTTGCGATCGAATTTATCCAGATCGACGACATAGTCGCTGATCGATTCATACTCGTCTGCAACTCGAAGCTGAAGTCGACATTCTTCTGCGACCGCATGCGACACATTTCCCGCCAACAAGCCGGTAACGAATTCAGTGACCTCGTCTTGAACCGAATCAAGGACCCGTTCCCGCTGTTTCAAACGGTCCCCCAACTTCTTATCCGGTTCATCTGCGTGCATCAATTCCAGCAACCATACCAACATCTTTTGGCAGCCGTCCCCCATCTTCAAAATTTCTTTTCGAGACTGCTCGATTGCCAACAACGGAGTTTCTAAGATCCGAATATCAAGATCCGTCAAACGCGGTTTCTCCTTGAACCCGCGTGACGGAACCACGCGTTCCAACAGTCGCACGATCGGATTTAGAAACGGCATGAAGAGCAACGTGTTGGCGACGTTAAACACGGTATGCGTCGCCGCAATCGCAGCCACCGTATGCGGGTAGGTAGCGACTCCGTTAACCATCACCGCCGAATTGACATCGACTCCATTAATGTTCAACAACATGCGTTGAATGAAATCGATATACCAACCGAAGATGCAGGTGATCCACATGACCCCCATCAGGTTAAAGATCACATGGAAGTAAGATGCCCGCCGAGCGTTGGTCGTCGCCCCCAGCGAAGCCAACAACGCGGTGATCGTCGTCCCGATGTTTTCGCCCAAAATAAGTGCGGCAGCCGTCGGATAGGAGATCACTCCCTGCGTGGCCAGCGAGATCGTAATCCCAAGCGTCGCCGACGAAGACTGAACCATCGTCGTCAGCACGCATCCAACCAACGCACATTTCATAACACCCCAGTAGGTATCGGCGTTGAACTTGGCGAACCAAGCTTCGAAATCAGGGATCTCTTTGATGATCGAACATGCGTCTTTCATCACCTCTAGACCAAAGAAGATCATCCCGATTCCCATCGCAAACATGGCCCAGTAACGCCATCGATCGCTGCGTGAAAAGAGATACCCAAAGGCTGCGACGCCTAACAGCGGCAACCCATACTTCCCAATTTTCAGAACCAGGATCCAGCCGGTAATCGTGGTGCCGATATTGGCCCCCATAATGACCCCGGCCGCCTGGGTTAACTGCATCACTCCGCTGTTGACAAATCCAACCACCATCACCGTGGTGATCGAACTGGATTGCACGACACAGGTGACAAGAACTCCAACAAACGTCGCAAACAAACGATGGTTGGTGACCGCCCCGATTAATCGCCGCAGACTATTTCCCGCAACTGCCTGCATTCCGTCTGACATGTTTTTCATGCCCAGCAAAAAAATCCCCAAGCCGCCGACGAGTTCAAAAATCATCTGCAGGAGCGTTGAAAAGTCCACAAGTTCGGCATTCAAGACAAGGAGATTTTGATGAAGATTTCATTAAGTTCTCGCAATTCTAGACTTGCATGACAGCATTGCAACTCGTGCTTGAATTTCCAGCAAACAATCTGGATTCGGATTTTCTTTAATCCTCTCGGTCAGAGATGATTACCCCCTCGGTCAGATATCCTGGAAAAGCGAATGCGGGCTAAGCCAAATCCTGCTTGTTTCGCATGTGATCGGCCGTTCGCCGGAAACTTGCTTTCAAGTGATCGGCCAGCAATTTGTCTGGGACCAATTCATCAATCGCTTGATTCATACACAACATCCATTGGTCACGGGCGTGGTCACCAATGGCGAATGGCATGTGCCGTGCGCGCAACATCGGGTGCCCGTATTCTTGGATATACAAAGAGGGCCCCCCGAAAAACCCGGACAAGAATTTAAATAGTTTGTCGCGAGAAACCGCAAGGTCCGCGGGGTGCATTTCCAGAATCTCTCGTGTCTCCGGAAGCTCTGCCATCAAATCATAGAATCGATCCACCAGCGCACGGAGACCTGTTTCACCGCCAAGTAGCACATAGATCGTTTCGTCAGCCATCTTCGCGTCCGTTCCTCAAAGGTATCTGCATGTTGTCTTTTCCGGGCGTCTCCAAGTGGATACCGCGGCCCGCAGCAAACACTAGCCCGCTCGCCGTACCCTGCCACGACTAGCGATTCCAAACGACTGAAACCATCGTTGAAAATCAAACGCGTCGCTATCTGGGCTGTCGATTTAATCGAAATCAGAGTAAAGGTAGTAGCCCTTCGCTCCGCGAAAGTAGCTTTCAGAGAGCGTTCTTTCGCGGAGCGAAAGGCGACAATCAACAGATCGACAGTCCGTGTTATTTGGTTGGCGCTAGGGGGGATCTTAGCCAACAAATAACGATCGGTCGACGGACAATCAAAACGACTATACTCAGCGGTTATCCAGCCACCGGGCTCAATTTTGGCGTTTAGCACTTTTTTCACTAATAGGAAAACGAGATGAAACGCGCGTTGTTGGTTATCGACGTACAGCGAGAGTATTTTGATGGGGCATTCCCAATCCGCCATCCCGCGGGGCATCTTGATTCGATCCTGCAAACGATGGACGCTGCTCAGTCCGCGGGTCTTACCACCATTGTCGTACGACACCATCAACCCGCCCCAGAATCCCCTGTCTTCCAGAAAGGGGGTGAAATGTGGCAATTGCATGAGCAAGTGGAATCGCGTCCTCGAGACCTTCTGCTTGATAAATCGCTGCCCGGGTCGTTTACCGGAACCCCCTTGGAAGCTTTTTTGCGCGAACGTGAAATCGAAACAGTCTGTATTGCCGGTTACATGACGCAGATTTGCTGCGACACGACCGCACGCCAAGCTTTTCACCGCGGTTTTAAAGTCGAATTCCTGAGCGATGCGACGGGGACCTTGGACATTTCCAACGAAGCAGGCTCCGTCACCGCCGAACAGATGCACGAATCCATCCTGGTCGCCCAGCAAATGTTCATCAGCGACGTCATCGATCGCGAAGAATGGACCTCGCGAATCTCCGGCGACGCCTGAATTGCGATGCCAACAGACAGCAGGCCCCCCGAATAGCCGAACAGGCTTCGATTCGGTTAAGAAAATGCTTGCTTTTGCGGCCGAATCCAGGGATTGATGTAGAGCGTTTCAGATAATTTGCGTATTTCTCCTTCTAGCAAACGATCGACTTCGATTCCGTTTGCTTGCGCAATCCTTTTCTGAACCACCCGACACCCGCGATTTGGCCGAAGATGTCTTTTCTACTCCCTCCATTCTTTGGCCCCATCTTACGCGTTTTGCCTTGCCTTCCAGGACAAAGGTCTTTGACGCCGGAATTGGTTCTTGTTGTCGTCGCTCTGATCGGCGTGAACGCAATTCCAACCTCAGCGCAATCGCCCGGCTTCCCACGAACCTTCTCGAATAAAACGCTTGAGGTTCCCGCACTCGAAACCTCCCCAAACCGGCCAACATTCAGACAAGCCAACAACCAGTCGTCCAGCCGTCCCAGCATTTTCGCAAAACAGCCTTCCCCGTTCGAACGTTTCGAATCAGAGGAGAGTGGGCCCCCGTCATCGCCAGCGACGACACCTATCCTGGACACCAATCTCTGGGACGTTCAGCCAAACCAAAGTGTTCCTTACGGTCTGGACGTCATCGAAACGGCTCGCCAAAGTGCCGAACAATTTCGCCGCATCGCCGCAGCTTCGACTCCGGTTGCAGCGGACATCGCAAATGAGAATGCCGCGTATGCCGATCAGTGGGTCGCGTTGGCAGAATCCCATAGGCAGCTTTCGGCTCGAATCCACGAAACCAATTCAAAATACAATACCACCACGAAAGATCTAGAAGACGTCCAAGCGAAACTGACACAATACGGACTGACGCCAACGGTCGGCATGTTGCTGCGGCACAAGAAAGACCAACTGGACGCGTGGCAAGTTCAGGATTCGCAAACTTTCTTTGCTGGGCAAGAACTACAGAACCTGCGTCAAAAACAGCTTGAGCTAGAGATCATTCCCTTTGATGGCAGCGATCCGAATGCCCAAGCCAGGACGATCTTTGCGGCCGCCGGACTGAGCACCACAGCCGCGGATCAAGCCGCTGTGGTTACGCAGGTTGAAACTTTACTGGAACAACGCAGCAAGTGGTTGCAATCCCTTCAACAGGGATACCAAGACTATCGGCATAAACTTGGCGAGCTGGATTCAACCACCGCGGCATCGATCAAACTGTGCACGCGTTACCGCGATCTGATCGACAGTCACATCACATGGATTCCCAGTGACGAACCACTCAGCACCAATGACTTCCGAAAAATCAGTCGCGGCACCGCCGCGATGCTCGATTCCCGTCACAGTTCCAATCTTGGTTATTCGATCACCCGAAAATGGCAGGGGTCGCCAGGCCTTGGAATCAGCCTCCTGTTAGGGATGCTTGTGATTCTACTTTTGCGTTGGCGCGCGAAGTCTTGGCTGATTGGAATCGGGAACGGAAACGAGAAAGTGATGCGCGGTGCTACGGCCGACACTCGCAAAGTTGCCGCCTCTTTCTTAACCGTGTTTGTCGCATTCACGATTCCAGGAATCTTCTATGCATTCGCTAGTTGGCTTGGGAGCGGTCTGGTTTCCGAAGCTTCACTGCAAGCATCGAGTGCGTTTTACGCCCTCAGTCTAGTCGCCCTGCTGATCGAACTCCCCCGACAACTGCTACGCAATCATGGTTATGTCGATCGACACGTGGATGTCCAACTGCCACGTCGGCAACGTGCCAGCATGTATTTAACACTGACCGGAATCGGACTGGCTTTGGCTGCCTATGGAATTTCGCTTTCAGGCGAAATCGACCACGGTCTGTGGCGCGGGTCGCTGGCTCGCTTTGCGTTTATCGCCACCATGTTGTTGGTGACATGGACTGCCCATCTGGGACTGCGTCCCAACGGTGGCTTCCTTGAACCTCTAGTCGCACGGTTCGGCGGCAGCGTCCTCTACCGCATTCGAATTGTCTTCTATCTATTTGGTATCGGCTTTCCGATCGCCATGATTGCCCTGTCGTCCCTGGGCTATGGGTTCACGGCCAAAGTGTTGATCACACGAGCGATCTTTACCTTAGTCGGAATCCTGGTTTCGGTAACGCTATGGGGAGCGATCAAAATCCTTTCGGCAACCGCCTGGGAACTGCTGACCGGAGCCCCCGCTTCGACGACGGCAGGGGCCTACGATGAAGATGGCCAGATCACCATGGTCCAGCCCAGCTCCGCCGCAGCATCCGGTCTCCTCAACGAACATTTTCTTGAACTGAAACATCACTTGGCATTCCTTTGTCAATGTGCTTTGGTCGTGGCCGCTGTCGTTTCGTTCGCTTGGCTTTGGCTGGACATTTTTCCCAACGCACGGATGGGGAACCCTGTGGTTTGGACCGTCCATGATACGGTCACCCAATCAACGACCAACGCGGCTGGACAGGTCATCAGCAGCAATGTGCTTGAATCGACACCGATTACGGCGTTGCATCTTTTACTTGCTGCGGGGACCCTTTTTGTTGCTTTCCAATTGGCCAAACTTTTACCGGCTCTGTTCGATGCCTTGGTGTTGCAACGGGTTTCCTTCGACGAAGGAATGGAACACTTTTCCCTTGTCCTTGGACGTTGCCTTCTGTTCGGGGTGGGTTGTTTTTTCGCGGGTTCATGGATTGGGATCCGCTGGCAAACGATCCAGTGGCTTGCCGTCGGTTTAGCGATCGGTTTAGGTTTTGGACTTCAAGACATGGTGAGAAACCTGTTTGGTGGTTTCATCGTCCTGTTCGAGAAACCTGCCCGTCTGGGAGACCTGATCACGGTTGGTAAAGTCACCGGGCGTGTCGCCGCCCAAAAACTAAGAACCACCGTACTGGCGGACGATGAGGGACGAGAGCTGATTGTCCCTAACAAGAATTTCGTCAGCGAAGATGTTGTCAACTGGCTTGGTGCTGGTCGTCTGAATGTGATCCCGATCGAAGTTGCTGTTTCCCGCGAGGAACGTCCTGCCGACATTTGCCGAACGCTACAAGAATTGGTGATCGAGCAACCGGACGTTTTGCTCACCCCCGCGCCGCAGGCCACCCTCATCTGCGTCGGTAAACGTTCACAACGTATCGAGGTTCGAGCCTGGATCGAAGAGGGACAGGAACCGACCGCTTACCGTGAATCGTTGCTACGCCTGGTGACGCGATTCCTGCGTGAACGAAACCTTCTATCCGACGACCAACCGACGCAACCGGACATGCCAGAAACGTCTGCCGCCCGGATGCGTGATCCATTCCGGTCCAAATCGCAGAGCACACGTCGAAGAAGCGCATAACGGCGTCATCAAACACCACTCGTTGCACCTGATCACTCCAAAAGACGAGACGGCTCACTCCCGCCCGGGGGGTAGAAAGACCGAAACAACTGTCAGTTTTTTGCAAACGCTGCCGATCATAATTGCGGGTACCAAGTGAACATTTTGACTTGACAAAATAGCACTGGCATAAAATAATCGGCCGTGTGAGGAGCGGGCCGTCGATAGCCATATACGATAGCTCTTGTTCAAAAGTTCTCCCAAGCCGTTGCGACGATTCCCGGCACGCTGTGTCCGCCCGGTCGCTGCTATGTTGCTGTTGACGCTAGTCGTTGGCATCGTCGGCTTGCCGGTACCAGCATGGACTCCGAAGACAAGTGACGAGCGTTTTCCTTGTGAAACCTGTCCTTGCGGTTGTTCATCCGCCGAATACTGCTGGGACCGTTGCTGCTGCTTCACCGACACAGAGAAGCTTGCCTGGGCGGTTCGTAATTCCGTGACTCCCCCCGCTTTCTTAGTCTCAAGGGTCGTCGACCAGCTCTACCTTGCTGACGAAACGTGCTGTGGCAAGCCATCGCACAGCCTGGCCTCTGGCCAACCGTCGTCCTCATCGTGCAGCGTTTCCCGACAATCCGCATGCTGTAGTTCAGCCTCTAAGCAATGTGGTGGCAAGGACTTACAAAAAGACAATTCATTAGAAGATGACACTCCAAAAGTCCGTGTGGTCCTCTTGGATAAGGCCTTAGAGTGCCGTGGAATCACCACTGCATTCGTGTTGTTCAAAAGTGTATGGGTCTTGGAACCATCGCAAGACTTTACCCCTCAGCATCCGCGAATCGTCGCCTGGTTCACTCACCAGGACGAAGCGTTGCTCTCTCGCAGCGATCCACCGGACAGCCCTGTCCCATGGGTCCTCTTCAGCTGAAACGAATCGCCAGAGTTACAGCTCGCGCTCTTTGCTGATGCGCTGACGTAGGTGGATCTGACCATTGCGTCAGAGGATCCCTCCTACGGATCTCGCATGACAGAGAAACTGCGCTGATTCCCTCTCTGCAGCATTCGTTCTCTTTGCAATCGATGCGGCGATCCCGCATCTCGAACCGGCCGAGCAGTATCCACCGCTCTCATGGGAGTACGTTTGCCTGCTCCTCACAACGCGGAAAGACCGCTGCCCCCATGGGCGCGGTGGATACGGCTCGGTACGCCCTCAACACAGCCTCGCTTTAGTGACGGTGAAGGTCCCTTCGTTTTTGTACACAACCTTTGAAAACAACTGACAATGAAATACTCGTACCTTTCGATCATCCTGCTGCTTTCGGGATTCACAGGCGTCCAACGCCTTGACGCGGACATCATTACGGGCGGTTCGCTGGAATTCCAACTCGATGCGTCTGCCTTCGAGACCAACCCCTCACAGGGGTTCCTTGATTTCTACAACAACGCCGCCAACGACGTCGGATCCTCGGGGTATGACACGTCGCAACCGCACATGGTATTCGGACGTCATACAGGGCCAGGCGACACCTCCGATCCATCGCTTCCTCCCGGGGACATCGGAAACAGCATTTATCGATTTCGTCCATCGGCAACGACTGCCAGCTTTGACGATTTGCGTTCAACCTACGTAACCCCAACATCTCCGATCGTGACTCCTTTTGCGATCAATGGGAATGATCCGATCGCGAAACCACACGGAACAAGAAATCCGCAACAAACAACCTTGGAGTACAACCCGAATGACATTTTGGCGTCGATGTCGGGTGCCATTGGATTCGATGGGGCTACTTCGTTTTGGTACGGAGTCGAAGAAGCAATTGCGGGCAGCGCGATTTGGATTGGGTATGGCGACTTAGACCTCAAGTATGATGCCAATCGTGCAGTCAATGGTCTAAGCGGCCTGTACTTCTCAAGTCACATTGCCCCTCGCGTCGGGCAGACGATATACGACACGACCATTACATCGATTTCAGCGATCGCCGCCGATGGTGGTACGCCCGGTTCACTGACGATCACGGGCGAACTATACGCAACTTCCGACTTTGACGGTGTCGGCCTAAAAGCGGGCACCCACGTTGGATCCTATTCGCTCTCTGGCGTTTCGTCCGTTCCAGAACCGACCAGTTTGATCGTGATAAGCGGTTGTGCGCTTGGTGGCGTCCTCGTCAGATTCCGCTCGCGTGGTGCCGGCAATCGTCGAAAACCGGAGACCAATCGATGTGCAAGCTAGCGTATGCCGCGATGGACGACTGCGATACGTTGGACCAAGCCACTCGTTCTCTGGCCAAACGATTTGGCAATCGTCCTGCATTTCAACTGGACGACCAGGTCGTCGATTTTGAGCAGATCGACCGCGCATCGGATCAAGTTGCGGAGGGCCTGCGCGCCGAAGGGCTCTCGCCGGGAGACCGAATCGCAATCGTCGCCAAAGACTGTATCGCAGGATACGAAATCCTCTTGGGATGTGCCAAAGCAGGTTGCGTGTTGGTTCCGCTGAACTGGAAGCTATCAGGGGAAGAACTGAAAAACATTCTCCACGACAGTCGTGCCAAACTTGTCTTCGCAGACGACACAGGATCGACCAAACTTGCCGGGTTCGAGATTCACCCTCGACCGCTTTCGGGATATCCCGCTTGGCGAGATTCGCAGCCTCAGATCCGCGCGTCCTTCCAGGCGAATGCCGAAACTCCGATCGTCCAGATCTATACATCCGGCACCACAGGCATTCCCAAAGGAGTCGTGCTGGCACATCGGACATTCTTTGATCTGCGGCGCGGGATGCGACAGATGGGTGACGACTGGATGGGTCTAACAGCCAAGGACCGACTTTTGCTTTCACTACCCCAGTTCCACATCGGTGGTCTGTGGTGGGCGGTTCAAGGCTACTTGGTCGGAGCAATGGGCGTCTTAATGGAATCTTTTGTCGGCTGGAAAGCCCTTGAGTTGATTGAAAAATCCCAGGTCACTCAAGTCCCAATGGTCCCGGCAATGATTCAATTCTGCTTAGCCGAACCATCGTTTGATTCGACCGACCTGTCCAGCGTGCGTGGATTTTTGTACGGCGGTTCGCCGATCTCCTCCGAATTGCTTCGCACGGTTCAACATAAATTTTTGAATGCTGAATTCTTCCAGATCTACGGTTTAACAGAAACCGGAAATATGGCCGTCTGTTTGCGTCCTGCCGACCACGGTAATGATCGCCTGGCACACGCAGCAGGACGTCCACTGCCGGGAGTCGATTGCAAAATCGTCGGGGTGAATGGAAATGAATTACCTGCAAATCAAACCGGAGAAATTTGCCTTAGAACTCCCTCTTTAATGCTGGAGTACTGGAACCGCCCCGACGAAACCAACGCCACCAGCATAGATGGGTGGCTGAAGACAGGTGACGCTGGCTACGTCAACGAAGAGGGCTACTTATTCGTAAGCGACAGGATCAAGGACATGATCATCTACGCCGGCGAAAACCTTTTCCCTACGGAGATTGAATCCGCTCTCCTGCGACACGAAGCGATCCGCGACGCAGCGGTGATTGGCGTACCCGACCCGAAATGGGGTGAATCCCCTAAGGCATTTGTGGTGTTAAACGAAACCGTTGAAAAACCACGAATCCGCGATCTGATGAAGTTCGCCAAGTCCCAACTTGCTGAATTTAAGGTACCCAAATCATTCGAATTCGTAACCGACCTCCCGCGAAACCCCAGCGGCAAAATTCTCAAATCTGAAATCCGACGGCCTTATTGGCAAAACCAAAATCGAAAGGTGAACTAAATGAATGCGACCGAGACCCTCGAAATCCAAGCCCCAGCGGACGGCCAAATTGGGGCCATCGTTAGCGGCATCGATATGACAACCGTTCATAACGACAGTCCTGCAATCCAAGAGATCCGCAATGCGATCTACCGACATCGCTTGGTCGTCATTCGCGGGCAGAACCTGAATGAGGAACAGTACGTCCAGGCAACACGCAAACTGGGCCGACCTCAAGTCTACTTCCAAACCAACTACCACCATCCCAGCTATCCGGAAATCTTTGTTTCCTCGAACGTTCCAGAAAATGGCAAGAAGATTGGCGTAGCGGGTACCGGTCACTACTGGCATACCGACTGCTCGTTTGAAAAGCACCCGCTCTCGTGGACGTCCATCTACCCACAGGTCTTCCCCAAAGATTCGCGCGGCACATTGTACATCGATATGGCAAAGGTCTATCAGAACCTGCCAGATCACTTGCGAGAGTACGTCCAAGATGCGACCGCCATTCACGCGGGGCAACTTCGATACAAAGTCCAAGCTTCGGACATCGACCAATCGCTGAAACAATTGCTAGACCGGATCAACGAAGAAGTTCCGCCGGTTCGACATCCCGCAGTGATCGTACATCCGGTCACTGGAGAAAAGGCCCTTTATCTCAACAGTGGCTTTACGGTCGCGTTGGAAGGTTTGTCGCACGAAGAAAATGAGCGTCGGCTTCGCGAACTATTTGATTTCATCGAGCGTCCCGAACATATCCACCAGCATAGTTGGTCAACCGGCGACCTGATCCTGTGGGACAACCGCCTTCTGATCCACATGTCGACGCCTGTCGCCGCTGGGCAACAAAGCAAAAGCTACCGCATCGGGATCTACGACGATCAACCATTTTATGCGGGGATCGAATCATGAATATCACAACCGCGGCAGAGCAATCCAATCGCACCAATCAGCTCCAACATAGGATCGAAGTCGACGATGCGTTTTTAGACCAAGTCTTGACGCCCTATCGTCATCATTGTCGATACTTAAATAGCGTTCAAATCGGTTTTGAAGGGGAAGGGACCCCGACCTGGGACAAGATGGTCTCCCGCGGCAAATTCGCGATCGGGGAATCCTGCTACATCGACGACACGGGACATTTCAACGCGGTCGAATTCAACATTTGTTACAACCAATTGGCTTATGTTCATTTGGCCGTTTGCGTCCGTGAAGGTTTGATGCCAGCGTTGTCGGACTACACGCTTAAGTCCTACTTCCAGAAGCAACTTTCAAACTATCTGATTGCTAGTATCCACAGCCACTATCACTCGGAACTAAACCCTCGCGACTTTTCTGGTGAAGTTCGCGTTCTATCAGCCCGCAGTCGACCTCGACTGTCGGTGCTAAAGACAGCGTGCCGTTTTCACGACGGTCGATCGGGGCGCAGTGATGGTGAGGTCAAACTGGTAGTGCTGAGCGCCCAATGAACGATCCATCGTCCATCCACGAAGAAGCGACCGCATCGTTACGCGAGCAGATCTCGCTGGCCGTGCGCGCTCGCTTGGTCGAATTCCTTGGCTTCGAATCACTAGATGAAATTGCCGCGAACGACTCTTTTGCAGATCTTGGTACCGATTCAAGTCAAGCGGTCGAATTCAAACTGATCCTTGAAGAGATGTATGGGTTGTCGCTTAAGACATCCATTTTGTTCGACTTCCCGACGGTCGACCGATTGGTCGACCATTTGGCAAGCGCACTTTCTGACGGCGACCCTATCGCACCAGAAAGATCGTCAGCGATGATTCGATCCGTTCGGCAATCGCGGTCGGTCAATGATGGCGACTCGTTCCCTCTCTCTCAGACTCAGCTTGGACTCTGGTTTATTGGACAATCTAGAGCCAGTGATTCAAGTTTCCATGTGCCGGTGTTGTTTCGACTGGTAACCGAAGAATTCCATCCTACGATCTTCAACGAAGCGCTGCGAAAAACGGTCCAGCGACATCCGGCTGTTCGTGTCACGATCACAACCGATTCCGAAACAGGACAGTTGCAGCAAACGGTTCAACCATCGACAGCGGTCCCCGGCATCGCCGAATTAGCGGTGTCCGGTGACATCTTCAAAACGTTTCGTTCGGTTATGCAGGAACCGATGAACTTGGAGGATCAACCGCCAGTTCAGTCCTTTCACGGATGCGATGACGAGGGGACCCATTGGGTCCTGCTCAAATTTCATCATATCGTGATCGATGGATTATCTGCGACACCGTTGGTCGCTGAATTGTGGAACAACTATCTATCGGCGGACGCCAAGCCTGCAACTTCGACCAATCTTCCTTTGGATACCGGATTTCTTGATTATCTGAACTGGGAAGCTGACTACCTAGCTAGCCAGCGGGCCGCACGTGATTCAGAATTCTGGAAGACGACATTGGCAGGTGCGGACGGTGACACGGGTTTGCCGACCGATGCAGCGGAGCAGGCAAAATCAGAAACGGCCTGCGAAGTTGATTGCATCGCCATGGAGCTGCCCACGAAACTTAACAATGCTGTTGACCGGTTGGCGTGCACGACCCAGACACCAGCCTCCTCCGTGCTGTTAGCGCTCTATTTTGTTCTTCTGAATCGGATCGGCCACCATGAAGACTTGGCCGTCACCTCTCCAATTTCGGGACGCCCAGGGGGGATCCGTGGTCCTTTCCGTGACAACGTCGGCTGTTTTATCAATCTGATAGTGACCCGATGTCAAGTCGACGAAACGCAATCCTTTGCTGATTTTGCCAAAATGGTTTCAGGTCATTTTTTGGCTGCCATCGAACACGGACAACTCCCGTTTGCGCAACAATTACAAGCAGCCAGCCTCAATCTAATCGGCGAACACGAACGTTCCGTTTTCCCGTACTCCTTTACCTATCAAAACATTTTTGAAGCATGGGGCAAAGATTCCAAGTGGCAGCAATTTGCTGCTCCCGAGCTCAGTCTTTTCCAGGAGGTCGAAGACGAATTCACCTTAGAAGTCTACGAACGGACGAACGGAAGATCGTTGAACTGGAAGTTTCAAACCGATCGATTCTCCCGAACCACCATCGAATCCTGGGCGGATAGCTTTCTGCATCTTTTGGAACAGGTTGCCTGCGATCCAGAGCGGTCGCTGGAAAACCTGTCAGCGGTTCCAGACCACCAAGCTGAAGCGTTTCGGGAACATTTCGATCGCCGCAACGAAGCTTGTACGACACCAAACTCTGTCGTCGACTGGATCGACAAAGCGGCCGAAAAGTCCCCAGAAAAGGTCGCTTTGGCTGGTACCGACGGGGAGTGGACCTTCGCGGCATTGATCGCACACAGCCATCACATCGCCGATCACTTGCGAACCAATGGCTACGGACAGGGCAGCATCCTTGCGATCCCTGCGCGGCGGGACTCCCGAACCATTGCGACGTTGCTGGGAATCCTCCGCAGCGGAGCCGCCTACGTCCCCATTGACCCAAACGAACCGGAAACACGCACGCAAAGCCACTTAGCGAATATTGGAGCCGTCCCGCTGCAAACGGCGTTAATCCCCATCGAAAAGTCCGTTCCGGCAAACGCTGTTGCCCCACCAGATGATTCGACGCCAATCGCCTACATCCTCTTTACATCCGGCACCAGCGGGCAACCAAAGGCAGCTGCGATCCAACACTCGGCACTCGTGAATCTATGCCATGCGTTGATCGCTGAATATCAATTGACACCCGCGGACACCGTCCTGCAATTCGCGTCATTGACATTTGATATGTCCGTCGAAGAGATCTTTCCGATCCTATGCGCGGGAGGTCAATTAGTTGTTCGCACCGAGGAGGATCTTAGCACTGCAAAATTATCCGCTTTGATCGATCAGCACGGTATCACCGTACTCAACCTGCCTCCGTCCTACCACCAAGCCTTGCGGAGCAATCCGCCGCAAATGCGGAAATTCTATCAATCGGTTCGAATCGTTGCATTCGGAGGCGACCAATGTCCGCTGAGGACCATCGCTGAGGTAGCAGACCTCGGCCCTCGAGTATTCAACGCGTACGGACCAACCGAAACCACTGTTAATGCAACCATTTCATCCCTATCAATTGACGGGCATTCAAATTGTCATCGTGTTCACATCGGTCGCCCGATTTCCGGCGTGGGGATTGGAATTTTTGATTCAAAAGGGCGGCTTGTTCCCGAAGGGGCGATCGGCGAACTGATTGTCTTTGGTGCTGGCGTCTGCGATGGATACCTGGATCAAATTTCGGATGCATTCCGACATCAGCTGTTTCCGGGAGATGACGCCACAACGCCCGCCTATCGAACCGGAGACTTAGCGCGAATCACGCGTACCGCCTCGCACGACAAACAACCCAATATCGAGTGGATCGGACGCCGCGACTTTCAGATTAACTTGCGTGGACATCGAATCGAACCGGAGGAGATTGAAAGCCAGCTTTTACGACATCCCGCCGTCACTGCGGCCGGAGTCTGCATTGATGATTCAGAACGTCTGATTGCGTTGTTGGTCTGTGAACCTGGCAGCACTGAATACCTAACGAGCTGGCTGGCGGATCGCTTGCCTACAAAAATGCTCCCGCAATTCTTTTGTGAAGTGGACAACTTGCCGACGACCAACCGAGGCAAGCTGGACCGCCGTTTGATGCGAAACCAAATCCCTCGCACATTGTCATCTCCCAATGACCCTCTCACCCAAAAGGATCAACCGCGACCTGGTCAATGGAAAGAGGTTTCAAAGATTGTTGCTGAGATTCTTGAAGTGGACGTAATCGAACCCGCGGATCGATTCATTGACCTCGGGGGACATTCTCTGTTGGCGATCATTTGCATTACAAAATTGTCGGATGCCTTCGAGATCGAACTGAATCTACGAGATTTTTTGGCGGCGGAGAACATTGGCGACCTCGCAACGATTGTGGAACGAAAACGCCATAGCCAATGGAAACGGGGGCCGGCCGCTGGACCGCTCGACGTGGATCCGGCCTCTTCCAACAATCGTCGACCAAACATTGCCCCGCTTTCTCCCCAGCAAGAACGGCTTTGGTTCTTAGACGAACTGGGGGAAGGGGCAGCCTATGTGATTCCCGCAATCGCCTTCGTGGAAGGTCCAATCGATACAGCTCGATTACGTCAGGCTATCGAAACCATTGCGGATCGACATGAATCGCTGCGTACAACCTTCCAGGTTATCGCTGGACGCCCCCAACAGGTCATTCATCCGGCCGCAAACCTTTCGATCGACGAACGAACGTTTGTCGATTCAACGACAGCAAGGACATGGATTGACGAAAAAGCATCGATACCATTTGATTTACAAAACGGGCCGCTTTACCGCATCTCTCTCGCAAGGTTCGCAGAAGATCGTTCTCTTCTATTGATCAACTTTCATCACATCATCACCGATGGTTGGTCAATGCGGATATTCGTTGATGAACTTAAGAATATCTATGAATCGGGTGACCAATCCAAACTTCCTGAAATTGCGGGGACCTACGCTGACTACGCGCATCGACTAAGCCAACGAATTCGCTCCGAACAATCGACTAAATATTGGAGCCAGCATCTGGCAGGTCTGCAGGATGCTGAATTATGGCCTGATCGCAAAGCCAACCGGCGTCTTTCATCCAACGGCGATGTCGTTACCACAACCGTCCCCAAGGGAGTTAACGACGGGATCACAGGCCTTTGCAAAGAGAGTGGAATTACCAAGGCAGCTTTTTGGTTGGCCTGCCTCCGGTTCGTATTGCACCGCCGCAGCGCCGGCGACGACTTTGCGATTGGAATGCCGACTGCCACGCGAGACGCGCCCGGAGTTACCAACCTCATTGGCTTCTTCGTCGGCACGCTCGTTCTACGTCTAAAGACCCCAACGGAAATCAAGGATCAAACGCTTGGCAAATGGCTTCAGCATGCCCAAAGCCGTCTAAACAGTGCACTGTCCAACCAGGATTGTACCGTCGATGAAATCCTTGCCCTCGTTGCTCCGGAACGACGCCTTGATCGTTCCCCATTGTTTCAAGTCCTGCTTAGCTACGCCGCTGAACCGATGATTCCGTTTCAGTTAGGGGAAGCGGTCATTCATCCTGTCATGCCGACGGTCGACCGAGCAAAATTCGAATGGACCGTTTCCGTTGCGGAACAAAATGATGGGACCGCCACGGTTGCCCTTGAATACGCCACCGACCTGTTTGACCGAGAAACGGCTGATAACGCTGTACGCCAACTAGCCGACGTGGCAAGCCAATGGACTAATGAACCGAATAGGCATCTAGCGTGTCGATCAAGCCTTTTGCCGTCAGACCTTCCCGTCGTTCGACACCAATCGGCAGCGACCGATTCTCTCAACCCAACTTTGACTTTCCGCGATGCGTTTCACAAGCAGGTGCAACGACAACCCAACGCACCGGCCGTTGAATTTGATGATCGAATCCATACTTACCAGGAAATCGACGAACGGACGCAACCAACGCATGCGAATCTTCCTCACGGGCTGACGCTGACTCGCTTGGATCCCGATCGAACAAGCGACACGCTTACACAGTGCATTGCCGCGTTAAAAGCGGAACGTCCCTTTTTGTTCTCTCGATTCCCCGTCGCGGTCAGCTCCCTTCCCATGGGAACCGCCTGCGTGGCGTTATCATCGGGCACACTTGGCGCGTCCAAAGGTATCGTTATCAGCCAAGCCTCCCTGGACCTGCACAACGTCTCCTTTGCAGATCGATTGAAGCTAACGCCAGACGACCGAGTATGTCAGTACGCCTCCCCTGAATTCGATCTTTACCTAGAAGAGGTGCTCCCGACCCTGCGATCTGGAGCGACCTTATGTGTTGCCCCTGAAGCATGTCGACTGGCCCCCGATCGATTCACTCAATGGCTTACACAATCACAAATCACTTTGATTGATTTGCCGACAGCATTCTTTCATCGCTGGGTCGAATGGTTATTGGCACAGCCCTTCAACGAACACTGGAATCTTCGGGCTGTTGTCGTCGGAGGTGAAAAATTGCAGAGTGACGTGGCCCGGGCATTTGTTAAACGCTATCCCCGCGTTGAGTTACACAACACCTACGGCCCGACGGAAGCGACGATTATCTGCACCGCTCATCTGGTAGACGCTTTAGAGGCCTCTTCCGATGTTTCAATTGGTCGCCCCTTTGCCAAAGCCGACCTTTGCGTGGTCGCTCCAGACGGCTCCCCCGCGGTAACCGGGGCAGCAGGTGAATTGGTCATCGCGGGTGCCGGACTGGCGACCGGATATTTGATCGACGGACAGGTATCACAAACGGGTGGGTTTCGTCCTCATCCATTCGCCCCCGAACGCGCAAGTTTTTGGACAGGCGACCGAGTGCGAAAACGGGCCGATGGCAGCTTTCAGTTTCTGGGGCGGCTGGATCGACAGGTGAAAATCCGCGGCGTCCGGCTGCAGCCCGACGATGTAGCCGCTCGTATTTCCGAAAATGCGAATGTCCAATCGGTTGCGGTGGTGGTTGACGAAAAAACCAACGATCCCCGTTTGGTAGCGGCCGTCGTTCTGCATCCTGAGGTTTCCGTCGACTCCGCTAGATCTGAAATCGCAACTGATTTGCCACCATCTTTTCGTCCCGCGTGCTGGCTATTCTGCGACTCCATTCCGCTGACCGATCGAGGCAAGATCGATCAAAGAGAAATTATCCGGAGATCAACCGAGCCAGCTCCTTGCTTCGGTTCTCGACAAATGCAGAACGCCTCTGAGCAAGAGATAGCGAGGATCTGGAGCGAACTGCTGGGACACAATCAGTTTGGACCTGACGACGACTTCTTTTTGGTTGGAGGTCATTCGCTACTGGCCGCGATCCTCGTACGCGAAATCGAAAAACAGTTCCAGGTTCCATTGGAATTGCCTTCCATCTTTGCACACCCGACGATCTCTCAGATGGGACGGCTACTGGATTGCAAACGAAAAGAATTCACCAGAGCCACATCAACCGACGGGTTACGCGGCTTGCCGGCAAAGACTTCGGCTCCCCAAGCAATTTCCGTTCTGTTCCCGGGACTGCCCGGCATTGGTGAACTTTACGATCCTCTCGCCGAACATCTACGGTTTGATTCCGACTATCTATCACTTTCCATACCGGGTCTGACTGAAAAATCGGTTCCAAGATCGATAACAGAATTGGCGGAGACATGGTCGCGTTGGCTGCAACCGAAAGTGGTAAATAGTGAATTGCCAATACGATTCATCGCCCATAGTTTCTCAGCATCTGTGTTGGTGGAAGTGCTCCGGAGGAACAGTATCTGGCTAAGGCGGTGTGAGCAGATCGTGATCCTCGATGCGATGCCTCACCAGCCTTACACCCTGAATTCGCAAAAGGGCAACCGAGCAGAATCCCAACCCGAACCGCTCGTAGGCGAGTTCCGAGAATCTCTGTCGGAGCTGCTGTCATCCGCTCCGTTGCGAGCGGACACGCCCCTTCCCGCTACCGCCCATGTAGTTGTCGCAAGACAGAGCGAAACATGGATGCGTCCCTCCGCTTGGGAAGCCTACTTCAAGCATGTTACGTCCATCGTCTGCGAAGGGGATCACCGGAGCATCACCGGGCCTCCGCATTGTCACGCTTGGCTTGCCAGGATTTTTCCAACCATCAATCCTCCCGTTCATTCCCTTTAACATCAAAAAAATAAAACATGAAAACCAATCCACCTACCGAATCAGCAACCTTCCCTACCGAGCGTCGAAGATTCCTTCGAAACACACTCGCGACCCTACTGGGCGCGTCGGCACTTAGCCAAATTCCCAACCACAGTTTTGCGGATGATCCCAAGTCAAGCACTCCGGCTGAACCACTGCTTAGTGTGCATGATCACAACATGCATTGGCCGCCTGGCTGGACCGGAAACGAACAGATTGTGATGCTTCTTTACCCGGGATTCACGGCGCTCGATCTTTTTGGGCCACACCACATGTTTGTATTAATGATGGGCGCAAAGGTTCACTTAGCCGCCAAAACCCTCGATCCTGTCGTCACCGACACCGGCATTGAGGTGCGGCCGACAATTTCGTTCCAAGATGCCCCCGAGCGACCAACCATCCTGTTTGTCCCTGGCGGAACCGGTGGAACTCTGGACGCCGCAAAGGACGAAGTCACGCGAAACTTTGTCGCTGAAAAAGGCAAGCATGCCGAATTCGTGACAAGCGTCTGCACCGGATCCGTTCTACTTGGGGCGGCGGGATTACTAGAGGGCTACAAGGCAACCTCGCACTGGATCACTCGTGACCTGTTGTCCGAATTTGGAGCCACCCCCGTTGATCAGCGAGTCGTGGTGGACCGCAACCGGATCACGGGTGCGGGAGTGACAAGCGGTTTGGATTTCGGATTGCAGATGGTCAAAGACCTTCGCAACGAAGAATACGCGGAAGCCGTTCAACTATTTGCCGAATACGACCCACAACCACCCATGGATAAAGGGTGTGAAGCCAAAGCCGATCCCCAAATCAGTGGACTGCTGATGCATATGCACGAACCATTTCGGCAAATGGTGAAGCAACTAGCCGAATAGATCACAACGATTTTTTTACCACTCTCTCCTTAGGAAAATAGTAATGAAGACTCTCCCAACCTTTGAACCTATTGGCAACAACTTTAAATCGAGAATCGGACCATTCCTGTTATTGATTTTTTTGGCCTCCGCGTATCCAGCCCACGCAGCGACAATCATCGGAGGTTTCGCAAGCTGGACGCTGGATGAAGGCGTTGGAACTCCGATTCACCGATTTGATGCATACTTTGACGCAACCACACCTCGAGACGACACCCTGGCGTTAGCGGCCCCTGGAAACAAGCCTTTCGACAGATTATCGCCAACGCAAGTTAGCCTGGCCGATCCTATTCGACCATTTGACGCCGTACTACCCACCGTAACGGGACGCAGCCCTCAGGCCACAACCCTTGAAATCGACGATGTGAGCGACATCCTTGGTTCGTGGTCCGGGTCATCAAACGATGGATGGTTTGTTGGAAATACCGTCTTGGGAGAACAAATCGCACTGACAAGCATGCAACGTTGGGGAGCGGACCCGGCCGGATCGCTCCTCTATGGCGACTTCGCGCTACGATACGACCCCACTCGCGCGGGCGGTGCCAATTCTGGTTTGGTTCTTACTAGCAACATTGACTTTGGCAATGCAGCCTTTGCGGATCTGGGAAATGCGATCATTGCTGTGGCAGGAGACCAATTGACAATTAGTGGCGACCTATTCGCTGCTGCCGCTTTGACGGCGTTTGATGGAGCTATTTTGGGCAAACAATTCGGTACGTTTTCCATGACCGCCGACTTGTCGACATCAGCAGTGCCTGAACCGTCAAGCCTTGTGGTGCTGGGGGTTTCTGGATTGATGGCAATCGCCTACCGCCGACGACGAACCTCTCGATCAGGCTGCGTCACGGCCCTCCAAGGCTAACAAGGTCGCAAGACACAAGCTCGTGTACGTGCAACTCTACTTTTTGAGAATTTGAGAATTTGAGATGAAAAGAGGATTTACGCTTGTCGAACTGCTGGTAGTGATTGCCATCATTGCGATCTTGCTCGCGCTACTACTCCCCGCCGTTCAACGAGTGCGGGAGACGGCGCGGCAGGTGAAATGCAAGAATCACGTCAAGCAGATCTCTCTTGCGATCCATAACTTTGAAGGGTCGGAGCGTCGGTTGCCGGGAAATGAGCATTTTCAATTCCCTGATCCGTATCGATACTCCAATACCTTTTGGTTGATTAAAGGACAGATCGAAGCAACCAATGCAGACTCAAATTCCAGGCTTGACTATTTCCTCTGCCCATCGGACACGACAAGTAGTTCAGCGACTCAAAAACGTGTTGCATCGTACACAACCAACCGAGACGTTTTTCACCCAGGTTCCAATCCTAGGCCGTCTACTGGAAGACTGAGTCAGTTCAATTTGACGACAGCATTCTCGGGCAAAGGATCGTCGAATACCGTGATGATCATTGAACGTGTCGTTCAGTGTAATTTCCCTGACACGGGGCCATGGTCCATGTGGGGTGGAACCTACTTTGAAAGCTACTGGAACTTAAATTTCTTGCCCTTAGAACCGCTTGTCCCCATAGCATCCAACTATGGAGTCCGCGAACGTACAGACTGTTCACTAGACTGGTTCAGCAGTACCCACCCAGGATTGCTGTACGTTGGGTTAGGAGACGGAAGTGTCCGATCCGTAAGTTCAAGTATTTCAGCCGATGTCTGGCGTAAAGCTTACGACAGAAACAACCGAGAAGTCTTAGGCGAATGGTGAAGAACAGGGTAGCCTCTCGACGGAGTACCACTACGTGAACGCAACAATCGTCCGAAGAGAGACAACGGCAAACGGGTTTTGCAAAAACCCATTGTCAGGCGAATGGAAAGAAACGGCATCCCGGCGATCGATGCAAGGCTAAGCCACCCGGATCGGAGCTCGCCGCTCTTCAATCAGGCAATCACCTCCGGCGCCCTACCACAGATTGAATGCGCGACTAAATCGGTGCGTCTTCGGTAAAGATTCCTTCCGGTCATTTCACTTCGCCATCAATCGTTCTCCACGCTTTGTCCGCAGGGCTGGCTTTTACGCGGCCCCCTCCCGACTTTCTCGGTTTGGTAAACTACAATGAGCGGTCGCTCGTGCGCTGTCCGAATACTACGAAGACGTGTCTTAAAGATTTCGCCGCATTCCAACTTCTAAAAGCCCCCTTAAAAATACCGTGAAAAGCAAGCTCGCAACAAACTTTCTTTGGTTGTCGCTAACCTTCCTAAGCATGGCATCGTCCGTGATGGGCGAAGAGACAATCACACTTAACCAGAAAGCGGACGGCTATCGAGGTATCTGGTACATGAACCAGCCCTCCGGGGACGAGTACGTCTACAAATACAGTGGAGGCCTGGGGACTTACTGTGCAAAGCACAAACCGTTTGCGATCTACTGCGAGTCGGTGAACAAGACGTTTTTCTGTTACGGCGGTGCGACCTCTACCGATAGCCGTAAACTGTTGCACATGGTCTCCTATTTTGACCACGACACGCAAACGGTTCCTCGACCGACCATTTTGTTGGACAAGAAAACGGACGACGCCCACGATAATCCCGTGATCTCCGTCGACGATGCAGGGCACATCTGGATCTTTTCGACGTCTCATGGGACAGGGCGTCCTTCGTACATTCACCGCAGCAAACGTCCATTCGACATCAACGAATTTGAACTTATCCCGGCGACGCGACAGGTGGGGCAGGATCGCCAGCCGATCACCAATTTCTCCTACATGCAGATGTGGCATTCAAAAGAGGGCTTCCATGCCTTTTTCACTCGCTACAACTATCCCGCCGCCCGAACCATTTGCTTCATGCAAAGCCCCAACGGAAGCGAATGGAGCGATTGGCAACGGTTGGCGCATATTGATCAAGGCCACTACCAAATCTCAGGTATCGGTCATGCGAAACTTGGATCGATGTTCAACTACCACCCAAACGGAAAGGGACTGAACTGGCGGACCAACCTGTATTACATCGAAACGCTTAACAACGGAGAATCCTGGCAGACCGTTGATGGACGAACCCTACAGACTCCGCTGACCGAAGTTCAAAACGATGCCCTGATCCACGATTATGAATCGGAAGGTTTGAACGTCTATCTGAAAGACCTGCGATTCGACGCACAAGATCGCCCCGTGTTGCTGTACATCACCAGCGGAGGCTACGAATCGGGGCCTCGCAATGATCCTCGCACTTGGATGATCGCCCGCTGGACCGGGTCCGACTGGAAGCTCTCGCCAATCACCACCTCTGACAACAATTACGACTTCGGCGAATTGTGGATGATGGGAGAGAATGACTGGCGGGTTATCGGACCGACGGAAACCGGACCTCAGGCGTATAATCCCGGCGGCGAAGTCGCCATGTGGAAGAGTTCCGACCAAGGGGCGACCTGGACGAAAATGCGGCAAATGACAGAGGGTAGTCCGATGAACCACACTTACGTGCGGAGAGCCCTCAATGGACATCCTGATTTTGTCGCGATCTGGGCCGACGGACACGGGCGCAAACCTTCCGAGTCTCACCTGTACTTTGCCAACGCGGCAGGGGATGTCTTTCAACTCCCTCGATCGATGACGACTGACACAGCGAAACCTATCCTGGTTTCGCCGTAACCAGAAAAAAAGCATCCCGTTGCGTTACCATGCATCCGGCCTTTAGGCGACCGAATTTTGCATCCCAACACGATCCAGTCAACAACCTGAAAACCTGAAAAACATCATGCGACTCCATCTACTTCTTGCGTTTTCCCTTCTCCTGCCCGCAGGGGCAGAAATTTTGAAAGCCGAAGAACTTCATTCCATTGATAACGGGACGATCAAAATCGGGATCGATCGCGACAAGGGAGGATCGATCACTTGGCTGTCCTCCAAGACCTACCCCAACAACATGGTCAATATTGCAGACCCGGGTCGGCTGATCCAGCAATCTTACTACGCGGGCAACATCCTGGATCGACGTGCGGATGGGCAGAGCAAATCGTGGAGCCCTTGGTCATGGAACCCGATTCAGGGAGGTGGCGTCGGATCGTGGGCAATCGCATCCAAAATCGAACAGGATGGACAAAGCTTGTACTCCGAAACAACGCCGAAGCTTTGGGACATGCCCAACGAAGAAGCGAAGGCGTTGATGAAACAGTGGACCACGTTTGAAGCGTCCGTTCCGAATTCCATTGTCGTACGCTGCGAATTTCAGTCTTTACGTGACCAGTACGACCGATGGGGCTCGGCCAAGAATCGTGCTCAGGAAGTTCCCGCATGCTATTTCACTAGGAACTTCTCCACCGTCAAAAGTTACCTCGGAAACAACGAATGGCGTTTGGAAACACAGCCTCCGGGTCCGCCGTGGGGCAAAGCCAATCCACCGCGGAAATCGATGGCTCTGTTTGACGAAGATGGTCAAGGCGTTGCCATTTTCAGTCCGACTTCGAATCTTCACTGGAACTTTGGCCCGCACGGGCAAGGTCAAAGCACCGACCCGACTGCGGGGCCCTGTATGCACGTCGCACCGATCAGCCGAATCGTTCTCGGGCCTAAAACCACACTAAATTACCGCTACTGGCTTGTTGTCGGAGACGCAGACAGCATCGCTACCAGCTTAGACGCTCTTTGGGAAAAGTACTCGAAGGAACAAGCCGAAATCGTCAACTAACAGACAGACTGAATCCCATTCCCTGAATGTCCCCAAACCATCCGCCACTCGACGGAGAACAAGGCACATGAGCCAACATCCGAAAAGCCACCGCTTGCTGTTTTCTTTCGCGTTCCTGATGGGATTCACGTTCCTTCAGTCGTCATCCGAATGCCGCGCTGAAAAACAAACGGTCACCGAACGACCTAATGTTCTGTTCATCGCGGTCGATGACCTAAACGACTGGGTCGGTTGCCTTAACGGACATCCTCAAGCTCAAACGCCCAACATTGACCGATTGGCGAAACGCGGAATTCTGTTTTCCAATGCGCACTGCGCTTCCCCTGCCTGCAACCCTTCACGGGCCGCCATTTTCAGCGGGAAGATGCCCTGGAAAACGGGAGTGTGGTCCAATCTCAGTCCCAAACTGCATGCCTTGCAACCAGACATGCAACTGATCCCGCATGCCTTTAAAGCGGGCGGATATGAAACGCTGGGGACTGGAAAGATGATGCATTCCGGCCCCGTAGCCAATCGCAGAATGTTTGACAGCCACTTCGATGTTGAACAACGATGGAGCCCATTTACTCGAAAAGCGGTTGCCTACTCAAAAGCAGAATTACCATCCAAAAGGTCAGACAACCCGCAACACGTTGTCAAACAAAACCTAACCGCGGATCCGGTTATCCTTCCACTAAACAACATGCCGTCGGACCGTCGACCGGATACCAAAGACGGAGAATCCTTTGACTGGGGCCCCCTAGACGTTCCTGATTCGGCCATGGGAGACACTCAAATCACCGATTGGGCAATCCAGCAATTACAAGCACCCCATGACCAACCCTTCTTCCTAGGCGTTGGATATTATCGACCTCACATACCACTTTGGGCCCCCAAAGAGTATTTCGAAAGATTCGAAGGAAAGAAAATTCAATTGCCGCCTCATCTGGATACCGACCTTCAAGACCTTAGCGGAGCAGGGAAGGAGTGGGCATTAGAAGCGGACACCGCAGGCCTCCATGCAACCGTGCTGAAGTACGGGCAGTGGGAAGAAGCGGTCAAAGCTTACTTGGCATGTACGACCTACGTCGATGGCCAAATTGGACGTTTGCTGGACGCGTTGGACGACGGCAAATTTGGTGACAACACCATCATTGTGCTGTGGAGCGACCACGGTTGGCACCTGGGTGAAAAACAGCACTGGGGCAAATGGACCGGATGGGAACGATCGACACGCGTCCTGCTGTCGGTTGTGCCTCCCAAGAACAAGAATGGTGAATACAAGCACCTTGGCCAAGTCTGCGCCCAACCCGTTAGCCTGCTTGACCTTTATCCAACTCTTTTAGAAATGTGCCAACTGACAGGGCCAACCGGCATGGACGGCGCAAGCCTTGTCCCGCATTTGCGTTATCCTTCCCCCCCTAGCGAACGGAAGGTTGTTACCTCGTTTGAACCAGGAAACATCTCGCTTCGCTCGACACGCTGGCGTTTCATTCGTTACGCCGACGGAACGGACGAACTATACGATCTGGTCAACGATCCAAACGAGTGGAGCAATCTCTCGAAGGATCCCCAGCACCAAACCGTTCGAAACGCGTTCTTGGAACAGATTCCAAAGGAAGCGTTATAGCTTAGGTGGCGATTACTTTATTGCGATGAACGACGGAATAGACACAGGGCACGAGGAACAAAGTCAGCATCGTCGACACGACCATCCCGCCCAAGACCGCTCTGGCCAACGGAATCATCGCTTCGTTTCCCGGAGCAAGCTGAAACGACAGCGGTAACATCGAAGCGACCAGCGTCAACGAAGTCATCAAAATCGGTCGAAGGCGGACTTGAGCTGCAGAGAAAGCAGCGTCTCGGGGCGAAAGACCTTCCGCACAGCGACGGTTGGCGAATTCGACCAACAGGATCGAATTGTTAACGACCACTCCAATCATCATCAGCGTCCCCATCAACGACTGGATATTCACGTAGGTATCGGTCAGGAACAACACCGTGATCACGCCGCCAATACCAAGCGGCACTGCCAACATAATGATCAAAGGATCGACCAGCGATCGGAACTGCGCCATCAGAACCAAATAGACCAGCAGCGTGGCAACGGCCAAACCGGCGCCCAGCATACTCATCCCTTCGTTCATCTTTTCCACAGGACCACGCAGCGCAACCGAGACTCCATTTTCAAATTCAATTCCAGCAAGAGTCCGTTCGATATCCGCAGCGACGCTCCCTAGGTCACGCCCCACGACATTGACGTGGACATCGTTGACTCGGGAAATGTTGTAATGGGCGATCTCCGCGGGAATGTTCACACGCTTGACGGTTGCAATGTTGGACAGCGGAATTGTCACAGGCCCCTTCGGTGTGTCCAGGGATATGGGCATGTTACGAATGTCATCCAACGATTCAAATTTATTGTCTTCGTATTGGACCCCCATGAAGAAGTCGACTCCGGTTTTGGGATCGATCCAAATCGTCGGCGAATAACCGACACTCGACCCCAGCGCCGTCAGCATTGTCTGAGCGACTTGTTCTTGGTCGACGCCAAGGTACTTGGCTCGCGTCCGGTCGACTTGCACATCAAACTGCGGGTAGTCAAGCGACTGAGCGATCTGCACGTCGGCGGCCCCAGCGATCGGCTTGATTGCCTGGACGATACGTTCGGCCGAATCGCGACACTGCGCGAGCGAGCCGGCTGAGACCTGAACGCTGATCGGCGTCGGGACGCCTTCGTTCAGGGCCATATTAACGATCCCTCCCGAAACAAACAGGAACTCTTCTAACGGGTACTCGGCTTTAAATTTTTCTCGCAGCTGATTGATATAGACTTTGCTGGAAGTGTCCCGTTTCTGTTGATTTAGATTGACGATGATGTAAGCCGTATCGGGCCCAGAATTGGAACTCAACACGGTAGAGAACCCCGCCCCTTTTCCGACAGGCAAACCGATATTGGCGATCAACGTTTTGATGCGATCCTCCGGAATGACTTCCTTAATCGAATCTTCGATCCGAGCCACCAATTTCTCGGTATCCTGAAGCTTCGTCCCCGGCAGCGTTTTCAGTCGAATTTCAAAACTACCTGCGTCGACTTCAGGAAACAGTTCCGTGCCGAGGCTAGGCCACAGCAGGAAACTGGCACCCACGCAGGCGATGATCACCACCGACGTCAATGCAGGGATCTTCATAGCCCCTGCCAGCAGGCGCCCGTAAATCCCGCGGGGCTTTGAATCGTCGCCCGCCAAGTCCTCCGTCCTATCTCCTTTTCGTTGAACCTTTTCACGCACAAACGTTGCACAGAAGGCAGGGACAACCGTTAGCGCAAGAAGATAGGAAGATCCGATTGTCAATGTTGCTGCCAACGCAAGCGGAGCAAAAAGATACTTGATCATCCCCGTCAAAAAGACAGCGGGCAGGAAGACGGCAAGAGTCGTAATCGTCCCAGCGAGGATGGCCCCCGAAACTTCACTGGCTCCATCACGGGCTGCCTGCAACGGTGACTTGCCCATTCGTTGATGTCGGATGATGTTCTCCACCACAACAATCCCCGCATCGACCACGGTTCCGATAGCCAGAGCAATCCCACCCAACGTCATCACGTTGATGGTTTGTCCGGTGAACGCAAACCCAAGCGCCCCCATCAGGATCGCAAACAGAATCGTTGCCACAATGATGGCCGTTGGCAGGAACCTTCGCAAGAAAACAAGAACCACTACCCCAACCAATAACGCGCCCAACCCGACCTGCGTTAGCAGGCTAGACATTGCCCCGCGGATGTAACCCGACTGATCCGAAACAAGCGTGACCTCGGTCGCCTCGGGGATATCGCCTCGTTCCTTCATCTTAGGAATTTCGGTGCGAATCCCTTCGTAGATTCGATCGACAACCGCGATCGTGTTCTCTCCTGGTTCGCGAAGCAAAGGACAGTAGACACTTCGATTACCATTCACGCGAACAATGTTGTACTGCAGCGCCGAATCATCCACGACTCGACCGACATCGCGAATGAAAACAGGGTTACCATCGCGAACGACAACCGGGACCGCTTCGATTTCTTCAATCGTGGGGAGCGTGTTTCGAGGGTGGACGAGGTAATCGGTATCGCCGATCACTGCACTCCCGGCCGCAAGAACCAGATTCGATTTACGTAACGCTTCGACAACCTCCGTTGCGCTAACCTGATGAGCCTGCAATTTGACGGGGTCCACATAGACCATCATCTGACGGAATTTGCCACCGAAAGGATGCGGAATCTGAACCCCTTTCAGGCCTCCCATCTTGTTACGGACCGCGTAGTATCCGATGGAGTAGAGTTCCGATTCGCTTAGCCCCTCACCCGAAATGGCCGCCAGCACAACCGGCAGATTGGCGGGTTCGCTACGCAGCGTGAACGGCCATTCAATCCCCGGCGGCAAATGGAACATGTCACTCGCTTCCAAGTTCACAATGTCGTTCATCGCGGAACTTGGATCCGCTCCGGGTTGGAAGAAGACCTTGATCACTGCGGCCCCCGGCACGGTCCGCGATTCCTGATGTTCGATCTTCCCCGCCAGAGTCAACGCTCGTTCCACTCGGGAAGTAACGGACTTTTCCATATCCATGGTGGGTAACCCCGGATAGGAAAAAAAGCTTACGATCACCGGCTTTTTGAAATCTGGCAAGATATCAATGGTGATCCCGGGAATCACCGAAGCGCCCAAGACACACAGCGCGATGACAGCCGCGAGAACAGCAAAACGGTTATTCAGAGAGAATCGTATGAGGCTCATTATTTCAAGCAGCAGGGGTGACTGGCGGCAGGCGAAAAGAGACGCGACGCAAGGGGATAGAGATCAGGTTGAATTCTCGGGTATCAAATGGCCCGTGCGATTCCGTCTTTACAACGGGTCGACCCGTTGGCCATCAGTGAACCGTTTCAGATGTCCGTCGATCACCCGCTGGCCAGCAACCATGCCGGTTAGGATTTCTATTTCATTGCCGGTATCCAAACCGGTTGTGACAGTCGTCACCTGGACCGTATTGTCTTCGCTGACCAGATAAACGTATGCCTGCCCTGATTCATCGAACCGCACGGCACGCGAAGGGAGCATGTTGACCGCGACCTTGGTTTCTAAATCGATCGAAGCTTCACCGAACATGCCTGGCAGCCATTTCCTATCAGTGTTTTCCACTTCCGCTTCGACGATCATCGTTCGAGTCTTTGGATCCAGACTTTCAGCAATCCGGGAAACGGACGCTGCCAAAGCCGGTTCCGACGCGAAGGAAGGGAAACGGATGTTTACCGAATCTCCTCTTTGAACAAATGGGGCATCCATTTCCGGAACGGGGATATGGATGCGAACCTTGTCGATTTGGCTAAGCACAAACAGAGAGTCCGAGCCAGCGTTCAGCTGTCCGTCGACTAGGTCTCCAAGATTGACGTTTCTTTCCGTGATCACGCCGTCAAACGGAGCCTTCAGTGTTGCGTATTCAATCAGGACAAGCAGTTCGTCCAGTTCACCTCTACCGACTTTGGTCTCTGCCTGGGCTGAGCGCAACTTAGCGGCAGCGGCCGCCTTGGATGCCACAGCAACCGCCACCTCAGCCTCTGCCGATACCACGGCTGACTTGATTGCCCCCAACCCTGCGGTCGCGGAATCACGCTTTTTGCGGACCTCATCGAGGATTCGGTTTTGCAAAGAACCACGTTGGACCAAATCATTCGTCCGATCAAATTCCGCTTCGGCCGCCGCTAACGAGGCTTGAACGCTTCCAAGTTCCGATTTCGCTTGTTCCAGCTGAGCCTTCGCAGACTGTACGGATGCTTCCGCCAGGTCGACTCCAGAAGCGGCTCCCTCTTCTTTTGCGACAAGCAATTCAATCCGTGCGTCCAGGGTCCGCTGCTTTTTCCGTAGCTCGGGAATATCGAGCACGGCCAATGGATCTCCTTTCTGGACAAAATCTCCCATGTCGACGTTCAGTTCCGCCACGAAACCGGAAACTTTGCAGCGAATCTCCGTTTCGTAATAGGCGAGGACGGTGGCCGGTTGGAACGTCTTCTTATCAACATCGGTCGTGATCGCGGAAACCGTCTTCACGCGGACATCCGCCGATTTCTCGGGAGAAAGGGAAACCGCCTGCTCGGAATGGCAGCCAGCGACCGCCAAAACGAATCCCAATAAGCCAATAGCTGACAGTTTTCGGTCAAAAAGAAGAGGCATGCGTGTTCCTGCTCTCACAGATTTTCGGGTCCAGCCCGCAGAATCGCTACTTTCGCAATAGCTGACCAAGTTTCGCTGAGCTGAACCTGTAGCATAGTTCCCCCAAGAGACATGTTCGATGCCGGAAAAACGGGAACCACCCAATTACCTGGTCACAGGCATGATCATCGGACCGTTCGGAATCCGAAGAATAAAGCGCAGCACCGGAGTGTTAGGGAGAATGCGTGCGACGGGAATCTCGAAAGTCGATCACCGAGGACGGCAAGATGCCAAAGAACTACAAACGATTGCTACTCACAAGCCTGATCCTATCGGCGGGGTGTGTCAGCAATGGCCGGCCGGAAATCCCTCTCATCAATACTCGGTCTTCCGAAAAGGTCGATTCGGCATCGGCCCCGCTGCAAAGCCCCCCGATGGAGGAAACGAATACGTCGGCTCCCGGTGTGAAACAGGTGGGTCATCTGGACAGCCCCACGCTAGGCCTGCTTGCAGAAAACCCACAGACAGCAGAGATCCAGCAGGCGGTTCCGATCGCGATTCCCACGCAAATCACCGGCAACGACATCGCTGGGACCGACGGAAATTTAGTCGATCACGCTCAACAGACCGTCGTGCAATTGAATCTGCCGTCGGTCCTCGCCGCCATCGATGGACAACATCCGGTGGTTGGATTTGCCAGGTGGCAAGTTCAGCAAGCCTATGCCGAACTCGCCCAGGCGAAATCGCTCTGGCTACCTTCGATCCAAGCAGGATTTAGTTTTCAACGCCATGACGGGAACTACCAAGCGAGCGATGGATCGATCGTCGACGTCAACCGAAACTCCTTTCAGTACGGTCTTGGAGCGGGCGCCGTCGGCGCCGGCACGACTCCGCGTCCTGGACTGATTGCCCAGTTCCATCTGGCCGATGCCATCTTCCAACCGGAAATCGCCCAAAAGACCGCTTGGGCTCGTGGACACGCCGCCGGAGCCACTCTGAACGAGCAATTGCTGACGGCAGGCAGTGCCTATATGGAACTGCTGGACGCTCACCAGGACGAACGAATCATCCACGAATCGGTAGCCCGTCTGGGAAGCCTTGCAGATCTGACCGTCAATTTTGCCGAAGCTGGCCAAGGGCTAGAAGCAGACGCCGATCGGCTGCGTACCGAACTGGCATTGGCACAAAACCGCCACGTTGCCGCCCAAGAGCGGACGGCGGTCGCATCGGCTCGACTGGCTCAAGCGATCAGTATCGAAGCCTCCAGTCAAATCGTACCAATGGATACCAATGTCGTTCCCTTGGAAATGGTCGCCGACCAAACCGGAAAGTCTTCATTGATTCAAATCGGATTGGCGAACCGTCCGGAACTGAAAGAGTCACAGGCATTGGTCGCAGCCGCCTGCGAAGCATACCAACGTGAAAAGTTCGCTCCCTTTGTGCCCAGCGTATTATTGGGGTTCAGCACAGGAGGTTTCGGCGGCGGTCTAGGCGACGACCTGAATGACGTCGCTGGCCGATACGATTTCGACGCGATGATGACTTGGCAAGTCCGCAACATGGGCTTCGGCGAACGAGCCGCACGGAAACAACGATCGGCTCAAGTTCAGCAAGCCAATTTCGAAAAACTGCGAGTGATGGATCAGGTAGCGGCCGACGTTTCCGAATCCCTTGCCCAGGTCCAGTTCCGCCGGCGGCAGATAGAAATCACCCAAGGAGCGATTGTTAACGCACGGCAATCGTACGAAAGAAATCTAGAACGCATTCGCGACGGACAAGGGCTGCCTTTGGAGGTTCTGCAATCTGTACAGGCTTATGAGTCCGCACAAAGAGCGTACTCCGAGGCGGTGGTTCGCCATAACCAATCACAACTCCGCTTGCAGTGGGCCCTCGGTTGGCCAGTCACTGCAGCGGTCAATCAATAATTCAAGGTCTTGTACGGGCGACAATCGCCAATGGACCTTATTTCTTGGAATCAGCCGCAGGAGCTTTTCCAAGCGGCCACAGTTCGAATTTTCGCACGAACATTTCGGCTTGCTCGGTTTGCAGAATCAACTTGCCAGCCGAAGGATCCGCATGGATCGCTTGATTGACAACGACTCCGTTTACCAAATAGGTCAGGGTGTCTCCGTCGGCGATGACCTCTAGACGAGTCCACTCGTTCACGGGGCTTTCAACATCGTCTTTTCCGCGGAAACCGACCTTATCGGCCCAATCGACGTCACGACCAAACCAGTTGATCCGGCCGCCGTTTAACGTGATCGGTTCGCCACCTTTCTTCCACACTTTTTCACCATCGCGATCCTTGGTGATCTCGGCGGTTAAGGTCGTTTTCAAAACCTGACCGGTGATGGGATCGGTGCCCGAGAGGACAAGAATGTCACCCACACCACCTTCGATAATCTGAGCTTCGATCGACGCCATCCAGGTGTTGTTGTATCCACCGTCTGGTCCCCAGGCGTGGACCAACAGTCCCGAATCACGAGCCCGATCAATTCGGTCGCCCCAGGTTTTTTCACCCAACATGAACTCTAGAACCAGATGGTAGTCACGGTATTTCTGATTCGTAATCAATCCACCATACCCATCACCACTGATGTGAATCTGGCCATCCTTAACGGTAAAGACCTTCTTGGGATCGGAGTAACGCGAACCACGAATCCAGGTGTAAAAGCCTTCTAGGTTCTCGCCGTTAAACAGCTCAATACGCTCCGTTGGCGAAATCGCTGCTTCGCCGGAAGGTGGAAGAGCAGGTTCACCTGGCAACGTTCGAATCGAAAGGTTCCGGAATTCAACAGGTTCTTTATGTCCGGCCAAACCAAAGTGTCCGCTTGCACGTTTTGCTGCGGCAGGGACGGCTCCCGACATCGATTCTTTCACTTCGGACAGGTCGGCATCCACGATGGTAAAACCATTCAATTCGACTTTGAATTTTGATCCACGTACGGTGACCTGCTGGAAATTCCATTCACCCGTTGGCCGCAAATAGCCGCGATGTGCTGGTACCAGACCATAGATGGAACCATTGTATTGGCGGACATCCAGTTTTTCGTACCGCGAATCGTCGTCGTCCAAAATCTGCAGTTCAAGCTTCTCTGGATTCCCCGCTTCATACCGGATCAGCAATCCATTGTTGCCCGCTGGAGGAAGTTTGAATTCGACACGAGCTACAAAGTCTTTGTACTCCTTATCGGTATAGATGATCCCTGATTTACCAGCGATCGAAATCAGTTTGCCATCTTCGACCTTATAGTCATCGACGTCTCCGCTCCATCCCGAAAGGTCGGTGCCGTTGAAGATACTTTCAAACTGCCCGGCTTTATCTTCACTCAGAATTGCGTTGGCCTCTTCCGCGTCGATTTCCCGAATCGAAATATCGCGGAAGTACAACGTGTTCCCATGATTCTGCAATTCGATCTGACCGTTGCGATAAATCGGTAGCCCTCGTTCCCACAAATTTTCCATCACGACATTGTCGGTCACCAACTGATCATTCAGTTTGATCGTGACACGTTCACCGATCATGCGAATGTAAAATCGATTCCACTCGCCGACAGGTTTATCTGCCTTGACCATTGGCATTCGTGGGTTGTCTTTGTTGTTCCACAATGCGCCGGATCCATTTTCAGCACCATGCCGAAAGTAGTCCTTGTGTTCGGTATCCCAAATCTGGATCTGAGGACTGCCACGCAAATAGATTCCGCTATCACCACCTTCAAGAATTTTCCAATCGACATACATTTCAAAATCGCCGTAGTCTTTTTCGGTACAGAGACTTTGCCCCTTACCATCAAAGACCAATGCACCGTCGACGACCTTCCAGTGGTCTCGCATGCTTTGGTCGGCTACCTCTTGAGCAGCCGCCAAATCGGCTTCACTCATTGCAGCGCGAGTCTTTGGATTTCCAACCAAACCCTTCCAGCCGCTAAGGTCTTTGCCATTAAAAAGAGGCGTAAAGCCCTTTGGAGCCTCCGCCATCAGTTTTGCAGTTGATGGACCAATCACCACCAAACTAAAAAAGAAAGCACCAACAACTACGGCGCGGCGAAACGTATGTTCCATCGTTCTCTCACTTGATTTAGTTAGGGCTATCGTCCCGAATGATCGGTCGGGATTCCAACGGTTCCGCATGCATCAATCACAGTCAATAACACGCAAACGGTCGAATAGCAATTTGAGGCAAAGTAAACAGGAAGGGGGAGCGTCCTCTATCGTGAATAGAAGGTCGCCAACGGAAGGAACGCATAGGCAGGGGGCTTGTAACAGGTCACGTCATGACCGAATTTGCAAAACCATCGTCTCTCCACTATGGCTCATGCTAGCCACTGAAAACTGCCGTCGCAACTATGACCATTAAGGTTTTCATACCAGATGACGTCAAAAACGCCCGACCGTTCAATTACCGAACGATTCGGCGTCGATCGTTGACGTCCGTTTCGAGAGGAACGGAATTCCAAAACCAATCGGGCTGTCCACCTACCTCTAAGAAGGCGAAGTCTGTTCATTAGGAGAAAGTGGGAAGACGGGATGCGAACCGCGCCCGGAATCGACTTTTCCGCAACGCAATTCTTCAATCGGAGGGAAAATCCCCAGCCAAACGGCTGGTCACATGGTAAGACGACCGACCAGGCGACACACCGATCGACGCGGAACCGTTCCCCACTGATACCTCAAATCAAGTCCCATGCACGTCGGATCCAAAACCGTTATGAGCCCCGACCAAGGGTTTGACGGTGCGATAAAAGATCCCCTCTGGCGACAATTGGTCAAACAGTTTGTCAATGGGCAATTTGCACAGGGTGTGATCACGAAGGATTAAGCGACACAACCGTTGGCTGATCAAATACCCAACCGTCCCCCATGGTGTGCCGTGAATTCGTTCAAAGTACTTGCCCCCTTCGAGCACTTTGAAGTCTGGGTTCCATCCGCAGTCCCGCTGCAAATGAACATAATCAAAATCGGTGGGGAGGTAAGATTCGATTTCGACCAAACCGAAATCGGGGTTGGCCTCATAGCAAAAATCATCTTCCAGAACACAGGCCCAGGGCATTTCGTAATCGACAATTCGTTGCAAAGCGTGTAGATGGGCCAGATAGCAACCGACCTCGCCGGGCTTCAACCACGATCCCTTCTCGCACGGCAATTCTTCTTTCCGCCACCGCCTAGCTTGGACTCCGTCGACGATTTCGAACGACAATCCCGTCGCCTTAATCTGGCGCAGCCCCGACTCACGTCGCGGACTATTCACCGGCATCGAAATCAAAAACACGTGCATGAGGGTCTCGCCAAATAACGATTTTACGACAACAAGGAAAACTGCCGCAGTGAGCGGGCATTCCCATGAGCAACGGGAATGCGTCCCAAGCCTTGGCTGCAAACCAATCCATCACCGCTCACCCAGACCTCGCCACTCGGACGATCGTGGACACAGTAATTCCATCCCTGCTGCGTTTCTCGCCATTTCTGTGGGTTCGTATGGCAATACAAATTCAAAGCCATCTGATCTCCCCAGTCGCTCGTCCCTCGCAGTTCCGGACCGCAGAGATAGCCTTTTGCCGCATGAAAATAGTCCCGCATCGCCCCTGCGGTCCCGGCTGCGAACCCACTATTTAAGAAAGGAAAGTTCTGCAGCAGCCGATATGCAAACTCTCGATGGTAGGGGCTTTGGATCGAAAGCGACCAAGCCGGAATCACCGCGTTACCGGGATAACCATTCGGTTCGCGAACCGCGAGGATGTGATCGGGGTTCCGCTGGACTTCTTCCCAAAGCTTTTCCAGTGGTGACTGAAAGATGACGTCCGCAACGTCCCAGTAAGCGACGGGCACGTCGACGGCTAGACCACGACAGATGTCGCCAAAATCGGTCAAGCGACGCACCGGCACCATTTCCCCATTAAAGGGGCGTGGTACGATCTGCAACCCCGGCAGACCGGCCAATCGCTGGAGCTCGCTCGGATACAGTCCGTAAGCGACTGCAATCACCTGACCACGATTGTTCCAGCGGCGGAGCGAGGCCAGAAAATGGCGTTCAAATCGGGCGATATCCCGTCGATCAAAAGCGGCCAGTACGACTCCCTCCTTCCTTCCCGTTTCCATATGGATCGGCGATTCGGAACCCGCCGATCGCTCGGACGCCGCGTGCGAATGTGAATCAGCCAGATTGCGTTGGGGCTTATGGATCGCGAATGCGTTTCGGCTGTAGGCAATTCCAAGCCCTGCTTGTCGCATGTCGTCGCAGCAACATTGGCACTCGCAGTCCTCACGCGTCGCACGGAACTGGATTGCCTCCAGCGTTGACCTGCGAAACAGGCAGGCCCCCATCGAAACATGCCCCTTCCAGTCAACCGCAAAATGCTCCCGTCTATAGTCCGCAGCAATGGCGCCCAGCTGAGATGAATGCTGTAATTCATGCAGCAAGGTTCGGACACATTCGGCTCCCAGGACCACATCATCATCGACGAACATTGCCCAATCGGCCGTCCCACGGATCTTAAGATCATTCCGTCCTCGAGCGATCGTGTCCCAACGACTTCGATCCTCGGGCCGCGGATCGCCAATCCCATTGTGCAGGTGAATGCTTACGCCTCTTTGAGCATTCAGATGGCGCGCAACATCCTCAGGTATCGCCACGCCAGGACGCGTCAGCATGTACAGGTCAACCGTTCGATCCACAGCCCATTCAGCCTCTTTTACGGGACACACTACTTCGATGTTTACATCGACCAGACAAGTTCAAATCCAAATCACTCGCACGGAAAAGCGCTCGTCGAAGATCCTAGGAACGGATCTTCAACGGCTTGGGATTGAGCCTGTTGAAAGGAACGAGGAGACAATTCGGTAAGAAAGTCGAAACTTTCACAAGGCACCATCATTGCCTGCTGACGAACCGCATGTTGATAAGAATGGCTGATTTCTACAGCAGCCTGCGATTCTATCCCAACGCCCTGCACAGGCGCTGCGGTGCTGTAATGATCATTCGCGGGATCACGAGGCATCGGTGGGTAGTACTGAATGCATTCCCCGGCGGTCATCCCCGCGGACATTTCTAACTGGGCGGGCGCCGTTTCGGGAACAAACGCGATTCCCCACAATACAGGTTGATTGGCCAATTCCAATTCGATCCCTACCAACACTTCCTCGGATAGCAACCAACGTCCATCATTCCATGCGAGATGGGAGGGATCGCGGGGCAAAAAGACCGCCCGCACATCTTTTACGTTGACACTCCGCGTAAGACTTACACGTGGACTGGGACGTTCCGTTGCCGAGAGAAAAACTTCAGCTTGCGCCGGATTTGAGACCGATGGAGCCGACATTTTCTTCAGCTGCAAACTCGCGATTCGAGGGAACGTTCCCGGAAAAGTAACGGTTCCCGCCAACAAGTATTCTCGAAACTGTTCACGATTCATTTCAGTCGCTCTTAAAGAAAGTTTACATCGAAACCGAGGATTGCTGAGACGTAGGATAGACGCTATGAACGGGCTCCGCGCCAAGAATCTGGTTCAATTTTGTTGTGTTATCATAATCCATCCATTGACCACACAGCGAAGAACCATCATTTCCATTGGCAGCGCGTATTTGCTCTGGCCGGCAAACTGCCGATTGTTTCGAACGTTCATTCCACGCAATAAACCGCGAGAAACAAAAATTAAAACGACGACGATCAACCAACGAATTTAGTCGTTCACGGTACGTGCGATACGGAACGTCAGGTAAACCCGTGCACTACCCGCGGGATGCGCATTCCGTTGACTGGCTCTAGCGTCCAGCGGCTGGTAGAGCATCGCACCACCGCGTGTTTCCATCCGAACCTCATGATCAGGAAACGTCGCGAGTTCCGAATCCTGCCAAGGTTCCGCCGACAGGTGTGGGTAATATTCAAACGGGGTTTGACACCATTCCATTCCATTTCCGAGCATGTCAAATAGGCCGAAATCGTTAGGCAAGCGGTTTGCCACAGGGTGCAAAACGTAACCCGAATTTTGTGCCGTCCAAGCGTGATCATCTAAAATATCTTGATTAAATCCAAACCAACGGCCCGTTTCCGACTCACCTCGACAGGCGTATTCCCACTCGGACGCGGTCGGCAACCGGTACCCGATCCGGTCCAGATAATCATCGGGAAGACTCATCCCAGACGCAATCTTGTCTTCCTCGGGATAGCACATTTGCGTCTCCGCGAAATTTTCTCGTTCGCTCAGCCATCGGCAATACTTGAGCGCGTCGTACCACGTCACACCAATCACCGGACAGTCGTCCGTGGGTGTATAGCTATCTGCATAGCTCCAATCCGGTCGAAATTCGCGGAACTGAGCAAGCGTGACTTCGGTCGTCGCGATGGCAAAAGACCGATCGATCGAAACAGGAATTTGACGCTCTTTCACTCCATCGCGGCCCGGTTCACCAGGGGGGGATCCAAGCCAATTCTTTCCGGGCTTCTTTAAAATGACAAATCGTTCATCCCCGATCGAACTCAGCTCTTCCGAGCTAAGCACTAACTCGGATTCGGGCAACAAAAAATCCCAGTTCCGAGCAATCAGCTGTATCGCGGAGCGAAGCCCCGAATCACGGATCGATTGATAGGTTGCAGCAACCTGAGCCTCAAACAACCGCCGGCGGTCATCTGCAAAACGATCGATGGGATACAGAGCCAAAGCCATTGCACAACTGCGACGGACACTTAGATCCTGAAAGCGGTCATGTATTTGATCACATAACCAGCTGACTGGAAGATCCATTTCACTAACCCCCGATATCACCTGCCCCCGCAAACCATCACCTGCATCGAAACGAAGGGAATCCAGCAGTGGTTCACGATAGCCCAGCTGGAACAATGCGAATACCAATTTCTTCTGGCGTTGCTGCAAGGCCAATTGACGGTCCATCGCAATCTGCGGACGCCACCAAACGGTTTGAAACTGCGTGGTTTGATTCCCGTCAAACGGTGTAGCATCTATGGTTACTGGGTAATAGCCTGTTTCCAGCAACTTAGCGACTAAACGCATCTGCTCCCGCCGAGGCTGATACCCGGTGCAATGGGATTCAACAGGGATGTCCTCCCACCAGATTACCGTTTGCCCCCGAGACGGATCCTCCGTCGTGGCGTGACTAAGATTGGCCTGCAGTAGCGTTGCCGACCGGCTATTGGATTGGATCGCTTCAAAAGTATCCGCCGAAACATTCCATTTATCAAAAAATGGAACTTTGCTGGCGATCTTCCACCGCACCGAACTTAAGTGATCCTGCCCCGCAGAATCCTTGGCCAACAGACTTGAACGTGGGAGCCACATTCCTTTTTCTCCCAGTAAGCCCCAACCTTCCGATTCATGCTGTTCGTGGTGGACGTTCACATACATGTCCGCATCCTCGAGTGCGGTCCCTGCTGGCGGGCGAATCCAGATGCATGAATACAAATGCTTCTCTTTATCCTCATTGGAATAGCATTTGATCACAGACGGCAAAAATCCGTTCTCGCGATTCTGGAGGTTGGTTTCCCGGAGTTCTGCTTCATCCATGCCCAGTTTCCATTTACTGGCAGCCTGATCTCGCATCGCCAATGCGAATACAAACCGTTCCGATTCTTCGGAGTATGGGATCAGCGAAGCGATGCGGTAACCCTCATTTTCCAGTGCCGCGAAAACCTCCTGCGTTTTCGCAATCGGCAGCCGATGGATCAACATCGCATGCTCCGCCCAGATCGCATCGGCATTGGAAAGTTCGTAAATCAGATCGCTAGAAAAGTGCGTTTGTTTCGGAACCGGAAGCGGCTTTCGGTCTCCAACGCACCACCACGGCGCCCCCCACGGTTCCCGAATATCGATTTGATTTTGTTGGTCTTCCAAAACCTGTTGGTATTCGCGAAAGACAGCCTGCCTTGCGGATTCCGCCCCCTCCAGTGAAGCGGTCACGATGGAAAGTTCGCGAGGATTTAAATAGGGCAGGAGAGAAGCAAGTCTTTCCGGTTTGCCTTGGCAAAAGGAAGCCACAAGATGGGCCGCTCCAATCGCTTCTTCACTACGGTTCGGCGAGCGAAGAAAAACCATTAGTCCTGGCAACAGGTCTTTGGCGACCAATTCAAGTCCTCGGCTCCACTGGGAAATCCAAACCGGATCTTCCGTGAGCAATAGATCGAGCAGACGTTTAATGCCTTCGTCCCTCCTCAAGTCATCGACGCCCGCGGAATCATTCGCCAACAGGCAGGCCGCACGCAGCAATTCACCTCGATCTCTGGTCGAATTCCCCCAAACACTACGAAAGACATCGCGCGTCTGCGCGTAGGGAAAACGTTTGCTTGTGGCTAGGTAAACCGTTTCGTCGGGTGAAGCATGTAGCGCAAAATCAGCAACACGATCGGCGGCAACAGGATCTTGGTCGACCAAGACCAAAGCGGCTCGGAATTGATCTTTCGGGGTCGTTTCCGTCGAAGCCACAATCTTGTTCGTTTCGCGGACGATAAACTCGGATTCTTTCAGCGCTTCGGCATAGGCGAGCGCCTGCGGAATTTCAGCATTCAGCAATTCAGCCAAAGCGGTCCGTTCGTTTGCCAATTGATTCCGCTTTTCCATCTGTCGGTAGACCATTCCTCCACCAACGCCCAGAACAAGCAATACCGCTGCCCAAGCAGCAAGATGTCGCAAATGCATTAGAGTGGCGGCACGGAGCATGGTGCGTTGGAAATCATTTGTAAGCTGACGTTTGGTATGCCAGCGAATCGACAGATAATCCAGCAGGGTAGGAAGCGACTGCGACCTCGGCCTAGCGCGATACAATTCAGAAAACTCTTCCAGCCTTAATCGCGCCTTCCCTTGATTCGTTGCTCTACTGCGCAGTTCGATCCACTGCCGCAAGGGTGCGATCAAAAAGTCATGCGTCAACTGATAGCCAGCTGGCGAACTTTCGGACATTGGGGAATCAGAACTGTAGCTTTCCTCGTCTAACTGGTCGGTTGGTGTGATCAGGTGCAATTCACGATCAAGAATGGTTAGCAGTTCACGAAAATGCTGGCGATCGCGATAGCCGGCTTTCTCTGCAAGATCGACTTCTGAACATATGGCTCCTTTGATTCGCGATCCCGGTTCAGGTAACAACGCGCGTAGGACTCGGTGTGCTCCCTCCGCGTGGACTCGCATCCTTCGCTGCGTTTTCTCACTATCGAACGTCTCATTCAAAAAATGGACTCCGATACTGATGCCGCCATCCTTCAGCATTCCCGTCGATCTATCCCAAGGATGGTTTTTCAGCATTTCAACAAGCAACGCCAATTGCACACTGACGATCCGTCCGCCGCTTGCCAGATACCGCACCGCCTCATCAAGAAATCGAAGTTGATCGGGCGTACACAGACTGACCGACGTCGGCAACCGACCATACGCCGCTCCGAATTCTGCCAAGACAGACCGGGCATGGTCCATGTCAAACAAGTCAACCGAAGTCGCGTTAACGTTTTCGGCAACCAGCAAATCCAACGATTGAAACAGTCGGGTGACGCCCATCCAGAAATCGTCACGGACCATCAGGACGCACTGTAAATGCTGACCGTCACATTGTCGCAACGCTTGTGTGAGCGATTCCCGTGCACACTCAGGATGAGTAAACAGCCACTGTTCGAATTGATCGATAAAGATCACGATCCTGCGCCGCTTCGAACGCCTTAGCAACGAAAAAACTTCCGGCAAAGTAGGCGTCGGCTGGTCTGCACTTATCGATTCCGAAACCATACTGATCAAGCGTTGATACAGCTCTTTTTCGGTGTTCTCTGGACTCGCCTGCAAATAGATCGTGGTCACATCGGTCGGCATGCGCGGCAGGATCCCTGCCCGCACGAGTGACGTTTTCCCGCACCCACTGGGACCATAAATCAAACCAACCGGGATCGGAGTTTCCTGTTCATTCTGGCCGAAATTGTTTAGCCAAAAACGTACGATCTCAGGAATGCCCTTGCGGTCATAGGGACCGGGAAGCAAACGCAGGTAAAAGTCAGCATCGTGAAGGTCAAAAGATCGCAACCCCTTCGGGACAACCGGCACGTTCGCGGGAGTTATCAGTTCGGAATCGGACGAGATCAGGTCGAAAGATTGACCTGGAACCACGTTGCTAGATGCATCCGCGTGGCGTTTGGTAATCGATTGTAATGCCGCGTTTAAATCAAGCTTGAAAGCGGCAGCCGATTGGTACCGATCCGACTTTCGTTTCGCCAAAGATTTCACACAGATCCGAGCCAGTTCCTTCGAAATTTCTGCCCGAAGCTCCTGCGGCGGAGTCGGTTCAAAGTAAAGGATTTGCTCGAACAATCCGTTCCGATCCGCTGCCTGAAAAGGGCGAACCCCTGTCAGCATCTGATACATGACGGACCCTAAGGAGAACAAGTCCGAGCGACCGTCCACGCGATGCCCCTCGCCGCGCGCTTGCTCGGGGCTCATGTACGCCGGGGTGCCGATGTACGAAGGCGCACTTTTGTGATCGGCGTCTCTCAGCGCTAATCCAAAATCCGCAACGTAGGGATGGCAGTCCCCATCGATCAAAATGTTTCCTGGCTTAACGTCCCTGTGCACGATCCCTCGACTATGTGCCACTCCCAACGCATCGGCAACACTTGCCAAGATTTCGATGACTTGCGGAATGGCCTGAACGCGCTGCTCCAGCCAAGCCTTTAAATGACATCCACGAATCAGTTTCGAAACGATGTAGAAAGGTATTTCATCGGTGCTTGCCGCTCGATAAATCGGAATGATGTTCGGGTGTTCAAGGCTGGCGACGGCCCGAGCTTCCCGCAAATAAACGGCCGCGATATCGCTGCGTACGACCAAAGACTGATGGGGAATTTTAATCGCGACGTCACGCTGCAGAATCGTGTCGAACGCTGCGTAGACCGTTCCAAATCCGCCTTTCCCTAAAACCTCACGGATTTCGAATTCTTCAATCTTTGCCGGAGCCTCCGATGTCCCATCGGTCGACGCGGTTTGCTCCAAACTGCCACCGGTCGTTCCGCTGATATCCAGACCATCAATTGGCGTCTCTTCTGAACCCACGTGTTTGAACTCCTGTCGACCGGCAACCAAGAAAAAACGGGGAACTTAAGTATCGGCATCGATTCTACCCCATGCCCCCCCATCGCGTGGGCAGCGGCAATCGCATTTTTTCCCGCGCAATGCGGCTCCGTAAAACGAAGAATTCTCTCTCCTTATTACGAACACGTTTGTTAAACCGGCGGGCCAGTTCGGCGCACAAAAAAATTGACCGAACTGCGAAGACAGATATCCCACATCGGGTCAGTTCGATCGTTTATGCTAATAGAGCTACGGTCAATCGCATCCAGCCTCCCTCCTATACACCCCTTCCTACCTAGTCGCATCCTGCGGCCTTTGTCCCAATTGCGGAAACCGATCGGATCCCCATGCGCCCTCTGCCTAAAACCACTACCGGTAATTCCCTCAGTCGCCGTCAAATACTTTCCAGCGGATGTGCTGCTATCGCGGCGACCGCGTGCATTCCTCACCTAGCATCAGGAGGTTCCAACAAGGAAAGCCTTGCTGTCGGCCAAGCCGTGGTCGACACGACGCCACCATTGGGAATCGAATTGGCCGGTTTCCACAAGGCAGTAGGAAACGAACGGCGCATAACCGGGATTCGCCAAAAGTCGACCGCCAAAGCGATTGTCATTCGAGTAAAGGGGCAAACGATCGCGATCGTTTCGCTTGATATCCTAACAGTCTCGGCCGCGTTCACCGCGGAAGTGCAACAACAGGTCGCCGAGAAAACCGGCATCCCCGCCTTGAACGTCCGCGTCTGTGCAACACACACCCATTCGATGCCGACGTTTACTTTCCTACGCCAATGGGGTGCCCTTCCCAAAGAATACCAGCAACAAACATTGCAGGCGGTCGTCAAAGCGGTTCAGCAAGCCCAGCAAGACCTGACCGACGCGGAACTCTATGTGGGAAAAAGCGCTGTAGTGGGGGGGAACTTCAATCGGACGACGTCGACATGGAAAACAGAAAAACAGTTCGACAAGCAATCGACCGACGCGGAACGCTGGCTGGATACAAACTTGCACCTGCTGCGTTTTGAACGCACCGGTAAAGAGGACGTGCTTTGGTACCACTTCTCCAGCCATCCGGTCTGCTTCCGGGATACCCAGTCGGGCCCCGACTGGGTTGGCTTGGTAGCCGAAAAGGTTCACGCTAAAACGGGCGTTACGCCTGGCTTTATGCAGGGTCACGCCGGAGACGTCAATCCGGGCGACGGTCATATCTGGATTGGAGAGGCCGAACCGACAGCGACTGCAATTGCCAAAGGATTCGATGCTGCACTCAATAGCTGCAAACCGGTATCCGTTGACGAAATTCAGGTGGTGAACGACTCCTTCTCGATTCCGCTCGATATGGAATTGCTAAAAGAACAGCTTGATGCTTACCGATCGGCCCCAGAAAAATGCAATTCTGGCGAGTGGGTCGATGCAGGTTTTGCCAAAGCTTGGTTCGATGCCGCATCCACTTGGAACCTAGAACAATCGGTTCACAAAACGCCAATGTCGGCCATTAGACTGGGAGACTTGGCCCTGCTTTTCCATTCTAGCGAGCTGTACAGTTTTTACGGACTTCAGTTGCAAAACCGCTCTCCCTTTGAAACCACCATCGCCGTTGGCTATGCAGACGATAGCGTCGGATACTTAGCGGATCCGGTCGCATACAAGACCAAGGAATATGCGGCTGTAACCGTTCCACGGATATTGAACCTTCCCCCATTCACTCCCAATGCCGCCGCAGCGTTATCGGATCTTGGCCACCAGTTGCTAAAAAAACTGACCTAAGACATCCCAACGATCGACAACGAACTCCCTCGGACAGAAACCATGACGCGGAACCTTCTTTGCCTAATAACCTTCCTGCTTAGCGGGGCGGCCACCTGTATTCAGTCAGCGCAATTGTCGGCCCAGGACAATCCTTTTGCATACCTCGATGCGTACTCGGATTCCTATTATCCCAACACCGATTTCCCAAAACTAACCACCCCTCAGTGGGTAGGTGAACCGGGCGTTGAAGCGGTCGTCACGTTGGGAATCGACGACATGCGGGATACGGCACAGTACGAAGCCTATCTCAGGCCAATCCTCGACAGGTTAAAGAAGATCGATGGGCGTTCCCCCGTTAGCATCATGTCTTGCAAGATTGATCCACAGGATCCACAACTGCAGAAATGGCTGAAAGAAGGACTTTCGATCGAAACGCATACGGTCGACCACCCTTGCCCATGCCTCCAAAGCGGTAATTTTGACCAAGCCAAATCGACCTACGACCGCTGCGTCGACCAGATGTTCGCGATCCCCAACACTCGTCCCGTTGCGTTTCGTTTTCCCTGCATGGATTCCAAAAACACTCCCAGCCCGCGCGCCTTTGCAGAAATTGTGAACCAAACCACCCCCGCTGGCAATTTTTTGCAGGCCAGCACGTCCGTTGTTTGCGTCTTCAATTCTAGTGATCCTGACATTCCTAAATCGATCACTTTAAACGCCGAAGGAAAAGAGCGGTTCGAACGATACATTCCATTCCCTTCGTTCGTGAACAAGATCCATAACTATCCCTATCCGTTTGTGATCGGGAAACAATGCTGGGAATTCCCTTGTACGATCCCGGATGATTGGCAAGCACAGAACATCCAGCAGCCCAATAATCCTCAAACCGTTGATGACATGATGGCAGCCATCGATGCCACCGTGATAAAGAAAGGAATCGCCAACCTTGTTTTCCATCCATATGCCTGGATACGAAACGAACAGATGGCCGAGTTGGTCGACCGCGTCGATACGAAGTACGGAAAACGCGTCAAATTCCTCACCTTCAAGGAGAGCATGGAACGAATCAACCGACATTTGTTACTCGATCAACCGGTGCGAGACCCAAAAACCGGCGACGACAACGGGGTCAGGCTTGTCGACCTGAATCAAGACGGTTTCCTGGATGTTGTGATTGGAAACGATCAACTTAAAATCGCTCGTCTATGGGATCCGAAAGCAAACCAATGGATTGACCTCGCCAGTAAGGTTCAATTCGTTCATGCCGATCCTTCGGGACACTCGGTTGATAGAGGAGTCCAATTTGGAAAACTTCAAAAGGAAAAAGGCGTTTCGATGTTGGTCAACAACGATGTTGATCAACACATCTACCATTTTTCCAACAATGAAATCGTAAGCGAACCGATCCCAGAAGAACTGAAACCTTTCAAAACCAATCGCGACGGTATCGACCAAGGCGTCCGACTAAGAGACCTCGATCTGGATGGAATTTCGGAAGTCTTGATCGCCAATCCGACGACGAAACAGGTGCTGTCGCTGGACGGTAAAACGGACAAGTGGATCGCGAACTCTGAACCGCTCCCTTTCCCCATCGTCGATGCAGACGGCGACGATAACGGATTGCGTTTTGTTGACCTGGACAAAGACGGCTACGACGACATGATCGTATCGAATGCCACACAGTCAGCCGTCCAGCTTTACGATTCCAATTCCAACACCTTTACGCGTACCGTCACTCCGACGGGAACCATTCCGCTGATCGTTCGTGGCAAGACGAACAACGGGGCATGGTTCGCCGAAGACCATATGTGGATCCAAAATGAGGATACGCACCGGCTTGCAGATGGAGTCGACCGACGATCCTTTTCCGATCTAACCGGAAACGCAGATCCCGGGCCGCGCAGTGCGGACCGATCCTTCCGGTCGATGCGGGTTCGTCCCGGTTTTACGATCCAAATGGTCGCTTCTGAACCATTGGTGATGGATCCGGTCGCATTGGATTTTGCCCCCGACGGGAAACTGTGGGTCGCAGAAATGGCCGATTACCCGTTGGGCCTGGACGACAAAGGGAAACCGGGTGGACGGATCCGATACTTGGAGGACACCGACAATGATGGAACCTACGATTCATCGACGCTGTTTATGGATAACATCGCTTACCCCACCGGAGTCCTTGCGACCGGCAAGGGAGTGATCGTTAGCGCTGCCCCCACGATCTTCTACGCCGAAGATACCGATGGCGATGGAAAAGCGGACCTGCGAACGGAACTCTACCGCGGTTTTACTGAGGGAAACCAGCAGCACTTGGTCAATGGATTTGAACGCGGATTGGACAATTGGCTGTATGTCGCCAATGGAGACAGCGGCGGAACCGTCCAATCCATCAAGACGGGCAAAACCGTAGAAATCCGCGGCCAAGATTTAAGGATTCGGCCCGATACCGGAGCGATGGAGTTGCAAGCGGGTCAAACGCAATTTGGCCGTCATCGCGACGATCAAGGCAATTGGTTTGGCTGCAACAATTCCATTCCCGTTCGACACTACATTCATCCAGCACAGTACCTGCGACGCAATCGATTTGTTCCGCCTCCCTCGGCCAGTCGCGACATCGCGCGCATCAATAACACACAACTCTTTCCGATATCACGCGTTCTCAGCCATTGGTCAGGCTATGTTCCGCCAGCGCCGGGAACCGGACACCAATTCACATCGGCATGCAGTACGGTGGTCTACCGGGACTCGCTGTTCGGACCTGATTTCGCACAAAACACGTTCACCTGTGAACCGGTCCACAACGCGGTTCATCGCCGGCGCCTCGTTCCAGCAGGAGCCTCCTTTGAGAGTGTTCGTCCCAGCGACGAATCGAACGTTGAATTCCTTGCCTCTGAAGATAGTTGGTTTCGACCGGCTAGCGTGACGACAGGTCCCGACGGGGCCTTGTGGGTTGCTGACATGTATCGATTGGTTATCGAACATCCCGAATGGATTGGCGATGACCGGGAAAAAGAATTGTTTCTAAGGGCAGGGCACGACAAAGGTCGCATCTATCGAATTTTTCCCACAGACAGTCAACCACGGCAAATCCCCGTTCTGAGCGATATGGATCTCGACGAACTTGTCGCACAGCTGGAATCGCCAAACGGACGTACCCGAGACCTAGCACAGACGCTGCTTATCGATAGGGAAGAGGCCGCCGCGATTCCAATCCTCACCCAAATGGCACAGACATCCGCTGCCCCTCTTGGCAGACTCCATGCGATCTGCACGCTCGATGGCATGGAAGCGTTGTCGCCCGCGACGCTAATCGAAGCACTTAAGGACAGCGACCCTACGGTTCGTCGACACGCGCTGCGATTATCCGAGCCGTGGTTAGCCATGACATCTCCCGATGGTGAAGCGGTATTGAACCAAGTCATTCAGTGCGCCGCTGACGAACCTCAGGTTCTTTTGCAAAAAGCGTATTCACTCGGTTTCAGTACGACCAAGCAAGCGGCTGAAACTTTGGCCGACCTAGCTTTCTCGTCCCAGGAAATACCAGAGATCCGCGCGGCGATCATCAGCTCTCTTCACCCCGAAACGTTAGCGTTCTTTTACAAGGCTCTTGAGGCCGATCCAAAGGTCTCTAGCACTTACCGCGACGCGATCTTTGAAATGGCGGTCCGGAGTGGGCAAACAGAGTTTCTAACGCAGCTGGTGAAAGAGCTTGCCAAATCGCTCGAAAGCACCAACGTGCAAGCTCAGGACATTGACACTTTAACGCAGACATTAACCGTCCTCCGTCAACAAAAGATTCAGTTGGACGAATCCGCCGAATATGCCCTTGCTGGAATTGTCCCGCTTTCTGCTGAACGCGTTTCCGATAGAGATACCAAGACTTCACTGCGAATCGCTTCGCTCCGATTCCTTGCTGCAACAGACCTTAACCTTACGCTGTTTCCCGAACTGCTTTCGGCCGCCGAACCTGTTGAGCTTCAAATTGCGGCAGCGGAAATACTCGCCCAAAGCAATACCGATCCGTTAATCGAGCGACTGGAAACGCTCAGCCCCACCGTTCGCGCGGCGACGTTGAATGCAATTTTAACCCGCGAGGCCGCAACGTTGCAGTTGATCGACGCGATTAAGACGGAGCGTTTAACGGCAAACACATTAACGGACAGTCATCGCCGACAACTGCTCACACATGCAAGTGAATCGGTTCGAAAAGAGGCGACCCAAATGTTCGCGTCACCGGGATCCGACACCGCGAAGCATCCGATCATTCAGAAATATCTGAGTTCAGACTTTACCAAAGGCAACGCACAACGGGGTCGGGAAGTCTTTGTAAAACAGTGTGCTGCGTGCCATCAAATGAACGAAGTTGGCAATGCAATTGGCCCCGACATTGCAAGCCTGAAAGACCGTTCGCCGAAGGCAATCGTCACCGCGGTTCTCGATCCGAACCTGGCCGTCGAAGAGAAGTACCAAGCCTACAACGTTTTGACGATCGATGGAAAAGCGATCACGGGGATCATTCAAAGCGAATCCAGTAACGCGATTGAACTACAAATGCAGGACAATAAGCGTCTGACAATCCTTCGCGATGACATTGAATGGATTCGCAATACGGGTGCTTCGTTGATGCCTGAAGGTTTTGAGAAAGCAATTTCACCCGCCGACATGGCGCACCTATTGGCGTTCCTGGGGAGTGCCAAGACGCCTCCAAAATCATTCCCGGGAAACACGCCACAACCGATCTCCGCCGATCCACAGGGTGCTTTGCACCTTACTGCAACCACCGCAAGGATCTACGGCGATTCTTGCGTATTTGAGCCCAAGTATCAAAACATTGGTCACTGGGGCAGCCCTACCGACCAAGTCGAATGGACACTTCAAGTTAAAGAAGAAGGGTCCTACGACGTCTGGCTGGACTATGCATGTGCGAAAACGACCGCAGGCAATGACTTTGTCTTTGCATGTGGAACCGAAAATCTAACCGGCACGGTAGCAAGCACGGGGAACTGGGATACTTATCAAAAGATCAAAGTAGGATCCATCCGCATTGCTGCCGGCCAATCGATCGCAACGTTTCAAGCCGCTGAAGGACTTGACCAGTGGCTGCTCGATTTGCGATCGATTCAGCTGACCCCCGCAGAATAGATCAGGCACATGAAGGCCCCAGTGTCTCGATTCCAGCGTGACAAGCAGCCAGTCGGTTACCTCCGTTTCGCGTTTCGCGGCGGACGCGAAATTTTTTGGTCACGGTTTTTGTAGCCTTTCGCTCCGCGAAAGTGGCTCCCAAAGGACGTTCTTTCGCAAAGCGAACGAACGTCCTTTTTCACAGTTTTCGATTCAATCAACAAGCCGTCACGTAGCGGGATGGGATTTTGAAAACCTGCGGGACCGAAGGTCGACGCAAAAACTGGACACAGGTATCCACACAAACGCTCCTACAATGCACGAGCGAGGGACTAAGGAAAACGGTGATCAGTCATCCAGCGGGCCCGCTTCAAAATCACTCGGGTTGACCCATCCTGAGTTCACTTTTTCACCGCGCATGTATCGTTCATAGAATCCCGCTCCGCCGGTTGCTGGGTACTGGTCAAACAGATAACCACGACCGACCATCCGAGGGTCTCCCTGCTCGTTCAACTCGGTCTCCATCCGAGACCGCAACGCTTTGACCCGTTCTGCTTCGGCCGCGTCTCCGGCAAGATTGATCACGCAGTCGCTATCGGTCCGCAGATCGTACATTTCGCTTGCCGGCCGCATCCCGAAATTGAGCCGCCAAAAGGGGTCGGTGCGGGACTGCCGTCCCAATTCAAGAATACGAGTCTTCGTGGGGCTTCCGTCGGTGTCCAAATAGCCTGTTTCAGGATTGCCTGCTGGCCAGCGCGACGGTTCATAGTTTCGCAAATAAAGATGATCTTCCGTCACGATCCCGCGGATCGGATATCCCCAGTCGTGCGGACGTCCGACATCGGTCCTTTCCTTTCCAATCAAGACATGATCCCGTTCCGCCAGGATCTGCCCGTTTCCGCTGCTTTCCAAAATCGGGCGCAAACTGCTGCCAGTGATGGGACGCATCCCACTTTCGGATTCGGCGATCCCTGCATAATCCAGGATCGTTGGCGCAAGGTCTGTGAAATCAACAAAATCGTCGACGACGCGGCCCACGTTATCTCCGGCATCCGGTAACCGAATGGCCAGTGGCACATGATTGGAATCGTGGTATGCGTAACCTTTGACGCGTGGAAACGGCATACCGTGATCGCTGGTGACGATCACGATCGTATTTTTCAACAGGTCACGCTTTTCTAATTCCGCCAACATCCGTCCTAGATGGTTGTCAACATGCTCTACTTCAAACGCGTAATCCAGCATGTCATGGCGGACAACCTCTTCGTCCGGCCAGTAAGCAGGCACACGATCAATATCGGACAGTTTCTTGCCACCTTTACGAACTCCGGACTGGAACTCATAGCCTCGATGCGGTTCGGTGCTCCCATACCAAAAACACCATGGAGTCTGGTCGGGGGCTGCGTCTAAGAAATCGACAAAATTGGACGCGTAGTCGTTCTTGCTAATCCCCGTAGCGGGCGATTCTGCACTTCGCTTGTTGAACGGCTGTCCGGTAATTGCCCTTCGTTTTCCCTCCTTGTCGTTGGCGATCCCAGGAGCCCAACCTTTGCCAGAAATTCCCATGTGCCATCCTTGGCCGGTAAGGACCTCGGGCCAACTTTTTAAGTCTGCGGGAAAGAAGGCCAAGTGATTGCCGGCCTGTTCGTTTTGCCACGCATGTCGGCCCGTCAGCACGATGGCGCGGGAAGGCGCACATTTCGCGACAGGGGTGTAAGCGTTATTAAAAAGCACTCCCTCCCGCGCAATACGGTCGAACGACGGCGTCTTCACCCAGGTCGTTCCGTAAGCACCAGCATGCAAGCCCCAATCGTCAGCAATCGCGAACAGAATATTTGGTGGCGGATCCGCTGCACCGACAGGTGCGATGAAAACGGCAGTACTGAACAGCAAAAGGAACAGAGATTTCAAGTACGACATGGCAAAAATTAGGGGTATAGGAATCCTGGAACCAGCGAACCGTCCCTCACGCCATCAGGACGAACCTTCAACACTATAATCGTCACGTATTCGGTTCAAGCGAGGAAACGCTTCTTAAGGCGAAGAACCTAAATATTTGCGTGATGGCGGGTCGTGATTTTTCGCGTTATTCGAAAGCCGTTCCCATCAGCAACTTGTGGAAAGGCGATCGGACGCGATCGAATCCGACGCGACGTCGCTGAACGACTGACGATCGATGGGATGACAAGGCTTTGGTCGCGAGCCCTCCGGCCCCGTAACCAATACGCAAGAGCCGAAAGGCGACACGAAACGATTCACGGCCTCGCAGGACGTGCGATAAATAAATTGCGAGTGCGGCAGGGAGAAAAGGCCCCATGCCAGCTTGCCTGGCAGGAAGCCAAGATTTGAAATTTGATTCATAGAGTTCCGTTTCCGGGCTTACCCCGGCGGGCCTACAACTGCCAGCATTTCTCTTGTACGATCGAAATGGGGTTCTCCGCCAGCCGCGAATCGCCTGCACGGTTTGGGGCTGGCGGAGAAGGATCGAGTGAGGGGAGCCCGGCGCAAACAAACAAGAGCAGCCTGAGCAGAAATCGTCAACTCATTTATCGCACGTCCCCTGAGCGCTGGTGCTTATCGACTCTCGTCAATGACCATCTATGGACAGATTCCAACGAGCGGATCCATTCTCAAAAGGTTGCCTAACGCTGCAAGGCTTCGAAACCAGACACAACGTCAAAAAGTTCCTCATCAATATTGGCTTGTCTCTGTCGATGAAATGACGACGTAAGCGTTTCAAGCAGTTCTTCAATGTTTTTATCGGCACGTTGCATTGCAGCCAACCGACTGGCATTCTCGCTGGCCAAAGATTCGGCACAGGCACGGAACATGGAAACGAAAAGATACTCACCCGTTAGCTTGCGCATCGTTTGAAGATCATTGCCCAAAACCTGTGGCAGATTTTTTGTCGGCCACGGCATCTCGCTGCGCTGACGACGCCAAGTCTCATCCAACGGCAAAAGACGCTGACTGACCGGTTCGTATAGAGCCCCCGCTTTAGGACGATTATGAAACACGAAGAGTTGGGTCGCGGGGTGGTTTTCGGTTTGTCTCTCATACTCAATAAGAATCTCACCGACCAACGGTGCAATTGCTTTGACCGTGCTTGGCACATGGAAGCCACCAACCAGCTGCGAATCGGTATCGGCCAAACACGCATGGACCCGTTCACCGACGGACCAAATCATTTGCTCACCGGGCACACTGGAAAGGGCTCCGATCGCCTCGTCACAAATGACGGTGTTAAATTGTCCGACAAGTCCTTGATCGGAACCGAAGACGATCGCCGCTACCCTCGGCTGAACGCCTACGGGAAGGGGCTTCTGTTGGAGATTCTTGACGTCGGCAGCTCGTAGGCAGACGCTAAGCGCAAGTTCGACGGTGCGGCTGTAGTCGGCAAGCGCACGTACCGAACTTTCAAACTGAACGATTTCGGAAGCGGCCATCGCTTTCATTGTCCGGACCACCGATTGCAGATCCGTGGCGCCTTCGATCTGTCGTTTCAAATTTCCGATCGTTTGGCTCAATTGGTCGCTCCCTTGCTTGGCGAGTTCCTTTTTTCAGCCGACTGAAATGGTTGAAGCGCATCGCGTGCAACGCTCAATATTTCATCCCGGTCCGCATCGGATAGAGTATCAGCGTTCCGGAGCCGATCCTTTAGTTCGTCGGGAAGGGCTTCTCCGGCAACGCGGACGGCCGCTTCGGCGTCCGGCATCCGATCCATTGGAACCGTATCAAAAAGGCCCTCCGTCAGTGCCAAGAGGACCATCACCTGCGACGACATGGAAACAGGTGAGTGTTCGGCTTGTTTAAGGCATGCACGGATCCGGCGGCCATGTTCGATCAATTCCCGAGTCGACTCATCGATTCGAGCACCGAACTTGGAGAACGTTTCCAGCTCTTCGAACTGAGCATACGCCAACTTAAGATCACCAGCGACCGCTCGATAGGCGGCTCGTTGGGCCTTGCCGCCGACTCGCGAAACCGATTTACCCACGTCCACTGCCGGCAGAATCCCCAACTCAAAAAGAGACGGCGACAGATAGATCTGTCCGTCAGTGATGGAGATCAAATTGGTCGGAATATAGGCGGAAATATTTTGGGCTTCCGTTTCAATGATCGGAAGTGCTGTCAGTGAGCCTCCGCCAAGTTCCTCACGCAGATGGGTGGAACGTTCCAGCAGTCGCGCGTGAAGGTAAAAGATATCCCCAGGAAAAGCCTCTCGCCCCGGTGGCCGCCTGAGCAGAAGTGATAGTTCCCGGTAGGATCGAGCGTGATGCGTCAAATCATCATAGACGATCAACACATCGCGTCCTTGTTCCATGAAGTACTCCGCGATGCTGGTTGCCGCGTAAGGAGCGACATAGGCGACACCAGGCGGGTCGTTCCCTTCGGCGACGACGACGACCGTATGGTTCATCGCATCTTGGTCTTTTAACGTCGCGACCACTTTTGCAACCGTCGATGCGCGTTGTCCGATCGCGCAGTAGACGCAAACAACATTCTGCTCACGTTGGTTAAGGATTGTATCGATGGCGATTGCCGTTTTACCCGTTTGGCGATCACCCAAAATCAATTCGCGCTGCCCACGCCCGATGGGGACAAGGGCGTCAACGGCTTTTAGCCCGGTTTGAAGCGGGACCGCAACCGGTGCCCGGTCCATAATCGAAGCTGCCGGACGCTCCACTGGCTTCCGTATGTCCGAAACAAAAGGCGCCCTCCCATCAAGCGAATGACCAAGCGGATCGATCACTCGGCCCAACAACCCTTCGCCGACCGCAACATCCATGACCCGGCCCGTGCGACGTACTTCATCCCCGGCCCGAAGCGTCGCGTAATCCCCCAGCAGCACGACCCCCACCTCATCGGCATCGACATTGAACGCAATGCCCAGAGTCCCATTGGGAAAAGTCAGCATTTCGTCATAGCCAATCCCCGGCAACCCGGTCACCTTAGCGATCCCCGTCGAGACGCTCGAGAGCGTTCCGACCTCGTGTGGGACCAACGCTGGCGAAAACGATAGACGACCACTCGAAATTCGCTCAAAGGTCTGCTCAACGGTATTCTGCAACAAATCGTTCGACGCGCTCATTGTGCGACTCTCGTTTCCGCATCCACCGCGTTCAAGGTGTTGTCATCAAGCAGTTTGTTCACATTTTTTTGCAACGACGCGATATAGTCTCCGATGCTCCATGCGAACCTTTTCCCACCGATCGTTAATTCGATGCCACTGACGACTTGCACGTTGGTTTCAAATCGCACAGGCATCTTGGTCGCGAAGACTTCGTTAAGCGTCGTCTGAATCGCTTCTTGTTGTTCCGCAGCCAGATCCAGCGAGCTTCGCACCACAGCGGGAGCGGATTCGGAGACTTTGGATTCATGAACCGCTTTCTTCACGTCATCGTTCAAGCCTCGCAGGCGATCAAGAAACACATCGCACATCCGGGCTTCCAAATCGACACCGGCTAATTCTGACAATGCCTGCTTCGCAATGGCAAACACTTCATCAGAAGTCCGTCGGGCGAGCTCCGCTTGCAAATTGTCGACCTCGCGTTTCAACGATTCCTGGCGTTTCGTCCGCAAGGCATCGGCATCGCGTCGCGCTTCATCAAGCAACTGCTGCCGTTTCGTCTTTACCTCGTCGGTCGCCTTGGTCAGCAATTCATTCCTCTGCTGGTCGAACTCTTGGTTCTTCTTCGCAAATTCATCCCTTTCCGATTTGGCTTCTTGCTTTTTTCGATCCGCATCAGCAAGTTCGTCGGCAATTCGCTTTTCGCGTTTGTCGATCGCATCCAGAATCGGTTTGTAGAGAAAAAGTTTCAGCAACCAAACAAGTACCAGGAAATTGACGGTTTGCGCACCGACGGTGAACCAATCGATGAGCATGGATTATTTCCCTGTCGCTTGAGAGATGACGTAGTTCCAAAACGGGTTGGCGAAGATCAAGATCATCGACACGACGAAGCAATAGATTGCCGTGGATTCGATCATCGCCAAACCAACAAAAAGCGTTCGCGTGATTGTCGGCGAAGCATCGGGTTGTTGCGCAATTGCCGTCAGCGCTGTCGCAACCGCCTTCCCTTCGGCGACTGCTGGCGCCATCGTGCCAATCCCGGTCGTGATTCCCGCAATGACAATCGATGCCACTGCAATCCAGGTCATGCTATCCATTGTGCTTCCCCAAAGAACTATTAGGTATTTGAAATGACCGAATTTGTTTCGGTCTTGGATTGGCGAACACGTGTCGCCGCGGCGATGTAGACCGCTGACAAAATGCTAAAAATGTACGCCTGAACCATCCCGGTCAGCAGCCCCAACAAGGTCATCACAATCGGGAAAAGGAACGGCGTGATTGACAGCAGAATACCGACAATCATCGCCCCACTCATCATGTTGCCAAACAAACGAATGGCCAACGCCAACGTCCGAGAAACTTCACTGATAATGTTGAACGGCAGCATGATGAACGTCGGCTCGACGTAAGATTTCAAGTACCCACCGATTCCCTGTTCACCGATTCCAAACATCGGAACCGCGACAAAGACGCATAACGCCAAAGCACAGGTAGTGGAAAGCGATCCGGTTGGAGGTTCATACCCGGGAAGGATCGTGAACAGGCTGGCGGTGGCTACAAACAGGAACAATGTCCCAATAAAGCCGAGGTACTTTTCGGGATTATGAAGACCAATACTTTTGATTTGCTGGACAATTCCGGTGACGACGATCTCTAGCAAGTTTTGCCAGCGAGTCCGTTTGATGCCGGTTGATAATTTCCGGGTAATCAACAGCGACCCGATGGTCAGCACCAGCATGATCCCCCATGTAAAGACAATCGTAGCGTTCAGTTTAAAGAAGCCTGATTGCCAAAAAATCAACTCATCGGGACTGAGACGCATGCTCGACCTCCTTCACGACATGAGTAGCGGATGATTCGGCGGTTCGCGTCAATCGCGTAACAATTACTCTGGCGATCATGAATCCAGCAAGACACAGCAGAACGCGTTGCCATTCTCCTTGAGCGACAAAATAGAAACCCGCTAGCGTTACCAGCAGTCGAACGACATGGCTAACGAGAAACCATGCCGCCGGGTGCTCGGACGTCAGTCCATTGCGAATGGTCCACCATAGCCCACCAAAGAAAAAGGCGCCCAATGCCAAGCCTGCGACAACAGGGATTCCGGAATCAACCCATTCATTCATTTTCGTCTTCTTTCTCTTCGTGCATCGCTTTGTCCTCTTTGGAAACCCACATCCAAGCATTGAAACAACCGATCAGCAAACCCGCCACCAACAGCATTAACGTCCACGACTGAGCGCGAGGAAAACGATGGTCCAACCACATTCCGATGCCCGTTCCCACAAGCGTCGGGACGACGACCGACCAACCGACTAACCCCATCATTCCCAGCCCAAACCAAAGGTCCGTCCCGCGATGCCGCATTGCCTTGATTTTTCGGTTCGCTTTAGTCTCCACTTGGTTTGCGAATCTGGATGAATTTTCTGCTTGATTCAAATCATGCTTTCGATTGTTTTCCGAGTTTTCATTCATGATGCAACTGCGCAATTCGACGAACGAAATCGGTTTCCATTCTTGCCAACACTGCGCGAACGTCTTGCTCTTGTTCATTCAATGTCAAAAAATCTCGTTTTACCGCTTCTCGAAGTTCGCTCAGCCCCACGCCGATGATCGCATTCCGAACCGACACCAGCACATTCATCCCGGTCTTTACCATCGCCCCTTCGTCGACCGCCACAAACGATTCGCCAGCCTCCGCCGTTTCATAGACGAGGATCCCGGGGGTGATCGATGCTACGCAGTCCAGTCGATGCGGCAACAGCCCAAAGGACCCCGCTTGAGTCTCTACGACCACTCGCAGAACATCGATCGATTCAACCAGAACCTCAAACGGCAACAAGATTTTAAGCGTCATGCGTGCTGGACTGGGCATGCTCCGCCTCCTTCTCATCAGCCTGTTTTGATTCCGATTTCGTCGGCATTTTGGCTTCGTCGATCTTGCCGATCATGTACAAAGCCTTCTCCGGGTAGTCCTTAAATTCATCGTTCAAGATCCGTCGGCAGCCATCTAGCGAATCTTCCAAACGGACCAATTTGCCTTTCATCCCGGTGAACTGTTCGGTAGTGAAAAACGGTTGGGTCAGAAAACGTTCCAACCGTCGCGCACGCGCGACAACATTCCTATCGTTCGGCGATAATTGTTCCAGTCCCAGCATCGCAATGATGTCTTTCAATTCATCGTACTGGGCAAATGTGCTGCGAATCTCCTGAGCCAACGCATAGTGCTGTTCACCAACGATGCCCGGTGTCGCCATTTTGGAATTGGACTGAAGTGGATCGATCGCCGGGAACAGGCCTTCACTTGCACGTTTCCGCGAGAGCACGATCGAAGCGGAAAGGTGTGAGAACGTATGGACCGCGGCCGGGTCGGTAAAATCATCGGCCGGGACGTAGACCGCCTGGATGGAAGTGATCGCTCCCGATTCGGTGTTGGCGATCCGTTCTTCCAAACCGGACAGTTCGGTTCCCATCGTTGGTTGGTACCCCAAACGTGAAGGCATTTGCCCCATCAGTCCGGAAACTTCCATGCCTGCTTGGATGAATCGAAAGACATTATCGATCAACAACAGCACGTCGCGATGTTCTTCGTCGCGGAAGTGTTCCGCCATCGTCAGGGCTGCGTGTCCCACACGAAAGCGACTACCTGGCGGTTCGTTCATCTGCCCGAAAATCATCACCATGTTGTCAAGAACGCCGGCGGATTTCATTTCACGGTAAAGTTCTTCACCCTCGCGGCAACGTTCGCCGATCCCACAAAAGATACTCATCCCTTCTTCGTGGCCGACCATATTGTGAATCAATTCGGCCAGCAGCACGGTCTTGCCGACACCAGCGCCACCGAACAACCCTGCCTTGCCGCCACGTTCCAATGGCAACAGCACATCGATTGCCTTAATCCCCGTCTCAAACACTTCTGATTTTGTCGAACGGACAAGAAGCGGAGGCGGCGATTGATGCACACTTCGCCACTGCACGTCCTCCAGTGGAAGTCCGCGATCGATCGTGTTCCCGAAAACGTCCAACATACGAGACAGGATCGGTTTCCCAACCGGAGCCATCAGGGGACGGCCTGTATCGATCACTTGCATCCCTCGAGCAAGCCCCTGAGTCGGCGTGAGGGCGATCCCGCGAACAACTTGAGCGTCCAACTGCGAAAGGACTTCAATCGCAATTTTTTGGTCGTCTCCTGCCCGCAACATTGTATGGATCGCAGGCAGACGTTCGGCAAAGAACACATCCACAACGCTACCGCGTACCGCGACCACCTTGCCGAAATGGGATCCCGGTGCGGAAAGGTCTGTCGATTTCTTCTCGGATGGAGCGTTCACTATCGTTGTCAGTTTCATCATTGTCGAGCCATCGTTGCACCGCACCGACGAAGTCGTTCGCGAAACGTTACTTCCAGAAATTCACTCCGAAATTCTGGAATGCGATGGCAAGGCGGCAAGCTTAATTGGAAAGACATCGAATCGTCTTCGATTGGGAAAGCAGTCTCAATTTGGAAAGCGATCTCAACACGACGAACTTCCAACATACTAACGCATTCTTGTCTTGCGAGGGAGAGCTGACCTGCATCGTTGAAACGTTTTTGGGCATCGCGAATGCCGATCTGTCGCCGTCTGCAAGTCGAGCACAGTGTGCGTATTGATACAGTGCGTGCACCTATTGCAATATCAGGAAACCACTGCGATTAGCATGTCTTGATGCGATGCTGTGAAACGCTTGATATCGCGATCACCAAATCGACATTCCCTCCTGCAGAGGCGTGTGCGTCGGGGCACGCCCAATGTCATGCATCTCTAGACTGGGTTACAACCTAAAAGTCGAAACGCGACCATCATTTATCTATGAGACTACTGGAGTCGATCATTATGTCCGTCGAGTTACGAGAAGAATTGAATGGGAGAATCATCGTTTTGACGTTAGGGGGCAAACTTGTCAAAGAGGACTACGCACAATTCACTCCCGATTTGGAGCGTGCGGTGAAGGTACATGGCAAAATTCGCCTTCTGGTCGAACTTCGTGGTTTCCATGGCTGGACACTTGGTGCCGTGTGGGAAGATTTCAAGTTCGACGTGCATCACTATTCACACATCGAACGGCTTGCCTTGGTAGGCGAGAAAAAATGGGAGGCGGGAATGGCTACATTTTGCAAGCCTTTCACCACAGCAAATGTTCGATACTTTGAACAAAGCAAGTCGGATGAGGCATCGCTTTGGATACACGAGGATTTCGTCCCGGCCAACCAGCCGGCGTGTTCCTAACGCCGCTTTCATGGCATGGCGCTGATTCCGAGATTCCAACAACTTGGTTTTGGTTCAACACTTAAAAGATGAAGCCGCAAAGGTTGTCGAAGAAAACATTCGTGAAGATCACCAAGGATGCAGCAAAGTGAACACCGCGACCAACCAAACGAACAACGCCGCCTCACAGCAAATTGCTTCGCCAAAATCATTTTCCGAACAAGCCATGAAATGGTGGGCCCGAAAGTCGCTCGTAATCGCGGCGCTCGCCATCGCTGGAATCGTCGTGCACCTGCTATTGCGATTCGCTGCCCAAACCTCACTTTTCATCAGTGACCTTCCGTTGCTGGTAGTGCTGGTTATCGGCGGGCTTCCCATGCTGTTCGACCTGCTGAAGAAGCTGCTTCAACGGGAATTCGGTTCCGATCTGCTGGGCGGAATTTCGATCATCACCTCCGTCCTCCTGGGCGAATACCTGGCCGGTTCGATCATCGTGTTGATGCTTTCCGGTGGCGAGGCGTTGGAGTCCTATGCACTTCGCAGTGCTTCATCAGTGCTGGCGGCCCTTGCCAAGCGGATGCCATCGGTGGCTCATCGAAAACAGGAAAGCGAGATCGAGGAAGTTGATCTACAGGACGTCGCCGTAAATGATACGTTGATCATCTTTCCGCACGAGATTTGCCCAGTCGATGGCGAGGTGGTCGAAGGTCGTGGCGTCATGGATGAATCCTACCTCACGGGCGAGCCTTTCCAGATCACCAAGACAAAGGGCTCAGCGGTCATCTCGGGTGCGATTAATGGCGAATCGGCTCTGACCATCCGGGCGACAAAACTGGCGGCGGATTCACGTTACGCCAAAATCATGGAAGTGATGCGTGAATCGGAATCGAAACGCCCGCGACTGCAGCGGCTGGGCGATCAGTTGGGCGCACTCTATACGCCCGTTGCGTTGATTATTGCGAGTGCTGCCTGGGCGATCAGTGGCGAAACGATTCGTTTTCTATCAGTGCTGGTGATCGCGACCCCCTGTCCGCTACTGATCGGCATTCCCGTCGCCATCATCGGTTCTATCTCTTTGTGCGCTCGCCGCGCCATCATCATCCGAAGTCCTGTCGTGCTGGAACAGATCGCAACCTGTCGCACCGCGATCTTCGACAAAACCGGCACCCTGACGTATGGCGAGCCAACCTTAACCGATCAGGTGATTGCCAAAGGATTTGAACAGCGAGAAGTTTTAGCGTTGGTCGCCAGCCTAGAACGCTATTCGAAACATCCGTTGGCGAACGCTGTCGTGGCCGCCGCGGACAAAGCGGGAATTGCTTTACCCGAAGCGACGGACGTCAGCGAACAACCGGGGAAAGGATTACTGGGAACCGTTGCCGGGCATTCGTTGCAAATCACTAGTCGCAACAAACTTGCCGAGCAGAACGTCCCCGGAGCGGACCAGATCCCTCCGATCGCCGGAGGTTTGGAGTGTGTGGTCGAGATCGATAATCGATACGCTGCGGTGTTGCGGTTCCGTGATGCCCCCCGTTCCGACAGTCGGTCGTTCGTTAAACACCTTGGCCCCAATCATCATTTCAATCGTATCATGATTCTTTCGGGGGACCGTGAATCGGAGGTTCGCTACTTAGCCGAGAAAGTTGGGATCAGCGAAATTTTTGCAGAACAAAGTCCTGAAGATAAATTAGCCATCGTTCGCAAAGAGACGGCCTTGGCGAACACGCTGTACGTGGGAGACGGCATCAATGACGCGCCCGCCATGATGGCGGCGACGGTCGGGATGGCCATCGGGCAAAACAGTGATGTCACCGCCGAAGCCGCTGGCGTTGTGATCATGGACAACTCACTGACAAAAGTCGACGAGTTCATGCACATCAGCCGCCGAATGCGAACGATCGCACTTCAGAGTGCCGTCGGTGGAATGACGCTCAGCCTAATCGGAATGAGTTTTGCCGCTTTCGGATACCTGACGCCGGTTGCCGGTGCGATCCTTCAAGAGGTTATCGACGTCGTCGCTGTATTAAACGCCTTGCGAGCCGCCTTTCCGCCCAAAGTGATGCATGACCTGTAGCGGTCAAGCATGATTCAAACGGTTCGTTGCGTTGATCGCAACGTAGGCAAGCGTGGCAGCAACGCTTGCTCTTAGGACACTCCCTTTAGGATTTGATGCGACGCGGCCGATCGTACTGCATCACCGGCGACCATGCGACGAAATACAACCGGCGTCCCCGCTCCTGAATGTTGGTTAGCTTTGCCGCGTTTGCTCTCCCACATTCCGTCCGTTGCGAGGATCAAATTGCTGAGGTTGGTCCTGCTGCCCGTTTTCTGACGGACGTTCCCTTGCACCACCGCGTCGTGGTCGTCGATGCAACTGCTCCCGATCCATTTGTCTCATTTGAGTCGGCGTCGGCGCGTCTTCTGAAACAAATTCAACGATCTGCTCCACTTCGTCGTTAGTTGGGGGCGTCGGTTGATATCGTGCCATGTGGCGTCCCTGGCGATCACGTCGCACGCTGACGCCCGGCTGCTGCTCGATCGCGGGTGCATCCGCCTGGGAAACCATTTCCCAACGTGGACCGAAGTGATAGACGGCGTAATACAACATCTTGGCCTGCGTGTCGTCGACACCCCCGCTCCGACATGCTTCATAAAACATCTGGTGAACGCTTTCCCAACTCTCGGTCATCTCGTGACAATAGACATCGTGAACGACCGAAGCGTTTCGATATTTGCCTTCAAACGGCCCGCCAATCACAGACCAAAATACTGAGGGAATCGATGCGCCATCGACGATCGCCCCCGCTGGTGCGTTCCATCGTTTGTTGGCGGAATCAATGAAACTGATCGGCTGCTGAAGGATCATTTCTCGACCGTCGTCTCCCCACTGCGCGACCACACTCCCTTCGAACTGACCGAGCCCCGTGCTGGTGACAGGCGGAGTCGAATCCGGATTACAACCAGGAACCGAAAGGCTGGCGAGTAATAAAATCGTCACCTGAAAGATTGCAAAACGATACATCCTTGTCCTCGTTGTTTCAGCGGTTTAAAGAAATTTCAATACTGAGTAATGTTCGCAAAGTTTCCGCGTCCACCACCCGAACCGACACGTACACCAACCATCCGTTGACGACTTACACGACGGCTTGGCAATCGTGCGGTCGTTCCCAGGGAAAACCATTTGGTCGTCAGGAAAACAAGTTGCAACCAAATCTGGAAACCGTCACGAAAAAATAAAAAAAACGAATCACCGCTCAAACGATGACGATCCCGAATAAAGCTCCGACTACGACAGCGATGCATTTCCATAAACCTGTCATTGCCTCAGGACGTGCGATATATAAGTTGACGGTTTGACAGCAGCTGGCACCTGCCCAGACATCCAAGCGCCACGTCCCCTCGTCGGTTTACCCGACAGGAACGCAAGATTTGAAATTAGAGGTGGTTGCCCCCACGGTTTTCGCATCCCGTTCGGATTGCCGCTTTCAGCGGCAATCCGAACGGGATGCGTTTTCCTAGAGCCATGCGAACTAATTTCAAATCTTGGCTTCATGCCAGGCAAGCTGGCATGGGGCCTTTTCTCCCTGCCACACTCACTACTTATTTATCGCACAACCTCAGGCAATAACAATCAAAGGATGGGCTAAGTGCGATACCGCTTCGAAAATTCCATCTTCAAAAAACAATTGCAAGGTTCACCGTATCATCTGCACATGCCCACGGTTGCTAGCATCTCGGCCGCCGTTTTCTGCGTGATATGGATGGGGATTCTTTTCAGATGCCCCCTCGGATCCCCGCAGGGCGATGCTACCATCCCGCTGATTTCCAGGGCCATCCCAATTGATTTTTGCCCTGGAAAGCTCTTCCGGCTGCCGCCAAGAATTGACTCGTCAAATGCGAGAGACGACACTAGGACGGGTCCCCCGCTCGGTTCATTGCCGCAATGGTCCGACCATGCGAACCTGCCGACCGTCGCCCCTTGTTTTCAATCGCTGCATGTATCCGTGGTCGACCAGGGTTACGATGGTGCAACAGCCGACGTAATGCCTAAGCGATACCTACCATCCAAAGAATGGACTTCAACATGATTCAGTCTTCCGCAAAGTCGAAGGGTTCCTTGCAATGGCTCCGTTCCCTCGGTTCGGAATCGTGTCCAATGCGACGAAGAATTGTGCCCTTGATCCTTTCGGCGGTTGCAGCGTTCACTGTTTTGGGCGATCAGCGGACACCTTTACTGGCCGAATCAAACGGGCATCCCAACATCGTCGTGATTCTCGTTGACGATCTAGGATACGGCGACCCCGGTTGCTTTAACAAAGACTCAAAGATCCCGACTCCCAACATCGATTCGCTTGCCAATGCAGGGATGAAATTTACCGATGCGCACGCTCCCGGCCCTCTTTGCCATATGTCGCGATACGGGCTTCTCACCGGTCGATATCCGTTCCGAACCGACGTCAGCCGTTGGCCGACCGAACCGCTTATTGGTCCCGAGCAGTGGACGATTGCGACGGTCGCGAAGCAGGCGGGATACGAAACTGCGATGGTCGGCAAATGGCATGTTGGATTCAAAGAACGAGGTTATGAAAAACCGCTTGCCGGCGGGCCCGTAGACCACGGCTTTGACCGCTATTTTGGCATCCGTGCTTCGACCGATATTCCGCCGTACTTTTACATTCGCGACGATCACGCTGTCATGCCACCGACCGAAACAATTGCCGCGAACAACAGCCCCGGATGGTCGCCCATTCAAGGAGCATTTTGGCGAGCTGGCAAGATCGCGCCCGACCTTCAACTGGACGGAGTCCTCAAGCGATTCACCGACGAAGCAATCGACGTAGTCGAGTCACACGTTCAAGGCGAATCAGCGGCCAAACCGTTGATGCTCTACCTGGCCTATCCGGCTCCCCATTCCCCATGGTTACCGTCCGATGAATTTGTCGGGAAGAGCGGGGCAGGGATGTATGGCGATTTCCTGATGATGGTGGATGCGGAAATCGGACGGATCACCCAATCATTGGAGAACCACAAACTTGCTGACGACACGCTGCTGATCTTTACCTCCGACAATGGGCCGTGTTGGTATGACAAGGACGTCGCGAAATACAACCATGACTCATCGGGGGGACTTCGGGGCATGAAAGGCGACGCTTGGGAGGGGGGCCATCGGATGCCGTTTATTGTCCGCTGGCCAGGAAAAGTCGCCAAGGGAACATCGAACGACCAATTGATCTGTTTCACCGATTTCCTTGCAACCTTCGCCGCAATGTTAGACGTAACGCTTCCTGAAGATGCGGGTCCCGACAGCATTAGCTTTCTGCCGACACTTACGGGCGATACGCCTCAGCACCCTCTTCGCCAACAGTTTGTTCTACAACCTGGAAGCGGCCCCTCCATGCTGACCATTCGAGACCAGAATTGGAAACTGATTACAGGACTGGGTTCCGGTGGCTTTTCCAAGCCTTCCAGACGAAAACCGACCGGAGACGGAATCACCGGTCAGCTTTACGATTTGAAGTCCGATCCAGGGGAAACAAAAAATCTATTTAAAGAACATCCCGAAAAGGTAGCAGACCTGCAGGAAAAATTGAATCAAGCGAGGGCCGGCTCAAAACCGTAAACATCCCAAAACAACAAATCCTCACAGCAGCGTGTTGTCGGGTATGCCTAAGCGTTACCGTTAAACGGGCCTAGACGCGTTTCGCAGCCGCCATAGAAAATCGAACGAAAGTTTCGTCACCCGTCGGGCATCCAAGGGAGCGCAATGGTTTGGCCGAGCGTTGATTGGCTCACGCGTTGTTTTGACGAGGCTTGATTTGCGAGCGGCAAGGCAAGTGCCGCCGTTTTGTCCTTGGCAAACTGCCACGCCGTGTTGCCAACCGAAACACTCCCTTTGATGAATCGAATCGGCCAACTCGAATCGCTAAATGCAAATGTCTCGTTCAAACCCAATCCGAATCAAGCAGTGGATCAGTCGGTTCATTGTGGGCGCATGCGATCGAGGATTTGCCATCTACGATCGCATTCATACCCTCTTGAAACATCCGTCGATCGAATCGGTCAGCACGGCGGAACTCCGCGCTAGTCAGTTAGACGGCGGTAAAGATTCCTACGTATTGGTTGACGTTCGCAGCGAAAACGAACAAGCAATTTCTCGGATTCCCGGTGCCATCACGGCGAAAGATTACGAAACCAATCGCCAATCATTCAGCGGAAGAACCATCGTCCCTTACTGCACCGTCGGGGGGCGCAGTTACTTGTATGCTCGCCACCTTGCTTCGCTTGGGATTCCAACCAAAAACTACCGGGAGAGCATTCTCGGTTGGTGCAAAGCGGGCTACGTGCTTGAATCTCCGACAGGTTTCCCGACTCGCAACGTTCACCCTTATTGGCGAATCTTTGACATCCCAGCGGATTACGAAATCAGCAAGAAGTAGTGATTACTCCACAGCCCGTGCATACTGAAGCGGCAGTAGATCCTTGGCGGCCTCGGCCTTCAATTCCTTCGCAGCATGAAACGGCCAATAGGGATCACGCAATAGTTCGCGTCCGAGGCTGACCACATCGACTTGCCCCGACGCGACCGCTTGTTCCGCTTGAATCGGCTCTGAAATCATCCAGCTTGTGGTTGTGGGAAGATCGGCCTCTTCACGGATCCGTTTGGCAATGGGCAGCATCATCCCCGGTCCCCAAGGGACCGAATCGATATCGGGGGTTACGAAACCATGGCTGACATCCAACATATCCAGGCCTCCCGCCTTCAGTCGCTGCACCAATTCGATTGACTCCTCAATGGTCACGCCCCCTTCCACCCAATCGGTGACCGACAGACGTACCGTTAGCGGCAGTCGCTCCGGCCAGACTTCACGAACCGCTGCGAAGGTCTCGGTAAGAAACCGGATACGATTCTCAAAACTTCCGCCGTACTGATCGGTCCGCTGATTGGACAAAGGCGAATAGAACTCATGGGCCAAATACCCATGCGCAAAATGCAACTGAAGCACTTGGAATCCAGCTTCCAGAGCCCTTTTTGCGGCGTCAACGAAATCATTCTGCAGATGCTGAATCTGATCGACAAGCAACGCCTTGGGAACCTTAGGGATGTTGTTGCCAAACGCGATCGCCGAAGGGGCTACGGTCTCCCAGCCCCCTTGGTCTGAATCAAGCGAATCGTCACCTTCCCAGGGTTTTCGGCAACTAGCTTTGCGGCCCGCATGCGCCAATTGAATCCCAGCAACCGCCCCATGCTCTCCCATGAATCGGGTGATTTTGGAAAGTGTTTGGATATGTTTGTCTTCCCAAAAACCACTATCGGCGGGACTGATCCGTCCTTCGGGTGAAACAGCAGTCGCTTCCACCATCACTAAACCAGCCCCACCAACCGCACGCGATCCAAGATGGACCAGATGCCAATCATTCAGCAAGCCATCCTCGGACGCATACTGGCACATTGGCGACACGGCGATTCGGTTTCGCAAAGTCACATCTTTGATGGTTAAGGGCTGAAACAATCGGCTCATAACAAAATATCTCGACACGTTAAATTCTTAGAAAACAGAGGCAACCAAAATGGTTGACTCATTTATATGGGTAAGTGGCGTTCATTTCCGCACTCAGCGGTCCGTCCCCAATTCGCAATACAAAATCACATTAAACGGACCGCGTGAACGCCTTTTTTCGATTCCGCGGTCCCCAATTGCAACAGGAAAGCTTGCGGAAAGATTGGGACACTCAATCGCTAGACTGTAGCCGCTTTTCAACCGCACTTCGTTCCAAAAACTTCCAGGCGAGATGGCCTTTCAGTTCGGGCACATGGACCGTATCCGAATTCGTTTCCTGCCACGAATCCTGAAAGGCTTGCGACCCCTGTACCGATCCCGTGCCCTGGTTATGAACGGCGTGCAACCGTACGCCGTTATCCGCTCGCAGGGCAAACTGTGTTCCGGAAAATAGATGATTATTTTGCAGCACAATCGACGGATCCGCCCCGTCGGTATCCTGGCCATTGCCGATGATCCGGACGGCGGGGTTTGCCTTAGAAACAACATGGTTACCCTCGATCAGCAGATTACGGGGAACCGCCCCTTGATGCTCACGAGAATAGATTCCGCAACCACCCGTCGCGGCGATCCAGTTGTCTCGGATCACGGCATCGGCGGCGACCTGAATACCGTGATCCCCTGTGTTCCAGATCAGATTTCCGACAATCTGATTGCGATCCTGCCCCTGTGTGCCGTAAGTCATGATGCCTGGGTAATTCGTATCGTGAATGATGTTCCCTTCGACACGATTCCCACAGCCGCCATCCTTGATTTCAATCCCATCCCCTTGGCTGACGTTGGGCCCGTTCAGATGGTGAATGTAATTGTCTTTGATAAGAGCCTCCGAGAAGACGGCCTTTGCGTTGTTTGCCCCTAGATAAAACCCTTCACCATGCCCTGAAGTGTGATGGATATGGTTTCGCAGAAATCGCATTCGGCGGTACTCACTCCCTTCGTTGTTGCAGGTAACGGCGACTCCGCCGATGTGATGAATATGCAAATCAAGCAAGCCAATCTCTACCGAACCGTGTCCCTCGGAACCGTTGCTGATTCGAATTCCAGCGGCACCGCCGGTAATTTCGATTCCGCGTAGGATCAAATGCTGGCAACCTTCCAGGTTCAAACTGTTTTGCTTTGCATCGGGGCGTTGCAGGATCACTCGTTGGCCGTCAGCAGCACGAATCACAATCGGAAGGTCTGCTGTCCCTCGCAAACGAAGCACTAACCGCCGTGCATCGGAGTACACCCCGGCTTCCAAGATCACTTCATCCCCTGGCAGAAGATCCGTCCCACTCAGTTTCCCAAACCAATCGGACTGTGGAGTCAAGCGGACGGTCTCTGCAACGGTCGCCGTTGAGGCCAGCACCACAACAAGACTAAAAAGCCCCAATCGCGTCAGAAAACAACCCATCGTCGATCCCCAGTTACCAAAGACAGCAGACAGCAAAATGGAAGTCTGACAGATCCAGCCCCACAGTCAAATTCAAATGACTTCCCCAAAGGTCGGTGCTTGGTGATATGTCAGCCTTGAATTTTCGGTTGATGGGCCGAATTTGCACGGATACAATGGATTCGTCATTCGCCAGGCTGACCGCCGTGCTTTTTCCTGTCCACCATCGATCGCTGGACTTGCTTGTCTTATTCAATTCAATGCGTTGTCTAAGATAGGGTTCCTCTACCATCGGATAGCGACGTCTTTTCCTGTGATAAGTTACCGTTGCCTATCGATTCTTTTGTCACCTTTGGTCTCTTTTTTCCATTTTGCGACCGCTGACGAATTCGACGTTGAAATCAAACCGTTGCTTACAAAATATTGCATCGGATGTCACAACGACGACAACACCGAAGGCGAAGTCAATTTTGCCACCTTTGAAAATCCGGCACAAATCGATGCGGCGTTCAAGACTTGGGAAAGTGCTGCAGAGCGTCTAGTCGCCCGAGACATGCCTCCGGAAGGAGAATCACAGCCAACCGATATCGAACGCGAGCGAATCCTGCATTGGTACCAAAACCGGTTTGTTGACTCCGTCGTCGCGAAACCAGCTTCGTTCCGCCCCCGCCGGCTGTCCGCGGTCGAATATCGCAATACTCTGCAATCGCTGTTTGGATTTGAGTTGGAAGTCGCCATCATTGAAGCCGAACAAACGAAAAGCGAAACCTCCCTTGTTCTAAAACTACTTCCTGACGACCCGCCAGGACGAAGTGGTTTTCGAAACGACACGCACTCCAATCCACTGACCACCGTTATCTGGGACCAATACTCCTTTTTGACCGATCACGCGCTCAGTGAATTCTTCGCCCCCAACAACCGCCACTTCCTCGAAGCGTATGTCGGACCGCTTAAAGAGAATTTTGCAGAAGCCGAAGCCGAAAAACTTGTCCGCACGTTTGCTCCACGTGCTCTTCGGCGTCCACTACCAGAAGCCGAGTTGTCTGAAATCATTGATCGTATTGAACGACGATCGCCGGACGTCCAGGTTGAAGATGCCGTCAAGAGAGAACTGAAAGCGATTCTGATGTCCCCCTCGTTCCTCTACCGAGGGCTTCGGATGGAACGAATACCGGGGCAACAGCCAGTGGACGATTTTGAACTGGCTGAACGTCTTTCCTATTTTCTCTGGGGCGACATGCCGGACGCCACGCTTACAGAACTTGCGAAATCAGGCACGCTGGGTGACACGGATGTACTGAAGCGTCAGGTCGACCGAATGCTTCTTTCTCCCCAAGCCAGCCATCTGGCGACGGACTTTGCTTTCCAATGGTTGGCGATTAACGAAATCGAGCATTTCGGTGACAACTATCCTCTGCAACAATCGATGGAGGCTCAGGTTGTCGACTTCATGCAATACCTATTCACCGAAGATCGCCCCCTTATTGAACTGATTGATTCCGATGTTTCCTTCATCAATCCTCTGATTGCTCGTCACTACGGAAAAGACCGCAACCAACTTAAGGCGTACAGAAAGGCGAAGGGAATCGAAGTTGAATTCGTATCCCATCAAAAAATCACGCTTGAACACAGCAAGAATCGAGGTGGGATCCTGACGATGCCAGGAATTCTCGCAATGAATAAGGGGCCCGTACTAAGAGGGACATGGGTTCTGGAGCGTATCCTTGGCGATGAGCTTCCCGACCCACCAATGAATGTTGGTAGTGTGCCTCCGCCCCGGGATGGCGAGGATTTAACTTTTCGGCAACGTTTTGAACTGCATCGGGCAAACGTGACCTGTGCATCCTGTCACGACAAAATTGATCCGCTCGGGTTTGCGTTGCAACGGTACGACGATTCCGGGTCTTACGTCGGCCAGAACGCGACAGTCACCAGAACCAGAGGCAAGGATTCCGATCACGCGACCAAGGGGAAACGCATCGATACGTCCGGTCGGCTGCCTTCAGGTGAAACGTTTGAGGACATGCAAGGCCTTAAACATTTGCTTGCCACTAGCCAGCGTAGAAAGGTCATCCGCAATATCGTCGAGCGAACGCTTTCCTACGCACTATGCCGAGCGTTAGAAATTCACGACCGGCCGACCGTCGATCAAATGGTTGACAACCTGGATCAGCGCAACGGCACCTACCGCGATCTATTCCACGCGGTTGTACTCAGTTTGCCGTTCCGCGAAACGGTAAACCCCATTCACGAAGCCCCCCAATAGTTGGAGAATCGATGAGCCTTCACATCCAACGAAGAACCCTTTTACGGGGTGCTGCCGGCGTCGCTTTGCCGCTCCCTTTCCTAAATCTTATGAAGGGCTCCACATCGGCGGCCGAATCGAAAACGTCTCCGCTACGGTTTATATCACTGTTCAAACCGAATGGAGTTCACCCTCCGTCTTGGAATATCAACGGTGGCGCTGAACATGATTTCCGCATGTCGCCTTTGATGAAACCGTTCGAGAAACACAAGCAGGATCTGCTGATCCTGGACAACATCGGTGACTTCGGATTCGCGTCCCATGCGAACTCCTCACGCCGCTTTCTTACCGGGCACCACGCCAATACAAAATCAGCATCGATCGACCAGTTGATCGCCGACAAAATCGGTCACGGTACGGCACATCGCTCGCTGGAACTAACCACCGAAGGTCTATTCACGAACCAAATTGGCTGCAGTTACATCTCCTATGACTCGCAGGGACAAGCGATCCCCCGTGAGAGCGATCCACAACTGATCTTTGATCGCCTTTTCCGCAGCCCCTTTGGGAATCCTCAGAAAAGACGAGCGATGTCTAGTCTGCTAGATCGAGTCGGCGAGGACGCACGCTCATTGGCTCGAAAAACGGGACATCAAGACCGCCGCACGTTGGACGAATATTTGGAGGTTGTCCGTGCGACCGAACGAAGGTTAGAGAAATTCGGATCGGAGAAACCACAACAACACGTCGACGTCCAAGGCCTGCAGCGCCCTCCACGAGCAGCAAACCTGAACGAACAAGTCGAAACGATGCTTGACCTGATCGCATTGGCAATGTGGACCGATTCGACTCGCTGTGCCACCTACATGTTGGGCAATAGCAACAGCCGAATCGTTTTTGATTTCCTAGGAATCACCGAGCAACACCATTACCTTTCACACTTCTTCCGCAATTTTTCGCGAGAAAACTTAGAAGCCCTGCTGAAGATCAATATTTGGCACATGGAGAAATTCGATTACCTGTTAACCAAATTGAAATCCTACAAAGACCAGAACGGCACGTTGCTTGATCAAAGCGTGGTCCTGTTTGGATCCGGTATGGGGCATAGCGATAACCACACGGTCAAACGAATTCCAATGATCCTAGCCGGTCAAGGTGGAGGGCGTCTGAAGACCGGAAGGTACCTTCGCTACTCAGAGAATCAGCCGGTTGGAAAACTGCATCTGGCTCTTCTAAATGCTTTTGGAATTGAACGCGATTCCTATGCACAAGCATCCACACCACTCGCTGGTCTAAGTGGGGGCCCAATCGAGTATTACCAAGAGCGTCCGTTTGACAGCTGGGTCAAGGCAGACGATCAAAGCTATACCGTTCAAGGTCGACTACGGATGTCTGATGACCTGAACGAAGCACGGATCTTTTATGTCGAAGTCAAAGGGCGACCGCCGGTTCGCGTCGATGTTCAATTCCAAGATTTCCATCGATTCAATTTGGCGTATCATTGCGGCACCCCGATCACCTTGACCGGGGAAGGATCGCCGTTCGGTGAAACCATACGGATCACGAAAGTCGAGGAACTGAAGTCGCTGTTTGGCAAGCAGCCAGGCACACAAAACGGATAAAGCGTCATCAAGACTACACATCCGCATGGAATGCGTCAGTATCCATCGGTTGCGAATGCTTCGCTTTATGGGCCGAATGGTCCACAGGGCGAGTAACCTTGCCGACCGGTTGCAACGAAACGGTGTGGAACACCGTTTTTAAAAGAAAGTCGCAACGCCGAAGAAGGGAGATTCGGTTAGAAGCTCTTCGACCAACTGGCAATGAAGGTCCAGTCGGTTTCCAGTTGGATCCCGTTCAAATCTTGGTAAAGCGTCGGCACAAATTCCGTGCTCAGCAAGTGACCTTTGATCAGGGCTGAAGTTCCCAGTCCTAAGTTACAGGTGTAGCCCCCGCGGAAGCTTTCGACGTTCGTGCTGATCCCCATGTCGGGTGTCATCGGGTCGGCACCCGTGTAGTTGGTGCGCCAAAGATTTTCCAAGCGAATGCTAGCCGCAAGGTACTGATTTAGAACCTGGCTATACCAAGTGTTCAATCGAAATTCATCGCTGACGGCGTAGTCTCGGTAGTTTCGTCCGATCGGCAAGTCTGTCTGAAGTTGCGTGCCGAACGAGCCTGTTTCAAAGTAATGTTTCCAGGTGATACCGGGTTTCGCATTGAAAGTCCCTGAACCCAGACGCATCGGGTAAGGCATGGGTTGTTCCATCATGCCTCCGGTTGGAACCGAGGTCGTACGATAGATACGTCCCGTCGGTACCGATCCCGCCAGATTGAAAATCAAGTCATCGTCGACATCGGAATAGAGCCGCAGCAGAGCGCCGAAAGTGGTGTCACCGAAACCGCTGTTGTGCGTTGTAAAATCAGTCCCCGGCGCGCCGCTCATTGGGCCCCGCAGGTGATCCATCGTGATGCTGGGCAACATCAACATTGCGTACAAGGTCACGTCTTCGGTCATCCCCCGCATGACATGCAACATATGCATTTCGTGGGTCATGTTTGTCGGCGTCGCCATCCGGTTGGTGACTGGATTACTTGTCGCTCCCCAAGCGATCGATTCGACGTCGCTTAAAGTCCGCGAACCCGCACGGTTGTCGTCCATGTACATATTCATGTACTTGTATTCGACCATCCATTCACCGGGATCGTGCATGTGATCGCCCATGATTCCTGCGGGAGCATGCTTGTCGGCCCGCGATCGGAATGAGTCGTCTGCAAAAGCCGAAACGCTTCCCAGCGGACAAGCTAGAAGCGTTAAAAAAAATAACTTGCCAAGTTTCATTACAAATCCATTTTGCTAAAACCGAGTCACGGCGCGCTCCTCACATTCCGTCTCTTCGGCAAAAAAAGCAATGATTACAAGTACTAAGGTGCGAACAATCGAGCTAGTTCCAGCAAGCGATTGTTAGAATTGGCGCCATCGTCACGGTTTACCGTCGCTCGCACGCCCACCGACAAGTGGAACCTGCGGCACCTTGGCACAGGCGGACCGAGAAAAATCGCCTCGCTAACGGGTTGCCGTCCGCCAGCAACCTGAAGAGATAACGCCACACTCCGGAAGCACTTCTTGGTTGTACTGGTAGGTCCAAGCCCAAAATCGATCGCCATGAACCTTCACTTGAGCCAATCGACGCACATACAGGGATCGGTCGCTATACCCCAGCGCATCGGTTTCGCCCGGCAGAATCCGAGTTTCGTCTCGTTCAAAACCTTCGATTTCATCCAAGACAGCCAGACATTTGTCAATCTGCCCCAATCGCACGAATTCTCCAGACACCTGACGGTCACCCTGGACTGGCCCTGGTAACAGTCCTGGGTAACTTCCCAAATTGACGATTTCCCCATCGATTTTTCCTGGTGCGGTATGGAGGACCTCCATTTCGCGAATCACTCCCGAACGGCACTCCCCATCCATCAGCGTACCGTAGATAAAAACCGCATCCGTCAGATAGGGAACGGTCTGCTGACTTGCCGCCGCAAACAGGTATTTGTCAGTCAGTCGATGAGTTCGCAAGCCATTGCGAACGGCCGAAAGATAGGCCTCCGTTGGTTCCACAAATCCGAGGTCCTTTTCGGGCGAAAGCACAAAAACAAAAGCTTGGACCGGATATCCGTTTTCATCCAGCACTGTCATCGAAACGCGGCGATAGGATGTCGGGACACCTTCCTTATGGTCCAACGCTCGCCAAGCTTTTTCGTCTGCTCGAAACAATACCCCTTCGGCAACGTGTCCCAAACTTGGCACAACATTTAATGCTCCACCACCTCGGGCATTGGAAAAATGCGAGAAATGGATCTTGTGATCGGGCAGTCTGCCGATGCCCACCACCTTTAACCCCGATCCATCGTGTCGTTTTCCTTCGCACCATCGCCCCCAATCCCGCGCACACAAATTCGACCCGTAGGCAAAATACAAGGCATCGGACATCTGCAAATTTCCTTTACGATGGCATCGCTAGTTTTACCACCAGCAAATGCGACCTTACCGTTTAACAATAGAATGATGCGTTCTCGCAGGAAGCGTTCGGCGAGCGTGCCCGCATCCATGATGCTAACGGCAACGATTCGGATCAAACGCGCTTCCTAGCATGCCCCTCTCGTGAAAGCTAGGGACTTTGTTCTTTCAAAACGGCAGAAGCGAAGCATGCTTGCGACAACCGGTTTGAAACCTTCCCGTCAGCACGTTCGGTCGTTCTTCGACCACGATTGAAAAAACGCTCATTCCCCATGAACCACCGTTCGCGTCCACGAAGGCGCTCCCACTAGTCTTTGAGGATCTCTTCAATGTTCTCGATCGGGCGGCCGATTGCGGCTTTCCCGTCATGAACAACAATCGGTCGTTCGATCAATTTGGGGTTTGCGACAAGGATTTCGATCCACTGCTTATCGGTCAATTCCTTGTCGGACAGGCCTAAATCCTTGTAGCTTTGCTCTCCCTTGCGCACCAACTGCGAAGGCCGGATCCCAAGCATCTTTACAATTTTGGATAGTTCACGTTCACTCGGTGGATCGTCCAAATATTTCACAACGTCAAATTCGATAGCGCGGTCTTCTAACAACTGCACAGCCTGACGCGATTTCGAACAGCGCGGGTTATGAAAAATGGTTGTCATTGTCGTTAGCTGAAATGGGGCATTTGCAAAAACGACAGACACTTTCGACTGTCGCGCGAAGACCGCAATTTTCCACAAAATCCGAATCCCCAAAAGCCCCCACGGTCTAGGCAGCCCCTGATCGGCTTGTTGATTTGGTGATTGTCGTCTTTCGCAGGGGATGTGAAATTTATAGGTGACGATTTCAACCCTGCCCATCGGTGTCTGGGTGCAATGCTTTTAGCCCAGCGGGGCGTAAAAAGAATAAGCGAGGAAAGTCTGGCTCCCCTCGCCCTCAAAATAAGCTTGCTTAGAACAGGTTTGATACTGGATCAACGGTTCGCCAGCTAATTCAACTAAGTACGATTTAAAGGCTTGTTTTAGGGGCGAGGGGAGCCAGACTTTCTTCATTTATAAATCGCACGCCCTCCGGGCTACGTGTTCACTCGTTCCCAGGTAGATTCGTCAACTGCTGCAAACCCTTCATTTGTTGATTTCACGCCCCCCGCGGAAGGCGACATTCTTTCTCCGCTTTCGATTAAGTCGACGGGCCGTGAAGGAAGGGGAAATCGGGCGCATTGTCCAGCTGACAACGCAGGCATCGCCCCTTCTACCACAGAATCATTCTCCATCCGTTTGCGCGTGCCCCAATCTTCTCCATAGGCGTCTATAATCGGTTTGCCGACCTCGAGCCGCTCCGTTCAATCTGCTCGACTCTCCCACCTCGAATGATTTAAGTGTCCATGATTCGTTATTTCATTTCCTGCATTCTCCCCCAGCGATTCGTCTGCTTCGTGGCGTCTGCGGAACCCAATATAAGATTTGCAGTGGTTGCGATTCTTCTATTTTCGCTTTGCTGCTGCAATGATCTGCCGGCTGCAGAATCAACAGGACAGGCTGTTTACAGCGTCGGCGTTGCAAAACGGGACGTCACCCCTGAATACCCGGTCCGCCTAAACGGTTTCGCCTTTCGCAAGGCTGAATCCGAAGGCGTCTCACAAGCGCTCTGGGCGCGCGCTTTGGCGATCGGAACCGATGAACAGTCTCCCGTTGTGTTGGTGACGCTGGACAGCTTGGGAATCCGGTCAGCGATGGTTGACGAAGTCCACCGTCGCCTCGCTGAACAGACCAAATTGGAACGCGATCATTTGATCATGACGTTCACCCACACACATAGCGCTCCCAAAGTGAACGGCGCATCGGACAACATTTTCGCCGAACCAATTCCCGCCGAACATCAGGTTCGCCTGGATCGCTATACCGAAGAACTAACGGTTGCTTTAGCGGATGTCATCCAGGCAGCATTAGCCGATCGCCAGCCAGCGACGCTTGGCTGGACGGTCGGTGAAGTAGGGTTTGCGGCCAATCGTCGAACCAAAGGGGGCCCCGTCGATCATTCGCTTCCCTGTCTAATCGTCCGCGCTGCGAACGATCCTGCTAAGGTCCGCGCCATCTACACCACTTATGCCTGCCACTGCGTGACGCTTTCTCAAAACATGTTGAGTGGTGACTGGGCAGGCTACGCTGTCGAATCGATCGAACGCCATTTTCCTGGCGCCATCGGACTGGTTTCAATCGGCTGCGGCGCCGACCAAAATCCCGACAGCGGAGTCACCGGTGACAAAGTCGATATCGCTCAACAACAAGGCATGCAGATTGGCGACGAGGTCGCCCGACTGATCAAAGAGGGAACAGTCACCCCGCTATCCGCGCCCGTGCAGACCGCAGCTTCCAGCCTTCAACTCCCTTTTCAAACCATCCCGACTCGCGAACAGTTTAAGGCGATGGAGAAGCAAGGGGGACCGAACGGCTACAACGCCACGACTCAACTAGCTCGCATGGATCGCGGCGAAAAGCTTCCAGAATCTTTAAGCTATCCGATCCAAGTCTGTTATTTCGGAGACCAACTGTGCATGGTCTTTCTTTCCGGCGAGGTTTGCGTCGATTATTCGCTCCGACTGAAAAAGGAACTTGATGCGAAACGGCTTTGGATGCACGGGTACAGCCATGATTTCGGTTCCTACATTCCATCGGAGCGACTGCTTTCGGAAGGAGGATACGGGGCCGGCGCCGAAATCCCGTATTTCGCGCTTCCCAACAAACTTGCTCCGGGACTGGAGAAAAAGATCATCGATAAGGTCCACCGGCTTACTCCACCTGCTTTCACGACCGCTGCCCCGCAGCCGTCCCATGGCGATAAACCGGACGACAAACCGCTTGGCGGCACAAACGGGATCCCTCCGACTTCACCAGAACAGTCACTTCAAAAATTCGAAACCGACGCGGATCTAAAAGTCCAATTGGTTGCAAGCGAACCGCAAATCGTCGACCCCGTAGCCATCGACTTCGGCCCCGATGGTGATGTCTGGGTCGTGCAGATGACCGATTATGGTCGAGGAATCGAAGAGGAATTTGTTCCTCAAGGAGAGGTTCGCGTTCTGAAAGACAACGACGGCGATGGACACTACGAAACTTCACAGGTGTTCATCGGAGGCCTGCGATATCCCACCGACGTTAAAGTCTGGCGCGATGGTGCTCTGATCTGCGATGCGCCAAACATCATTTTTGCCCGAGACCAGGATGGCGACGGAAAGGCAGAGAGTCGCGAAATCCTGTTTAGCGGTTTTGCGACGCACAATGGGCAGGCTCGAGTCAACAGCCTTCGATGGGGGCTGGATAATTGGCTGTATGGTTCAGGCGGCTTGTTTGGCGGACAAATTGCAAACCAAGAAGGTAAGGTCGTGGACGTTTCCGGAAGGGACTTTCGCATTCAGCCTGACCTGGGGCTAATCGAACCGGTCACCGGCCGTAGCCAACAAGGACGGACACGCGATGATTTCGGTAATTGGTTTGGCTGTACGAACAGCAATCTGATTTATCACTACCCGGTCGTCGATCACTACGTGAAACGCAATCCCTTTGTCATTCCCCCCGCAACTTCGATCAGCGTTCCCAGCGGTGAAAATGCGGGAAAGCTGTTTCCCTCTAGCGATTTAGTCCTCTTTCGATTGTCCGGGGCGCCCGGCCGCGCGACCGCAGCGTGCGGAGTCGGTATCTATCGCGATGATCATTTGGGACCAGCCTACCACGGCAACTCGTTTACCTGTGAACCGGTTAATCAGTTGGTCTATCGCCAAGTCCTGGAACGGAAAGGGGCAACCATCCGAGGGACGCGAGCCGCAAACGAACAAAATTCCGAATTTCTCCGCTCCAGCGACCGATGGTTTCGCCCCGTTCAAGCTCGAACCGGCCCCGATGGCGGGCTTTGGGTTGTGGACATGTATCGCTACGTCATTGAACACCCCAAATGGATTCCCGATGAAACGCTGGCGGAGCTGGACGTGTTTGCGGGAAAAGGGCTGGGAAGAATCTACCGAGTCCTCCCGACCAAAATGGAAAGGCAAGCTCCGCTTTCCCTTAGCGCCCTGAACGATCAAGACTTGGCCAAAGCCATCGACAGCAACAACGGAATTGTTCGTGACTTGGTACATCAAATGCTGTTGTGGCGCGATGCGAAATCCGCGTCCGAACCATTGCGACGGATCGCCAAAGCGAGTAAGAATCCCGCTGTCCGAATCCAAGCACTTGCTGCCCTCGATGGACTGAACGAACTTTCAACAAAAGACCTTTGGAGCCCTTTGGCAGATTCAAGCTCCGAGGTTCGTCGCCACGCCGTTCGCCTGGCCGAAAAATTTCTTGCTGACCCTAAGATCGCTGAAGCCGTTCTTCCGTTAGCAAACGACGAAGCCTACGAGGTGCGGTTGCAGGTCGCAAATTCGATCGCCGCCCTTGAATCCGATTCTGTCACAGCCCCGCTGACCAAATTGGCAACCGAATCGAATGATCCATACATGCAGTCGGCAGCCCTCAGTTCGTTGACCGCAAGCAATGTAGGCCCCGTTGCCGAGCAAGTTCTAGAAAGTGAACCAGCGCGTCTGCAAATCGGGGAACAGCTGATTGCGACCACGGCCGGACTGGGAAGCGAAAAGGCAATTCATTCCATCTTGAATCAGGTACTTCGTTCCAGCGGAGATTGGCACCTGTGGCAGATGGAAAGTTTTGCCCAATTACTCGACGGACTTGACCGGCGAGCCTCCAGCGGATCATTGGCAGTCGTCGACACGGGCGAAAAAGCAGCCGATTCAGACGATCAATCACCGACGGTTTCCATTCAATTCAGTGCGGATCAGAAACAAGCCGCTCAAGCAATTTTCCTAGCCGCTTTAGATCTGATTGACAAAGCCGACGTGCCGGACAATCAAATCGAAATGGCACTTAAACTACTCGGCCGCAAATCAGGCCCTGCCTCCCAAAACCTGATTTCGCTAACAGACCTTCAATCCGCCAGCGACCAGCCACTAAAGATCACCAACCAGATCGCCGAACTTATCGATCTGCAGTACTCGCAGAATCGCCAGCTGAGCGCCGTCCGCGCGATCACTCGTCGCGGAGAGCCCGCCGGTGGTGAAGCGTTGCTGCAGGGACTGGAATCGGCCACTCCTCAGGTGCGAACTTCTGTTGTTCAAGCTCTGATAGGACATCCGGCCTGGGATCCCGCGATTCTGTCAGGTCTGCAAGCGGGCATCCTTCACGCCAACGATTTCAACACGGACCATCGCCAACAATTTATCGAACGTCAGCCGGAAGAGGCTCGGGAACAGACTCAGAAATGGTTCGGGAAAGAATCAGGAAGCGATCGTGAAGCACTGGTTAGCGATTGGTCCGACATCTCCCAACTGCAAGTCGATCCGACCAAAGGGAAGGCCCTGTTTGCCAAACACTGCAGTGCCTGCCACCAATTTAATGGAGTCGGACATAAGGTCGGCCCGGACCTGGCTGCGTTGACTTCGCGATCCCACCAATTTTTGCTGACGGCAATCTTAAATCCAAACCGGGACGTTGACGCTCGCTTTCAGAATTACACGGCGCTGATGGACGATGGCCGCGTTGTTTCCGGTCAAATCGTTAGCGAGACGGCCACCAGCGTGACCCTACTGGGGCAAGAAGCCAAACAAGAGGTTCTACTACGAAATCAATTGGAAGTTCTCCGTGCTACGGGCAAATCTGCGATGCCAGAAGGTCTGGAGAAAGACATCAGCAAACAGGAGATGGCGGATATCATGTCCTACGTTCAGGGCGCTGATTCCGAAGCCTATCCACTGGCTCGCAAATTGATCGATGACAGCCTGGCACAGGACGAGCGACTAGAGATCGTCGCCAAATGGCCCCAATATTCAGCTCAAATGATTACCGCCCTGACTGCGGATATGCCGGATGACATGGAGGAGCAGTATCGCCGGATCCCGTGGATCTGGCGACTCGCGATCGCAGCTGGCAAACGAAATGAATCTAAAGAGATTTTAGAGATCCTAGACGTCAGTCTGCCTCAGCCACAGCAACCGTTGATGGACTGGCAAGCCGTAGTGATCGGCGGCGGATTGGTGAACGGAATAAGCCAGACAGGAAGCTGGCCACTTGATCGAATCCAACGCTTGATTTCCGGAAACGGTCCTCTTGTAGGTCGCTGGAGCCAAGCGATCCAGCAAGCTTCCGTGATGTCGGACAACCCTCAAGTTCGATCGGGAACGCGGTACGATGCCCTCCGCATGATCGCCCTCGCTCCCTGGGCAACACATGGCCAGCAACTTGCCAGCTATCTAGGAGACTCGAACGCCGAACTGCAAATGGGGGCTGTCAGTGGACTATCGGACATGCCGGCTGCCGAAGCGGGCCAAGCCATCTTGCAGGCTCTACCGAAATTACAGGCAAACAATCGTGAACTTGCGTTGGACGCCATGCTAAGGACCGTACCACGAATCGAACGTTTGCTTGCAGCCATTGAAGCGGAGTCGCTCCAGAAGGATTGGCTTGGAGAGGAGCGTCTTGCAACCCTGCTAAAGCATGAAAATGCAAAGGTCCGCCAGCAAGCCAACCGCCTGCTTTCGGAAAAGAAATAGCAACGCTGGCTCCATCGTTTACCTACTGCGGCGCGACCGCGGTAGGAATGAAGCGCCAGCGGGGAACGTCACCCAAAACCTCCCAAGTCGCTGGCGTACAGGTAAGCGATTTCGGTTCGAACGAATGCTAAAGCTAAGCGGCGTTAAACAGCACCCGTCGACGAGGGACGCGTTTGATGACTTCGCTGCCATAGGTCGACAACGTCGCGTCGGCGACTTCATAACCATGGCGGAACAACAGACTGAACTCGCTGTGAGTCAATCGACGCAGCGTTGTTTCAATCAGTGCGACGCGTTTGACTTCTTCGTCGGTCAACGATGGTTTCCCATCGATGTTGTTTCGAGCGTAGGTCTTTTTCGTCGCCCGACCTAAACGAAGGTAAGCACCGCTTCCGGGGTTTTGCTTGAAGTGGTTGATCAACATGCGAGTCCGAAGGCTTCGAACTTGGTCGGTCGCCACATCCACCAACCGCAGCGTGGCTCTTAAATATTCGGGGCTCCAACGCGATTGACGGGAATCGCTGGACAATGGCCGTGACGCGTCACTGACGATCAAAAAGTCGGTTCCCTCTCGCAATCCTTCTCCTGGTTTAAACAAGGATTCGACGCCAAGGTTATCGTAAACGCCTCCATCCCAAAGGTGCAAACGCCTGTACTTTGGTTCGATCGAACGCCAGCGGTCATCGCGATATTCGCTCCACCGGTAGCGCCGTGAACGGATCACCAAGGGACCGATCAGCCCGGGGACGGCTGCCGAAGCGGCCAGTGCATGCGACAAACTGAAATCAGGATCGGTGATGTACTTTGTTTGATAGTCCCCCATCAGGTGACGCTGAAAACGCCAATTCTTTCCGGTTTGGTAACAGGTTGCATTGATGATCCATTCCGGTGATTCGGGTAGGTCCGCAAGCGAACCGCGGATCCCCCACTGACTTTCGATCGCATCGCCCAACAGTGCCGCTCGGCCCGAAGCCAGTCGCCAAGGGAGCAACAACGATTTAAGTGCGTACGACCACTGAAGATTCTTGGTCGTCAGGAGCGACAAAACACGCGGCACGACATCATGCAGGTATTCAGAACTGTCGGGCCAGCGGTAACCTGCAGAAGCAAAGACAAGCCCCGCAGCCAAACTGCCCCCGGAGACGCTGGAAACAATCTTGACGTTACCCAGCAAGTCTTGACGCGCCAGCCGAGCCAACACGCCCAGATGAAAGACTGTAGCGCGAACTCCACCGCCAGAGAATGCGAGGGCGATCTTCATGATTATCGAAACGGTTGCGGTTGATTTACAGGTCAGCGAGCGCGATGGCGGGTTTCATGATCAGGCCATGAATTCCTTCCAAGATCGCGTCGTATTGGGATTCGCATCCATACCAAATCGACGTCGTAGCCACCACCCAAATTTGACCGATCGTCCCGATGCCAGCAAAGGGCTGCCGCAACAACATCTTCGAGAGAAGAAAGAGCGGCATCCCAATCGGAAACTTATGTATTACGCTCAGAAAATTCCTGCCACGAAGAACACACAAACGGCCGCCGCGGTCAGCGAAGTCACTAGAAACAAAACCATCCCGAAACAGCCTGACTTCGATTCCAGTGCGGCCCTAGGAGTTGTGCCCGGCGACAGAGATTCGGCTAATTTTTCGACGGCGTCCTTTGATTCCCCCAGCCGCGAACCGGTCAGATCCTTGTATCGCTTGACGGCCGCAAGTTTCTTTCCTTGCTGTAATAGCTCGGTAATCTCGGCCAATTCATCGGGTTGCAATTCGTTCATCATCCGCTCATCTGCGTTGGGGGCATCCAAAAGTCGGCGACACGTCCGGCAGGTTGCTTGTCGATTGGCACCGCTTCCAACAACCCGAATCCGTTGTACTCCTCGCTGTTTCTATCGTTTTTGGCGGGGAAATGCCAATGGCAAGTTTTGTATTTGCTTTTTGGGTGGTGCTCTTGAGGCGGCGGGGAATGGAGACACGGAGACACGGAGACACGGAGACACGGAGAGTTGGGAGTTGGGAGTTGGGAGTTGGGAGTTGGGAGTTGGGAGTTGGGAGTTGGGAGTTGGGAGTTGGGAGTTGGGAGTTGGGAGTTGGGAGTTGGGAGTTGGGAGTTGGGAGTTGGGAGCTGGGAGCTGGGAGCTGGGAGCTGGGAGCTGGGAGTTTTTGTTTTCTGTTGGGGGGGGTGACGACAAATCACGGTTTATTGGGGTTTGTTTTCCCTAAATCCAAACTGGGGGCGATTCGAAGTTACCGATTGCTTACAATGGACGGTTGTCCCACCTGATGCATTCGTTGCATTTCCCCTGCCTACCTGCTTCCCCCCTTTGCGTTCATGGGTTTACGATTCGAGTGGTCGCTGCCTGGCTTGCCGATTGCCCTCGCTGCGATTCTGATTGCCTGCAACATTCCTTCGCGCGGTTACGGCGTGGACGATGCGGTTGCTTTGACGCAAGCTCAGTCGGTCGACTTTATTCAAACCTATTGTCTCAGCTGCCACGAAGGGGACAACGGTGAAGCGAACCTCGATCTAAGCGCCTTTGATTCCACTCAGCGAATTCCGCTTGATGTTGATAAGTGGAATCGAATCGCTGACCGAATAGCCGACCATCAGATGCCTCCGCTGGACAGCGAGCTGCCAACGCTCGAACTGCGAGAAGGGATGGTGCAAGTGATTCGCAGCACGATTCACACATCGATCTGCAGCGATGGCGTGACTCCGGGCAAACCGATGCTCCGCCGCCTGAATCGAACGGAGTATGCCAACACGGTTCGTGACCTCTTGGGGATTCAGTTCAACGCGGGGCACGCCCTACCAGAAGACGGTGCGGGTGGCGAAGGATTCGATAACGCCGCCGAAACCCTGTTTATATCGCCCATCCACGCGGAGAAATATCTGGATGCGGCGCGCACCGCGTTGTCGCATGCGATGAGCGACCCGCAGGACCGTAAAATGCTCCTGGTTTCGCTTCCCTCCAAAGATGTCTCTCCCCAACAAGCTGCCGAAAAGGTCCTCGGAACTTTCTTGCCAAAAGCTTTTCGCCGTCCAGCAACCGAAGCGGAGATCCAACAATACTTGCATCTCTTCGAACAGGTCTACCAAGAGGATCAATCGTTCGAAACGGCGATCACCTTTGCCATGGAAGCGGCCATGGTATCGCCCAAATTTCTGTTCCTGTGGGAACAACCGCATTCCGAATCCGAGCCTATTCGAATCACCGATTATGAATTGGCTTCTCGACTTTCCTATTTCTTGTGGGCATCCATGCCCGACCAGGAACTCTTCAAACTGGCTGCCGCGGGAAAACTGCATGAAGACGAGGTCTTAGCGCAGCAGGTCAAACGGATGCTGAAGAGCTCGATCGACGATCGCGGCCATCGCCGAAATGCCAAATGCCGGGAATTCGCAGAGAGCTTTGTCGAGCAGTGGCTGGGCACACGCGCTTTGGGCCGCGAGTTCCAACCCGACAAATCGGTAGTCGGAAAATTCAATCCTGAACTGGAGGGCGGCATGAAATACGAGCCGGTCTTCTTCATGGAAGATTTGCTGGCCGAGAACCATTCTTTACTGAATTGGATCGATTCCGATTTCACTTACGCAAACAGAAGTCTAGCCAGACACTACGGGATCGAAGGGACCTTCCGCGAACAACCGAAGCGAGTCGACCTGCCCGAGGGAAGCCATCGCGGTGGCGTGCTTGGGATGAGTTCGATATTGGCCGTTTCATCGTTTTCGCATCGCACCAGTCCTGTGCTACGAGGCAAATGGATCATGGAAACATTGCTGGGCACCGCTCCCCCGCCACCACCTCCCAATGTCCCTGAACTTGAGGAAACGGTTGGCGACGGAAAGGAGAAACTATCGCTGCGGCAACGACTGGAACTCCACCGAGCCGACCCCGCGTGTGCCTCCTGCCACGCGGTGATGGACCCGCTAGGATTCGGTTTAGAAAACTACGATGTACTGGGCCGCTGGCGAACGGAAGAGAGTGGTTTGCCAATCGACAATACAGGAACCCTGCCTGATGGGACGACCTTCACAGGCATGGAAGGGCTAAAACAACAGTTGATGGACCGAAAAGATTCGTTCATCAGCCACCTGACAAGTAAAATGCTTGGGTATGCATTAGCCCGGCAACTGACGAACGAAGACCTGTGTGTCGTTCAATCGATCAGTGAAACATTGGCCAAAGATGACTACCGGGCTCAAACCCTAGTCCTTGAAATCGTCAAAAGTATTCCATTCCAGTTCAAAAGCGGGCAAACGCCTTCGACGCCTGAGGAAACGAACCATGGCAAATAGAGATCGAGTACGGATGCAGTCTTTAGAACGCCAGAATCTCCGCAGAGCTTCTCTCTCGCGGCGCACCCTGCTGCGCGGTACGGGCGCTGCTTTGGCGCTGCCGTGGCTGGAAGCGATGATGCCTCGTCGGGCGAGAGGGGCCGACCCAGAAAACCTTCCAGACGACCAAGCTCCCGTGCGGATGGCGGCTCTGTTTGTCCCGAACGGCGTTCGCCAGGACCAATGGACTCCCGAAGGGGAAGGGAAAGATTTCAAACTATCGCCCGCGCTGCAACCTTTGGCTGACCTCAAAGACCAGTTGCTTGTCCTAACCAATTTATGGAATCAAGGCAGTATCGGCGGCGATGGCCACTACGTCAAAACATCAGGTTTCTTGACCTGTACCACAATCAATAAATCGCTTGGTATCGATCTAAATTGCAACGGTCAGTCGATGGACCAAGTCGCGGCATCCTACGCCGAGAAAAGAACGCCTCTGCCATCTTTGGAACTGGGAATTGATCCGGTAACGACGGGCGTTGATACGAATGTCGGCTACACTCGAGTCTACGGTTCTCACATCGCCTGGAGCGGGCCCACCAGTCCATTGGCGCGGGAACTGAATCCGCATCTTGTCTACGAGCGACTGCTGCGATCGGCTAAGCCTGCTGGCCAATCGACACGGCGCGACGCGTTGCTGCTGGACCAGGTAATCGACGATGCCAAACAGCTTTCCAATCGACTGGGCGTCGCCGACCGGCGCCGCATGGATGAATACCTACAGTCGGTCCGAAGCATCGAAAAGAGGCTGGAGCGACAAGGGCAGGGCGGTGCACTGGCTTGGACGCCCCGCGCAGACCTAGCCGCTGCCGAGGCGCCTCCGGAAGATAAACCAGACAGTTTCCCAGCCCACGTTCGGCTGATGATGGACATGATCGCGCTTGCATTCCAAACCGACACCACGCGGGTCTGCACTTTCATGTTTGGGAACGCGGTCAGTGGCCGAAACTTTTCGTTTTTAGATGGCGTTTCAGGCGGGCATCATGACACGTCACATCACCAGAACTCCGCCGAGAAACTGGAACAGTACCAGATCATCACGCACTGGCACGTCCAGCAATATGCCTACCTGCTAAACAAGCTGCAAAGCATGCAAGAAGGGGAGGGAACCGTGCTAGACAATTCAATGATTTTGTACGGATCCGGACTGCGCGATGGCAACAGCCACAATCCACACAACCTGCCCATCCTGGTTGGCGGCAGTGGAGGCGGAAAGATCGCAACCGGACAGCATCTCTCCTTCAGCCCCGATACGCCTCTCGCGAACCTCTATGTCGCCATGCTGAACGCATTCGGAAGTCCGACAAAACAGTTTGCCGACAGCACGGGAACCCTACCGGGCGTGCTTCACGCGTAGCCTTCGCAGGCCGTTGAACCCAAAATGAGAAGGGCACATCGCACGCGGTTGCCCTCTTATCGCTTTGGCTCAAGTCATCGCGCAGGCAATTGCGCCGACACCGATTCTGCAAGCCAAGCTTTAAATATTCAGCGACACCTCCCACAACTCTCAGGCAACCACGACTTGCCTGACTTTTGGCGTGAGAGGTAACAGAGTGTCTGGAGCCCCAAGGATTGTTTAGGTACGCATACCCAAAACGGACGATCCTCCGCCCTCGCTATTGTACACCTTCGCATGCACATATAAAATAAGGAAGGGCCTAGCGTCTGTTCCAGCGTATTCCGTGTTGGACCGAACCCCAAACTTCAACGGCCAACCGACAGTCCGCTCCGTTTCCCGTCCCTATTTCCATCCGCCCGAAATCGAGGCGACCGGATGGCCAATAGCCCCTCACCGTCCAGCATAGGAATCGGACCGCATGGCTAACCGACACAGAAGGCGACTGAAAGTATGGACGTTGACCACGCTCGTCTGGAACGCCGGTCTGTTGGTCGGCGTCATAGGTTTCGCAAATGAAAACTGGACCAGTTTTCGAGGCGACGGGAGCAGCGTTGTGCAAGCCGATTTGCCAACGCAGTGGTCCCCCGAAGAGGTTACGTGGCAAACTGAAATCCCAGGCTACGGACAGTCGGCGCCGGTTGTTTGGGATGGGCAGGTCTACGTGACCAGCAGTGAAGGAGCCTTCCAACAGGACTGTCAGGTCCACGCGTTTGATTTACGCACTGGCGATAAGAACTGGACCAAACAGATCGTCGCGACCACACCGGTCGAAAACTACTTTCGCAATAGCCGCGCCGCTCCGACCTGCTGCGTGGATGACAGCGGTCTGTTCTCATTTTTTCCCAGCGGCGACGTCACAGCGATGACACATGCTGGAGAGCAACGCTGGAGCCTGTCGCTGTTCAAGAAGTATGGCGAGGTTCAGAACGAGCGAGGTGTCGCAAGTTCGCTTGCCCAGACGGACGACCATCTTTACGTCCTTATCGATCACCATGGTCCATCCTACGTAGTCGCGATCAACAAGGCGGATGGCTCCATCGCCTGGAAAACCGATCGAGGCGACCGCATTCCTTCTTGGTCGTCACCGGTGATCGCCCAAATCAACGGTCGTAAACTGGTCATCACCAGTTCCGCAGACACGGTCGACGCTTACGACGCGTCAACAGGCGAAGCGCTGTGGCAACATCACGGCTTACAGGGAAACCATATCCCGTCTCCGTCGGTCATGGGAGATCGCATCTTCGTCGGATCGACGACAATGTACGGAGGTGCAACCGACGCGGATGCCACGGCGGGGTCGAACTGTTGTCTGAAGCTGACCGAGGTTGAGGGTAAACCCAGCTTTGATTTTCTCTGGGGAGCCGAGCGGGCGAACTCCTATTACTCCACGCCACTGGCCTTTGCCGGCTATGTCTATTACGTCAATAAAGTAGGCGTGCTCTACTGCGTCAACCAGGAAACCGGCAAGCAGGTGTTTGCCAAACGAATCGGCACGCCCTGTTGGGCTTCGGCGGTCGGCGTCACCAATCGTTCCGGCGAATCGCTGGTCTACTTTGTATTGAAAAATGGTTTCACACTGGTCCTTCGCCCCGGCGACGAATATGACCAAGTCGCTCGCAACCAGTTATACGATCGAGAAGCGATGCTAGAAGCTCAGGAATTGGCGGCGGAGCAGAGGCGAGCGAACGCGGTCCCCAGCGATCAAGTCAAACCGAAAAGCGGCCCCGAAAAAGTCTTCGCGGGGATGCCCGAAACACAGCTACACAAAATCTTTTCCTATGGAGACCCGATGGTCTATGGCGTTGCAGTCGCGGAAGATCGGTTGCTGATTCGCACCGGTCAAACGCTTTTTTGTGTCGGTGGATAACTCCCAACGTTACTGCTCGGACCGGATCGCTAGCTGCATCAAAAATGCCTGCCCTGCACGTACCGCACGAATTGAAGCCGAGCAACGAGCCTCAAAGTCGCCCCCGCATCACGAGCGGTATCATTCGCGTAGATTAGATGCGCCAGTTTGAGCCGGCCCCAAACAAACGGTGCCTGCCCTACAGCCTTAGGCAACCACCCCAAAATGCAAGAGAACGCTGGTCCGCAAGAACCGACCGCCCAACGATGCCTCGATTCGAGCAGGAGTACGAGTACCGGGCTGCGTCCTGAGTACGAGTACGAGTACGGTTTTTTCGATACCAAAAACAATTGCGGTCACCTAGGACGACGTCTAGTTCTAACTTCTGCCAACTTCGTACTCGTACTCAGCATCGCGGTACTCGTACTCGACTCCTGCATTGAATTCCGCTTCGGTCTCGCGGACGCCAGGGTGCTGCCTAAGTTCCGTTCCCGGCCTTTCCCTGGGGCTTTCAGTTAGCAACGACTCTCTTGTTCGACCGAAATGCGGGGTTCACGGTGAAGCAAGGCGCGGTGGAGTATTTGAGGAAACTGCCCGTTTCTCTACCGAACGGGACGATCCCGATGGAAACTGAAATCTTGTTTTTTCCATTTCTCTAGCATGCACACCGGCAAGCTGACGTTCATTCCATGCTAGGCATCAAACCTTGGTTTTCGTTGCCCAAAATAACTTTGTGACGGATTCGGCAGAGGCATACTTAAACTGCATCCAAACGGTTTCGGAAATTTAATTTTAAAAAAAGCGCGCCATAAAATTCCCTCACAGCACTATTCTAATAGTTGCGAAGCACTTCTTTTCTTGTTTGCCGGAAGCGCGGATGAATAACTTGGTTTCACAGCAGAGTGGACAATCCTATCTCGCAGATGCCGATCTGCTGGAAGCCTGGATTGTGGACCAACAAGCATCTGCATTGACCACTTTGGTCGATCGTTACAGCGTGATGGTCCTTAGTGTTTGTCGCCGTCGATGTCGGTCGTTGGCCGACGCCGAGGACGCCTTTCAATCGACCTTCCTGCTGCTTGCCCGGGACGCCGGTAAGATCCGCCAGCCTGAACGTTTGGCCGGTTGGCTGCACTGCGTGGCACACCGTGTTTCTTCAGCAATCGTCGCAAATGTCAAACGAGAACCGGAACCGATGACGGACCCTCAGTCAGTAGCCGATCCGCCACGGTTGGTGGCAAGCGAACCGCTGGAACAGTTGGCCAAACGGCACGAAGCCCTTGTCCTGAATGAGGAATTGGCAGAATTGCCGGCACACTACCGCTCGGCGATTGTGCTGCACTTGCTGGAAGGGTTTTCGATACAGCAGGTTGCAGACAAATTCCAGACAACGGCCGGGTCGGTCCGTGGCCGGTTACAAAGAGGCAAGCAACTCCTTTCCAGGCGGTTAAGACAGCGGGGGATCGTCCCGATTGTCGCTTTTGCCGCGGTCCATCAGTGGACCGTTTCTGCAGCCGAAGCTGCGGGAGCGTCTCAACGTTTTTCAGACGTTTTGGCGGCAAACAAACTACCCGCCCCGCCAATCGATCCACCTCGACTGGATCCTATTCATTTACCTGGAGTTCGTTTGATGCCTACGATCCTTACTTCTGCAGCTTTCCTGGCCGGTACGGCGGTGCTTGCTCTGTTTTGGACCGCCAATGACGGTTCCCTGTTGAATGGACAAGCCGCAGCCGGACCGCCGACGCGATTGGCCGCTGCCGACGCCCTCACACCGCCGACCGTTCAGGCTCAATTTGGCTCTCCCTCCCAAGGTCCCAGTTCAACCAAAGTCGCCCCCATAAGTGGCGCGGCACCGGGACAGGTTCTCCCGGCCCCTGCGGTAACAAGTCCACCAATGCGATGGGAGAAACGGATCGTGGATACGGTTCCAGATTCTCTGTTCGCCGAAGATATTATGGCACGCTTAGACGAACCTTTGGGGATCCAGTTACCGGACGCAACAACATTGGCAGCGTTGCCCAACCAACTCGATTCGCTTCCACCAGGATCGGTCATCCTGGATCAGCGCGGTCTGAAGTTCGCTCAGGTCGATTCAGAAACAGCATTGCAAGCGAACGGGATCACAGAGGAAATGCCATTACGCGTCGCACTCCGCCGGTTGCTGCACCCCCATGGCCTACAGGCCATCGTCGAAAATGATGGGTTGCTGATCACCGCCGATCCCGCAGCCTTAGTCCACCAGGGCATTGGCGTCAGTCGCTGGGTCAACCTTGATACAAAGGCAGCCGATCGGATTCTCGAACAGCTTTCAGAATCGGCCGACTGCCAGTTCTACGAAGTCCCGCTCTCGGAAGCCTTAACAACTCTTTCCGCCCAACAGGATCTTCCCTTCTGGATCGACGAACGAGCGTTGGAGGAGGAGGGACTGACGGCAGACTTGCCGGTGACTCTAACGAGGACCAAAACCACGCTGCAGAATCTCCTGCATGAATTACTGGACAGCGTCGACCTAACACTGACGATCGAGGGGGATGCGTTTAAGGTCACCACTCACTCCGATGCCGAAGATCAACTCCTAACGCGAATCTATTGGCTTGAAGGAACGGGAATCCCACTTGCACAAGCTGAAGAAATGATCGAAACCATTCAAATGTCCGTCCACGTCAATAGCTGGGACCAAATGGGAGGCAGCTCGTCGATGATGACCATTCCGTCGAAGCGACCAGCGATCCTAGTCTCCGCCACGCTGGCAACCCACGCCGACGTATCTCGTTTCTTCGAAGTGATGCGAGAAACCCAGTTCGGAGCCGCCCCGGAAGTCGAACACGAACAGGTACCCGATACGGGGCAACAGTTTTTCGTTGGTGGAGGTGGTGGCATGGGCGGTGGAGGATTTTTCTAGCATCAAACGCCAACCGCAGGCCAGCAAACCGCTTGCTAATCCTCACCATTACACTTCACGTACCGCCAGCCATTCGTTCCCCCCTGGGCTACTTTTTTGCACCTCAGAGCAGGAAATTGCATTTTTTTGACAATGAAGCCGGACTCTCCTAAATTGTAGAGGTTCAAAAAGTCGCAAGGGTTGCCTCATTCGCTGAAGGCACTGGCGGCAACCTATTTATCACTCGGGCAGGAGTCGATCATGGGCAGGATGATGGGAGCAGTCGGGCTGTTGACGTTTGGAGTATTCGCTAACACCGGTTTGTTGGCGACGACAGCGGAGGCGGGAATTCTTTTCAGCTTCGAAAACAACTCGGAATTCGATGCAGGCGCCGGCCCATCGACGAACATGACACGCGACGGCGTCACCTTGCAACACGTCGCGTTCTCTTACCGAGACCTCGACGACGCTCCGTCAGTTGGTGCGATCATCCACACCGGTGGTTCCACAAGAATTGACGGGGCAGGGGGCCTGGGGATCGACAACCCGACTCTATCAGCCCCAACTTTCCAAACTCATTTTGGTGTTGGCAACGAAACGAACAACTTCAATTTTGACGAATCTTGGACGTTCCAGTTCGATCAGGCCCTCCGTTTCGACAGCATTGAATTCGCTTCGATGAACACGGACGATCAATTTACAGTGTCCATCGCTCCGGACACCTTTCACCTCGGTGACCTTGGGAATACCTACACCGATCCATTTGCGGGGCAATTGATTCTGGCCGGACAGCCGATCACGATGACCTTTTCGGGGAACGAACTAAAAGACCAAGCCCGAATCTTATCATTTGCGGTCACTCCCTTTACTCCAACCGCCTCTGCCGTTCCGGAACCGTCCACGCTATCGCTCCTCGCCCTGTTGCTGATCGCCGGGCTTCGCCCGAACTCAGGCTTCCGAACTGCCGTGAAGAAAAGAGTTGCGGTGCGCTAACCATCAAGCGCTCGCGAAGCCCCATATCGCGCGATTCACCTTTGGGCAGACATTGTGCCGAACCTTGGCGAGTGAAAAACATGGGAGCGTTTGGGGCGTTCAGCAGCCCTAAGAACCTGTGAATTGTTGCGGACCGGCTTGCAGAGTGTCGCCTTTGGCGGGAAACGCGAAATTAATAGATGACGGTTCTTGTAGCCTTTCGTTCCGCGAAAGCAGCTCCCAAGGGACATTCTTTCGCAAAGCGAAAAGCGACATTCACAGCATCGTAGGAATTTCGATTCGTTACCGCACGTCAAACGCCCACACATCCCCGCAGTTAACGATTCCCCGACCACGAGAGACGATTGGCCAACCCAATCGCGCATTAGCGGGACCGAAAAACGGAACTTGTCAAAACCTCCACCAGCATGGTTTCTAAGCCATAGTTGTCCGCCTTCACGCGTTCGGTGATATCGTCGATCACGTATTGATCCGCCTGCTCCATATGTCGCCCGGTGGCGTATGCGAGCAGTTTTTTGATCAACGTTCGTGTGAACACATCCAGCCGACTTGCTACCAACACCTCTTTGAACTCAGTGAAATTGGCAAAGGATTCTCCGGACGCCAACTTTCCTGACGAATCGATTTTTGCGGCTTCCCCTTTACCTTTCGGTTTCGGGTACTTCGATCGCCACCGCCCAATCGGATCAAATGTCTCAAGCGCAAAACCGGGTGGATCCATGTTCCGATGGCAGACATAACAGGTCTTGTCTTCGCTATGTAGTGCCAGGCGTTCACGGATGGTCGTCGCCCCACTTACGTCGGCATCGATGGCCGGCACCGAATCAGGTGGTGGTGGCGGTTTCGCATCCAAAATATTCTCCA